>JAXHOG010000053.1:0-74957 GCA_034519605.1 Marinagarivorans sp.
CGAAGTTACGTATTGCTGGCTTTAAAAAAGTTCATCACCTCGGCAGAGGGCTTGCGCATCACATCCCACTTATCCAGCGCCTCGGTAAAGGTTTTGCTGTGCACGGTGGGCACTTGGTTATGCAGTAAACCGGCGCGGTCGAGTTCCCCCAAAATACCCATCACGCCGCCCGCGCGGTGCACATCTTCCATGTGGTAATCCGGTGAGTTGGGCGCCACTTTGCACAGCTGCGGCACTTTGTGGCTCATGCGGTCGATGTCTTTAAGGGTGAAGTCGATTTCGGCTTCTTGCGCGATGGCCAGTAAATGCAGAATGGTATTGGTCGAGCCGCCCATGGCGATGTCGAGCGCGATGGCGTTTTCGAAGGCTTGAAAATTGCCGATATTGCGCGGCAATACGCTGTCGTCGTCGCCTTCGTAATAGCGTTTGGCGAGCTCAACAATTAAGTGGCCAGCGTTTTTAAAGAGTTGTTCGCGGTCGGCGTGGGTGGCCAACATGCTGCCGTTACCGGGTAGGCTTAGGCCCATGGCTTCGGTTAAGCAGTTCATGGAGTTAGCGGTAAACATGCCCGAGCAACTGCCGCACGTTGGGCAAGCGCTGCGCTCGTATTCGGCGACTTTTTCGTCGCTGGCGGTATCGTCTACAGCAATTACCATGGCATCGACGAGGTCGAGTTTTTTGTCGCTAAGCTTGGTTTTGCCCGCTTCCATCGGCCCGCCAGAAACAAACACCACGGGGATGTTAAGGCGCATGGCGGCCATTAACATGCCGGGGGTGATTTTGTCGCAGTTGGAGATGCACACCATGGCGTCGGCACAGTGGGCGTTGACCATGTATTCAACGCTGTCGGCGATGATGTCGCGGCTTGGCAGGCTATAAAGCATGCCGTCGTGACCCATGGCGATGCCGTCGTCCACGGCGATAGTGTTGAACTCTTTGGCGACGCCGCCGGTGGCTTCAATCTCGCGTGCGACTAACTGGCCCATGTCTTTTAAATGCACATGGCCGGGCACAAACTGGGTAAAGGAGTTAACCACAGCGATGATGGGTTTTTGAAAGTCGTCGTCTTTCATCCCGGTGGCGCGCCAAAGGGCACGGGCGCCCGCCATGTTGCGGCCGGATGTGGATGTTTTTGAACGGTATATGGGCATGGGAACCTCGGTTGGGTGATTCGCGGGTGTGCGGGCTTTTGTGTGCAATGCCCGAGCGTAATTAGGGGTGTACGTCTGAAATAAACGGTGCGAATAGTAGCAAATTTAGCGGCGGGCGAGTGGCCTTAAGGCGATAAACGCCGGTAAGTTTTAACCTCAAACGCCAGCGGTGTCGTGAGGCTATCCAGCGTTTTTATTTTTTGCTGGGTGTCTTGCGAGGCGCTCCAGTAATAGGGCGTCATGGTGAGCAGGTTGTAAATGGCGGTGCCGGTGAGCGTGACGGTTTGGTTGAGTGTGTGTTGCGCGGTGCCAATGAATTGTGGACTGCTATCGAGCCTATTAAAACCGCTTTGGTGAGGATTGAAGGTCTCGTAGATTTGCTCGGCCAAGCCTTGCAGGTGGTTGCTGGCGGGGCCAACGGTGATGAGCGTAGCACCTGGCACTAAGACGCGCGCGGTCTCGTTGGCATCGAGCGGGGCAAATACGCTGAGGGCCGCATGAATGCTACTGTCGGTGAGCGGTAGATCATAAGCACTCGCTACCGCAAGGGCGTTGTAGCTTGGTTGTTGATGTTGGTTGCGTCGTTTAGCGGCCAGACGTACGCCGGTTTTGGCGATGTCGATACCGAGTAAATCGAAGGTTTTTGTGGTGCTGGATGCGTGTAAATGTTGCTCAATAAACTGCCCGTAATAGCCTTCGCCACAGCCAATATCCAATAGGTTCGCGGGTTGGATGGCGGTGAATTGTTCGGCCAAGTAGCGCACTAAAAATTCATAATGGCCGGTGTTTAGAAACTGTTGGCGGCAGGCCATCATGGTGGCGTCGTCGCCGGGCTGTTTGCTGCGTTTGTGCTGCGCGAGCAGTAAATTCAAATAGCCTTCTTTGGCGATATCAAAGCTGTGATTGTTGCTGCAGGCTAGGCTGCCTGCGCCTTTGGCTTTTAGGCTTTGCTTGCACGATGGGCATAAAAACGGCGTGTTTAGGTGTAGGCGATGAGGGCTGCTGGCGCTGGAGTCGGGCATGAGTTAAACATTCTCTTTGATTTTCTTTTGGACAAAAACGAGGCGCTGCTCAAGGCGCGCTTTGTCGTATTTATCGTCGCCGACCAGCTTAATCGCATTGCGCAGTTGGATTTCGGCCTTGTCGTAAAAACCCATCAAAATAAAATATTCGGCGCGGGTTTTGTGCACCTCCAAGATGTGGCCCGCGAGGCCGTGCATTTCGGCCAATAAATACCAAACATAGACGTTTTCGGGTTCGCGTTTGACGTGGTTTTCCAGCACCGACTCGCCGAGCTCGTAACGGTTTGCCTGCATTAATAGCTCGGCATAACGTACGTTGGCGACGTGGCTTGAGGGTGTTTTGTCGAGTTCGGTTTTGAGGATGCCGAGCGCCAGATCGAGGCGATCACTGGCGGCGTAGATGTCGGCTTTGGCGATGCGCACGGCGGCTAAGTGGCTGTAGTTTTTTTCCAGTTCGGCGTATTCACGCAGGGCGTCGTCGATGCGGTGGCTGGCGACAAGTGCTTGCACTAAACCGTAGCGCGCGGTGAGTGGCGATAGGGTAATGCCGTTGAGCTCGTCGGTGAAACGTTTAACCGCCGCTTGGGGATTGGCTTCGTGGCGCAAAATGGCGCGGGCTTTAAGAATTTGAAACACCTCGTTGTCGGCAACGTGGCGTAAGGGCAAGCTTTGTACACGGCTTTGCGCGTCGCTAATGCGGCTTTCGGTGATGGGGTGCGACAGTAAAAATTCGGGCAATTTGGCGCGGTAGCGCGAGGCTCGGGCGAGCTGCTCAAACATTTGTGGCATGCCTTGGGGGTCAAAACCCGAGTTGATAAGGGTGTCGAGCCCCACGCGGTCGGCCTCGCGCTCCATGTCGCGACCAAAACTCAGCGAGTTGCTGATTTGTTTGGCTTGGGTGGCGGTGATCGCAGCCATACCGGCATCGCCATTACCCGAGGCCAAAATCAACATGCTGCCCAATAAAGTGGCGATGTTCATGGGCGTTTGGGTGCGCTGGTAAGCGAGGCGGCGGGCGTAGTGGCGTTGGCTTAAATGAGCGAGTTCGTGGGCCAAAATCGACGCTAATTGTTGCTCGGTTTGGGCGACTAAAAAGGTGCCGGTATTGACGCCCACAATGCCACCGGGTGCGGCAAAGGCGTTGATGTTGGCGTCGTCAATCACCAATAACGCCAGTTTTTGTGGCGGCAGGCCGCTGTGTAAGACCATCTTGCCGAGGATATTGTTGAGATACTCCTCGTAATAGGGGTCTTGAGATTGTGGGAAGTAGCTGCGGTATTGGCTGATGACGCGGCGGCCTAGCTCGTATTCTTCGGTGGGCGAGATCAGGCCCGCGCTGTTTTCACCAATGCTTGGCAGCTCAATATTGGCGTGTGCTGTGTGGATGGTGCAAAAGACCAGCGGCAGGCTTAGCCGTAGGGTGCGAAGCTTTAGCAAGATGGTGCGAAGGCTGAATCTATGAGCGCAAAGCGTGAACATAAGGGTGGAGGCTCGTGGCGTCGGTGGTTGAGAAATGGAACGGCTAAAATGGCGGCCATTATGGCATTGCCCGTAGCCTTTGGCTGCAGTGCTTTATTTGTCTGTGTCGGTCGCTTTGAGCGTTTACCGGTCGCGTTGCTTTAGTTATATCTACACCAAAAGAGTTACAATGCGCGCGAAAATTCCCCACGGTTTTAAGGCTTTACGCGCTATGACGCACTTTTTCTCTCCTGATCTCCCCTTGGTTGATGCACGTGGTTTAAGTTGCCCAATGCCGCTGTTAAAAGCGAAGTTGGCGCTCAATGGCTGCGAGCGTGGTGAGCACATCAGAGTGCTGGCGACCGATGCGGGTTCGGTGCGGGATTTTCATTCGTTTGCCGAGTTATCGGCGCATAGCTTGGTACTGTTTAGTGAACATGCCGAAGCGCCACCCTCCTACTTTGAATATATTCTGCAAAAAGGCCCGTTAGCATGATTGGAATTTTTAAACGTTGGTCCGAGCGTTATTTTGCGGATGAAGAAGCTGTATTGATCATGGTCTTGTTGACGGCCAGCGTGCTGGTATTGGTGAGTTTGGGTGTGGTATTAGCGCCCATGATTGCGGCGATTATCATCGCGTTTTTATTGCAGGGCGTGGTGGCGCGGCTAGAGCAATGGCGGGCGCCGCATATTGTTGCTGTCACTGCTGCATTTTTGTTGTTGGTCAGTTTTATTGTGGTGATGCTGTTGATTTTATTGCCCGCTATGTGGGGGCAGGCGGTGAAGCTGGCAGCGGAGTCGCCCAAAATGCTCAAAGAAATCCAGCATTTGATGCTGGTATTGCCCGAGCGTTATCCCGGGCTGTTATCGCCAGATCAAATTGATCAATTAATTGCCTCTGCCAGCGCCAAGCTAGGACAGGCAGCACAATCGGTATTGAGCTTTTCGTTGGCGCAGTTACCAGTGTTGTTCGGTATTATTATTTACCTTGTGTTAGTGCCGATTTTGGTGTTTTTCTTTTTGAAAGATGGCACCGAAATGACGGTCTGGCTGGGCAGCCGTTTACCCAGCAAGCGGCCTTTAATGCAGCAAATCTGGTCTGAAATGAACCAGCAAATTGCCAACTATGTCCGCGGCAAGGTGATGGAAATTTTGATTGTGGGCGCGGTGACATGGGTGGTTTTTGCGCTGCTGGGTGTTAACTACGCGCTGCTATTGGCGGTGATGGTGGGATTATCGGTATTGATTCCCTACATCGGCGCGGCGGTAGCGACAATTCCTGTGGCGATCATTGGTTTTTTTCAATGGGGCTGGAGCAATGAGTTTATGTACCTCATGTTGGCTTACGGCGTAATCCAAGGGCTGGACGGCAACGTGTTGGTGCCTTTGTTGTTCTCGGAAGCCGTCAAAATGCACGCCGTGGCGATTGTTTTGGCCGTATTGGTCTTTGGGGGTTTGTGGGGTTTTTGGGGGGTATTTTTTGCCATTCCTCTTGCAACCCTCGTCAATGCGGTATTAAACGCTTGGCCAGAAGCAAAAGCTGAATAACGTTGAGCAGAGTTTGGTATCAAGTGGCGCTGATCACTTCGATGATGAATGAGCGGATCTTGTGTCTTGGCGGTGGTTTTCATAATCCCTTTGCGGTGGCTATTGTCTTGAGTGTGACTAAGCTTGTTGAAGGTGTTATGTCTTTAAAAGGATTTAATCGCGCGTAAACAACAGCCTTTGTGTTTCGCTAAAATTTTTAGAGCCTTTTTAAAGCCATAAACGCCAAGTCTTTAGACCACTCTGGGTTGATGTTATGGAATTGTTGAATTCTGGGGCTTTAGGTTTTCGTCGAGCTTTTAAAATCTGTAGTGCTGGCGGCGCAACCTTGCTGTGCCTGTATGCCGCCTCATTAACCCATGCCGACTCCCCTTTAAGTGCCGATCAATTGATTGATCTCCCCCTTGAAGCTTTAATGCAAATGGACGCCACAGTGACCAGTGTTTCCAAACGTGACGAAACACTGAAAGATTCTGCTTCGGCTATTTATGTCCTAAGCCGTGAGGACATTCGTCGTTCGACCGCCACCAATATTCCCGATGCCCTACGTTTAGTTCCCGGCTTGCAAGTGGGGCAAATATCGCCGAGTGAATGGGCCATTTCGGCGCGTGGTTTGGGCGGTCGTTTTGCACGTTATTTTTTAGTGTTGATTGATGGCCGCAGCTTATATACCTCGCTATTTAGTGGCGTTAACTGGGATGAGCTGCAGTTAAGTTTGGAAAACATCGAGAGCATTGAAGTGATTCGTGGTCCGGGCGGCAGTATGTGGGGCGCCAATGCGGTGAACGGCGTCATCAATATCATTACCCGCAACCCCGATGCTAAAACAAGTGCTCAAGTACGTTTGACGCTGGGTGATGGCGCCGAAAAACACTCGTTTTATGGCCGCAAAGACGTTGCTTTTAGCGATAACGCGCAAGCGTTTATCTCTGCGGATATTCATCAAGTCGATGCTTTTGATCCCGTTCAAGCCGATATGCATAGCGATGGTCTGGATAGTCGTCGTGTTGATGCTGGCTGGAACTTGCGCGATGACAAACAGCATTTTTCGGTTAAAGCGGCGGCCTGGCAGACTCGGTCGTTGGTGGCTTGGTCTAAACAGCAGTTGGAATGGCCTTGGGTAGTACCGCTTTACAGCGACGAAACCAAGCAAGGTTATTATGTCTCCTCCAAATGGACGCGTGAGGCAAGCATCGGCGAATGGTATTTGTTGCTCAATATTGATTCAGTCCACCGCGATACAACGGCCTATCACTGGGATGACCGCAACTACGATCTTGAGTGGCAGTGGACCGGTGAATTGTTTGATCGCCACACTCTAGTGACAGGGTTATTTGCGCGCCGCACCGAAAGTTTATTTGCCTTTCCCGCAGGCGGTCTTGATGTGTTTTTATATCCCGAGCAGTCAACCGTCAATACAATGAGCGCCTACATCCAAGACAATATCACCTTAGCGGATGCTTGGTTATTAACGCTGAGTTGGCGTTTTGACAAACATTCGTTAAGCCGCATAGCCGTGCAACCTTCTTTGAATTTACTCTGGCGACCCGCCGAACATCACCGATTTTGGATGAGCGCCTCTAAATCGGTGAGCACGCCTTCGCGAGTTTTAAATAGTGAAAGCCGCCTTGCGATTTACACATTTCCACCCACCGAGATGCAAAGTGTTCCTGCACGTGTTGAATTGGTTAGCGAGGGTAAACCGTTCGACGATACGGTGTTAAAAGCTTATGGGTTAGGTTACCGCTTTGTGCCGAGTCAACGTTTTAGCTTGGATGCTACCTTATTTAGTCATCATTACGAGCGATTAGTCGGCACCGAACAGCGCGTGCCCCCTGAGCTAAGGTTTGAAGGCGCTACACCTTATTACGCGCTGCAATTTTCTCCCGCCGCCAATAAATCGCGTATTAATTCGGGTTTTGAATTGTTAGCTACCTACCCCGCGACTAGCGCGTGGATGCTGCAGTATTCGGGCTCTTATATTAATGTAGATTACGGCAATGAGGCCGAGTCGTTAAGTAGCGCCTTAGCGCGTGGTGACGAGGCCCCCGAATGGCAACATAGTTTGCGATCGCTGTGGAATATTCGCCCCAATACCGAGGTGGATGTGTGGTTGCGTTATGTGGACGATTTACCCAATACCGTTGTGAAAAGTTATTTGGCTCTCGATGCCAAAATTGCGTGGAAATTACATCCCGATTGGGAGTTGTCTTTAAACGGCCGTAATCTCATCAATGCTCCTTACGTTGAAGGCTCGCGTGAGCTTTTTAATGCGGGTGATTATTACACCGGCACCTCCGTTTATTTGAAAATGAACTGGATGCCTCGTGGTGAATAAAATCTTAGCGCGGGTGTGCGCATCGATGGCTTACGTTAGCGTTAAACGCTGGCTACAAAAGGTATTTTGTTCTTTTAAGGGCATTTTTTATTTTTTATTTTTATTACTTTATGCCCTTGGTCAAAATATAACTTATGCCGAAGAACGCTCGCCACCCTTAACGGCGGCCTATATTTATTATTTTACAAAATTTATAACTTGGCCCAATAACCCCAAAATAAAACGTATTTGCATCGCCAGTGATAATCCTTTGTTAAAAACAGAATTTGACAAAATAGCGCAAAAATCCAGTGGTACGATCGAGGTTTTTTTTGATGTTACGGGAGCTTTTAAAAATACAGAAGATGCGCCCAGTCATGCGGTAGCTAATAGTCATGCTGTAGCTAATAGTCATGCTGCCGTGAATGGTCGCGACTCGGCTAATTCATCATCGCACCATTGCCAATTAATTTATTTGACATCCACCTTTGCGGCTAAAAGTTACTCACTATCATCAATTAATGGCGCACTCTTGGTGGTGGAGCAAGACATGGATTTCCCTGAAGCCACGGTGCACTTAGTGCTGGAAAATAATAAGCTAAGCTTTGATATTAATCGCCATAACGCCAAACGGCAGAGCTTGGATATTAGCGCTAAGTTATTGGGTTTGGCTCGGGAGGTTAAGGAGTAATGCGTATTGCCCGCTGGCATAAATTACGCACCCGTTTGCGGTTAATTATTATGGCGGGCGCGGGTGTTGGCATGCTGTTATTGGCTGTTGTTTTTTTGGCGTACACGGTCAACTTGTTGTCGTCAAAACGTAATCAGCAGGTGCATGCCGAGCTGGGTGTATTGGCTACCAATATTGCTGCTAGCATTGTTTTTGAACACGAAAGCTCTGCTCGCGAGCTTTTGCAAGGATTAGCCGTCGATAGTGATATTTTATTTGTGGAGCTAAAAAAGCTCAATGCCGATTTTGAATTAACCGAAGTATTTAAAACCGAATACCAAGCCTGGCTAAAAGAATATCGGCAAGCATTAATGAATGTAGATACTCAAAAAAATTTTGCTAAAGCTTATGCGAAAACGCCTAAATTTAGTAATGGATCTTATTTTGTTGTTGGTATTACGCTGCCTAATGCTGTTATTAAAAATGCAAAAATTGAAAAAAATATCGATTTATTTGTGCATGGTGTGATGGTTGATGGAGAAGAAATTGCTTTTGTTAAGGCTTATGTAAGTCGCAACGAGCTGCATCAACAAGTGACAAAAACTTTCGCTCTCGCGGTATTTATTTTTATGGCGGTGGGTGCATTTATTTTTTTAATTAGTCATAAGCTTCAGCAATCCATTACTTTTCCAATTGAAAAACTCAGCCTTATTTCGCGCCGCGTTACACAAGATGGTGATTACGCATTGCGCTCAGATATTGTACGCAATGATGAAATTGGTGAGTTGGCACTGGCGTTTAATCGCATGCTAGATCAAATTGAACAGCGCGATTTAATGTTGGAAAAAACGGTGCAGCAGCGTACCGCCGAGCTAGAGCGTTTAGCTAATGAATTTCGTTATCGCGCCTTTCATGATTCGCTGACAGGACTGCCCAACAGAGCTTTATTGGCTGAACGCTTCACCACGATTCTTGCACACGCTAAGCGCCATCAAAAAATATTCGCACTGTTTTTGATGGATTTAGATAATTTTAAAAATATTAATGACACGCTCGGCCATGATGTGGGTGACGAGCTATTAGTGATTATTGCCGATCGTTTAACAACAACCTTACGCGATGAGGATTTTATCTGCCGTTTGGGGGGGGATGAGTTTTTAATCATTACCGAAAACCTGCCGAGTCAAGCCAGTAGTAACCGCATTGCCGAAAAACTCTTTGGCATGATCGCCGCTCCACTGTTAATTAACGGCAAGCATTTGAATGTCACTATGAGCTTGGGTGGTGCACTTTATCCCGAGCACGGCAGCGATATGACAACACTTAAACGTGCCGCCGATATTGCCATGTACGCCTCCAAAGACTCAGGTAGAAACCAATTTAAATTATTTGAAAACAGCATGGAGGTCACCGCCAAGCATCGCCTAATGGTACAAAACGATTTGCGTGGAGCGCTTAAAAATGGTGATGTAAAACTGTTTTTTCAACCACAGGTGAACGCAAAAACACACGAGTTATACGGTTGTGAGGTATTGGTGCGCTGGTATCACGAAAAACATGGTTTGTTATATCCCGATGTTTTTATTCCCTATGCCGAAGAATCTGGCTTGGTGCAGTTGGTGGATTATTATGTCTTAGATATGGCGTGTAAGCAGGGCATGGAGTGGCTTCAGGAAGGCAGGGCGATGGTAGTTTCGATTAATTTATCGGGATTACATTTTAGAAATCACGATATTGTTGGCAAAGTGAAGGATGCACTGGCTCGCCATCAATTTCCCGCGCAGTATTTAGGTGTGGAATTAACAGAGGCCGTCTTAATCGCCGACTCTGCAGTGGCTACGCAAGTTGTTACCGAGCTGAAAGCTATAGGTCTTCGCATTAGCTTGGACGATTTTGGCGTTGGTTATTCATCGCTGAATTATTTGCGCACATTGCCTTTAGATGTAGTTAAGTTAGATAAATCTTTTGTGCAAAGTATTTTGGTCAATAGCCAAGACCAACGTTTAACCGAAGGTATTTTAAAGCTTGCTGCAAGCCTTAATTTGCATGTGGTGGCCGAGGGTGTAGAGGAAAAGGATCAAATGGATTATTTGTTAGGGATAAACTGCGCTGTTATGCAGGGCTATTATTTTTTACCACCGCGCGCTAAAGAAGAGTTTGAACGCTGGTGTGATCATTGGTTGGCTAACGTCTAGTGCGTGTGATCTTAACCTTAACGACGCTAATTTTCGCAGCGACGTTTGTTATTGTAGGTTTCTGTTATTATCGCTATACCCTCGCTTTACCTCATTCTACCGAGGTGTAGGATCTTTTATCGTGGTGAGTTACATAGTTGGCCACAATAAAAGGTTGCGCCGTAATAAAAAGTTGCGCCGTAATAAAAAGTTGCGCCGCAATAAAATTGATAACCCTTACTTTACCGATAAAATACCATGCCCAATATATTTGCCTACGCCATGCTCCTGCTGTGGCCTCTAATCGCACTCAGACTTAAGCGTAAACTACCTTTGGTAGATTCGGTCATTCTTTTGCTTATGGTGCCGTATTTGTTGTTGCCGGTTAAAGTGGCGATTGACCCTCCTTTATTACCGGCGATTGATAAAACCTTTATGGCGGCGATAGTTGCTTTTTTATTCTGTTTTAAAGAGGTTGGCGTCAAAGGAATATTTACATTTACCACGTTTCATAACCAGTGCATTGCCGCTATTTTTTTAGGCAGTGTGGCTACGGTTTTTTTAAACGGCGACCCGTTAGTGTTTGATAAGGGCTTTATACCGGCGCTGCGTGTATGGGATTTGATCGGCGTACTACTGGGGCATTTTACGTGGTTTTTTGTGCCCTTTTATTTGGGCTATCACCTTTTAAATACGGCGATTGCTCATCGTCGTTTGATTTATTGGTCGGCAGCGCTGGGAATGATGTATATATTGCCGATGCTTTGGGAAATCCGCATGAGCCCACAATTACATGCACAAATTTATGGTTTTTTCCCACATGAGTTTGGCCAGCAAATGCGTCAAGGGGGTTATCGCCCTGTGGTATTTTTAGGGCATGGTTTGTTGGTGGCTTTTTTTACCTTTAGTGCGTGCATTGCGGCTTTTGTCCTAATGAAGAATAAAATATCCATTTGGAAATTCTCGGGTTTTCAGGTGTTTTGGATTTTATTTGTGGCGGTGTTTTTGTGTAAAACCATGGGCGTGTTGTTTTATTTGGTGGCGGGCTTAGGCTTGCTGTTATTGGTAAAACCCCAAAAACAATTTTTGATGGCCGCTATTTTGGGTGTGGTGGTGTTGATTTACCCCATGATTCGCGAAAGCATTGCCCCAGAGCTGCAGTCTTTTACGGCATTAATCAAAGAATATAATAAGGATCGCGCGCAATCCCTTGAGTTTCGCTTAAATAATGAGGATGACCTGCAGGCTAAGGCTAATGAGCGACCTTGGTTTGGTTGGGGGTCTTGGGGGCGCAACCAGATTTATGACGCCAACGGTAAAATGACCAGCGTGACGGATGGTGTTTGGATTATTGTTTTTGGTACATGGGGGTGGATTGGTTATCTGGGCATGTTTGGTTTGCTGTGTACACCGCTAACCTATTGGTATTTCTTTTTACGGCGTGCTTCAAAAGCGAAATTCCCCGTGGAAAGCGGCGATTATTCAGCTGCATTGGGCATCATTTTAATGGCCAATTTTGTAGATTTTATCCCTAATTCGTCGCTTGTCTCACATAACTTTATTAATGGCGGGCGCTTTGGTTGGGCGAGTTGTTTTATTAAATCAAGAGCTCCTTACGCAAACCAGAATCACTTATCGCTAATCGCTAATCGCTAATCGCTAATCGCTAAGCAATAAGGTAATAGACGTTAATAGACCGCCCTCTGTAGTTTTGTTGGGCTGTAGAAAACAAAAAAGCCCTCATGGTTTACGCATGAGGGCTTTTTTTATGGCCGAATAACGCCGTAAATAATGCGTTTTTAGAGATTGTTATCGCGTTTGAGTTTAGCAATAGCCGCTTTGGCTTTTGCCAAAATATCTTTTGTTGTGGCCTCGGCCTCGCGCATTTTTTTAATCGCTACTTGTGAGCTAGTGCGCATACGGTTGAGGGCCAAACTTAATTGGTGTATCTCGTTGCGGCTATTTTCAGCAATACCATCAATATTAATTGGCGTCTCTTTACCGGTCGAAATATCGTGCGCGGCACTGGTGAGTTTTTTGATGGGGTTAATTAAAGCAATACGCACAAATAACAGCACAATAAAAATCGAAAAAATCACAATGACAATTTCTTTAACGCCCACAAAACTCAACACATTAAAATACAGTTTTCGCGAAGGAATCGTTACGCTAATCACACCCGCCAAATCGCCCTCCATAAAACCAAAACCGTTTTTCTCCCCGTAACGGCTAATGACATCAGCCGGAGCTTTGGCGGGGTCACCATGGCAACCAATGCAAGATTCACTATGGTAAATCGCTTTGGCATAACGGTAACTGCCCCCCACAAAATCGTAATACTCTTTTTTGCCAGAATTTTTAACACTATTTAACGCGGTAATTTCAAACTCGTCGGGCGCATTAACGGGGTTCATTACATTGAGCGAGGTCATGCGGAATTTAGCAGGTGAATCCGAGCGCGCAACCACCTCCGAAAATTCGCGCTGTGCCAGTGCTGGATTTTTAGAATAAAAATGCACAGTACTATCGGGAGCACCTTCGGGATGAAATGCCGCTTTACTTAAAAAACTATTGTTGTCTTTATCCTTTACCCAAACGCGGCCATTGCCGGCAACCCAAGCACCAAAAGCCTCCACGTTGCTCACCACTGTTTGGGCTTGAGCTTTAAGTTGCTCAAGATAAATATTGTGCAAAATAGAGTAATAGGCATAACCGTTAAGGGCAATTACAACCATTAACAAGCCTACAAATTTGCTTGATAGAGACAATTTACTTTTTTTCATGGTGTATCCACATCGTTAATTTTTTGCGCATTGATGGCGATTATTGCCCTGTTTGTAAGCGTAGTAACAGGCGATCGGCTTTGGTTAAAAAATTTTCTTTGGCGCCTGCATCTTCTATTTGTTCGCTCAGCGCTTTGATATAGCGACGCAACCCCGCCGCGCCCAGCTTGCCTGCCGCCAGCCAGCGTGCAAACACACTTTTTGAAAGCTCCAAACCAATCGGCCCAACGGCTTCTGTAAACAGCGCATTAATTTGTTCGATCATCTGCAAAATGGCCGGTTCGAGAGGTGTGGATGGTGAAAACCTATTCACGGTAATTCCTTATGGGTAAGGGCGCTTGTACTCGTTAAGCAAGTACCTCAAGTCTAGCGCAAAAAAAAATCGCGCGATTCTAACGCAATATGAGTTTGTTTTCTGCAATAAATCACCAAGGGCGCGCTGCATTGTTTCGCGTCCAGCCACCCTGTTGCTGCGGCTAAGGTTTCGTGTTTTATAGCGGGGTGGCATATGAAGCCTTATTGCTAGCATGGTAATTTGTGCGACATTAGGGTGGGTTTGTGTGCCGCCGATTGCGGTTACCTGTTCGTTTTCTGTAAATAGATAGGTGTCCCTTATCCTTAATCACGTTAATCTCAAGTCCTATTAATCTCCAACCCATCAATATCAACCCCACAAATATTACACCTATAAATATTACACTTATGAGTGTTGAGGCGGTAAGGATGAATGCAGTGCCCAATCTTCGGCATTTTTTTATTGAGCTAATAAGCTATTGGCAGGGCAGTATTAATAGCTCGCAACTCAGCCAGCAATTTGGCCTATCAGCGCAGCAATGCCGCGTTGCACTGCGCGAATATCAACAGCATGCGCCCCACAACCTCAGCTACAGCAATACCCATAAAGCGTATTTAGCGTGCGAGATATTTGAGTGTTTATTGATCAGTGATGATGTTAATGATTACCTGCACTGGTTACAAACGGGACAGCTACCGGTTAGCACGACTGCCCGCACAGCACCTTGCCAAACACTTGCGTTACCCACACGGCAAGTGGCCCCTGCTGTTATGCGGGGCTTGGTCGAAGCAATTAAAAAAAGCCATCGCCTTGATGTGGATTACGTCTCCCTCACTAACCCCTGCCACCAAGGCCGCGTGATTGCGCCACACAGTTTTATTAATACGGGTTTGCGCTGGCATTTGCGGGCCTATTGCGAAAAAAGCAGTAGCTACCGCGATTTTGTATTAAGCCGTTTTCGCGGCGTGCCCGTGCTGCTGGATAAATCGGAATTTAATGCCAGCCACGATACCGCTTGGAATACCCCCGTTACTGTAATCCTCCAGCCCGACTCCCGCCTAAGCCCCGCAAAACGCGCCGTTATCGAACAAGACTACCAAATGCAAAACGGCCAATTAACCATCACCACCAAAGGTTGCTTGGTTAATTATTTATTACGGGAGCTGCAAGTGAATACCAAAATGCTAGAAGTAAACCCCGAGGCGCAACAATTAGTACTCATGAATTTAAACGAGATAAAGCCTTGGTTGTTTGAAAGTTAAGGCTAAAAAATTAAAAACACTGATGAAAACCATAGTGGTTTTTTGAACAGTATTGTGAAGGGAAAAAAGGGTTGTTTGAATACTGCCACAAAGGGAGAAAACCGATGAAAGATTTAGCCCCCAGTGATCTAAAAGCCATATTGCATTCCAAGCGCGCCAACCTCTATTACCTAGAGCATTGCCGCGTAATGCAAAAAGATGGTCGTGTGCTCTACCTAAAAGAAGCCAAGCAGGAAAACCAGTATTGGAATATTCCCATTGCCAATACCACGGTGCTGTTACTGGGTTCGGGCACTTCTATTACCCAAGCGGCGGTGCGTATGTTGGCGCAAGCGGGCGTATTAATTGGTTTTTGCAGTGGCGGCGGCACGCCCTTATATATGGGCACCGAAATAGAATGGATGACACCGCAAAGCGAATATCGCCCCACGCAATATTTACAGGGCTGGATGAGTTTTTGGTTTGAGGCTGAAAAGCGTCTAGAGGCCGCCAAAGATTTTCAGCAGGCACGCATCAATTATTTAAAAAATGTATGGAGCAATGATCGCGATTTAAGCGCCGAAGGCTTTAATGCCAATAGCCCAGACCTAATGAACGCCCTTGAACAATTTACAGCAGCCATAATTACCGCACAAAAACCCGCCGATTTACTACTTCAAGAAGCAAGGCTCACCAAAACCCTCTACAAAATTGCCGCCAATGTTACCCAACATGGCGACTTCACCCGCCAACGGGACGCTCAAAATAACAGTGCCGACAAAGCCAATGGCTTTTTAAACCACGGTAATTATTTAGCCTATGGTTTAGCTGCTTGTACCCTATGGGTGTTAGGTATTCCTCACGCTTTTGCAGTTATGCACGGTAAAACCCGCCGTGGTGCATTGGTATTTGATATTGCCGATTTAATTAAAGATGCCATCGTATTACCCATGGCCTTTATCTGCGCCAAAGAAAACGCCACCGAACAAGAATTTCGCCAGCAATGTTTGCAAATGTTCACCAAACACAAAGCGCTGGATTTTTTATTTGAGCAAGTCAAGTTAGTGGCGCTACAAGGTAAAGAGGAAGAATTAAATCCGCAGGAAAATTATGGGGTGGAATTGTGATGCGGATTTATCACGTACGGCAGGCCGTGCTGTTTTGGATGGCACGCTGTGAATATATCCCTATACGCTTGAAGTCGGCGTCCTGCCTCCTACATCCATCAAAAACTGCACAGCCTACCTTTCAAATTTATCGCAGAGGGCTGAGATTATGATGGTCACTTTTGTAAGCCAATGCGAAAAAAATGCACTCAAAAAAACACGCCGCGTGCTCGATGCCTTTGCTAACCGCATTGGCGATAACACATGGCAAACCGTAATTACAGAAGAGGGTTTGCTCACGGTTAAAAAAATGCTGCGCCAAACCGCCAGCAAAAGCACAGCGGTAAGTTGCCACTGGATAAGATCGCGGGCGCGCAGTGAATTTTTGTGGGTGGTGGGCAATAGGAATAAATTTAATGAAGAGGGTGTTGTGCCGGTTAACTAGTACCGCAAGAAAAATGCAGTTAATGGAAAGTAACTGGGAATATTTACCCTTAATTCGCAGTTTGGCTGCGCTTGCCGCATTGTTGCATGACTGGGGTAAGGCCACAAAAGTGTTTCAGGAAAAATTGCAGCCAAGCTACAAGGGTGGTTTAGGTGATCCTATTCGGCATGAATGGATTTCCTGTGCATTATTAGATGCTTATATTCGCCATTGCAATTCAAATAATACCAGTTGGTTGGCGGAACTATCGCAAGGGAATATTGATGAAGGTGCCCTTAAAAACTTTGTTGTAAAAAAACCAGAAAAGCTTTTTATTAATCATGACCAAACAGCACAAATATTAATGTGGTTAATAGTTTCTCATCATCGCTTGCCGTTACCCAAAGGCAAACAAGATGACTTAAATCATTTCAAAGAAGTTGACGCTATATCTATTGATAAGTGCCTGCAGCAAATAACCCAAACTTGGGGGTATGAAAACCGTAAAGATGAAGCTGATTTTGCTAAGCGTGTAACAGGATGTTTTGAATTTCCCAATGGTTTGATGACGGATTCAACCTTGTGGATAAAGGATGTAAAGCGGTGGGCTTTAAAATTAGCTGAACTAAAACCACAAATAGAGTTGTTAACCAGCAATAAATCGATTCGTTTGGTACTGCATCATGCGCGTTTATGTTTAATGCTGGGCGATCATCATTATTCATCACAACCACAAAGCCAAAAATGGCAGTCGCCTAGCCAATTATTTGCCAATACCGATAGAACGACAAAAGCATTAAAACAAAAACTCGACGAACATTTAGTGGGTGTAAAAAAGCATGCGTTGGATATCGCTAATTTGTTGCCGATGCTACAACGTTTAGAAAACGAAGAAGCAACCGCCGTATTTGATAATACGGAACTGCGCAAGCCTAGTACTGGTGATTATGCTTGGCAGCAAAAAGCGGTTAATCGTATCGCTGAATATAAAAACAAAGAGCCTATTAGCGGTGCATTTATCGTCAATATGGCCAGTACAGGCTGTGGAAAAACCTTCGCTAACGCCAAAATTATGCAAGCGCTCTCGCCTGGGGGGAATAGTTTGCGTTATGTGCTGGCCTTAGGGTTGCGCACATTAACATTGCAAACCGGTGATGAATATCGTGAGCGGGTAGGCTTGAGTGGTGATGAGTTGGCCGTGCTTATTGGTTCTAAAGCCGTGACCGAATTACACAACGCCGCCAAAGTTAAAATCCAGTCGGATGAAAATAAACCTAGCAATGAAGAAGTGGGTTCGGAATCTTTAGAGGCATTGCTGGATAACGATATAGATTTTACTGGCCTATTACCGGAGGACAGCTTAAGCACCATATTAACGGATGAGCGTGCCCGTAAATTTTTATATGCGCCGGTATTAGCTTGCACCATTGATCACATGATGGGCGCTACGGAAACAAAACGTGGTGGCCGTTATATTTTGCCAAGCTTGCGGTTGTTATCGTCTGATCTAGTGATTGACGAGGTAGATGATTTTACGGGTGAAGACTTAGCCGCAATAGGTCGCTTGGTACATATGGCCGGTATGCTTGGCCGCAAAGTGATGATTTCTTCGGCGACTATTCCACCTGCATTAGCCGAAGGTTTTTTTAATGCTTACCGTTTAGGGTGGCAGCTATTTAGCTTCAGCCAAAAAGCATCGACTGATATCTGCAGTATTTGGGTTGATGAGTTTAATAGTGAAGTTGTAAAAATCGGTAGTGATGAAAAAGGTCTTAATAATTACCGAATAAATCACGCAGAATTTATTGATAAGCGCGTGAGTAAATTAGCCAAACAACCCGCCAAGCGTAAAGCCACTATTATCGACTGTGTATTTAATTCTTCTGTCCCAAAAAACGATAGCGCTACAAAAAAAGCGCAATATTTTGGTTGTATTTGGCAAGCTATTTTGGCTAAACATGAACTACACAATACGGTAGATGAGGCCAGTAACAAGAAAGTGTCTTTTGGGGTGGTACGGGTGGCTAATATTAGCCCCTGTGTAGAGCTTACGAAGTTTTTGTTAACTATTGATTTACCAGAGGATACGGATATTCGCGTAATGGCGTACCACAGCCAACAAGTATTATTAATGCGGCACGAACAGGAACAGCATTTGGATGCTGTATTAAAGCGAAAAGAATTTAGTGGCCAACAGCCAAAAGCATTTTCACACCCTGTTATTCGTTCACATTTAGAAAACGCACACGCTAAAAATATCATTTTTATTTTGGTAGCTACACCTGTAGAGGAGGTTGGGCGAGACCACGATTTTGATTGGGCTGTGGTAGAACCGTCGTCTTATCGCTCAATTATTCAATTGGCGGGGCGCGTACGTCGCCATCGTGCAGGGGAGGTCAATCAACCGAATGTAGGTTTGTTGCAATATAACTGGAAGGCCTTTGAGTCGGAAAATAAAGAGGGCGGTTGTTATTTTACAAAACCTGGTTATGAGGGTGACATGAAGAAACCCTTACCAACTCATAACCTTAATGAAATATTGAATGTCGCTGATCTCGCAGAGCGATTAGATGCCGCACCACGCATTCAGTTTACTTCTCAGTTAGATGTTAAAAAATTGAATAATTGGTTTGCTGGAATAGAGCATAAGTTGACAGAATCCTTGCTTACCAATTACGACACTATTTTAGTGAGTAATTTTCAGGGATATTTACAGCACGCATGGTGGCTAACGGGTTTGCCTCAAACATTTCAGGCATTTCGGCGATCACAGCCAGCAGTTCAGCTATTTTATGTGTGGGATGAAAATAAAAAACGCTGTTATTGGGCAGAAAAAGATGATGACGGTAAACCGGTTAACCGTGAGCAACAGCGCAATATTAAAATTAGTGATCTTGGCGTAGAGCAAAAGTCACGTTTGTGGTTGGAGCGAGATTATTTAGCTTTATTGAAAAAATGGGCGGCGAGTAGTGGTTATTCGCAGCGCAGAATGAGCTTGCGGTATGGTGAATTGAGTTTAACGATCTATAAAGAAAGTGACGCTTTTGAATACAGCCCACAATTGGGCATGTGCAAAATTTAATAGGGGAGAAAAATATGGATGAACCAATGATCAAAGAATTTTTTGACCAGCGCAAAGAGGCTTGGTTAAAAAAGAACTTAAAGGCTGGCGCCTCTTTAGAGGAAATCGCTATTTCTGAGCAAGCTTGCGAAAGCACTTTTGCTTTAGCGGAGTGGTTACCGAATGCAGCTAGTCGTGCGGGGCAAATTTCAATCGCTACCCATCCTTGCACTTTTAGCCATTCGAGTGCCCGTAAAAATAAGAATGGCACGGTGACATCCACTATTGCTGAATGCCCAAGGCACGATGATGGTTACTTGCGAACAGGAAATGTCGCTGTGGAGCCTGATGCATTGGGTAATGCAGCAGCACTCGATGTGTATAAATTTTTGAACGTAAGGCTGCAGGATGGTTTGACATTATTGCAACATATTTCCATTGATACAGACCAAGCAAGGCAGCTATTGAATATTTCCACCGCTACTTATGCCGAACTTAAAGCGGGTTTTATGGCTATGGTGGAGCCTGCCTCCGGTGATGTGGTAACTAGCTCGAAAATTAAGCAGGTTTATTTCCCTGTTAGTGATGATTATCACCAGCTTTCGGTTTTAACCAATTCTGGTTTGGTTTTTGAGTTGCGCCAGCGGCTTGACGCCATGCGCTTTGGCGATGTAGTAAAAGCACAGCGCGAGCTTAAAAAAACCAATCAATACAGCGATGCCGGTTATAGCGAAATTTATGACATCACCACCATCGGTTATGGCGGCACTAAACCGCAAAATATCAGTGTTTTAAATAATCAAAATGGCGGTAAAGCGCATCTACTTTCATCTGTTCCTCCAGTGCTAAATGTTCGTAAAGTGCGGTTTCCTCTCAGTAATTTTTTCGATGAATCTTTAAATCTCTGGAGTTTTAAAGAGCTATTTGAAGACTTACATGACGTGATGAAAATTGAATTAGGCGGCAACATCTCTCGCCAAAAACTTTTGACGGCACGTGACAATAGAATCAAGGCGCTTGTGTTAAAAATAATGGATATTGTTTACCTATTGCGTGAAGCATCTATAGAGCAGTATCGCGAATCCTCTAGCTTGCCTGCCGCGCAAACCGTATGGCTTTGTGCTGACAAAATTGACGAGCGCGAAAATAGCGATCTTTGGCTGGATGAAATTATTCATAGCTGTACACGTTGGTTAAATAACAACTACAGCAAAGCGCTAGGCGATAAACAAATTTTGCTTGGCAATGAAGAGTTTGCTGAAATTAAAAATTTAATTGCGCAATGGGTGGTTGGAAATAAGGAGTTTTTGCGATGAGTGATTTTAAAAGGCTTTTAATTTTGCCGCGTATAAAAGTGCAAAATGCTAATGCGCTATCCAGCCCTTTTACAATTGGCTTTCCAGCAATGACAGCATGGTTAGGTGCTGTACATGCATTGCAGCGTAAAGTACGGCAGGAGGGGTTTTCCGAAGTTGAGTTTAAGTCTGTCGGTGTGGTGTCCCATCAGTTTGATCTACAAACGCATCGTGGCGCTGGCGATTTTGTGGCGTCTATTATTGGTACGGGTAATCCACTTGATAAAGACGGAAATCGCCCCTCATTTATTGAAGAAGCCAGAGCCCATTTAACGGCATCTTTGGTTATTGAATACACGGGTTTAGATGCCGACCATAAATATGCCGTTCTGCCAATTATTAGCCAGCTAATGCATGGTCAATTAAAAATGACGGGTGGGGATATATTAACTTTTGACCAACCTTATTTTGCCAATACCGAAAATCCAGACGATACGAAAAAAATATTGCGTAAATTAATGCCGGGTTACGTGCTTTTGGAACGTCGCGAACTTATGCAGCAGGCGATGCAAAATGGTCAAGATGCTTTAGATGCGCTTATTGATTACTTGGCGATACATCATAGCTGCACGCAGGAAAGTGAAAAAGTGCTCTGGCTGTCTGGCCGTAGAGAAAAAGGCTGGTTGGTGCCCATTGCGGTAGGATTTCAGGGGATTAGTCCTTTAGGGCAAGCGCTTAACCAACGTGATAGTGATACGCCACACCGTTTTGCAGAGGCCATTGTGACTTTGGGGGAATTTAAAATGGCGCATCGCATAGAAAATATAAGCACCATGCTGTGGCGCTACCAAACCGATTTAGAAAACAATTTATACCTTTGCCAAACCCTTCAAGAAGCAACCGATTTGTCCGATTACTTTTAATTATCAATTTTTAATAAAGGAAAATTATCATGGCTAAAAATAAAAACGCAATTGCATCTGTTTTATCATTCGAGAAAAAAATTAGTGCCGTCTGATGGGTATATGTACGGCACCACTTGGAGCTGACCGCAATGTGGTTACGCCATTAGTGCTAACGGAAAAATCAGTAAGGGGGACAATCTCTAACCGGTTAAAAGCTGCTGTGCAAAATGATCCATTAAAATTAAATGCTGAAGTAGAAAAACCTAATTTGCAACGCGTAGATACCTGCGCCTTGTTGCCAGAGCAAGACACACTCAAGTTGCAATTCACCTTAAAAGTATTGGGCGGCGTGCAGAAACCTTCGGCCTGTAATAATGCGGAATTTAAACAAAGTTATTCGGCGGCGGTAAACGGATATATTCAAGCGCAAGGTTTTAACGAACTGGCAAAGCGTTACGCGACCAACATTGCCAATGCGCGATTTTTATGGCGTAACCGCTTGGGTGCGGAGCATATTATTGTGCAAGTGAATGCATTAAATGAAGATTCCAAACAAAGCTGGGAATTTGATGCCACAAAAATTACGTTAAAAAACTTTGATGACAACCATGATGACGTTAATAGCTTAGCTAAGCGAATTGCTGAAACCTTGGCGAGTGAAAGTCAATTTTTACTGTTAGAGATTAATTGTTTTGCCAAAGTGGGTAAGGCGCAAGAGGTTTACCCAAGCGAGGAATTAGTGCTAGATAAAAGTACTAGCAAAGAGAAAAAAAGCAAAATTCTCTATAGCAACAATGGCATTGCCGCAATGCATACCCAAAAAATCGGTAATGCATTGCGTACTATTGATACCTGGTACCCAAGCTTTAATGATATTGAACAGTCGGCCGGCCCCATTGCCATCGAACCCTACGGTGCTGTGACAAATTTAGGTACCGCCTTTCGTACCCCTAAGGACAAACAAGATTTCTACACCTTTTTTGACGCCTTTGCCCTAGGTGAGAAGTTGGCGCGTGTTGAAGATGAGCACTATGTGATGGCAACGCTTGTGCGTGGTGGCGTATTTGGGGCTAGCGATAAGGAGTAATGCCATGCAGCATTATCTAGACATAACGCTTTTGCCTAATGATGAAATTGGCCATTATTTTTTATGGAGCAAAATTTATCAGCAGATGCATTTAGCCTTGGTTGAATTTGGGCGCGGGCAGGTGGGTTTTGCATTTCCTGAATACAGTAGTGGGCAGCCTCGTTTGGGCCGAAAACTGCGGGTATTTGCATCGAGCGCAGATGTGCTTACACAATTGAATGTATCAAAGTGGTTAAGCCGTTTAATGGATTATTGCCATGTCACCAGTATTCGTGCTGTACCAGAGCATGCTCAATATGCGCTGTTTACTCGCAAGCAATGTGAATCTAATCCCGAGCGTTTAGCGCGTCGCCGCGCCAAGCGCAAAGGTGTAACACTTGAGCAAGCAAGAGAGCATTTTGCAGGTTTTGAAGGTGAATTTACGAAGTTGCCATTTGTCGATTTTGAAAGTTTATCTTCACCTGCAGCAGACAATAACAATCATCGCTTTAAATTGTTTATCGGGCGCCAGCTTTTTAAAGCGCCAAAGAAAGGTGATTTCAATTGTTACGGCCTCAGCCAAACCGCCACAGTCCCCTGGTTTTAACCTTGTCATAACCTGTATGACGCTTGTCATACAGGTTATGCTCTGCTCAAAATATAAACAGAGGTGAAGGTTATGGCTCGGATTAATGCGCGTGTAGAACAGGAGTATCTCGATAAACTAGAGGTGCTTAAAAATCAGCAGCAGAGTTCAATTACGGATGTGCTAAAGCGGGCGATTGATGAATATTATGCGAGCCACGTGTCGGCAGCGTCGTCGCAGCGTGAGGCTTTATTAAGCGGGGGCTTTATTGCTTGCGCGGAGGGGGACGAGGGATTGTCGGAAGCCTATAAAACAATGTAACTGGAAGAGCACCCATCCCTTCCTAAATCTTTTGCTAAACGATTAACAACCCTATTTTTTTGCTCTTTAAAATTACGCAGTAAAATCAATAAGTTACAAACTCACTTTAAAACAAAGGGTAAAATTTAAAAATTTAGGTAAGTTGCTGTTGCAGCTTATTTTTTTGTCTCTAAACTCTTGTTCACTGCCGCGAAGGCAGCTTAGAAAGCTGAACTGGCGTGAAATGACGTTTTTGCAATGTTCACTGCCGCGAAGGCAGCTTAGAAAAATGGTAAAGAGGCGTTAGCCGTTGGCTCGACGGTTCACTGCCGCGAAGGCAGCTTAGAAATTAGCTCAAAAATCGCGTTCTGTTTGCGTGCATCGTTCACTGCCGCGAAGGCAGCTTAGAAAAGTAATGGAATCGCGTTTATTGTAGCTGAACGCTGGTTCACTGCCGCGAAGGCAGCTTAGAAAAATCGCGTTAAGCGAATATAAAACATGCGCCGCAGTTCACTGCCGCGAAGGCAGCTTAGAAAGTGTGATTGATGTGAGTTAGGGACACCGTATGGTTCACTGCCGCGAAGGCAAGCTTAGAAAGCTTAACGATGTCGTAAACGCGTCCAAATCCCTGTTCACTGCCGCGAAGGCAGCTTAGAAATTGTTTCGACTTTATACAAGGTCTGCTGGTTCACTGCCGCGAAGGCAGCTTAGGAAAAGCCTTGCTGATCTTTCGTGCACTCTCAGGCCTAGGTTCACTGCCGCGAAGGCAGCTTAGAAATACGGTCAACGTTCACGGGCTGTTCACAGTCAGTTCACTGCCGCGAAGGCAGCTTAGAAAAGGGGGGCATCTTCGAACTGCTGGGACCTGTTCACTGCCGCGAAGGCAGCTTAGAAACATCAATGCAGCTTTGCCGAACATGATAGCATGAGTTCACTGCCGCGAAGGCAGCTTAGAAAATCACGCGGATGCAGATCGCCTTATAGGGCTGCCCTGTTCACTGCCGCGAAGGCAGCTTAGAAATCATACGTTGTTGAATTCGGGCGTTTTAATTTTCGTTCACTGCCGCGAAGGCAGCTTAGAAATACGCACGATTCCGCATCGCTTGTCTAACTCGCGTTCACTGCCGCGAAGGCAGCTTAGAAATAATCAGATTTCAAGCTACTCGCATTGTCGTACTGTTCACTGCCGCGAAGGCAGCTTAGAAAAGCGGCGGGTTCAGCTGTCAATAATGCAATGCGTTCACTGCCGCGAAGGCAGCTTAGAAATATTAGCTGCATCGTATCGGTGATACTTTGAAGTGTTCACTGCCGCGAAGGCAGCTTAGAAACTTGAAATGCTGAAATCGTAAAACTTCACGTGAGTTCACTGCCGCGAAGGCAGCTTAGAAAATCGCTGTCCGCAATTACACGAACGTTGTATGGTTCACTGCCGCGAAGGCAGCTTAGAAATAGCATCGCACCCACGAAGTCAGACCCTTTCTGGTTCACTGCCGCGAAGGCAGCTTAGAAAGTCGCACGCTGCAGTCGTACGTTGCTGTTGCAGTTCACTGCCGCGAAGGCAGCTTAGAAACAAAGCTACGGTAGGGGTGTTGTCAGCGTTTTGAGTTCACTGCCGCGAAGGCAGCTTAGAAATAACATGGTATCAAACTTGATACTCATTGCTTCGCGTTCACTGCCGCGAAGGCAGCTTAGAAAAACAGATCTCATAGTTATGGGTTTAAGGCAGTTCACTGCCGCGAAGGCAGCTTAGAAAACGGCTCAGATCAGACAAGTTATAATCGTGCAGTTCACTGCCGCGAAGGCAGCTTAGAAAGTACGAATTGAATTTAGAATCACAGCTTTGAGCGTTCACTGCCGCGAAGGCAGCTTAGAAAGTTCAAGTTATCAAGACGATCATTGCGTGCTAAGTTCACTGCCGCGAAGGCAGCTTAGAAAGTATAACATAAAGCACTGACATAGCTGAACCCAAGTTCACTGCCGCGAAGGCAGCTTAGAAAATTTTGCAACGCCCGTGTAAATTTTAATTGCTGTTCACTGCCGCGAAGGCAGCTTAGAAAGCGTTAGAGCTTGTCGATAAACACAGTCGCGTAGTTCACTGCCGCGAAGGCAGCTTAGAAAAGTATTCGTCTTACTGGAATTTCAACTACCCACAGTTCACTGCCGCGAAGGCAGCTTAGAAACAAATGCAAGACTGGGCCCCACGATTTAGCGACGTTCACTGCCGCGAAGGCAGCTTAGAAAATACAACCAATCTGCACGTGCTCTGGCAAGCGGTTCACTGCCGCGAAGGCAGCTTAGAAAGCTTTAAAAAGGGATTGGCCGACAACAGTAGATGTTCACTGCCGCGAAGGCAGCTTAAGAAAATTAGGGTAGACTTTTGCACTTAAAATCCCTCATGTTCACTGCCGCGAAGGCAGCTTAGAAATCGAAATAGCGTGCGTTAATTAACCACATGATAGTTCACTGCCGCGAAGGCAGCTTAGAAAATGTGTAAGCTAACCACGCTCCCAAGCAATAAGTTCACTGCCGCGAAGGCAGCTTAGAAACATAAGAACCCCAATTCCAATATTCCCTAATAGTTCACTGCCGCGAAGGCAGCTTAGAAAAACCTGAGTGAATACCCGTTGATTTCTGTATTGTTCACTGCCGCGAAGGCAGCTTAGAAATCTAACCCAAGAACGTTATCGAGTTGGTATAGGTTCACTGCCGCGAAGGCAGCTTAGAAATTAGTATCCAATGACAATTCCTTGACATCATCGTTCACTGCCGCGAAGGCAGCTTAGAAAAGCAACAAATTATTAACTGATGTTACGCACCCCGCAGCCAATTTTGCTACCCTGCACGCATGAAAAAAGCCGACCTAGAACTCTACACCGATTATTTACTCAGCACCTTTGGGCAAGCCACCGCGACTGGGCTTTCTGCCATGGTCGATGGCGATGTTAGCCATGATCGTGTCACACGTTTTTTATCCGAGCGAGAATACAGCTCACAAGATTTATGGCGGCAAGTGAAATCCACGGTGCGCCAAATCGAACAAACCGACGGGGTTTTAATTTTTGATGACACTATCCAAGAAAAAGCATGGACCGATGAAAACGACATTATGTGCTGGCATTTTGATCACGTGAGTGGGCGCAATGTGCGCGGAATTAATTTACTCAACGCGCTGTATTACAGTGGCGATACTGCCATACCAGTTGCGTTTGAAGTGATCCGTAAATCGGTACAATTTTGCGATATCAAAACACAGCAACTTAAACGCGCAAGCGACATAACCAAAAACGAATTAATGCGTGAGATGATCACCACCTGCGTTAAAAATCAGCTTAAATTCCAGTATGTTTTGATGGATAGCTGGTTTAGTGCGGTCGAAAATTTTGAGCATATTACAAAAGCAAAAAAACATTTTGTGGCCGCTTTAAAAAATAATCGACTGATTGCATTAAGCGAAGAAGACAAACGACAAGGTCGCTTTGTACGAATAGAAACATTGGCATTATCCGATAAACACGCCGTACGCGGTTGGCTAAAAGGTTACGCCCGCGAGGTGCTTTTAGTTCGACAGGTCTTTACAAACAAAGACGGCAGTACGGGGTTGTTAAATCTGGCGTGCAGTGATTTAACGTGCAGCGGCGATGACATTACAGCGATCTATCAAAAACGATGGAAAGTGGAAGTGTTTCATAAATCATTAAAGAGTAATGCGGGTTTGGCGAAGTCGCCGACACGCACTAAGACCACCCAAAACAACCACGTTTTTATGGCCATTTATGCAGTTTTTAAGCTGGAATGTTTAAAAATAAAACACAAGGTCAATCATTTTGCATTACGGACAAAATTGCTTATTAGGGCAACCCGCCAAGCTTACGAGGAGCTTCAGCTTTTGCGGGCTGCGTAACATCAGTTATTAAAAAGGTGTTGACTTAGTTCACTGCCGCGAAGGCAGCTTAGAAAAGCAGAAAGGTTGATATTCAAACTAACATATCGTTCACTGCCGCGAAGGCAGCTTAGAAAGGATGTTCCGCTTTAGAAAAAGCAGGGGATTAGTTCACTGCCGCGAAGGCAGCTTAGAAAAATATAATCAGTAATGTTACCCCTGACTGAGGTGCTTTATAACCTGGCGAAAGCTGCGCAAAGTAAACCCGAAGAAGTGGCCGAGTTGATTGACCAGTGGCGCAGTGGCGAGCTGGATACAAATTTGAGAAAGGCCAGCAAAGAATTGGCGGGTGAAGCTAAGCAGGCCAAGAAAGAAGGGAAGGCTCAGGCTGGCAAAGGTACTGATTCAGGCGAGAAGGGCGGTAAAGGCGCTAAGGCTGAAGATGTACCACCTAAACCTAAAAAAGCCTCTGCGGTTCGGCTGGGGCTGGATAACGATGAATTTATGCTGACAGTGGAGATTGGTAACAAGAAGCTGAGCTTCCGGGTGGAAGCTGATGCCGTTGTCTCTCTGAAAGGCGATATTGATAAGAATTGGAGCGAATAATGTCAGAGCAAAAAGCAAGTTATGGTGACGAACAGTCTGATAGCGGTGTGAACCTGGGTAAGTGCTGGGCAGCACTGCGAGAAGAGAATGTTGTCGGCGTTATTTCAATGCGGGTTCCTAATGATGTTGATTTTGATGCGTACCGCAAGAAAGCGACTGAATGTCTGGAAATGTTAGGGCAGGTAAAGTCCGGTGAAATGATTGAACGTGATGGTGAGCGCTACTTCGTTCAGCGTCAGACGCACGCAAATCGCAGCAAAAAACCGCGCCCAACAAAGGAATATCTGATTTATCAGCCTCGCAATGTATAGAGATTTCGAGCCAATAGAGCAGCGCCTGGTAAAGGCAATGCTGATGAATGCAACACAACCGGAAATCGTTCTTGCTGGGACGCCTTCAGGTTTTGAGGTGTTTGTTAAGCAGGGTAAGCAGGTGTTCAAACTCTACACTCAGCGGAAGTCCCCCAGGATTTTCAGGTCGCCTAATACTGCGATCAACTTCCTGGCTGAATTGGGTGCTGAGCGTTTGTGATTGGTGGTTTGGGTAACTGGAAGCCCGACACGTATGTGAATCAAAGCAGCCGACCAAAAAGGCGCTGCCAAAATAAAGCAACCTAAGTAGAGATGACCAAGCATGAGCGATATGAATCAGCCCCCAATTGATGCCTATGACGACTTCCCTGAAGTTGGTAGCCAACCTCAAGTGGGTGAACAACAGCAGAGGAAAGATGATCGGAAGGGTTTTCAGAATCCTTTATTTCCGAACGACTCAGTGACTACCTGTAGCGGCTTTGTCAATGAGATCTGTAGTCCGACAAAAATGGCGATACGCTGTTTTTTGTTCGTGCGGGTTTAATCCAGGGTCACGGAAAGATCAATAGGTCAGACTCCATTGATTTATTTACGCGGATGCGGATTATCAGTTTTACCTCGACAAGCTTAAGCTGGCCTGCGACAAACACGGCTGCGACCTTGTGCTTACGTGTGGATGACCAACCATGTACACCTGCTAATCACACCGCAAAAAGAAGAAAGCCCAGCCAAAGCCTTACAAATGATTGGGCGCTACTCGTTCAATATTTCAATTTTACCTATCAACGTACCGGCACTTTATTCGAGGGTCGCTACAAAAGCCACTTCAGTAGACAGCGAACATTACGCCTGTTAAGTTGTTACCGCTACACAGAGCTAAACCCAGTGCGTGCCACCATGGTTGCACACCCAAGCGAATACCCTTGGTCTAGCTATGCCCTAAATGCATTGGGCACGAATGATGAGCGGGCGCTATTGGTACCGCACAATGAATATGTATTATTGGGTGCGGATACCAGTACACGCCAAGCCGCTCAGCAGGCAACGGGGTCAGGCCTTACATTTCACAAAATGTCAATTATAAGGTCTGACCCCGACCTCCAAACGCGGCAGTGAACCTATGAAGGCATCGAAGTAATCTTGCTGCTGTTTTCTAAGCTGCCTTCGCGGCAGTGAACTGAACTCACTAGCACTTCGCCAAAGCCGAGACTTTATGGGACTTGGTTAATTCTCAACTCCCGCGACTCTATAGACGCCATCTACTAAGGCAAACTAAAGCGTTTTAAGAAGTCCCAGCCGGCTTGAGCATTGCCGGTGGTGTGGCCTCCGCCTTGAACCTAAAAACTTCAGTTGAATCACCACAGTCTGCGAGACTGCATTTAGACTCGTTGCTGAATAGTTACCTAGCATTTTTACTTGAATCTGTGGCTGGCGCGCTTTTTATTTTGGCCAGCGCAAACAAAAACAGGCGCCGCCAAGCTCGGTCGATGGCGCTACGCTGGCGCTACCTTGGTGCCATTTTAAAACGCGCTTAACAATCGCCAAACCCAAGCCAAAGCCGCGCACTTGCGCATTGGCTTCGGCTTCTAGGCGAATAAACGACTCAAAAACCCGCTCGCGCTCGGCTTCGGGCACACCAATACCATCGTCACTCACGGTAATTTCAAAATGCGTAGTGTCTTGTGTGAGTACCACCTCAATGCGGCCTTGGCTAAACCGAAACGCATTGTGAATCAGGTTAAATACCGCGCGCTCCATCAGATGCCAATCGCAAAATACCAGCGCGTGCTCGGGCGCGCAAACCAGCGTGGTGGTGATGGTGGTATCGGCATTTTGATGCGTGCCTTTGTAATGACTTTGCTCGGCGCGGGTGATTAATTCGCGCAGCAAAAACGCCATATCGCCCTCGGCTTGTTTGAGCGGGCCTTGTTCTTGCTCGTAACCGGCGTAGGTTAAAAGCTGGGTAATTAGCGCGTCCATTTCGTCGACATCGTCGCGCAAGCCTTGAGTATTGGTATCGTCCGGCTGATTGTTTTGTATCATCGCCAGCGCAAATTTCATCCGTGCCAGCGGCGTGCGCAGCTCGTGGCTGACCGCGTAGGTCATTTCTTTGTGGCTGGCGAGTAGCTCTTTTATACGTTCGGCCATTTGGTTAAAAGCGCGCGCCAAATGGTTAACGGCAGAGCCGGGCAGTACATTCACTGGCTCCGGCAACCTATGTTTACCGACGTGCTGAGTGTGTTGCTCTAGCCGACGCACATCGCGCATGAGCGGCCACACCCACACAAAAACGGCTAATCCAATGGCCGCGTAAAATACGGTGAGCAGTAGCGAATAGAGGTAGTTTTGGTTGTTTTTTTTGGGCTGCGCCATGTTGATACGAAGGATTTGTTGGCTGTCTGCGCCTTTTAATCGCTTATAAATTTGCAGCGTGCCGTCTTGCGTGTATACGAGAACGGGTTTGCCTCGGTTGATTTTTTGGCCGTAGGCCGAGTTGGCAAAGTCATCGAGGTTGAGAATGTCGAGCTGGCTGGTAAGGGTGTGGTTGAGCGTGTTGAGTGCTTGTGGATTGGCGTGTAATTGATGCTCGATGAGTGTGATTAAATCTTGCTGCGCGGGCGTCAGTGTTGGCGGAGGGCTCAAATGCCGCCAAAGCGCATCCAACCCCCAGCCTGCCGCCGCAATGCACAGCACGATTAATAGATAGAGGGAGAGAAAGGTGCGGTTCATTAACTCACCCTTTAGCTTTCTGCATTCTCTGCCCAATAATACTTAACGCCGCCACACGGTAAGCCTCGGCAAGGGTGGGGAAGTTGAAGATGTTATCGACAAAAGTATCAATATCACTATTGTTAATCATCGCCATTTGGCCAATGTGAATTAACTCCGTGGCGCCTTCGCCGACGATCATTACACCCAGAATTTTTTGGCCATTGCCATCACAAATGATTTTTAATAAACCATTTTGAATACCAGAAATTTGGCCGCGTGCAATTTCATCAAAACGCGCTTTACCAATTAATATCTCGCCAAAAGCTTTTTTGGCCGATACCTCATTTAAACCAATCGACGATAATTCGGGAATGGAATATATACCTGTGGGGATCATGCTATTCATATTGCCGAGCGCTAAGCCCAAGGCATTACAGGTCGCGCGCCGACCTTGCTCCATAGAAGCCGACGCCAAAGACGGTGGGCCGATAATATCGCCAGCCGCATAAATAGACGGGACTTGGGTGCGCAAATTATGGTCTACGGTAATTAAACCACGCTCGTTAACCTGCAAACCTGCCGCCTCAATGCATAAATCTTTAACGTTAGAAATACGGCCCGCTGCGCACAGCAGTTTTTCACTTTTTATTTTGCGGCCATCTTCTAGCACAGTCAGTACCGCATCGACACCGTTCCAACTGGCTTGGGTGACATTGGCATTACCTATCCAGGTGCCGCCCATATCTTCGAAGGCCGAAATAAAGGTATCGGTAAGATCATCATCCAAAAAACCCAGCGGGCGAGGGTAGCGATCAATCATCGTCACCTTTACACCGAGCGCCTGAAAAATTGATGCGTATTCGCTGGCGATAACACCGCCGCCCAAAACCACCAAGCTGCGCGGTAAATAAAGCATGGACAATACCGAGTCACTATCAAAAACATGCTCGTGGTCGACGTTGATATGGTCGGGCGAGCGTGGCTCGGAGCCGGTGGCAATCACAATGTTCTGGGCGTGATAGTGGCGGGTATTACCGCGCACATCGGTCACCTCTACGCTGGTAGCCGAAGTAAATTTAGCGCGGCCATGAACCAGCTCGACATTATTGCGCGCCACCTGCCGGCGCATGTAATTGTCATGGGCGTCCAACACTTCTTCTAAACGTTGGATTAGCGTGGCCAGCTCGATGGCTTCTGGCAATTTAAAGTTGGCAAACTCGGCGTTTTGACGCATGGCTTTTACGCGCAAGGCATTTTCGCGCAGCGTTTTGGACGGGATAGTGCCCCGATGTACACAAGACCCACCGAGCTCCCGACTGCGCTCGATAATCGCGACAGTCCGCCCCACTTTGGCCGCTTGAATAGCGGCTTTTTGGCCAGCGGGGCCGCTGCCAATAACGATCATGTCGAAGCTATTGTCTTGAGTGCGGTTGTCTTCGGTAAGGTTGTCTTGGCTCATATTGTCTTTGCTGGGCTGGTTATTGTCGGTGGCTATCATTGGTGCATGGCCTCCATGGCAGATTTAATCAGCGGCTCTTTCTCGACCAACTTTTGGATGTCGTCGGGGTAGAGGTTGAGGTCGGCCAATACTGGCGATTGCAGCAGCTGCTCGTAGGTGATTTTTTGGCGAGTTATGGCGTTTTTGTAAAAGCAGCGCGCAAATTCGGCGCCCGCCACCACAATCATGGTTTGGTCGGCGCTTTGGCCCGCGTTGCGGTAGTCATCAAACCAGGTCACTACATCGCGCACTAAGGTGGGCATTTCCCATTGATGCACCACGGTAATGCCTAAGGAGCGCTGAAAGTGTTGCTCCAGCTCCAGCATCATGTTGGGTGGTACATCCATTTTAAACATTTTGGCGACTTCCGTGACCACTTGCAAACACACAGGGCGGCCAATGTCGTGTAACAAGCCGGCTAAAAAAGCGGCCTCGACATTGCGGCGGCAGGCGCGAGCAATTTCTTTGGCCCAGAGTCCCGCCATTAACGAAAAGTGCAATTCGGTTTGAATGTGTTTTTCGTAACCCGGCGCATTAAACATTTTGCTATTAACCGACGCCGCCAAGGCAATATCGGCAATGGCGCGCATGCCTAAGCGGGTAATCGCTTGCTGCAGTGATACCAAACTGGTATTGGGCGAATAAAGTGCCGAGTTGGCAATGCGCATAACGTGACCGGCGAGCGTTTGGTCGCTTTGGATTAATTTGGCGAGCGCGCTGGCATCGGAGTCGGGGTCGTTGGTAATGCGGATAACTTTACTGGCGACTTCGGGAAGCATGGGCACTTCGATGTCGTCTTGTTGAATTTTTTTGGCGACAACGTCGAGAAAAGAAGCTTCATCTATAGGTTGGGTCATCATGGGCTCGCTCGATTTAAGGGTTGCGTATGCCTTAAATCTAGTCGTTGTTTAGCTATTTTGCTTATAGGTTGCGTAATGTATGACGGGTTGTAGCTATTAACCGCTCATATAAAAAACGCTTTAAGTCCTGGGCGTTAAAGCGGAGCACGTCAGAGCGCGCAGACAAGCGTCGGGCTAGACAATTAATGTTGTTTTGCCGGTTGCCCTTTTTGATTTTTTGGCTAGCGTCAATAGAGTGATGACACAGTATTGCGTAAGCAATGGCTGGGTATGATTGCTCAAATCCAGGGGGTTGCGCACTCTGGTGTGAGCGCAAGGGATGCAATGCTTTGTTGGATTTTTGGACTCTGGTGAATTTAGGACAACACTATGCCTTATGAAATTCTCTTGTGTGGCCATGAGCTATCTGTGACGGGTCAGTACGTCCAAAGTTTTTTTAAAGCGGATAGTGTTGATGCTTGTAGTGATTTAATGCCTGCGATAGCGACGCGTAAATATCGTGCGATTGTGCTGGATTGCAGCGCCCAAGAGAGTGATTTGATGGGGTGTTGCAATGATTGCCTAGACCTGGGCTACAAGACGGATTTGCCCGTCATTGTGATTGCTAATACGTTGTCGCTCTCGGATAAATTAAAAGCCTACGAGCAAGGTTGCGATGACATTATCGAAACCGCCACTAATAAAGATGAAGTGTGCGCACGCATCACTAAAAGTATTTTTCATCGCATAGCCAGCGAGCAACTCTCCCAACGATTAGAAACTGCTACCGAAACCGCCCGCAATACCATGGCCGATAACAGCGACCTTGGCGCCAATATGCAATTTATGTTGGCGGTTAATCAGTGCGATAACCTCGATCAACTCGGCCAGCAGTTATTTTCTACGCTAGAGCGCTACGGCTTAAAGTGCAGTTTGCAAATACGCAGCACTATCGAAGTGAAAAACATGGAAGCGCACGGCATGAGCAAAGACCTTGAGTCTCAATTGCTTGGACAAATGAAAGATGCTGGGCGCTATATCGATTTTGGTTGCCGCACGGTGTGCAATTACGACTGTGTCTCGCTACTGATCAAAAATATGCCGATCAACGATGCCGAAAAATATGGCGCCATTAAAGATAATATTTTTTCATTGTTGCAGGGCTTGAATGCACGCATTCACTCATTAGAGGATCGCCATAGTTTAATTGCCGAGCGCGAGCATTTACGCAAATTATCGAACGATGTGAATGTGGTGATGCTGACCATTAAAGACCGCTACCAAAATGTGATGCATGGCATTATGGACGAGGTCGAGCTATCCACCTCGTTACTGCGGGAGCGCCTGCCGTTGTTAGCGCTTACAGGGCCCGACGAGGCTTTTGTTGAATCGCTGGCTGAACGCTTGATTCAATCCACAGGCCGTGTGTTTAACGAGGGTCTTAAAGTAGATGAGGTTTTTATGACGCTTGAGCGAAGTCTTGAATGCTCGCCGGAGGCTATGAAGGATAAATCTAAAAACCGCAGTTGAACCTAAAAACCGCAGTTGAACCTAAAAACCACAGTTGAATTACCAAAACCCCGCCCATGAGCAATAGCTCGGTAGATTTGTTTTAGGGCGAAAGTTTTTGCTTCCCTTACCTACTCAAGTTAGCTCGCTTTTTTGTTTTTGCGCGCATGCCTTTTGGCGCGCGCGGCCTTCTATTTGCGCCGTTTATTGCCTGCCCGCAAGCCAAACTGATTGGTGTATACTCGCCGCTATTTTGACTGGCCAAGCCCTGATTTAGAGGGTTTTACGCCGAGTTTTGTGGGTTTAGGACGCAGGTAGAGATTAAAAAACTATGCAGCAGAACTTCATTTTGGGCTTAGCTGGCCTTGATCATTATGATGGTACTGCAGTCGTAACGATTGGCTCGTTTGATGGCATGCATTTAGGGCATCAACAAATTCTTAAGCGCGTGATTGCCGAGGCGCGTCGGTTAGCGATTGATAGCGCGGTGGTTATTTTCGAGCCGCAACCCCATGAATTTTTTGCCAAAAAACACTCGCCCGTCGGCATGCCTTCAAAACCTAGTGCAAGGCTGATGCGTTTGCGCGAAAAAGTCGATGCATTGTTGGCGATGGGCATCACCAAGGTGGTGTGTTTACGCTTTAACGCTCAGCTGCGCGCTTTGACCGCCGAGCAATTTATTACACAAGTATTAGTGCAAGGTTTACACGTAAAGCATTTAGAAATTGGTGATGACTTTCGTTTTGGTTGCGATAGGCGCGGTGATTTTGCGTTGCTGCAAGCGGCCGCAAGTGCACACGATTTTAGTGTCGCTAATAGCCAAACTTTTATAGCGCAAGGCGAGCGTGTAAGTAGCACGCGTGTGCGAGGTTTGTTAGCCGAACACCGTTTAACCGAAGCCACCAATTTACTCGGCAAGCCTTATTCTATTTCTGGCCGCGTTATTTATGGACGCCAATTGGGCCGCACCCTCGGTGTGCCCACGGCCAATATGGGTTTGGGGCGTTACGCAGCGGCGCTGGCCGGTGTTTATGCGGTGCGCGTTAAGGCCGCTGGCGAATATTTTTTGGGTGTCGCAAATGTGGGTGTAAAACCCACGCTGGAAGGCAAACACAAAGCCGTGTTAGAAGTGCATCTCTTCGATTTTAACGGCGATCTCTACGGCCAATTTATTACTGTTGAATTTGGTAAGGCGCTGCGCAATGAGCAAAAATTTGCCTCGATCGACGCCTTAAAACAGCAAATTAATACCGATATTGCCCACGCTAAAAACTATTTTAATACACCAGTAAAAGACGGTTTTAATAACCCTGTAAAAGACTGTTTTAATAATCCAGACTAAAGACGGTTTTAATGCATCAAGCTACAGACTAGGTTGCTGGGTGTCAGTCATTAAATCCGCAAGTTTAATCACCCTCTTTATTAACCAATTATTTAATTTAAGTGCAACGACATGACTGATTACAAGGCAACATTAAATCTTCCCCAAACGGACTTTGCGATGAAAGCCAACTTGGCCCAGCGCGAGCCCGAAGCGTTAAAACGTTGGCACCGCGAAGATATGTATCAAGCCATTCGCAATGCCCGTAAAGATGCGAAAAAATTTGTTCTTCACGATGGCCCGCCCTATGCCAATGGCGATATTCACATTGGTCATGCCGTTAATAAAATCTTAAAAGACATTATTGTTAAATCAAAAACCTTAAGTGGTTTTGATGCGCCTTATGTGCCGGGTTGGGACTGCCATGGTTTACCCATCGAGCATAATGTCGAAAAGAAAATCGGCAAAGCGGGTGTAAAAGTTGATTACGCCACCTTTCGCCAAAAATGCCGCGAATATGCGACTAAACAAGTGGCAGGCCAAAAAACCGACTTTATTCGCTTGGGCGTTTTAGGTGAATGGGACACCCCTTATTTAACAATGGATTTTAAAACCGAAGCCGACACTATTCGTGCGCTGGGTAAAATTGCCGAAAACGGCCATTTACAAAAAGGGTTTAAACCTGTTTATTGGAGTGTTGTTGGCGCCTCGGCCTTGGCCGAAGCCGAAGTGGAATACCACGAAAAAATCTCTAATTCTATTGATGTGAAATTCACTATCGCCGATCTAAATGATTTTGCAAAGCGCACGGGTTTTGATAACGCGCCTGCTAATGCGGCGGTATTAATTTGGACCACTACGCCCTGGACTTTACCGGCTAACCAAGCGGTGAGTTTAAATGCCGAGTTGGATTATGTACTGGTGAGTTACCAAAATGCTCATGGTAATGAAAACGCGATTGTGATTGCTGAAGCCTTATTAGAAAACGTAGGTAAGCGCGGCGAAATTACCGAGCCCAAAATACTTGCACGTTTTAAAGGCGCCGCTTTAGAAGGTTTAGCGTTACAGCATCCATTTTACGAAAAAACTGTCCCGGTTATTTTAGGTGACCATGTCACTACCGATGCGGGTACGGGTTGTGTGCATACCGCGCCCGATCACGGCGCCGACGACTTTACGGTGGGCCGCAAATACAATATCGGCACTTTAAATATGGTCGACGAAAACGGGCTGTATCGCGATAGCGTCGCCATTTTTGCCGGCGAGCATGTTTATAAAGTGGACGATAAAGTTATCGCGTTATTAATTGAAAATGGCAAATTATTTTTTGCGACAAAAATCACCCACAGTTTCCCGCATTGTTGGCGCACCAAAACTCCGTTGATTTTCCGTGCGACGCCGCAGTGGTTTGTCAGCATGACTCAAAAAGATTTATTGGCCGATGTTAAAACGGCGGTTGATGGCGTGCAGTGGTTGCCAAGCTGGGGCGAAACACGGATTCGCGCTATGTTGGAATCCAGTCCCGATTGGTGTGTGTCACGTCAACGCACTTGGGGTGTGCCCATCGCATTATTTATTCATAAAGAGTCTGGCGATTTGCATCCTAATACCTCCGCATTAATCGAGCAGGTTGCGCTTAAAGTTGAACAAAAAGGCATGGAGGCGTGGTTTGAATTAGACGCTGCTACATTATTAGGTAGCGATGCCGAGCATTACACCAAAGTCACCGATACCTTGGATGTGTGGTTTGATTCGGGCGTTACGCATTTTTCGGTTTTAGCGCAGCGCGATAATTTGCATTACCCCGCCGATTTATATTTGGAAGGTTCAGATCAACATCGCGGTTGGTTTCAGTCGTCATTAAAAACCGCCATCGCTATTCACGGTAGCGCGCCTTATAAACAAGTGCTTACACACGGTTTTACGGTAGATATGAACGGCCACAAAATGTCTAAATCCTTAGGCAATGTCATGTCGCCGCAAACCGTGATGAACGATTTAGGCGCCGACGTTTTACGTTTGTGGGTCGCCGCGACCGATTTTTCGAGCGATATGAGTGTGTCGGACACCATCTTAAATCGCACCGCCGATTCTTATCGCCGCATCCGCAATACCGTGCGTTATTTAATGGCGAACTTGGGTGATTTTAATCCCGAGCAAGATTTATTACCGCCCGAGCAATTAGTCGCTTTAGATGCGTGGGCGGTAGAGCGCACCGCACAATTACAGCAACACATTTTGGCGCATTACGAGAGTTATGAGTTGCACCAGATTTATCAAAAATTACACAATTTTTGCAGTGTGGATTTGGGTGGTTTTTATTTGGATGTCACCAAAGATCGCGTTTACACCACGCCCGCAAAAAGCGTTGCACGGCGCTCGGCCCAAACCGCGCAATACCATATTATCCAAGCGTTTGTGCGCTGGATTGCGCCGATTTTATCTTTTACCGCCGATGAGCTTTGGCAGGTTATGCCAGGTAAAACCGCATTGCCGATTTTTGCCGAAACCTGGTACAGCTTGCCCGATTGCAGCGCACGCGCTTTAAATCAAGCGGTGGTAGATGTTTTAGTTGATGTGAAAGGTGAGATTAATAAAGTACTGGAACAAAAACGCGCCGAAGGTGCCTTGGGTAAATCGCTTGAGGCTGAAATTATCCTTTATTGCTCTGATGATATTAAAAATAGTCTGAGTGCTTTAGGTGATGAATTACGCTTTGCGATGATTGTTTCAAAAATAACCTTAGCGCCTTATGCCGATGTTAAAAATTCGGGTGCGGTTGATTCTGCTATCGAAGGTTTGTCCATCGCATTAATAAAAACTGATGCCGCAAAATGCGTGCGCTGTTGGCATCATAGCGCCACCGTGGGCAAACATCATGAGCATGGCGAATTGTGCCAGCGCTGTGTCACTAATATCACCACCGAAGGCGAGGAACGTCATTATGCTTAATTCAAATGAGTCGAATAAAAATATTTTTGCGCAAAAATTGCCTTTGATGATGGCATTTTTAAGCGTCGTAGCGGTTATTGTTGGTATCGATTTATGGACTAAATATATTGCTGTAGAGAAGCTAGTGTACGAAGGTAATAGTTATGCCGTTATCCCCGATTTATTCAGTTTTACACTACGCTATAACCACGGCGCCGCATTTAGTTTTTTAAGTGGCGCGGGTGGTTGGCAGCGTTGGTTTTTTGCGGGCATTGCCGCCGTGATGAGTGTGGTGTTAACCGTGTGGTTAAGTCGCATTGTATTAACTAAAAAAATAGAATCTGTAGCCATTGTGCTGATTTTAGCGGGTGCGCTGGGTAATTTATATGATCGTATGACATTAGGTTACGTGGTGGATTTTTTGCACGCTTATTATCGCGATTATCACTTCCCTGCTTTTAATATTGCCGACTGCAGCATTACCTGTGGCGCCGCATTGTTAATTTTTGACTCGTTGTTTTTAAATAAAAATCCAAATAAAAATCCAAATAAAAATTCACGGCAGGATACACAAGAGGATGTGAAAAATGGTTGATCTAGTAATTGGTAACGATACTAAAGTCACATTGAATTTTGCGCTGGCGCTAGAAGATGGAACCGTTGTTGATAGTAATGTTGATGGCGATCCTGTGACTTTTACTGTAGGTGATGGCAATTTATTAAGTGGTTTTGAGCGCGCTATGTACGGCCTTAAAGCGGGTGATGAAAAAGCCATAACCATTTTGCCAGAACAGGGTTTTGGTCAGCCCAATCCCAATAATGTGCAAGAAATTCCCAGTACGGATTTCCCTCCCGATATGACCTTAAGCATAGGGCTAATGTTATCGTTTGCTGATGCGCAGGGTACAGAGCTAGCGGGGGTGATTAAAGAAATTCGTGGCTCGACCATTATTGTCGATTTTAATCACCCCTTAGCGGGCCGCACCTTGTTGTTTAGGGTGAAAATTCATTCGGTCACACCTTCGGTTACGCATTAATGACTACCTTGTTTGTTTTTATTGATTAGCTTTTATTGATTAGCTTTTATTGAGTCGTTTCTATGCAAATTAAATTGGCAAATCCTCGGGGCTTTTGCGCGGGTGTTGATCGTGCAATTGATATTGTTAACCGTGCATTGGATATTTTTGGTGCGCCCATATATGTGCGGCACGAGGTTGTGCACAATAAATTTGTGGTTGAGACGCTCAAAAAGCGCGGGGCGGTTTTTGTTGATGAACTTGATGAAATACCCGATGACGTGATTGTTATTTTTAGTGCGCACGGCGTGTCGCAGGCGGTAAGACAAACAGCCAAAGATCGCGGCTTAAAAGTATTTGATGCGACCTGCCCCTTAGTAACTAAAGTGCATTTAGAAGTGGTGAAATACAGCAGCGAAGGCTGGGAATGTATTTTAATTGGCCACCAAGGCCACCCAGAAGTTGAAGGCACCATGGGGCAATTTGATGATTCGCAAGGTGGCCATATTTACCTTGTTCAAGATGAAAGTTGCGTTGCTAAATTAAATATTAAAAACCCCAAAAAATTGGCCTATGTTACCCAAACAACTTTGTCGATGGATGATACCGCTAAGGTTATCCAATCGCTGCGCGAGAAATTTCCGGCGATTGAAGGCCCGCGTAAAGATGATATTTGTTATGCCACCCAAAACCGCCAAGATGCGGTTAAACAATTGGCTCTGGAGAGTGACGCTGTTTTAGTGGTGGGCTCACCCAACAGTTCAAACTCGAACCGTCTGCGCGAATTAGCCGAGCGTTGCGGTACGGCGGCCTATTTAATTGATGGCCCCGAAGATATTAATCCTGCTTGGTTTGAAGGCAAAAATAATATTGGCATTACCGCCGGAGCTTCGGCTCCGGAAGTGCTGGTGCGTGATGTGATTGCAGGCCTGGTTAAGTTGGGCGCAAATGCACCGATTGAATTAGACGGTAAGCCCGAAAATGTCAGCTTTTCGCTGCCTAAAGAATTGCGTGAATAATATCCTGCTATGGGTAGCGTTTAAAATTTAGGGCGCATAGATATAAGCTTTTTGTATCAAGCTGTTTACTTATCAGGATTGCTTCTCATCAAGCGAGGACGTTCCTATCTGCAAGGTAAAATACACAGACTTAAATTTAAAACCTTGCCGCCATAGGCATTTTATTGTGCATATATGGACTCTTGTCTCACCTTTTTTTAGGTCATTCTTTTACAGTGCGGGGCATCTTTCGGCGGATTGCATCGTTTAATAGATTCTATTTTTTAGATGAACGAGTTCGCACAAAGATTGAGTGTATTCACACCATCCGCCATCAACAACACAGCCATTTAAAAATTTCTAAAGGATCCAAACCATGAAAACACCCCAGCTAACGCTCATTGCACTGACGGTTTTATTGACCGCTTGCGTTGCTACCAATAATGAGAATCAATCTTCCAGTGCAGCGGCTACTGAAAGCTCTGCTGCGGCTGTTTCTTCTGTGGCCGTGAGCAGTATCGAGAGTTCCAGCATTGCCGCCAGCTCCAGTAGCCAGGTGGTTATTGTTGTAAGCAGCTCCACGCCTGCATCAAGCAGTTCCACACCTGTATCAAGCAGTTCCACACCTGTATCAAGCAGTTCTGTGGCGGCATCAAGCAGCTCAGCCGCACCTGTGTATGAGTTTGATCGTGTTGCGGGGAAAACCGCATGGGAGAAAGGCATTTGTGCGGCTTGCCATGGCGATGACGCGAGTATAACCGGCTTGAATTCGAACAGAGCTTACAGTTGGATTGTTAATTATATGAATACAGGATCGCGTCCCATGCCTCCGTTTGGTGCTCGATGTAACAATCAATGCGCTAAAGATGTAGCCGCTTATATTGTTTATGATATTTATAAAAAACCATTACCTAATCTGCAAAAACCCTCTGTTGGCATCAACGATGTTTTGGCGATTAATGCGGGTTCGGGTGACGAAGTCGATAGCGATGGTGTTGTTTATACTGCAGACGCTTATTTTGAAGGCGGTAGTATTTTAACAACCAGCGATGTTATTTCTGGCTCTGCTAATGCGGCTGTACAAACTGCGCGTACAGGCAGCTTTAGTTATGCAATCCCTATGGTCAATGGCTTTTATGTTGTAGAGCTGGGTATGTCGGAGCTTTATTATCAGGCTGAAGGTGAGCGAGTATTTAATGTGAGCGTAGAAAACCAAATGATGAACGATATCGATTTGGTTAAAGTTGCTGGCCACGATGTGTATGCACCTTTAACCTTTGGCCATGTTGAAGTGACCGATGGCGTTTTAAATATTAATGTTACGGCTGGTGAGGGCGTACTTAATTTAATTACGGTTAAAGAATCACTTGAATAGTATTACGTTGAGTTGAAAAAAACGGCACTTTAAGTGCCGTTTTTTTTTGCTTTTTTTTTACATTTGCGACTGTAAATAATTTTGTAAACCAATAATTTTTATTAGCCCAAGTTGTTTTTCCAGCCAATGGGCATGATCTTTTTCGGTATCATCGAGCAGGACTTGCAATATGTCGCGGGTTACGTAGTCTTTTTCGGCTTCACATAATTGCATGGCATTTTTTAAGGCGCTGGCAACGGCGTATTCTACGTTAAGGTCGCTTTGCAGCATGCTGGGTACATCGTGGCCAATGTTTAAACCATCGCGGTCGACCATGTTAGGGCGGCCTTCGAGAAATAAAATGCGTGCAATTAAGGCTTTGGCGTGGCCTTTTTCGTCGTCGACTTCGTGGGCAATACGGGTATGCAGTTTATGTAAACCCCAGTCGGCGTAGATTTCGGAGTGGACAAAATATTGGTCAATCGCGGCTAGCTCGTACGCGAGTAAACCATTTAACGCATCGATAATTTTTGTTTTACCTTGCATGATTAATCCTCCTCAATTTGTGACTGTAAATAATTTTGAATGCCCGTTGTGGTGATAAGTGTCTGTTGGGTTTCTAGCCAATCAAAATATTCTTCTTCGTATTCGAGGATTTCACACAGTAAATGGCGGCTGACAAAGTCTTTGGCCGTTTCGCAAACGGCAATGGCATTTTTTAATTGGGCGATGGCTTGTTGTTGGAAGGTGACATCACAGCCGAGCATTTCTTCGGTGTGTTCACCAATCAATAAAGCATCAAGCTTTTGTAAGTTGGGCAAACCTTCGAGCATTAAAATACGCTCGATTAATTCGTCGGCTTGTTTCATGTCTTTGATGGATTTTTTGTAGCTGGTTTTATTGAGCTTTTCGAAGCCCCAATTGCGGTACATGCGGGCGTGTAAAAAATAATGGTTGATTGAGGTAAGCTCGGTAGTGAGCACGCTATTGAGCGTATCGAGAATAATTTTATCGGCCTTCATGGTGGTGACCTCTTTATAGGTTTTGTTTTCTGTGTTTTATGAATCGTGCGATGCGTAAAATTGTGCGTAAGTTTACCTGTTTTTCTCACACAATTAAAAATTAATTCAATTTTTCTCTTGACAAGTAATGATAATGATTTTTATTTGTTGTTCGTTTTTTTATCGGTCATTTTTAACGTTTATTTTTTCGAACTGATTTTTGGAGTTTGGCTTATGTCTTCGATATCTAAAACGCCCACCATTGTTGGAGGCGGTGCAAAAAAAGTTTTATACACGTTAAATACCGTACGCAAAATTGGCTTTAAAAAAGCGGGTAAAGCCTTGGTGGCCAATAACACCTGTAAAGCCTGTGGTTTGGGTATGGGTGGCCAACGCGGCGGCATGACCAATGAACTGGGGGAGTTTCCCTCGGTGTGTAATAAAAGCATTCAAGCGCAATCCACCGATATTCAACCGCCCATCCCAAGCGAAATTTTTGCCCATTCGCTGGATGATTTAAAAGCGTTAAGTGCTTATGAATTAGAGCATTTGGGGCGTTTGGCGCGGCCGCTTTATAAAGCGAAATTGGCAAATAAATTTACCGAGGTTAGCTGGGATTGGGCGCTGGATTACGCCGCTCAACAATTTGCTGCTTGCTTGCCTGCGCGCAGTTTTTTTTATGCCTCGGGGCGCTCCTCGAATGAGGCTGGTTTTTTATTGCAATTATTCGCGCGCGCATACGGCACCAATAATATTAATAATTGCTCGTACTATTGCCATCAGGCAACGGGCGTGGGTTTGGGGGCCACTATTGGCTCGGGCACGGCAACGGTGGAATTGGCCGATTTAGCCCTGAGCGACTGCATTATTGTGATTGGTGCCAACCCCGCGTCTAACCATCCGCGTTTTATTCATCAATTAAAAAATTGCCGCGATAGGGGCGGGCAGGTGATTGTGATTAATCCCGCGAAAGAGCCGGGCTTGGTCAAGTTTGCCGTGCCCAAAAGTCCAAGCTCGATGATTGCGGGCGGCACCGAGATCGCCTCGCTTTATATTCAGCCCAATATTGGTGGCGACCTGGCGGTGCTGACGGGTGTAGCCAAAGCCTTATTCGAGATGGCCGCTATTGATGAGGCTTTTATCGCCAATCATTGCGACGATTTTGCAGGCTACCAAGCGCATATTAAGGCGCAGCTGTGGCTAGATATAGAAGAGCAAAGCGGCCTTACGCGGGCTGAAATTGAAGCTTTAGCGGCGGCTTATGCGGCCGCCAATAATGCGATTTTTGCTTGGGGCATGGGTATTACGCACCATGTGCACGGCGTGCAAAATGTGGAGGCTATCGCCAATTTGGCATTGTTGCGCGGCATGATCGGCCGCCAAGGTGCGGGTTTGTTGCCCTTGCGTGGTCACAGCAATGTGCAGGGCATTGGCACGGTGGGCGTTAAGCCAGTGTTGGCGAGTGAGGTGCTAGAGCGTATCGAACAAACCTATGGTATCGAGTTACCTCAAAGCCAAGGCTTGGATACCTTTGCATCGCTCAAGGCGGCGGAGGCGGGCGCGATAGATTGTGCCTTGTTACTGGGTGGTAATTTGTACAGCGCATCGCCCAATACCGCGTGGGCGGGACAGGCACTCAACAATATTGCTTTTAAAATGTTTATGACGACCACGCTGAATGCTGGGCATATTGAAGGCGCGGGCGACGGTGATGTGTTGATTTTGCCGGTGTGCGCACGCGATGAAGAACCCGAACCCACCACGCAAGAATCCATGTTTAGCTATGTGCGCCTGAGCGATGGTGGCATTACGCGCATTGCCGAGGCACGCTCGGAAGTGGCGATTCTGGCCGATTTAGCGCAGCGATTAATGCCCCATAGCCCCATTGATTTTGCCGCTTTTAAGCGCCACCAAAAATGCCGCGAGGCGATAGCGAGCTTTGTGCCGGGCTTGGCCGAGCTTAAAGACATTGCTGTGGCCAAGCAGGAATTTCACGTTCAAAACCGATTACTGCACAGCCCCGTTTTTAATACTTCTAATCAAAAGGCGCGTTTTAAAGTGCACAGTCTTGTGGTTAAAGCGCCGAATCAAGACTTCCCCTTTACCTTGGCAACACTGCGTAGCGAAGGGCAATTTAATAGCATTATTTATGAATCAACCGATTCTTACAGGTACAATGCCGCCCGCAACGCCGTGCTGATGAGCCCTGAGGATTTGGTGCGCATGGGCTTGGCGACGGGTGATGTGGTGGATGTGCGCTCGGCCGATGGCGAAATGCTGGGCATGGTTGTGCAGGCGTTTGATCTACCGGCGGGTAATTGTTTGGCTTATTACCCCGAGGCTAATCAATTAACCGGCCAAGCACAGGACCCTCAAAGCCTAACGCCAGCGTTTAAATCTGTGTCCGTCGCGATTAGTCGGCCGAGTATTTAGTTTTTATCGTTCTTATCGATTTTGGAGATATCTATGGTTTTGGCGGCAGCGGCAATTTTGCTCGGTTTTATCGTATTGGTATGGAGTGCCGATAAATTTGTGGATGGCGCGGCGGCAACTGCCAGCCACTTTGGCATGCCTTCTTTATTGGTGGGTATGGTGATAGTGGGTTTTGGTACCTCGGCACCCGAGATGGTGGTTTCAGCCATGGCGGCGCTGGATGGCAAGCCCGATTTGGCGCTGGGCAATGCATTGGGTTCGAACATCGTCAACACTGGGCTTATCTTGGGTGTAACCGCGATAATTACGCCAATTTTGGTGAGTTCAAAGATGGTCCATAAAGAAATCCCCTTATTGATTGCGATTTGCCTGTTGTTAGGCGGTTTGCTTTGGGACGGTAGCTTGAGCCGTTTGGATGCCATTATTTTGTTGGTGGGGTTTTTTACAGTGATTGGCTGGTCTATTTATTCTGGCCTTAAAAACAAAGACGATAGTTTGAGTGCCGAATTTGAAGCCGAGCTGAAAGAAAAAGCCATGCCCATTGGCAGCGCCGTTTTTTGGTTGATTTTGGGTTTTGCGCTGCTGCTGGCTAGTTCGCGTTTATTGGTGTGGGGCGCCGTGAATGTGGCGCATGCGTTGGGCGTGAGTGATTTGATTATTGGTTTGACCATCGTGGCCTTGGGTACATCACTGCCCGAGTTAGCGGCGTCTGTCGCGGCGGTGCGTAAAGGCGAGCACGATATCGCGATTGGTAATGTAGTGGGTTCTAACATGTTCAACATATTGGCGGTGGTGGGTATTGCGGGCGTAATTGCGCCCATGCCGACCTTTGCGCCAGAAGTCTTAACGCGCGATTGGACCACGATGTTAGGTTTGACGCTGTTGTTATTAGCCATGGCCTTTCGCTTTAAAAAACAAGGCTGTATAAACCGTGTGCAGGGCGGTGTTTTACTGGCACTGTTTGCGGCCTATAACAGTTATTTGGTCTATTCGGTCATTTAATAAAACGTTCGGTGATTTAAAACGTTCAGTGATTTAAACGCGTTATTTCTTGATCTGCGCGCAATAAAAAAGCCTTGGTTCACATGAACCAAGGCTTTTTTATTGCTCAAAACAATTAACCGCGAATAAAACTACTGGCGCAAGTACCTGCTTGAATGAGTTGCACGCTAAAAATCATCGCACTATTTGGGGGAATGGCGTAGCCAGAACCTCTGACGCCATAGGCCAAGTGCGGCGGCACATAAAACTCCCAGGTGCTACCTTCGGCCATTAAAGGAATGCCTTCTTTCCACGCGGCAATCATCTTATCCAGCGGTAAAACACTGGCGCTGCCACGGGCGTAGCTGCTATCAACAATTTTTAAATTGCTCGCCAACTGCGCTTGGTAGTGCACCTTTACCGAGCTATCGGCGGTGGGGTTGCAGCCGTAACCTTGTTTGATGATTTTGTAGGCAAGGCCGCTGGCGGTGGTGTGTATGCCCGCTTGTTGTTGCACAGTTTGCATATATTGCGCCGCAAAGCGGCCATTTTGCTCGGCCATGGCGTCGGTATTGATGGCCGATGACACGGTGGTTTGCTGGCTGCAGGCTGCCAATAACAAAAATGTTAAGGGTGCCATCGAGCGGGTAAGGTCTTTAATGTTGTGCATCATAAAAATAAACAGGTTGAGGGCGAAGGCCGACAGTGTACTTGGCTTTGCCCTATGTTTAGCCCGCCAAATTTCTCAGTTTGATAAAACGTCCGTATTGCGGATCGCTATTTTTAATGAGTTTTTGAATGTGGCCCAGTAAGTCTTCTATCACTTTATCCAGTTCACTATCGGCGTTGAGGTTGCGTTTACCAATGTAGGCTTGGCAAATATTCAACTGAATACCGATATGGCGAGGGAATAAAACCCGCGCGCGCTCGAAGCACAGTAGCGCCTCGTCGTATTTTTTTTGGTTGTAAAGCGCGATGCCTTTTTTGTTAGCCTCGGCTAAAACATTGCGGTTTTGTTGGCTGACGGGTTCGTTGAGTACTTGATCGAGTTGGTTTAAAGCCTCTTGATCTTTGGCGTATTGGCGCGTGAGATCTTGGCTGAGTTGGTCGGCTTTTTCGTGCTCGTGGATGGTATGCATGGCTTTAACACGGGCAATATCGGTGGCGATGTCTTTGCTTTCATTGAGCGCGTATTGGCTTTCGGCTCGATAAATCGCACTTTTGCCGTCGTGGATTTGGCGCGCTAAAAACTGTAAGCGACCGCGCAAAAACTGCATGCGCAGGAGTTCGTCGGGCGAGACGTTAAAATATTCGGTCGCCGTTTTTAGGATGTTCAGTGCTTCTTGCGGCAGCTTGTCTTGCTCGTCGATTAAGGCTTGCGGTGCGTCGGCGGTGTTCATGCCAAACCGGTAAGCGTCGTTCCAATCGCCATGGCAGCTGTGAAAACCCAGTCTCACGCATTCACGCAGTGCTTTAAGTGCAGTCGGAATATCGCCGTTTTGTTCGGCCATGTTGGCGAGGTTTTTTTGTCGCAAGATGGATAAGGGCGAGACTCGAACCGCTTTTTCCAGCGTTTGTTGGAGGCGTAAAAAGTCGTAGGTTTTGTGGTGATTGGTGGCGAGGCCATCGTAAGCCGCAAGGCAGTGCGGGTTGTCGGCGATGATGGCGTTAAAGAGCTCTGTAGATTCGGCAATGTCACCACGCATTTGGTAAACAAACGCCAAGCCCAAGCGTGCCCATTCCAAAGGCCCAGTCTGTAGTTGCTGGCGATAATGTTGTTCGGCTTCATCGATGCGGCGCACTTGCAATAGGGTTTCGCCGAGCAGTTTATTGGCGAGGCTCGCAAAGCGTTGGCCTTCTTCTGCGAGCACTTGTAGCCGTTCGATAGCGGTTTCAAATTCGCTGTTGTTGAGGGCTGCAAAAACAGGTTTGAACGCGCGTTTAAGGCTGAGTAAGCGGCCAATACGTTTTTGCAGCATGGAAGTATTGAGCGGCTTAGATAAAAAATCATCGGCACAAACATCGCTGGAGGCGAGCACCGTTTGGCGCGAGGGATCGCCCGAGATCATCATAAACGCGGTATTGTCTTTGATCATGTTGATGTGACGCAGTGCTTCTAAGGTCTGTTGCCCGTTTTTGCCTTTGCCGAGGTTTTGATCGCACAGAATCAGATCGAAGTGACGATGTTGGCATAATTCAATAGCCATATTGCCCGAGGGTACGCCATCAACTTTGCTAATTCCCAACGAGCTGAGCATGCCGGTAATAGCGGTACGAAAGAAGTTGGAGTCTTCGACAACGAGTACTTGTAGGTCGAGATGTGCAAATGCCGCCACGCGTCCTCGCTTAGATTTTTTTACATCAGAGTTGTTAATGGTTTTAAGTGTGGTTGATGCGCTTACGATGTGCGTGCGCACAAGGATGATTGGTTTGAGCTCAAGACCAATGGCGCTGGGATTTTTGCGCGCTGGCGGCGGGCGGTTTGTGGTGTAATGCGCGCCACTTTATGGCTGTATTTTCTTCTTCTGTTGTGTGGCACCCAAAAATGACTGATCCGCTCAAACCCCCAACACCTTCTGATAAACCTGCTGTTGATCCCGCACTAGCACCGATGGTGAAGCCGCCTTCTTTATTGCGCTCGGGCGCGATTGTGGGCGTGGCGACAATGTTGTCGCGGGTTTTGGGCTTGGTGCGCGACGTGGTATTTGCCCGCTATTTGGGTGCCGATGCCGGTGCTGATGCGTTTTTTGTGGCCTTTAAAATCCCCAATTTTTTGCGCCGTTTATTTGCCGAAGGCGCGTTTGCGCAGGCTTTTGTGCCGGTGTTATCGGAGTTGCGGCAAAAAAATGCGGGCAACGCGCTCAAGCTGTTTGTTGATCATATTGCGGGCTGTTTGGGTTTGTCTTTACTGCTAGTGACCGTGGTGTGCGTTATTGCCGCGCCGCTGTTGGCGATTGTTTTTGCGCCGGGATTTTATTTTGATAATCCCGAGAAACTTGCGCTAACGGGCGAGCTAATCCGCATTACTTTTCCGTATTTACTCTGTATTTCGCTGGCGGGTTTTTTGGGCGCCATTCTCAATAGTTACGACCGTTTTGCGGTGCCCGCGCTTACGCCTGTGTTACTCAATGTGGTGTTGATTATTGCGGCCGCCGTAGTGGCGCCGATGATGGACAAGCCCGCGTTGGCGCTAGCTTATGGCGTGTTGATTGCCGGTATTTTGCAGTTTGCGTTTCAGCTGCCGTTTGTGGCGCGCTTGGGTTTGCTGCCCAAACCTAAGCCTTCGTGGCGCGACCCCAATGTTAAAAGAGTTTTATTGTTGATGGCTCCCGCGATTTTTGGTGTATCGGTTAGCCAGATTAATTTATTGCTCGATACGGTCTTGGCATCGTTTTTACCGACGGGCAGTGTGTCGTGGTTGTATTACTCCGACCGTTTAACCGAGCTGCCGCTGGGTATTTTTGGCGTGGGCATTGCCACAGTGATTCTGCCTGCGCTATCGCGCCAACATACGGCTAGCTCCCAGCATTTCTCACACACTTTAAATTGGGCCTTAAAGTGTGTGCTGGTGATTGCACTGCCTTCGACGGTGGCGTTGATTGTATTGGCTAAACCGATTTTGCTGGCGCTATTTCAGTACGGCCAAACCAGCGTGCGCGACATGACCATGGCGAGTTTTAGCCTTATGGCCTATGCGCTCGGCTTGGCGGCTTTTATGTTAATTAAGGTGTTAGCGAGTGGTTATTTTGCGCGCCAAGATACCAAAACCCCCGTGCGCATTGGCATTATCGCTATGGTCGCCAATATGGGTTTGAATCTGTTATTTGTGGTGCCTTTACATTTTATTTGGCAGGTGGGGCATGCGGGTTTGGCGTTAGCGACGGCGGCTTCGGCCTTTTTGAATGCGGGTTTGTTGTATCGGGGCTTAAGGCGCTCGGATGCTTTAGTGCTGGAAGCACGCTGGCTGCGATTTATTTTGTCGCTATTATTGGCAAGCCTGGCGATGGGGGTGAGTCTTTGGTTGTTATTGCTGCAACTACCCGACTTTACCCTGCAAACCGCCACCTGGCGGCTAAGCGCTATTTTGGGGTTGTGTGTGGCGGGCTTTGCGGTGTATTTGGTGGTGCTCGTCGTGCTGGGCGTGCGGCCTCGGCATTTTAGGCCGGTGAAGTAAAGCGACCGGTCGCGATCCTCAATCATATTGGGGGTCGTGCTTTTAGTAGGTTTCTTTGAGCATAAAAAACCCCGATTTCTTTCGAAATCGGGGTTTTTAAAGATCTCAGGATGAATCGAACATTTACGCCAAAGCTAATTGATTCGGTTGTTGTGAGCAGGTTTGATTTTTGTGTACCCCCAAATGTACCCCCAAAAATACAAAGTACCTTATTTTTATGCATTTTTAGCTCCGGTCATTTGGCCATCACTAATTTGATTTTATACGTCTAGGGCGTATACTTGGTTCATGTATACGATTATTGAAACCCCCACCTTTCAGCGCTACGCAAATGATATTTGGCAAGATGATGAGCGCCAAGACTTCATTGCGTGGATAGCAGAGAACCCACTTGCGGGGGATGTCATTCCAGGCACTCAAGGGCTTCGCAAAGTCAGGTGGTCGCGTGCCGGTATGGGTAAACGTGGTGGCGCAAGAGTCATCTATTACAACACCTTGGCCGATGGTTCAATTTGGCTGCTTATTGCTTACACCAAAGCCAAATTTGACAACCTACCCACTGAATTTTTGAATCAACTGAAAGAGGCTATTCATAATGGATAAAGAGCTAGAACAATTTCAAGCTGATTTATTGCAATCGGTTAAAGAAATGAATGCTGGTAAATCGGCACGCATTACCCATGTACAGGTGCCCACTGCAGTAGAGGCGCGCAATAAAGTGGGTGTGTCACAAGCTGCTTTTGCGAGTCTTTTGGGGGTGAGCAAGCGCACATTACAAGAGTGGGAGCAAGGCCGCAAGCAACCGTCTGGCGCGGCTAAAACCTTGCTGCAAGTGGCCGTACTTCACCCCGAAGTTTTGCGCGAGCTACACGCATTTTAACTGGCCTGTTGGCGCTGCATCTCAATTAAAAGCTGCTTTGCAAATTCAGCTACATCAGGTGATTGGGCGATGCCTGAACAATGCTTAGCTCTTCGCATAAACGCCAATAATCTAGGCTGTAAGTAAACCCATCATCAAAACCGACAAATTCCATCTTCTTCCCTTTTGCCGGCACAGCACCAATAAAATGTTTAGGTTATGACTGTAAGTTCGGCTCATTAAGCAAACGAGCCGTTTTCGGATCATAAATCATGTTGGTAATTGAGCCATTTCGAATACATTGAACAGCTTCATCAATTACAGGCAGGGGGATTAAAAACCACTCCCTTGGTTTAACGGGGTTACCAAAGCGATCTTCGATCGTTAATTCAAGCTGGGCGGCACCAAAGAGGCGATGAAAAATATTCTCCAATTTCACGCGATTTATATTGTGCAGCTTGTAGGTGGCAACAACTTCCACATCGGCCAATAAGTAAGTCGCATCTTTATTGGCGGCTGCTATGCGTGTTTCTACCTTGCCACCGGTGACGCCGATCTTATGAATAAGCTCGCGGTGTTCAGCCACAAAGGGATGGCTAGATAAGCTGCGTAAGACATAAATAGTGCCGGTTTCAATGTCGTCCTCTTCCAGAGCGCTCCCACTAAATAAAGGGCCATCGTCCACACCCGTTAACATCCGTGCGGTTTCATCCTTATAAAGCGCGCGCTGCAAAGAGCGCATGAGTAAATTACTTTCGGTGCCATTGGAGTAAATGACTCGGAGCCTTGCATCCGGCTCACCATTGGCGGTGCGAAACGTATCACCTTGGTCGGCGATATACACCACCAAACCGCTCAATACAAAAAAGTTGCCCACATTAAAGCTAGAGTCGCGACCAAATTGGCGCGATTGGCGCACCCCCGCTTTTAGCTCGCGTTCGGCTTGTTCAAACAGCGGTTGAAATTTATCGAAATCAATACAGGGCGTGCGATTGGCAATGTCTTCGGCGGCGCGCTTCTCAACGGTTGAGCGCACATGACGCAATACGGTAATGTCGTTTTGTTCAGCTGATTCAGCGCCTACACCCAGTTCAATTAGCAAGGCATCTTCATCTAATGCGTCTACATCCATTGTTACCGCTAAAGCGCCGGATAAAAGGCCGATTGCGTCTAGTGAAGCGAGTAGATTTTTCGCTTCGGGTAGCTTGCGCAACTGCTCTAGGCGTACTGCGTACAGGCGCTCAAAGATATCGCGATCTTCGCCATGTTGTGGTGCGCGGCCATGCGTTTGATGAAAACGCAAAATATCCTCAAAGCCCGCAATAATGCGTTCTTCGCGTGGTGTCCGGCTGGCATTTTTGAGTGGAACAATATCTACACCTAGCGCATCTAGCAGCGCATCATCATCCATATCAGCCATTGCTGGTTTCTCCTTGTGTTTCTTGGCCTTGTGCTTGCTTAGCCATCGCTTGGGCGCGGTAGCGTGCAAAGGCGGCAACACCTTCGGCCATGCGTTTTTCCCACGCGTCGGCAGAATTAATATCGGGCAGGCGACCACGTTCATTTTTAAACTGTAAGGCGCGTTTCGCCAAATCACGCGCCTCATCTTCGGGAATGCTGACTTTCTTCGCTGCAATACTGGCCTGAACTTGGCGCAACGATTTTTCATCCATGGCTTTCGCCAGTACGGCATAGGCGGCATCAAAGGGATTAATGCGATCAATTAAATCAATATCTAAATCGCGCACATTCACAAATCGGCGCACGCCATCAATTAGCGCGGTACTGCCTTGGGCGCTGTCTTGCGCGTGCGAGCCTGCGGCATCGGCTTGCGCCAAAGCAAGTTTTGCCTGCTGGGTAATGTTCATGGCGGCGATGGCGTGTTGGCGCACAGCTTCTTGGTCATTCGCGCTCAAATCGGGGTAGCGCTCGCGCACGATTTTGCCCATACGCAATTGGGTTAGCTCTTCCGGCAAGGTATTTTCCTTGTCGAACAAACCGCGCTCGATGGTGGTTTTGTCTTGCAGAAAACTGGTGACAACTTCGTTTAAGTCTTCCTTACAAATACGTGTAGCTTCAGGGCTTTGCGGCGTCGCTAAGCCATTAATCTCTAAATGGATTTGGCCTGTTTTTGCGTTCACGCCCACATTGTGGCTGCCTTCTTTATAACCCTCATCGCCATAATCAAAGCCTTCCATAGGCCCTGTGTTTTTTGGCGTGAATTCATAACGCGGTGCCAGTACCTGCTCCATTAACAGACTTGCAGAAATAGCCTTGAGCATGTCATTCACCGCCTCGGCTACAGCGCTTTGGTCGGCGGCGGGCTCTGCAATTAAGTTGGTAAAGCGTGCACGTTCTTTACCTTCGGCATCGCGAGTAGCACGGCCAATAATTTGTACGATTTCAGTCAGGCTGCTGCGATAACCAATAGTCAATGCGTGTTCGCACCAGATCCAATCGAAACCTTCTTTTGCCATACCTAGCGCTATGATGATGTCCACATTATCGCGGTTGTTTTTCTGTGTGGGGTCTTTCAGTGCGGTAAGCACACGAGAGCGTTTAGCCGCGTCGCTGTCGTCCACTAAATCCGCCACTTTAAGCGTTCGGCCATCTTTGGCTTTAATGAGATGGAAGCCGGTGGCTGGGTCTAAGCCTTGCCAATCCCCCAGCGCGTGCATGATGTCGTTTACTTCTCGCTCCTTATCTTTAAGGCTTTCGCGGGCATTTACATTGGGGATATGGACGATGGTTTTTAGTGCAGGATCAAGCACTTTAGCGACAGCTTCCACGTAGCGGCCTGTATAAAAAAAGTAACCGACATCTAATGACTTTAGCCAGTTATAGCCATTGAGCTGTTCGTAGTAGGTGTAGGTAACCGTTTCAAATTTGGCTTCATCGGCGGGCGACAATACCGCTTCACTGTCGCCACGAAAGTAAGAACCGGTCATGGCGACCAAATGCACTTTGTCACGGGTAATAAGCTCGCCCAACTGGCTGCCCAGCTTATTATCGGGGTTGCTGGATACATGGTGAAATTCATCAATGGCGATCAGGCGATTATCAAAAACCTCTAAACCCAACTCTTCTACTGCAAAGCGAAAAGTGGCGTGGGTGCAAACCAACACCTTGTCGGTACTGGCCAAAAACTCGCCCACGGCCTTCACCTTAGATTTAGCCACACGCACATCGTCTACGCCGGGTGAATTACACAGGTTCCACTGAGGTGCTACAACCCAGTCCCAGTAGAAACCCTGTTGGCTTAAGGCCTCATCCGCAAAGCTGCTACCAATGGAGCGCTCGGGCACTACCACAATGGCTTGCTGCAAGCCTTGATTATTGAGCTTATCCAGCGCGATAAACATGAGCGCACGGGATTTACCAGAAGCCGGTGGCGACTTGATCAGCAAATATTGCTCGCCACGTTTGGCGTAGGCGCGCTCTTGCATAGTGCGCATACCTAACTCATTGGCCTTGCTGGAAATACCGGTGCGGGCGGTAGAGATTGATACTGATGGTACGGTGTAAGCATTGGTGGGATTGTTGAGATTGGTCATGGGATAAACATCCGTTTTAATTTCTTTCTATTTGTGCAGCAGCTGTTGCACAAATGATTGGTTGGGTACTGTTAGATGCACCGTGGTAATTGTGCAAGAGCGCTCGCACAATTCAGCCGTTGTGGCGCACCCAGGCTACTCAAAAGAGGCTTTTCAATTGTCCAACCGATTGTTGGACAATTAAATCAAACTACTCATTCTGTTTCATCCTCAACTGAGGTATCGCCACCGGCCAGTTCGCGCTCAATTTGCTCAATGCTGGGCAGGCTGGATTCCAACTCGGCGGGCAAGGCACGCGTGAGTTCATAGCTGGATACGCCTATGGGGTTATCCATGCCGCGCAACGTATATTCAGCCAGCACGCGATTGTGCTCTTGGCACAAAATCAAACCGATGGTGGGTTTGTCATCACCGTTGCGCAGCTGGTCGTTGACCACGTTGCAATAAAAACTCATCTTGCCCGCGTATTCGGGTTTGAACGCGCCGCGCTTGAGGTCGATCACCACATAGCAGCGCAGTTTGAGGTGATAGAACAGCAGGTCGATGTAGAAATCCTGCTCGCCCAGCTCCACGCGATACTGGCGACCAACAAATGCAAAACCCTGCCCCAGTTCGAGCAGAAATTTCTGTAAGTGCGCCATCAATCCAGTTTCCAGCTCGCGTTCAAGGAACGGCTCCGCCAGCGTTAAGAAATCGAACAAATAGGGATCTTTCAGTGTTTGTTGCACCAGAGCTGAATCTGGCGCAGGTAGACGCAGCGAAAAGTTGTTCGCTGCCTTGCCTGCACGCTGGTAGCTGGCTGCACTTATGTGGTCTTGCAGCAGGTAACGGCTCCAGCCGTTATCCAGCGCAGCCTGCATGTACCACTGGCGCGCAGCGGCATCTTTTACCTTTTCCATCAGCACCGCGTGGTGCCCCCAAGGTATGGCGAGTAGCAATGGGGCGGAAAACCCCATTGCTGGCAAGCGAGCCTCATCTGTCAGCGTTGCGGCCACTTGTGCCACAGTCTGTGGCACAAGCTCTGCGTCCAAGGCCACATCGGGATACAGGCGGTAAAACGCCAACATGCGCTTGATGTTGCGCTCAGAAAAGCCCTTCTCTTCTGGTAGTTCGTTGTGCAGGTCGCGAGCCAGTCGCGGAATAACACCCGTGCCATAACCCTCTTGCTGCTGCCGCTGGTCGATAATTTGGCCGACGCACCAGTAAAGGCGGATCAATTCGGCATTGACCGCCATCCAAGCTCGGGCCTGAGCATGACGAATGCGCTGCTTAATCTCACCCAGCAACCCAGCATATTGAGGTGCATTGGATGCCTGCACCGCAAACTTGGTTGTCTTTTTCTTACTCATACCTTTTCCCTCTTGCCGCTTTCTTAACGGGTTTGGCCTTATCCGCCGCCGTCATCTTGGTATAAAGCTCAAACAGTTTTTCCAAGCGTTCGGTGTCGTTTTTGAAACGGCGGCCGATGTAGATGCGCTCCAGCACTTCGTCGTTTTGCTCGTGGGCGCGGCGCAAATTTTCCGGCATGTTTTCTGGGTCGTACAGGTCGGCGATGGTGGCGGGGAAGTGGGCTTCGCGGGCTAACAGAATATTCTCGGCGCAGGCGGTAAGGTCGGCTTTGTTTTGCTCGGTGAGTAGGGGGACGGGAAAGGTGTTCCAGCCGAGGGTATTGGAATAGCGATAACGTGTTTCCAGCTTGCCGCAGACTGTTGCGATCCAGATTAGGTGTAGGCGGGAGGTAATCAATGCAATCAGGAACCCATTGTCTTGATAGATAACAAGTGATGGAGCCATAGCAACATCAAGTTCACTACAGATATCACATGGGTAGTAATCACGATTCTCCGAAGAAAGTTGCGCAACAACAATCTTTCGTCGTGCTACAAACCGTGATTCGTCAAAGCGATGAGGGTACTGGGCTAGCTCCTGCGTCGTTTTTTTTGAACTGGAAACACGCATTTCAGCAACGGCCCGCAATCGATTTTCGATACTAGGTATTTTGGTTGCTTGATTAATTTCATTGTCCTGAATAACAAGAGCATACCGAAGTACACCGCGAATAAGCTCTTGACCACCTACTAGCCGCCCAAGATAACGCTGAGCATCAGGCTTGATAGCTAACAATTGATGCCGCTCATCTGACGAAAAAAGGAGATTCCCACCATCAGTCAGTTTGTCGCCTGAGAGCATTTCAGCCAATCCGGCAATCTGCTCGCTCCTTGGTTTAATGAGCACATTTGGCGCGTTAACGAGATATGGATTGATGTTATTCGCTTCTGTTTGAACAAACCCATCAGAACTTTCCGAAAATATTCTCCTGTTTTTATTCTGCGCGCGTCGGCCAATGCCAACAATGGCGACAGTTACACCTGCATTGTGGCTCGCAAGATTTTTCCATTTGAAAGAGGTGTGTGCGAATGCAATTTCGTGGCCTGCTTCAAGAATTAGCGGCCACATAATAGATACTTGCTGGCCTTGGCAGATCGAATTGGTTGTCACAAAAGCAGCAGTAGAGTTTGTACTTGTGCCGTAATCCGCCGATTTCATAAACCAACCTGCAACATAGTCGAGCGATTTCGAGGCGTTCGTGCGATCTCGAAAAACTGCCGATATTTCAGCTTTCTGTTCAGTTGTTTGAAACTTTGAGCCAAGATACGGAGGATTTCCGCAGATGTAGGTCTCACCACCTTCATTTTCAAAATCTATTTCGGCCTGATCGAGCGGTGTACCAAATAAATCGTCCGCAACCATTTTCACGCCCGTGCCCGTGGGCGGGCAAACGCTCAACCAATCCAGCCGCAATGCATTGCCGCAAACAATCCAGTTCTGCGCATCCAGCGGCAGGAACTCCGCCAGCGCGTCCTTCTGCCCGCGATACAGCACGTCGCACTGGTACTCGGCAATGATGAGCGCGAGCCGCGCAATTTCGGCGGGGAAGTCGCGCAGCTCAATGCCGCGAAAGTTGGTCAGCGGGATTTCGCTGCCCAGATGCGGCTCTTCGCGGCGGCGGTTGATTTCCGCCTCAATCTCGCGCATCTGCTTGTAGGCGATGACGAGGAAGTTGCCGGAGCCGCAGGCCGGGTCAAACACGCGGATGCGCGCCATGCGCTTGCGCAGGTTCAGCAGCTTGGCCTTGTTGTCGCCTGCCGCTTCGAGTTGCGCGCGCAGGTCATCCAGAAATAAGGGATTCAGCACCTTGAGGATGTTGGGCACGCTGGTGTAGTGCATGCCCAGCGCGCCGCGCTCTTCGTCGTCGGCCACGGCCTGGATCATGCTGCCGAAGATGTCGGGGTTGATCTGGCGCCAGTTCAGGCTGCCCGCGTGCAGCAGGTAGGTGCGCGCCATGCGGGTAAAGCGCGGCACTTCGGTGCTGCCGGAGAAAAGGCCGCCATTCACGTAGGGGAAGCCATTGGCCCAGTTCGGCAAGCGGGGCTCGGCGCTGGCACGCTCGGCGGTCTTGATGTTCATGGCGCGGAAGATGGCTTGCAGCACCTCGTGGGTGTTGCTGCCATCGCGCTCGCTCATCTGCTCGATGGTTTGGGTGAACACGCCCTCGCCATTGAAGATGTCGGTGTCTTCCGCAAAAAAACAGAACACGAGGCGCGCCATGAAGTGATTCATGTCAGCGCGGCGCGCATCCGCAGCCCAGTCTGGGTTTTCGTTCAGTAGTTCGACGTAGAGCTTGTTGAGGCGGCTGGTGGCGCGCACGTCGATGGGGTTGTCTTTGATCTCCTTGATGGTGGATATGCCGCCCAGCGGAAGCAAAAAACCAAAGTGATTGGGGAAATCGGTGTAGGCGCAGGCAATGGTTTCGCCGCTGCTCAACTCTTCGGCTTCAAGGGTTTGGCCGTCGGTGGCGAGAATGAACTTGGCTTTGGCTTTCGCGGTGGAGGGGCTTTCGCGCAACAATTTAAGCGTGTCACCGACATTACCCTCAGCGCACACAGCGATATGAATGTTGCTGCGCAAGAGCACGCCGCTTGGATTACGTCTGAGGTATTGTTATTGCCCGCGCGCAGGCGCTTGAGTGCGGTGTCTTTGTTGCCAAAGGCAGCCAAAAACGCAAAGGGGAATTCAGCCGCATCAAAGGGCTCAAGCGCAAGGTCGGAGATGGCGGATTCAATTTCTACGGCGTTCATACGTGTGGTTTGCCCAAAAGCTCAACTAAAAAGGAGCAAAGAAAGGCGTGAATCCTACCTGAACGGTAGTTTTATCGCATTAATTAAAGCCTCACAAACAAGACTTGAACAAACAAGACTTGGATAGGCACTAAAGACTTCTGAGGGGTGATTTATGCCGAATCTGCCTTAAAGGCACGGCAAGGAATTGTTTGTATTGTTACGCAACGGTGAATTCAGAGTTTTTAGTGCGGTGAATATTGCCCCCACAGCAATTTTGCTGCACATCTTAATCTCTTGCACTTCACCTCTTACACAAACACAAACACCACCGCCAACCCAACCTCACCACGCTTGTTGATAACACCCTGCCGTACTATGATGTGTACACTCGCACACAATAGGTTTTCACTATGTCAACAACCATGACTATTCGCCTTGAGCCTGATTTAAAGCAGCGCCTTGATCAACTGGCCGAAGTAACTCATCGCTCAAAATCCTTTTTAGCGGCAGAGGCTCTGCGTGATTATGTGGAACTCAATGAATGGCAATTACAAGAGATTACTACTGCCCTCAAAGAGGCGGATGAAGGGGATTTTGCCTCTGAGCAAGCCGTTGGCGAGGTATTAGCAAAGTGGGTAATTGATGCAAATTAAGTGGCTAAACAAGGCGCTGCAGAATCTAAATGATGAAGCAGAATACATTGCACAAGACGACCCGAAGGCTGCACAACAGGTCGTTAAACGCATTGTCGCTGCGATCAACCTCTTGGCAGATAACCCCAACTTAGGGAGTTCGGGGCGAATTCACGGAACTCGCGAACTGGTGGTTGCAGGTACGCGCTACATAGTGCCCTACCGCGTTAATCCACACCTCCAATGCGTGGAGATTCTGCGCGTGTTTCACGCTTCGCGGCGCTTGCCAAAACGCTGGTAATCTCGGCCCCCGCTTACCCTCAGTTTTATTTTTCAAATCAAGCTAAAAACCGAAAAACCGAGGACAGGCACCCCTCATGCATTACTTTACTGAACTGTGGTTATGAGTGTCTGTCCCTGCTTTTTTGCAAGTCAAAAAAAACCTCGCGAGGCGAGGTTTTAGTGTCATCCGATAAATTCAATCAACAGCGCCCATTCACAACACCAAACTATTGATATATCCCTCAATATTCACCCAGCCGTTACCGTCTTTATCTTGCATGGCGTCGCTGGGGCTGTTGGGGTTTAAGCCGTTGGCCATTTCCCAACTATCGGGCATACCATCGTTATCGGTATCGGTCGGTTTTGTGCCGCCGGCAATGTTGCCGACAACATTGGGAAGGCCAAGGCTTTTTTCATCACTGATAGTTGCACCCTTTTTTCCCCAGCTTTTGAGTTCGTCAATCATGTAGTGATCGACCGCATCGCGTTTGTGGGAGGTGCCCGCGTTGGCGATCACATAATTCAAGGCTTGTGGACCGGTGAGCGTGGGCACTTCGGGGTAGTTAGTGCTGGGGGTATTGTGCCAGGTTACCGCGCCATAAGCCCCTTGCCCCAATACGCTGCCGTTTAAAACGCCATTTTTATCGGGGTCGTACCAGTTGTCTTTGGCATAAAGATGGTAAACGGCGCTAGGGCTTTTCATTACCGAACCACTGGTTTCGGGGCCAGAGATAAAGTAGTTGCCAATCATGGCGCCATCGTAACGGGTACCGGAATCGGCGGCGGAATCCCCTAAAATGTAGCCGGCGACCACCCAGTTATACACCACGTTATTGACAAACTGCAGCACGCCACGGGCCTTGGGGTTACGGGTTTGGTTGTCGATGTAGAGTGTACGAATAATCGAGGCGCCGCCATCAGCGACTAACAACCCGCCAGTGGAGTGCGTTTGCAAACCTTGCCCAATAATGGAGTCTTGCACGGTGATATTCGAAATGGTGTAGCCGCTGTCGGGGTTGACATCAAAGGTGCCATCACGGCTCCAACTCATAGAGCAATGATCGAAAATAATGTCGTTACCCCGCGCGATGGAAACGGCATCGCTGCCGCTGGTACCGACTTTGCCCATGCGAAAACGAATGTAACGCACGATGGTATTCGACGCATTGGTGAAAGCGGCGCCATTGCCATAAATAGTAATGCCATCGCCGGGTGCGGTTTGACCTGCAATCGTTTGGTTTTTAAGGAAGATTAAACGGCTGCTGATTTTGATCACGCCGCCCACATCAAAGACCACAATCCGGTTGGGCTTGCTGATAGCGTCGCGGAGTGAACCGGCACCACTGTCGTTTAGATTGGTTACATGTACCACTTCGCCACCACGGCCGCCCACCGCAAAACGGCCAAAACCTTGTGCGCCAGGGAAAGCCAAGGTGGTGCCATTGGACTGAACAGGCGCAGGTTCGGCGCAACTCACACCACTCACACCCGAGCCCGTCACTGTCAGTGAATCGATATTGGCTAAACCATCCGCCGTGGTCGCCAATAAATCCAAGGTATTCACGCCCGCTTGTAGGTTGACAGTGACGCTGGCGGTTTGCCACGCTGTCCATCCGCCGGTTGGGGGCAATGGCATGGCATAACGGCTGGCATTCACTTGTAACGTGCCCGAACGCGCGGTGCTACTGCCATTAGCAAAACGAACATCAACCTTGGCGCTGCCCGCGATATTGGCTTGTATTTTCCATTGAAGGCCGGCACCAATGGCATTATCGGCATTGGCAAAACCCGCCCCAACAAAGCCTTCATGATTAGAATCCACTGGCACCGAGCGGGTTAAACAATAGCCGGTTTCCCCCTCTTGAATGGTTAAGGTTTTAGCGGGCGGCGCAACCGCCGCACCATCGGCCGAGGTCACCACAATGGCCGATACTATGGCTACGTCTTTATCCGCGCCGTATTTAAGCGTAAGCATGCCGTCGGTGACGGCAATATCGTAAGCCGTGACATCGTAAGCGGCGTATTGCCCCACCAACGCTACCATGTCCATATTTTGGGCAATGGAATGTCCCTCGACGGTGATATTCATCGAGCGCAAACCTGTCGCCGAGTGGACAAATTCAGCCGTTTTGGTGGTTACGGTGTAATGGCCATTGCTGACCGGCAAGCTATAGCTGAACAATCCCAAGCGTTGGCTTTGGTAAAGTGTGTCATCGTCGGTGAGCGCTACCGCATTGGGGTATTCGTCTTCGGCAAAATAAGCACCGCCGTCATCGCTGAGATAATTCACCCGTTCGCCGCTAAATTGAGTGCCATCCTCCGCCGTAAAACCGCTCGAGGTGCCCACATTAAAGGCATAAATGATTTTTTGCGTACCACTGCCAACGCTCGATGTAGTTGCCGCAGTTGAGGATGAAGACACCACAGATGAATTTATAACCGGCACCGAACTTACGGCTAAAGCACTGCTACTGGATAAAGCAGCGCCACTAGAAAAAGCTACCACGCTTGATGCTGCCACCACTGACGACGAACTCTCTGTAGATGTACCACCACAAGCGGCGAGTAATGAGATAGACGATGCCAAGGTAAACAATTGGGATAAACGCATAATAAATAACTCAATGTCGATATTATTTTTTAAAAGTCAGACGCAAAAAATTAAAAATTAAAGTTTACCCACACCCGCGCCCAGCGGTACCACGGTTTTTACATCATGAGTATTGGTGGTTAAGGCACTTGCGTAGTTATAGGGAATGTTTGCGGTGCAATTAGCCGGGTAAGCTCGCGAAGCGCGTTTAACTTCGACATTGTCGATACGCTCGGCGCTGCCAGGAGAGTCTGAGGTGGTGTAAATCGAATAATTGAGCGACTCGTAATAATTTTTTTCAATCCGCACGCAAGTGTTCGCGCGAATTTCGGAGGCGTCTTTAGCGCCCACTATGTAGTTATTAAAAAAGTGGCCTGTGGCACCACGGTACATGGGTGCCCGCAACCTCACGTTTTTGTAGTAGTTGTGGTGCAGTGTGATTTTGCGGTCGGCGTACAAGTCACTATCCGACGATCCAACTAAGCCGCCTTTATGATGATCATGCAAGTAATTCCACGACAACGTAATAAAACCAGTTTGACCTTTGATATCGATTAAACCGTCATATTTATCAATGTTGGTTTGTACGCTGGGGTCTTCGGAATATAGCTCGCAGTGATCAATCCAAATATTTTTAGCCGCGCCGCTAATGCCAATAATATCGCCATCATTTACATTTTTAGGCGCGGTCAAACCGACTAGCGTCATTTTTAAATTTTGAAAAATAATATTATTATTTTGAACAGCAAAACCTACCCCGTGAATAAAAGCCGTGCTACCAACGCCAATAATGGATTTGTTTTTGGCCACACGAATTAAACCACCGCCCACGCCATTGGTGATGGTGCCATTCACTAAAATAATGGTGGGTGTTGCGCTTTCGGCGTGAGTTTTTAAATCGTTAAAATTTGAGACGGTCACTGTCTGGCCGCCTTTGCCACCGGTAGTACCGCCATTTAAGGTCGCAAAACCGACCAAACCTTTACTGGTCGTATCGACAGTAACCGGACAATCAGCCGTGGTCACCTTGGCGCCGCTAATAGTGATTGAATCGATATTGGCAAGGCCTTCGCTTCCAGTGGCGGTAAATACCAAGCTATTAGCACCTGCATTTAAGGTGAGGTCGCGAGTTTCTTCGCTCCATGTTGTCCATGCACCCGTGACCCCCAATGTAAAACTGGCCGCCACGCCTTGGTTATCGTTAGCACTTAAACTGCCCGCGCGCGCGGCAGTGCCGCCGTTAGCGTAACGCACAGTCATGCGATAAACATTACTTTCGCTGGCATTCAGTTGCCATCGAATGGTGGCACCGGCGCTATTTGCAGTATCGATAAAACCTGCACCGGTATACCCCGCATATTTAGTATCAATGACCCCCGCCACGCCACAATATCCCGCCGCCTCTTCTTGCAATACCAAGCTGTTGGCGCTGGCGAGACTAGAACTGGAGGCGGCCGCTTTTGAGCTAGAACTTAAAGCCGAGCTAGAACTTACGGCCAAGCTAGCGCTGGACACGGTAATACTGCTTGAGCTAGGCGCTAATGATGAACTGATAAAAAAGGAGCTATTTGCAGACGATAAGGAACTACTAACAGCCACACTGCTTAGCGTATTTAAGCTACTGATTGAAACTGCGGAGGATGAGCTTTCGCCATTACCACCACAAGCACAAAGCCCAACCACCCAAACCAGTAATCCACCTCGCAATGCAATTTTTTTCATAAGTAACCTATCAACGGATTGAATTTGTCATATTTACAATAATGTTGTTATTCGAAATGAAAAAACCTCATTCACAATCTCTGTGAATGAGGTTTTTAATAACATTAGTAACCAACGCTATTCGCGTAGTTAATAATTTTATCGCCGTAACTACCGCCCCACGTATAGTGATAACGGCGCTCGGCCGACATACTCATAATGTTATAAAGCACAGGACCGTAACCATTCACAAGCGGTGTCCTATCACTGAAAAAACCTTTATTGGTTGTCAAATGATAAAAACGATACCACATCGTACTTCCCGATTTGGTTTGAATAGGATTGTAAGTGTCGTCGGTATTCCCATCTGGGCGATTAATGTAAGCGGTATTTGCGATTTTGGTTTTATCCGAGCGGAACCACATAAGCCCTGCTTTTACTGCCGTTTCTACGGCAACGGTTTGGGGCTGCGTCATTAAAAAAGCCAAAATCTCCACTGACTCACCACCACTTAACGATTCCAATTCATAAGCTCGCGCGGGCTTGGGAGAATAATCGGTTGGACTATGCTGCGCGCACCACACGGTTAATAAACCGTTTTGTTTCCACTGCGCTTTAAGAATGTAAGCCACGCCTTTATCAATCGCGGTTTTCATTTTGGCGCGGTCGCTGTCGGTAAAAATATCACCATCAAAGGGCGCAACTTTTTGATGGGCGTTATGTAAAACCATCATCAGGCTGGCCATGGCGTTATCGTTAAAGGTGACATAGTTGGAATAACCGCCCTTGAGCGGGTAATACTGCGGCCAGCCACCACTGGGATATTGCGCGGCAAAGATAAAATTCATCGCCTTACGTACCGCATCTCGGTATTTGGTATTGCCCGTATTTTTATAAATTTGGGCGAGGTACACCATTTCAGTTTCGGTGGCATTGTTATCAAAAGTACCGCTATCGCTACCGCCGCTGCCCTTCACATTGTAGGTTTGATTTTTAGGCCAACCGCCGTTAGTAAATTGATACGAAAGCACAATATCGGCCGAGGATGCTGGCCACTTAGTTTTTGAACTATTAAAACGATTTTGTGCAGGGTTACCGCTTTGCGACAACAAACGGCCGTCACCAATAATGTTGCCGTAAGGCGAAGTCAGAGCTGAAGATGAAGACGATGTTGATACTGCAGATGACGAAGATGTTGATACAGAAGACAACGTCGACACAACACCACTGCAATCCCCTGCACTGGGAGTAGTACCGCTCACGCTGATGGAGTCGATATTGGCCAAGCCTTCGGCACTGGTCGCTTTAAGCGTAATAATGTTGTTGCCTTGCACAAGATCAACCTCAAACTTGAGCGTTTGCCAAGTGGTCCAAGCGCCGGTACCCGCGAGCGAGGCACTAAAGGTCCCATTGCTGCCGCTATTGATGCTCAACTCACCATTCCGGTTGGTAGCGCCACCGTTGGCAAAACGTAAACTCAAGGTGTAACGGCTGCTTGTGGTTGAATTAATCGCCCAAGTAATGCCAGCACCCAACGCGTTATCGGCATTCGCATATCCGCTACCCACAAAGCCGGTATTTTTAGATTCATTGGCATCGCCATCGACCCTACAAACACCAGTGTCGTTTTCTTGCAGGGTAAAACTAATACTGGCGGGACTTGAGCTGGAAGCCACCGCCGAAGAACTGACCACGCTCGAACTTGCAAGCACCGCCAAGCTGGAAACATTCGCCACACTCGAAATAGCGGCGGTATTCGATGATATAACCACGGCTGCGCTACTTTGCGTCGCACTCGATACCGCCATGCTACTGACCGTAAAAGTACTGCTGTTCCCGTTAGAGGTTGCGGCGGGATCGCCACCACAGGCCGCTAAACTCGCGCCGATAGATACCAGTATTAATTTTTTAATCGACATAAACACCTCTAAATAAAAAATCTTAAAAAATCTTAAAAAATTGTTTTTTTAATTTGTAACTATTTCAGCCCTATAACCAACAAGTCAGCCCCATAACCAACAAGCCGTTTTTTGTAAGCCTAAATTGTTACACGAACGGCTTCATCTCCACAAAAAGCTGTAAAAAAGATGTAAACACTACCATTGGTCATGCCGCCAATGAGTGATTGGCATACCATTTAGAGGGAAAAGAGAAAGAGTGTTGATGGTAACGCCAACTGATAGGCAATTTTGTCCTGCGTTCAGGCAAAGCAAGGGCCTATTCAAAAATAAACCGGGCATGGATATCTTCAATCGTTTCGATCTCAAAACGGCTTGTATTGTTCTAGTGCAACCCCGTAGCTCAGGGTAATCCCACTTAAATTTAAATCCGCTTACACAGAATTGAAAGCAATGAATCATCACTCCAGCCCGTTGCTTTTCTCAAGCCTTTTAAGCTAATTTTACGAGGGTGGTCAGCTTGCACAATCCTTAATTTATTCATCACAATATGTTTAATTATCGCCATATTTTCTGCTGCATTTTTCGTGCGAATTCGGCTATCGTCTTCATTAAAAACAACATCAAAAACCCAATGCAGACTATCTTCAATAGCCCAATGCGCGCGAATGTTTTTATTGTTTTAAGTGGTTGCATATTTCATCCTTATTGATCCGTTAAATGAAGCCGAGTGGCTGTCTGTGAAAAAAATATTGAGGTGGTGCTCATTAATGCCTCAAGGTTTTCATGTTAGTGCGGTCGGGAAAAAATGGCGCAAGTACGTCACAAGCTGAACACGAAAATGACAGGTTTTTAGATATGGTTTTTGGGGCGCGCATTACACTGCTACCCTAGGTGCCTAGCCAAGAGCAATTTGGCATTTTATTTGATGCGAAGGAATATATTGAGTTAATTGATGCCACAGGCAGCTCTTCGGCATCCTGCCGCCGCTGCATTAGTGCATCCATGCACGTCGCAGAATCATTCGTGATAATAAAAGAGGACACATAAATAACGACCTCCCGCCAATAGCAAAACCGTAAAGTAACTATTCAGCACCGAACCCAAATGCAGTCGCGCGGTTATTTTCTGGGCCGCTAGGTTTACAGGGATGTAAATCATTAAGGTAATGCAGGAGCAATTACCTACAAGCCATCTCGGCTTTGTGCTCCTCGACTTTTTGCTCCTGCAAAGTCTACTCTTGCATATCCCTATGCAGGTGCAAAGCTCTACCCCCACGCATCCGTTCTGGGGCCAGCGCTTAGGTGACTTGAAAATAACCACCCAACGGCATTTTTACGGGGAATGAGCCCGCGTGTTAATCGGCTAGCGCTAAAGCTATTTTTTTGGCTTGGCTAAAATCGGTTTTTCCGCTGCCGAGCTTTGGCATGTTGGCGATCACTTTCCACGTAGCAGGAACGGCAAGCGGGGTTAAACCATTTTTTATTAATTGCTGTTTGATTTCGTCAAGTGCCACTTCTTGATTGAGTAATGCCACCAAACGCTCGCCTTTTTTATCGTCGGGAATGGCCACTACGACCACTTCAAAATCGCTGCATGTCTTTAACGTGGTTACTGCGGTGGTGATTGCATTTTCGACGACGCTCAAGCTAATCATTTCCCCGCCAATTTTGGCAAAGCGCGAATAACGATCGACAATAAATAAATAACCGTCTTCGTCTATGTAGCCTTTATCGCCTGTAATGTACCAGCGCAAATTATCGAGCGTGATAATCACCTCGTCGGTTTTTTGGCTGTCATTAAGGTAGCCCTTCATCACTTGGCCGCCGCCAATTAAAATCATACCGGCTTCGCCGGTGGCCAATTCTACAAAACTTTGTGGGTCAACAATCTTTACGCTGGTGCCGGGCAGCGGCATACCGACTGATCCGGCGCGGTGGCCGCTTTGCACACTAAAGGTTTGGGTCTCTAATTTATCGGGTAAATTAACGCTGGCTACGGGCGTGGTTTCGGTCGCGCCGTAACCTTCGTATAAGGGTTTATTAAATTTTAATTGAAAGGCATCGCGTACATCGGGGTTAAGTTTTTCGGCGCCGGCCACCACCACACGCAAACTATCTAGCATTAATGGATGGACTTTTTGGTTGCGGCAGTAAAGGCGTAAAAAGGTCGATGTCCCACACATGACGGTGGCCTTAGTTTTAGCGGCTAATGCGTCACTTCTCGAGGTAAATACGCCCAAATAAACACGGAAATAATTTACGCCCTTCACCGTCACCGGCTCTAACGCCGCCGTTAAACCTTGAGTATTCGCCTTACCCATAAAACGCTGCGCAATTAATTCGCTGGAAAAACTCCCGGCTTGTAGCCGCCATTGACCTTGGGCAACAGGCATATCGAGCGCAGGGGTTTCGATCGTTTTAACAGATATTGTTTGTTCCAGTTTTTTTACTGGAAATTGTTTTATTTCCGTTAATTCCATATTTTTAGATTCAAACGCTTCAGATTCGGAAGGTGTCGTAATATCGCCTACCGGAAGAGTAACCCCAGCCAAATCATCCGTATTATTAATGACTATAGATGGAGTTATTACATCAGTAGCGGCAATGATGTTAGGCGCGTTTATAGCCGCAGGAATAATAGCGTCATCAAACTCCACCACAGTTTCAATTAAACTATTGGCAGGCGATAAAACAGCAGTTGGGTCGGTATAAATTGGTGGCTCCGAAGATTCTGGCGCGTTGGGCATGATGGGTTGTTCTTCATTAAATATTGGCATTTCAATAAACACTTGCACGCCCGATTCATAATTACCGGTACGTAAAATCTCTATGCGACTGGGCTCGCTTTTAATGACCGTTTTATCTTTGACTTTAAATGAATAGGTACCGGGTTTAATGCGTGGAAAATCAAAATAACCACTCGAGTCGGTACGACGCTCATCAACAAGATCGCCTTTATTATTCAATAATTGCACTAACACACCCGATGCCGGCACGCTAAATTCGTTATCTGTCATTATCACCGAGCCATCTATTTCTCCTACTCGCACAAAAGGCAAATCAACCTCTGTCACTCGCCCTGGGCGAGGTACCAGAGAAAACTCATCTCGTGCTAACGCCATATACCCTTCGTTAATTGTATTTTCATCGACAATAATATCGGTGCGTTGCCAAGGTTTAACATAATCTAGCCAGACCACACCCGCCTTATTCGCAGTGACTTTGCGGCGCAGTTGCACGGCATTTACCTCGCCACCAGTCAACAAGGCTTCGCCCTGCTGATACTCGCCATCGTCATTTATATCTTCAAACAGCCTTGCCTTAACAGCGCCGCGCGTTAATGACGGGTCAGAACCTAATTTATAATAATTACCAACCCGCCCCGTACGCTTACCTAATGATGTAGATAACTGCACAAAACCCTGCCAATACCCACTATCGTAATATCTTACCGAGGGCGATAAACGAAAATAATCTGTCACCCAACTTAATCCCAAACCATAGTTAGTCGAACTATCAAATAAACTATGACCAATGGTGATATCTAAATTAGTATTGTCGTCCAAACGAATCGCCGACGATGCATTAATACTGGTGAGTTCATATTCTGGGGTAATATCATAAACACCCGAAAGCCTTACCGAAAAATCCCGCTTTGATATGCCAATATAACTTGAACCTGTTAATACGCTGGCAGTGTCCGTAATTGTTAGGCCGTCTAATTCATCTGCTTTGCTGTAATCCAATAATGTACTTAAGCCCAGCCAACCGACTGCCGTTGATGCGCCTAAGGTCATATTTTGCTGGTTGGTGTATTGGTAATTACTTTGTGTGCCTTGAAATACAAGGCTCAAAGCCCGACCAAAAGATTTATTCACCGCTAGGCGGTAACTACTATTCAACGCATTCGCCGCGTCAGCATCAGGTAAAGCGCCATAATCGGTGGCTGAAAAATACAAATTGGCACCGCCCAACATGCCCGCTGCAGTCACTGAATAATTATTAACATCACTATTTTGGCTGATGCCGGTTAAACCCAAGCTCAGCCCTTTAAAATAAGTTTGTAAGCCTAGCGTGTAATATCGATTTATTACTGAAGCATCGCTCTCGCTTGGATCTACAACCCCTGCTGTTCCATTGACTAAAGCACTATCGATAACTGGAGTTTTGGATTCCTGCGCACCAAAACTCAAATTAATAGCATTCATCAAGCGCACGCGACTCGTGAATACCACCTGGTAATTATCTTGTAAGCCAGCCGTTTCGTTATTATCTTGTAAATCAATCACGCGGGTATTGGGTTGCGATACCGATAACGAATAACGCACGGGAACATTATTTTTAGGGTCGTCGCCTACAACAATTTCACGTGACTGTTCTTCTGTTTGGCCATTAGGCCCAAAAAACTTTAATTTAAAACGGTTAACACCTTCAAATAAAGCTGCGTCCCGTAAATTTATAATGGCCCGTATCATTAATCACTTGGTAGCCTACCAACGTATTATCTAAATACAGCTCGACCTCCCCAGCCGGGGTAAAAATCTCCCTCTACATCTCGAATATCTCGGCTACGCCCCCTTGGTTAATATCGTTACCAATCAATAGACCGCGCCCATAGGTGCTCGAAATCCCACCGACCGAGGGATGGGTAATATCCCCTAAACTCACTTGCGACAATCTTAACGGCCCCAGTAAATTGCGCGAATCATCATAACGATCCATACGCACCGAGACCGCCTTTAAACCATCATCACGATTGCCCGAAAAAAATGTTTCGGTGCTCATCGCCAGTAAATCACCAATGGTGCGGCCCGAGTAATAGCTCGCTCGATTCGCCTTTATATTTTTATCCTCATAGCGGGTGGCGATATACCCCATGCGAAAATCAAGCGATGGCACCTCGCCCCAAGCATAAGGCTGCTGAAATAAAGGCAGTTTTGATTCCTCAAGGTAATTTTGCGAAGGCGATGAGCGATTTTGACGGGCAATTCTTGCCTCGATCGGTGCAGGCTTAGTTAAACTCAAGCTAAGGGTCGACTCACTAAAATCGAGTTCCATGCCCGCACCAAACCACGCTAGCGCTAACCGCTGATTAATATAAATGCGGTCGTCATGGGTCAGAATATCTCCCGTAGCTAAGCTCTCCACTTTATTGTCATAACTGACTTGCCACGTCGCTTCATTGGTATTGATTAATTGAAAATCAGTGACGCCATCGCCCGCCACGCCTTTAGCATCATTATTATTAACGGCAATATTAAGCTCTAATAAAGCAACCAAGTCTGCCAGTGCTAAATAAACATCATCATGGGTGGCATAAAGTTCAATACCCTCGCCAATTAATTGGCGCTTATAACCTACATCCACAATCATGTAATTGTCATCGACAAAAACTGCGCTTCCAAAATCAGCAAAAACGCGAACAGTCGTCAACACCAAAAGGGCAACTGCCACTATTTTTATTATTAACCTCAAGGTCAACTCCTTGCCGACACAGGCTTTTAGCCTCTATTTGGCGTCAAAAAAATATCGTTTATTGGATATATTTTTAGAGTTTGCAACTAAAGTGCCACTAAGTATTGCATTAAAAAACAACATCTCGATAAAAAGTGCTAATTAACGCAATAAATATTTGTGCCAAAAAAACTCTCTGCTAAACCTTTTTAAAGGCATTGCATTTATCGATTTTTTATATTTCTATTTTTTTATAAAAAATAGAAAAAAAACTAAAGAACTTTAAATGCCCGCCGATAAGCAGTACATAGCTAGCCAACCAGCTATAGAGGAATACATTATCAACGCGCTAATTGTTGCGATGTAATGGCACCGGTGGCCGCTGGCCAATTAGTAGAACCTTGGAGATAACCCATGAACGTTTTAACAAAATATATCATTGCAACAACCGCAGGAGCACTGCTAGCAACCGGTGCCAATGCAGCAACATTTAACGTAACCGCAACTGTTAGTTCGACTATTGCGCTCGCAGAAACCACGCCGTTATCACTGGGTACACTCTATGTGGCGCGCCCAACAACGGCAGGCGGCGGTACAAAATACAGTAACGATTGATGCTCAAACTGGCGCTATCACACCAACAACTACAGGTACTGCAGCAACTCATGGTCGAAGATAGGTCGCTCGGTGGCGAATCCGCTGGCGAACTCAGATTTCGAGTCCGGCGGCTTTCACCGCTATCAGCACACTAAGAGGCACTCCGACCAGATTATCACGCAAGCGGCCAACGGCGCATTACCTAAACTGACATTCACAACCTTAACTACAAGACTGCGAGAGATTTACCAGATGGGACACGGCATTACTGACGGCACTGGTGCAGCAGCTATCAAGTAGGTGGAGTATTCACATTAGCAGCCTATTCAGCTGGTGCGCCCGATGATCTACATGAAGGTAGCTACACCGGCACTTACCCAATTACCGTCAGCTACTAATTAGGAGCTAAAAAAATGAAAAATCACTCAAAGTTTTTAATACTTACCTTGGTAGCAGGTTCGCTGGCCGGCCAAGCTTACGCCGCAACGTTTAACGCTACGGCAACGGTTAGTAAGCCATTACACTCACTGAAACTACGCCATTTACACTAGGTTCTGTTTATATTGTTAAAGGCGATGGCACGAGAACAGGTACCGTAGTTACAGACTTTGCTGCATCGGTGGTTATTGACCCCATAACGGGCGCAGGGTCACCTACTGCTTCAGGCACTGCTGATACCAGCACCATTGTTATGCTAGGTGGTGATCAGCCGGGTGTTTTAACCGTAACTGGGGCAGCAGCCTTTGCTGACGTCGCTATATCAACACCGACTGTTGTTCCCGGGGGCACAGGTTTTAGCCTTGTTCACTCAGAAGCCTTAACCCAGCTATGGCACGCATCAATATTTTAGCGATTAACCCGTGGCAGATGATGGTGATGGTGGAGCAACGCTCACACTTGACGGTACAGAGTAGCGGGAGCATTTTGGTAAAGAGGGGGGCACCTTTGCTGCTGAAGATTATTTAACAAGCGGTGGCTCGGTTTTCCAAGATGGCACCTACACAGGCACCTACAGCGTGACAGTGTCCCATTAATTAGGTGTCTTATTAATTAGGTGTCTTATTAATTAGGTGTCTTGATAAGAGACGTTATGACGTTAAGTTTCTCTTTACTACGCTACTCAGGACGAGTACCTAAAAAAGCGGCTTTGCCGCTTTTTTAGGTTTGATAAAATGGGGAGTTATGACAACCACTAAAAATAATTTTTTTAAAATGCGTAAAACCAACCTTTTTTTTGGCACTTTTTTTAGCTTGCCAAGCACTATTTGCAGCAGCAGCAGAAGATCAGCGCATTAAGTTTTGGGCAATTTGCGATTGGCACTAACAATGCCGAATCCACCTTGGTTATCAGTAAAAGAGGAGGCACCACGCTAGCCACATACCGTATTTACCCTCTCGCGCACGGTCAGCCTGGGCACTATTTATTAACAGCCTACCTGGCATTCACACCACTCATAATCACTATTCCTCCGTTCGATATTACACGCAGCGGCAGCCAAGCATTGCGCATCGAAAATTTCGATTTTGATCCAGTAATAACGGATGGCAGTGGTGCTGCACTGTTAATTGTAGGCGCCACCTTAAAAACCAATGGTGCCGGTGGCACATACGGCGACGGCAACTATACTGGCGTAATGAATATAACCATTAATTGGTAATATCGTAAAAACCCAATAATTAACGTATAAAAAAACGGAGTTAACAATGCCATTGTTCTATTTTTTGCGCGCGACACTATTATTTTCCCTTATTTTTTTTGCCAACGGCGTATCAGCTAATTTATTAATTAAACCTTTTAGGGTCGTATTAGACGAAAAAACACGTACCGCCGAAGTCACATTACTGAATAATTCAGATGAGACAAAAACTTACTCCATTGGCTGGGAAGAAAAACAACAAAATAGTAACGGTAGCTACATGGATCTCACTAGCGCCACACCGTTTTCGGCCACACCTTATATTAGCCATAGCCCAAGAAAAGTCACTATAAAGCCCGGAGAGTATCAAAAAATTAAGCTGCGCTTAAAAATGCCCGCGAACATGAAAGACGGCGAGTACCGCTCTCATTTACAAATGAAAGTTTCCGAAAATGCCAGAGCTCCAGCTACAGAGTCCGCACCGGTAAAAGGTATGCAAATCCAAATTATTCCGCAGCTATCATTCACAATCCCCGTAATGATCCGCAAAGGCCCAAACAATGTAAAAAGCGAAATAAATTATATTAAAGTCACTAAAAATAATAAGGACAAACAACAAGTAGATGTCATGCTGCAACGCACGGGGGATTACAGTAGCTACGGCAGC
>JAXHOG010000079.1:0-16331 GCA_034519605.1 Marinagarivorans sp.
AAAAAACCGCCGACGGCGATATGTACACGTTTAAAAGGTGCCGATACGGCTTCAAAGTCGTAAACGCCCGCGCTTCCGTGCTGCAAAGGCACCAACGGCGCCGAGCCTTCGCTCGCGATAATTAAGGGTGCCGTTTGCTCGCCAAACAAAAAGGTTTGAACATCAAGATGAAAAGCCGTCGCCAGTTTTTGCACTGTCAGTAATGAAGGGCTGGTTTTGCCTTGCTCAATTTGCGACAAAGTGCCATTGGTGAGATCGGCACGACGCGCCAGCTCGCGCTGTGAGAAACCCCACAATTTACGCCATGTTTCTAGTCGCTCACCAATATTCACACGCTTTCCCTTAAACACTACGGGTTGAACACTAAGCTTTAAACCTTAGACCTTAAGATCGCCAAATCCACCGTCGGAGGCCAACAACACACCCCGCGCAAAGCCCGGCAGTTTTAACTCGTCGGCACACCATTCCAATTGCGTTTCATCAATTAGATTATCGCCAAAATGATAAATCGCCTTTAAGTCACCTTTAGTGGCGGCATCGTCATAGGCTTGCGCACATTCAGCCACCAGCGTTTGCTTAGCTAAATAAGCTTGCCACTGCTCGGCGCTGTAGCGTTTTTGCAGCCAGCGATTGACCACTGAAGGCGCAACAACTGTAGCCGTCGCGTTATTGCCGCCAAAACCTTTAGAGTTTAAAAACGCCACCTGTGCGCCTTTTTCGCCGAGGGTTTGATCTTTAGAGCTAATCACCAAACGTTCGGCATGCACATCGTCCGCCACACCATCAATCGTTTTAATGCCAGGTAAAATGCCGTGCGCAAAAACACCTAAGGTGTTGAGCATCTGATCACCACTGGCGGGGCCCAAGGAGTGCCCAACATAAGATTTAATCGCCCCAATGGGCCAACGAGAAATTCCAAAATGGCGCGCAACTTCGTCAAAAATACGGGATTCCGTAACACGGTTTTGTGGCGTGCTAGAGCCATGAGCCTGTACAAAACTGCCCTTCTGCACCATTTCATCACCCAATAACTGTTTGGCTAAACCTACCGCGCGCGCCATGGTGATGTAATTGCCGGGTCCTGGAGCCGAAATTGACTTCTTAAAACCATCAGCGTGAATAAACACCCCCGGCACAGCGCCATAAATCGTGGCGCCCAGCTCTAGAGCCAACTCATCATCCATCAAAATGATGTACTGTCCCGACTCAGCCAAAGTGAAACCACAGTTCTGACCAAAAGGACGGCTCGCACGACGATAATCAACACTACCATCAGCCAGCGTACCCTCGGGTAAACGGGCGATTTCGGCATCGGTCGCCAGCGCACTCATAGCGCTGTAACCATCAATAATTTCGGGCAGAATCGGTGCCTCAGAGCTGCCAACCATCACCGCGCGACGACGACCCGATTTAATATCGTCAACAGCCGCATTAAGGTTATAAAGGAAGGTGGCGCAAGCCCCCGTAATACCGCCAGTCGCACCCACGCTACCCAGCACATAAGCATTAATAAAATCGGCTGGCATGGTATTCAAACCCAGCGCCAACTGCTTAGAGCTAACCCGCTCACCCTGCTTGCGGGCCTGCATCATGCCACCCAAACCGGTGCCATCAAGCTGACTCATAACACTGGAGCTATAAACGGCGATTTCGTCTGGCTTTACTGTCGCCACCACCTGCGCCCAAGGAATACCTAGGCTATTGACCGCATCACTGGCCGCCATTACTGACAACTGCAAACCGCGCGGATGATGCAGCGAACGGTAATGATCGGCAGGGTTAAAACCACTCGGCAACTGCCCCGCCGCCTGCACCGGCATAGGCGTTGTTAGCTGTGCAAAAGTCGTTAATGGCGACGCAATCGAGAGTGTCACTTGGCGACCCTCTGTCGCTGTTTGCACCCAGCCTTCAGGCAATGGATCGGGTAAGTCCCGTTTGGCCATGGTGATAAACACTGGCTCATCGGCGCTGCCACCGGTTTGGATAGGCGCACCCCAAGTGGCGGCACTCACATCAAAATAGGTTGTTTCGATTTTGCGTACCAAGGTGCCCTGCTCAACCCTCACGCGCAACTTAGCAAAATCGTGGACTGGGTCATAGGCTGCACCATCGGCCCAGTAATAGTCGTTATTTTTCCAACTAAGCAAGCCCATTAAACTACCCAATACCATGCAGTTTTTACGCTGCTCACTTTCGCTTAAAGAGCTAAAAATAGTGCGCTTATAAGCATGATGAAAAGAGCCTCTACCAGCAGCATTAAAGCCACCAAATGCGGTAATAACGGGTAATCGAGTCACACAAACACCTTAACGTCAGAAGAGAATCTGTCACCTTCGGTGACAACTGGCGCGAAGTGTAATCTTGCCCACCAAAAACCATCAGGCCATAATAGCCAAACAACCAGCCATTTCAGCCAAACTAATCGACACCAACAAAAGAATGCCATGCCACCGATTATTTTTATCCTTTACCCACACATGCTGGCCAGCAGCGTCACCCTGCCACTCGAAATGCTGCAAGCCGCATGGGCAATGGCCAAAGCTAAAAATACTAAACTGGCGCCGCTAGATGTCGCGTTTTATTCGGTGGATGGTAGCCACATCAACACTCACTCGGGACTCGCCTTGGCGTCTACACATTTGGCGCCTTTACCACCGCATGACCACCTAGTTTTTTTGCCTGCGCTCTGGCGCGATCCCTTAAAAATCGTCAAACAGCACCCCGCAATAGTCGCTTGGCTTGCGCAGCTTGATAAACGCCACAGCATTGCAGCGGTAGGTACGGGTGTGTGTTTTTTGGCAGAAGCAGGCCGGCTTGACCACCAGCCAGCCACCACCCATTGGCATTTTTTTGAAAAGTTCGAGCGCCAATACCCCAAGGTGCACCTAAAACGCGGTGTTTTTATGACCCGCAGCGAGCGCCTCTTTTGCACCGCCAGTATTAATGCACTTGCCGAACTCACCGCCCTGTTTATTCAAGAGCAATATGGCGAACGCATCGCTCAAGAAGTCGAACGCAACTTTTTCCACGAAATTCGCCAAATACGCACACAAGTCAGCCTCAATAGTCCACAAGCCACCAATGATGAACTGGTCGCACTGGCCACCACAGCACTAGACGACAGTATTAACAACAGCATTAACAACAGCGCCAACAAAAACAGCGGTCAACACTTTAGTGTTCAGCAACTCGCCGCTTCACTCGGCGTCAGCACTCGCAGTTTGAATCGCCACTTCCAGCAAGCGTTGCAGGTTTCACCGCTGCAATACTTACAACGCAAACGCATGCAACTTGGTGAAGAATTACTCAAAACCAGCAACCTCAGCATTGCCGATATTGCCAGCCATATCGGCCTACAAGACCCCGAGCACTTCTCGCGGCAATTTAAAAAAACCTATGGCATAGCGCCCAAACAATACCGCCAAACCGTTCGCGGCAAAGTGTTTAACTAAGTAGGTTAGATACGCAAAAAAGCCTGCAATCTCCTCAAAAAATGCGCCAAAAGCGTTAAATTGTCACAAATGACGGCTAATTTCAGGCACTAATAAATGGCATTTAAGGTAGCGATAGACTTTAAAATCTGCGATAGTCCAGCCCAAATTTATGTGCCACCTCAAAAACTAACACTCCAACGCACGGAGGCCTTGGCAATCGACTGAGGCGTTAGCGCTTAGGGTGTTACGAGGTAATTGCACGCTCGCCTACACGGCGAGCCCACCGCTAACACCCGCAACAAAGAGAGAGTTACCCTGAATTGAATACAATATCCCGTCGCCCTTGGTCCACTGCCGATTCCTCTGAGCTTTACGGCATCAATGATTGGGGCGGCGATTACTTCAGCATCGGCGAGAAAGGCGAAGTGGTTGTCACTGGATTAACCAAAAACCAAGTCACCGTTCAAGCCTCTGTACTCGACATCATCAACGATGCCCGCGAACGCGGTTTAGATGCTCCGCTATTAATTCGTTTTGAAGATTTATTGGCTAAACAAATCGCTAATCTCAACGAAGCCTTCACCAAATCTATTAAAGATAACGACTACCAAGGCGTTTATCGCGGCGTATTCCCCATCAAGGTCAACCAACAATGCCATGTCATTGAAGAGATCGCCCAAGTCGGAGCACCCTACAATCACGGCTTGGAAGCTGGTTCCAAACCCGAACTCATCATTGCCTTATCGACCTTAGAAAACCGCGAAGCCTGCATAGTTTGCAACGGCTATAAAGATGAAGAATTCATCGACCTAGGTCTGCAAGCCTGCAGCATGGGTTACAAAGTCTTTTTTGTGATCGAAGCGCCCTCGGAGCTGCCCATTATCCTAGAGCGCAGTCGCGCGCTCGGCATCAAACCCCTCATTGGCGCACGCGTAAAACTAGCCTCGATGGTTGGCGGCCACTGGAATGCCACCAGCGGCGACCGCAGCATTTTTGGTTTGACCATTGCGCAGCTTATCGACCTGGTCGATAAGCTCAAAGCCGAAGAAATGCTCGATTGTTTTAAGCTTTTGCATTACCACCTGGGCTCGCAAATCCCTAACATCCGTGACATCCGCACTGGCGTATTAGAAGCCTGCCAAGTCTATATGGACTTAGTGCGCGAAGGTGCCGAAATGGGCTACCTCGATTTAGGGGGTGGTTTAGCGGTGGATTACGACGGCACCAAATCTAACTACGTACATTCGCGCAACTATACCGTGGGCGAATACTGCGAAGACATTGTGGATGTCATCATGTCGACCCTCGATCCGCACGGCATCAAGCACCCGACCATCATCACCGAATCCGGCCGCGCCACCGTTGCTTACTCATCGCTGCTAGTTTTTAACGTCTTAGATGTGGCCAGCTACGAACCATCGGCTATACCAAGCGCCATTTCAGATACCGAAAACCAAATGATCCACAACATGGCCGAATTACTCGACCTCGTGGGCCAACGCAATATTCAAGAATGTTTTAACGACGCCGTGTTTTACCGCGACGAACTGCGCGCCCTATTTAAACAAGGGCAGATTAACCTGCGCGCTCGCTCTTTGGCCGAAAATCTATTTTTAGCCATCATGCACCGCATCTTGGCTATCGCTAAAACCATGCCGCGCGGGTTTGACGAAGCCGAAAAACTACAAGAGCAACTCTCCGACATTTATTACTGCAATTTCAGCTTGTTCCAATCACTGCCCGACATGTGGGCTATTGATCAAGTATTCCCCGTGATGCCCATTCACAGGCTCAACGAGGAACCCATGCGCAAAGCGATCATCGCCGACATTACCTGCGACTGCGACGGCAAAATCGACCGTTTCACCGACCTGCGTGGCACCCGCAAAACCTTATCGCTGCACGCCTTAAACGAAAACGAAGAATATTACATAGGCACCTTTTTAGTGGGCGCCTACCAAGAAACGCTGGGTGACTTACACAATCTTTTTGGCGATACCAACGTGGTGAGCGTGCGTTTTAATGACGAAGGCGGCTACGACTTTGCCCACGAGCTACATGGCGACAGCATTGCCGATGTTTTAAGTTATGTGGAATACAACCCGCAAACCATGCAAGACCGCTTTCGCCGCAATGCCGAACTCGCCGTGCGCGAAGGCCGCATTACCGCCGCCGAGCGCTTACGCATCATGAACGCCTTCCGCGACAGCATGCGCGGCTACACCTATTACGAAAAGTAAGTTTGTTAGGTAAAACCATCGCGGGAAAAACTTTGTGCGAGTTGCGGCTGGGCACTTATTTTCTGGGCCGCTAGACCTACATGGATGTATGTCATAAAGATAATGCAGGAGCAATTATCTACAAGCCATCCATGGGCGCTATTCAAGCGTTCCCGACGCTTCAATGCCCTGAAAATAACCGCCCAACCGCATTAGCTACATCCGCTGAATAGTTACAAACTTCAATATCAAACAACCTTAACCCTCAAACAAAGGGAAAGACTATGAGCAAAGTATTAATTATTGGTGCCGGCGGTGTTGGCGGTGTGGTTACCCACAAATGCGCGCAGCTTGAAGAGGTATTTACCGACATCATTCTGGCCAGCCGTACCGAAGCCAAATGCAAAAAAATCGCCGCACAACTCAAGCGCCCGATTCGCACCGCGCAAGTCGATGCCGATAACGTGCCTGCGCTCACCGCACTGCTACTGGCCGAAAAACCCAGTCTTGTAATTAACGTAGCCCTGCCCTACCAAGACCTCCACATCATGGACGCCTGTTTAAATGCGGGTATCCACTATATGGATACCGCCAATTACGAGCCCATCGACGAAGCCAAATTCGAATACAGCTGGCAGTGGGCCTACCACGAAAAATTCCAACAAGCCGGTCTTATGGCCTTACTCGGCAGCGGCTTTGATCCCGGCGTTACCAACGTCTACACCGCTTACCTCAAAAAACATTATTTTGATGAAATCCACGAGCTCGACATCATCGACTGCAACGCTGGCGACCACGGCCAAGCCTTTGCGACCAACTTCAACCCCGAGATCAATATCCGCGAAGTGACCGCCAATGGCCGCTACTGGGAAAACGGCCAATGGGTGGAAACGCCGCCATTATCCATCAAAGATACCTACGACTTCCCCGAGGGCATAGGCCCCAAAAACATGTATTTGATGTACCACGAAGAGCTGGAATCCATCGTTAAGCACTTCCCCGAAATCAAGCGCGCGCGTTTTTGGATGACCTTTGGCGATGCCTACTTAAAACATCTAGAAGTACTGCAAAACGTGGGTATGACGGGCATCGAACCGGTCATGTATAACGGCGTTGAAATTGTACCGCTGCAATTTTTAAAAGCCGTACTGCCCGATCCTTCAAGCCTTGGCCCACTGACCAAAGGCCGTACTTGCATTGGCTGCGTAGCCAAAGGCATCAAAGACGGCAAAGAGCTGATCATGTACGTGTACAACATTTGCGATCACGAAGCCTGTTACGAAGAGGTGCAATCCCAAGCCATTTCCTACACCACCGGCGTGCCCGCCATGATCGGCGCCAAAATGATGTTAGAAGGCAAGTGGATGCAAACTGGTGTCTGGAACATGGAACAATTCGACCCCGACCCCTTTATGGCCGACCTCAACCAATACGGCTTACCTTGGCAAGTGGTTGAATTAAAAGAAACGGGATTGGCGAGTTAAAGACCTTGTAACTACTCCTCCTAAACCGAACGCACTAAGGGAGGCCGTTGATTAGTTGTTTTCAGGGTATTCAAGCGCCGGCTTTTACAGGGATGTAAATGGTAGGGCAGCGCAGGAGCATGTTGCCGAGAGCGCTTGTATAGCGCCCACGGATGGCTTGAGCGGCCCAGAAAACAACTAATCGACGGCCGTACTGAATAAATACCAGCTCTGCATTCCTGAGAGTGGGCGGCGCTGACAATAATTTTTTCTGACGCGCTCAAGCCATCCATGGGCACTCCTCATGCGCTCCCGGCGCAAGAAGGGTCAGAAAAAATCATTCCCAGCACCTTTCTTTATTACCTAACGAGTCAGTATTGAAATACACCTAAATACCCGACCTCGCCCCACCGCTATTTTGGAAATCCGCCGTGCCACATCTGCTTAAAAACTTTGATATCTACTCAGTCCCCAGCCCCAGCTACGTCATCGACGAAGTTCAGCTCGAACGCAACCTGCAAATTCTCGCCGACGTACAAACCCGCAGCGGCGCCAAAGTGCTGCTCGCACTCAAAGCCTTCTCGTGTTTTGCGCTTGCGCCCTTAGTGATGAAGTATCTAAAAGGCACCTGCGCCAGCGGCGTTTACGAGGCAAAGCTCGGTAGCGAAGAATACGGCGGCGAAGTGCATACCTATGCCGCTGCCTACCGCGAACAAGATTTCGACGAAGTATTAGCCCTCTCCCACCACGTCGTTTTTAATTCCTTCAGCCAATGGCAGCGCTACCAGACTAAAGCCCTCGCCTCCCAAGCCAACAAACCCGAACAATCCTTTGGTTTACGCATCAACCCCGAACACTCCGAAGGCACCACCGCCATCTACAACCCCTGTGCACCTTGCTCACGCATGGGCATCCCCCTGGCCAATTTTAAAGACCAAGACTTAAACGGCATCGACGGTTTGCATTTCCACACCCTCTGCCAACAAGGCTTCGACGCCCTCGCCCGCACCTTGGATGTGATCGAAGAAAAATTTGGCGACATCTTACCTCGCATGCAATGGGTCAACTTTGGCGGCGGCCACCACATCACCCGCGAGGGTTACGATACCGAAGGCTTAATCGCGCGCATTCAAGCCTTTAGCCAAAAATACCAAGTGCAAGTCTATTTAGAACCCGGCGAAGCGGTTGCCTTAAACGCCGGAATTTTTGTGACCGAAGTACAAGACATCATCAGCAATAGCATGAACATTGCCATACTCGATGCCTCGGCCACCTGCCATATGCCCGATGTACTCGAGATGCCCTACCGCCCCGAGATTACCGGCGCAGGCGAATCGGGCGAATTTGCGCACACTTATCGGCTAGGCGGCCCGAGCTGTTTATCCGGCGATGTAATTAGCGATTACAGCTTTACGCAACCGCTGGAAGTTGGACAAAGGCTCATGTTTGAAGATATGGCCATCTACACCATGGTCAAAAACTCCACCTTCAACGGCATCCCACTACCCACCATCGTTATTGCCAATAGCCAAACCAATCACGCTCACGTGGTAAAAAGTTTTAGCTACCAGGACTTTAAAATGCGGCTGTCGTGATGCAAAAACCAAGGATTACCTATACTCAAGCTTGCAGTTAAGGCGCTTAGATGGCGGCTGGTATGAATACTTTGGAGGGGTCATGGATAAGTTGTGGTATTTTTCGGAAACAGGGCACATTTTTTGGGTGCAGCGTGCGGATTCCATTGTGAATGAAGATGGCATTCCTATAGCTAATATGGCTGAGTTTGAAGTTAAGATTAAAGATGCTGCTGAATTTGCTACTTTTTGTGATCGTTCTGATCAGATTATTTTAGTGTCTAGTCTGCAGGAGTTTGCAGCGGATTATCTTCGCGTCATTCCTGTTAGCATGCCCCGTGTAGCGCTTATCAAGTCGGGAACACCTGTGCCCGTTCGCGAGCAACTTGATAAGCTTGAATTGGATGCTTATCTACTGGGCCCGTTTGATACGGCTACCGTCAACGCAACTCTCGAACGCTCCCTTGATGACAAAAACTCTTTAGTTGTTCTTCAGGAAGAGTTAAAAAACTATTCCAGCATTGCTTTTACGGCCATGTCCTCAGCTTCAGAGATGGGTATCGTTGCTTTTTATGCGCAATCGGTGCAAAACATCGCTGATATGGATCGCTTGGCGCAGCAGACGTTGCGTTGTTTAAACGATTTATCTGTACAGGGATTTATCCAGTTTTCATTTGAAGATGGTGTGCATGTCTATCCCGATAATATCTCAAAGAGTTATTGCGATATACTGGATTCGACTCGCACCTCTGAGCATCGCATAGTTTCCCACGGCCGCTTTTTAATTTTTAATTTTGAAAATGCACAATTTTTAATTACCGATGCACCGGTGGAAGATCCCGATAAATGCGGCCGTTTGCGCGATGTGATTGCGCATATAGTTTCTATTGCCGAGGCTCGCGCTAAAACCATTAAAGTGAATGGCTTACTTAAAGAGCAGCAAGAAAACACCCGCACTGTAATGATGTTGTTGGAGATGGCCTCACGCGATAACCGCACCTCAGTAAAAAACATTATGACGGATCTCTCTATGGCTTTACGAGAAATTGCGATGGGTTTGGATTTAAACTTGGAGCAGGAAACCGCAATGCTGGCGCTCTCTGAAAGGGCTTTGGAGTCGCTAGAATGTTTACACGAAGCAACGGATGCGGTTGAGATTCACTTTAGAAGTTTGCTCTTGCAATTGGATCAGGCTGCGAAATTACTAAAAACAGATGAAGTGGCTGAGCCTGCAGAAATTGAAAGCAGTGTTGAGTTATTTTAGAAAGTTTTTAGCGATAAATTAGTGACAGATTTTATAATCGTCGTCAATTCGGTACGAGCGGGAAAACGCGTAATGGAGCAAAAACCGAGGACAGGCACCCCTCAAAAACAAAAGCCTGATACCCAACACACCTGCCAGCGTCAACATCCAGAACAAAAAACACTAACGCCGCCGACAAAATACATGGCCAGATAACCAGTAGTTGCTATACCTAAAGAAAATAACCAATGCCAAAAATGCCATGACCCAGCCGCGCAGCCAGCTTGTATCCATTTGCGATACACCCTATTACCATGTCGTTTCCCGCTGTGTGCGGCGGAGTTATTTGTGTGGCTTTGATTCAGCCACTAATACAAATTACGAGCATCGCCGCAGCTGGATTGAAGATCGCATTCGGCTGTTATCGTCGATTTTCGCGATTGATATTTGCGCCTATGCGGTGATGTCGAATCATTTGCATATTGTTGTAAAACTCAATCCCCGCGAGGCGGAAGAATGGACTGCAGACGAAGTGCTTGCGCACTGGACAAGCCTTTATAAAGGCGCGCCGCTGGTGCAGCGCCACATGAAAAGATCAATAGGGTCAGACTCCATTGATTTCATCTTTAATTGACTTACCCTAAGCCTCACCCACTTTGTGAGGCTTTTTTATGGCGCGTCTTCCTCGTTTTGTAATCCCCGGCCAGCCGCAGCATGTGATTGTGCGCGGCAACAATCGCGAAGCTATTTTTTACGCGGATGCGGATTATCAGTTTCACCTCGACAAGCTTAAGCTGGCCTGCGACAAACACGGCTGCGACCTTCATGCTTACGTGTTAATGACCAACCATGTACACCTGCTAATCACACCGCAAAAAGAAGAAAGCCTAGCCAAAGCCCTGCAAATGATTGGGCGCTACTACGTTCAATATTTTAATTTTACCTATCAACGTACCGGCACTTTATTCGAGGGTCGCTACAAAGCCACTCTCATAGACAGCGAGCATTACTTGTTAAGTTGTTACCGCTACATAGAGCTAAACCCAGTGCGTGCCGCCATGGTTGCACACCCAAGCGAATACCCTTGGTCTAGCTATGCCCTAAATGCATTGGGCACGAATGATGAGCGGGCGCTATTGGTACCGCACAATGAATATGTATTATTGGGTGCGGATACCAGTACACGCCAAGCCGCTTACCGTGCGCTATTCAAAACGCGCATCAGCGAAAAAACGCTGGAAGATATTCGAGAATCCACCAATAAATCTTGGGTGTTGGGTAGCGATAGATTTAAAGCAAAGATTGAAGCAAAAACTGGAAGGGTTACAGCACCGCGAGCACGTGGTGGCGATAGAAAATCAGCAGCCTATTTGAATTTGAAAGTTTAAATCAATGGAGTCTGACCCCATTGATTAGCATATTGGATACCAGCTGGTTGTACTTAATGATTTTGTGTTGCTCCTACCATCAGATTTTCTGCAATAACGCCCCTCACCGCCAAAGAAGACCCACTTGGTAAAGCCATTGAACTCTTCATTTTTATTGCTGGTAAGCGCTAACCGGGCAAAACCGACTCAGTACGGGTGCCCGAAAACTGACGCCCAGCTCCCGTGTCTTGGTTTGAGGTAAGTAAATGCTCATTCCTTCACCTGGGGCGAGAGCTATGTCTTCGACAGTTAATCGGCTGAGCCATCGTCGCTTCGAAAACCTCGCCAAAAACCCAATAGCACTATGGCTCTGTCACGGCACCCCTTGAGTTGAGCAGCCACATCTCCTTTTGCTTCTGCCGTTGATATCTGATGTTCCAACCAAGTATTGAATTTGGAGCAAGCGCACTGCTTGTAGCATCACTCCAACTCACCGCAGCCTGCTTAGCCTTCCCAACCACAGACTCAGCCATTTTACCCAGCTGATTTCCACCGGCAACAATACCACGTGCGACCGTTACACTGGCTGTAGCCCCTGTACTTGCCACAGCCTTTGCCGCATTAACGGTTTTCGCCGCTGCTGAAGCTGTTGCACTAAGCACTTGCTTGCCACCAAGAGTGCTTACACCTCCGGTGCCAACTTGACCAAAGAATCCCGTCCATTGGCCAATCGCGGAGGCATCACCTCGCGCCACGCCACTGTAAGTGTCTGCAAGACCTTGCGTTACTTGAGCACGGGCATCTGCACTGGTCGCAAGAGCCTTAACCCCATGCGCCATATTCGCCATACCCTGATAATCTGCGCCCGTTTGCTGTGCAGCTAGATTACCAATGGAATCAGGAACAAACCCCGTGGGTAATCGGGGATATCCAAAGATTTGTTGATCGAACTTTCAGCTAGCGTTGATAATTTTGGCTTTTCTTTTTGATGAGTGCCTGTCCCCGCATTTCCGTCATTTGGTAGAAAATGCGTTTGCGCGCTTGAAACATTTTCGTGCACTGGCCACGCGCTATGACAAATTAAAACGTAATTATCAAAGCGTTGTCGCCATGGCCTGCGGTTTTTTATGGCTGCCGATGTAATGAAACGTCAACAGACTCTAGGCTTGTAGGTCGGGGTTTACCCCGTCAAGGTAATCATTGTTTAAAAATCAATAACTCTGACCCCATTGATTCTTGTTTGACCAGACTATAACCCTGACCCTCGGCCAACCGCACCAAGGACACTTCCGCCTTGATTCGCTCGATTACCTCATCCGCGATACGTGCCATAAGCCTGCCTCACCTAAAAAATATTTTTCATCACCTATATGTGACGAAACGTACCAATATATGCTAGATTATGCAAGTCGTTTTGGTATTGACCATCACCTTAAAGAGACCTAAATTGCATGAATAAACCCATTTCGCAGCACTTAGATAACGTTTTGGTAATCAATATGAATGATGAAGACAAGGCTTTCGGCAATCGGTTGCTGACATTACGCAAGCAACAAGGCTGGTCACAGCCTGACCTTGGTAAAAAGATAGGAACATCCGGCGCCATCATTGGCCGTTATGAGCGAGGCGAAATTACTCCCTCTATCGGCGTCGCTAAAAAGCTGGCCGATGCCTTCGGAGTCACGCTAGACTCTTTGGTAGGTAGCAACGAAGTCCCTAATATCCTGCAAGATCAGTCCATGCTGATACGCTGGCAAGAATTGGATTCGTTGGAATCTTCCGAGCGAGACCGAATTTTATCCGTGCTTGATAGTCTGGTACGTGATGCCAAAGCCAGACTCACTTACCGCATTAGCGCTTAATTAACGACAGGTGTTTTATGAACGCTCAAACCCTTAAACAAGAAGCGCTTGAATCTCTTCAACGCTTACCCGAAGACACTGATATTGATGAGATGATGTATCGTCTTTATGTGATCGACAAAGTCCATAAAAGCCGCGAAGCCATTCGACTCGGCCAAACAATCAGCCAAGATGATTTAGAACGAGAGATGGAACAGTGGTAATCGTTTGGTCACTTCCCGCGCGGGACGATTTAAAAAGTATTCACGATTATATTGCACGAGACTCAAAGCGCTACGCGAGCCGAGTCGTGCAAGACATACGCGATAAAACCAAAGTGCTTCCAGATTTTCCGCAACTCGGTAAAGTCGTTGCGGAAATTGGCGAAGACAACTTGCGGGAGATTTCGCTTTACTCCTACCGCATTCTTTACGAGGTTATGCCGGACGCCATTTATATTCATGGCGTGATCCACATGCGCCGCAATTTTAATGCGGATGATTTGGAGAGATAACAGCAGCCAAGAAAAAAGCCCAGTGCCGGGAGGCGCTGGGCTTAGAGAGATTCTTAAAGCTTCTTGAATAAACCTCTATACAATGGAGCATCTGGTTTTCGTGAGTGCGGCTGGCCTTCTCGCCATAAACGAGGATGGTCATTGACTGCCTCCGTCGCAAACTAAGACGAGCGCAGCTTTCTTCCTGTGCGTCGCCGATTTCCAGCAAATTGTCGGCGGCCTTGTCACCGCTATGAATTCATTCATGACAGGCTTTCCATGTAGGGACGCATCACATTGGCCACCCGGCACAGGGCGGCGTAGCGCCACAGTTCGCTCATGCTTACGCGATGGGCACGCCAGGCTTCCTGCAGCGCCTCCAGTGCGACATCGAGGCCAATCTTGTTACGAAACTTGAAGCAGTCGGCCACCGTCCGAGCGACGTTGGTCACGCGCACCAGAACACCATCGATGACTCGTTCCTCGATACCTTCCGTCAGTGCGGCGCCCGAGAAGCGGACGATGCGTAGCGGGGGATAGCTCATCTTTGGCGAACGGGCCTTGTTGGGAATGGCCAGCCAGACCTCGAACGGCGACTGGGTGGTGAGTTCATGTAGCCGCAGCGCTGACAGCAGGCAAATGATGGCTTGCGGGTGCTTGCGGGATAACTCGGCGAGCGCACCGTGTTCCGAGACGGGCCGATCCGGAATCGCATACAGGCCACGTCCCACCCGCCGCAGCAACCCTTGGCGCACGAGCCTCGTCAGTGCGACGGTCGGGAGCCCGCGCTCATTGAGATCGCGTGGGCGGATAAGGCCACGTTCGGTGGCGAGATCCAGAATAGTCTGGTGCGAGTTTTCCATGCCGCCATGATGTTGTATTTTGTCGGTATACGTCAATAACTACCGACGAAAGGCAACGGTCGCTGTTTCTTTTGGCCAACCAATGCTGCAATCCAACCGCTTGATTCGTCCGCGCGTAACCCTTTGATCTGTATGGGCCTGCGTTGCGGCCTTTGCGGACTTCGGGCCAGTTCCAGGGAGCGAGGTCGGAGCGAGGAATGGCCAGGAGAGAGTGGAATGTGGCCCGGAACGGCCAATTCGGGCGGCTTGCGAAGTCCGCAGGATTCCGCAGGAACCCCTAACAACACGCGGGAACTGGCGCAAACAGACAAGAAAAAGCCCCAACTGATAACAGTTGGGGCTTCAGTATTGGTGGTGGAATACGGAACCGAACCCGCGTCCGCGTTCTTCGCCAGAGTCCGTCCGTAAGCCTGCAGTCCCGATTTTAGAACAAACGGCCGATTTGGCGGGCATTAGCCAGATTCGAGGCATGGACCGCATCAGGTTGTTCGATGTGGGTACTGGTAGCCAGTCGCCATCTGGGTTCGGTGAGATTGGTGAAAAACGTCCCTCTGGACGAATTGCGTCATTTGTACTAACATTGAGCCTATCGTACATCAAAAGGAGGCTTGCTATGCCCGCCGCTACCGCAACTGCGCGATCCGCCCGGCTTGGCCTGCGCGCGACCCCTGAACAGGAAGCCGTTCTGCGTCGCGCCGCCGAGGTCGCACACAAATCGTTAACTGATTTCATTCTCGATGCCGCTTACCAAGCGGCAGAACACACCTTGCTCGACCAGCGATTGTTTATGGTTTCCGGCAGTCAGTACCAAGCGCTCCTGGAAATGCTGGATCGACCGGAGTCTGACAACCCCGGGTTGACCAATTTGTTCTCCCGACGCCCGGTGTGGGCGGAAAAATGAGTCTATCGGCACCACAGTCACTGGATGCGAATCATCGGCTGGAGGATTTTGACTGCGGAAAACCAGCCCTCACCGATTGGCTGCTACGACACGCACGCCAAGCGCAAGGTAGTGGCTCAGCGAAAACGTTCGTCACCTGCGAAGGAAGCCGCGTTGCCGGGTACTTCAGCTTGACAGTTGGCCAGATTGACACGCTTGACGCTCCCGAGCGGATTCGTCGCGGGATGGGTCAGTACCCGATTCCGCTGGTCATTCTGGCGAGGCTTGCTGTCGATCTCGACTACCAAAGACAGGGTCTTGGTTTCAGCCTGCTGCAAGACGCTATTCGCCGAACGGTTGCAATTGCTGAGCACGCAGGCATTCGGGCTCTGCTGACACACCCCATCGACGAAGATGCCGAGGCGTTTTATCGTCGTTTTGGCTTCGAGTCGACACCAGCACACGAACGGCAACTGATTCTGCTGCTCAAGGATGCGCGGCGTTTTGCTGGGACACCGTAATGAAATCAGACCAGTGAGGACGAAGGAAAATCCACATGCAAACAGGGCAAGCAATGGATTTCGAGCGGATGATTCTCGACACCCTCGCACAAGATATTGATGAGCACCCCAGGTGCCTGCAGCTTGTTGATGCCGCCCTCGTCGAGCGGTTGCAACGCCTTGTCGCAGGCGTCGAAATCGATCTCGACCAGCAATTGCCACCCGAGCTTGGCGATGCGGGCATGCCCTGAACATCGCGCTTGGCTTCTCCGTCGAACAGCGTTGTCATGGAGGCATTTGCCGAGGAGATGAAAATGCACTACCCCGTGATGACAGAACAGCAAGTCGCGGCCCGATGGAAAGTCAGCCTGAAAACAATGCGGCGCTGGCGGCAGGACAAAGTGGGCCCGGCGTGGCACAAACTTTTTCGACACGTCCGCTACAATACGTAACT
>JAXHOG010000003.1:0-38821 GCA_034519605.1 Marinagarivorans sp.
CGAGGCGCAAATCATGACCTAATGCCTGACGACTCCCACACTATAACCCCTTTGGCGGGGGCATGGCGAGTGTTTTCGTATAGTTTTCGTACGCCTTTCGTACGGTTTTGCACGTTTTCGTATAGTTTTCGTACGTCTTTCGTACAGTTTTCGTACGCTGAAACCCTTGCTGTGTAACAGTTTTAGCTTTGACGCGCAAAAACCGTACGAAAACTATACGAAAACTGTACGAAAACTCCAGATTTTTACGACTGTCGCGTACGAAAACTTTTGCCGTCCTGGCGCATGGGATGCCCACTGATATGATTGGGCTATCAATATCAGAGGCAGGCATGGCTGACAGTCAGGATAAGATTGAGTTAACAGTAAGGGTGGCGCCCGACATACGAGCGCAAGCGGATGCGATCGCATCCGCTAACGGTGTCAGACCCGCCGAGCAATACCGCCAGCTTTTTTTGGCCGGACTCCGAGCCGAGCAGGCAAAGTTAGCAGCACTTAATCTGATACGCCTCAGCGCTTCCGAAAAGCTATGATCATTAATGACTTTGTTAATTCGCCAACCCATTAGCGCCAGCTCTAAGGCGCATGCCTAACTGTGCTAGACGCAATAGAGATCGATGCGGTAATATAAAAGCTTATCCACCACTTTGGCGGATGCGCTTTCTTGTTTAAGCCTCGAGGTCTTTAGACCTCGGGGCTTTTTTGTGGGTTAACGCCAACCACGCTAGAGAGCTAATTAAGTAATCACTGTTTGCCGCTGAGAAATCTGGGCACTCTAAATTTAGACGCCTAACAGCGGTTAAATTTAACAGTAAGGAAGACTTATGAAACCAGATACCACAGTAGACAAATTTGTACGCCACTATATTCAGCAAGGCATTATTACTCCTGCACAATTGGCAGCGCTTACCGGAATGGCCCGGTCTTCCGAAGATAAACGTTGCCTTGCGGTTTTGTCTGATGCGATCGCATCGGGAATCGTTGTTTATCAGTTTTGATTTGTAGAGTCGAAAGGCTGTCAACAACTTAAAAGTTGACAGCCTTTTGACTTAAAGCAAAAAAGCCGACACATCTAAATGTGTCGGCTTTTTTGTGCTATTTGCGACAATTGCCCATTACTCTAAACCTTAACCTTTATTGTAGGCCTCGGCAATAACAGCAAACATAAGGGCCTCTTCAGCTTGCAACCACGACCAAATCGCGACAATTGCTGCCTGGGCGCGAGCACACCATCTCGCAGCGGCTGTCACGCCTTTGATACGTGCCCATTGAGTTGCAGCTTTTGCCACTGCAATTGTAGGAGCTAGCTGACGTGCGATCGCAGCATCGCCCCCGTGCTGATAATAGCGTTCGCCAAAATATTGACCAACACTGTAGACCACAACGCCCGCAAGCCACAGGCTTGCAAAAACGATAATGCCAAAGTAATAGATCCGCTTAGTGCCTGCAGCAATTGCGCTGACAAACTGGCTAAGTGACAACAACGCAGAAGTAGAAAATGTCATTGTGGATTTGCTTTTAAATGCGTAGAGTAGAGCCGGAACCGTCCGGCATGAGACGCTATTTCGCCTCGCGATCTTGCGCGTTTATACGAGCAGCAAGCAAGCTCGACGGGTATTGCTTAGCAGGCAGTGTTGCCTGCGATAAATTTAATATAATCCTTTTTTGCAAAAAAGTAAAGGGGTTTGAGAAAATACTTTGGCCCGTTTTGATTAGCAAGAGTCTCTGTCGCAGCTATTGCTGATCACAACTTCCAAGGGCTTGCGAACACACTGGCAGGGTAATTCTCCCCTGCTAAAATTTTGTCACTAAAATCTCTATCAATCAAACAAGTGCCGGTCAAATTGGCATTGGTGAAATTGGTGTACCCTTCGTCGCCATTGCCGAGCCAAGCGGCAACAAAATTAGCGTCGGTCATATTGGCTGACTTAAAATTAGCGCCTCTTAGGTCAGCACGACCTAAATTGGCATTACTCAAATCGGCGCCTATCAAGTCGGCATCGCTCAAATCAGCGCTTCTTAAGTCGGCGCCTGTCAAATTCGCGCCTGTCAAATTCGCGCCGCTTAAGTCGGCGCCTGTCAAATTCGCGCCGCTTAAGTCAACGCCTCTCAAGTCGGCATTTTTCAAGCTGAAGCCTTTTAGGTTGGCACGGCTCATGTTTTGGCTGCTCATGTGTTTTTGTCCTTAAATAGCGTGTTTGGCAGGCAGTGTTGCCTGCGATAAATTTAATATAATCCCTTTTTGCAAAAAAGTAAAGAAGTTTGAGAAAATACTTTGGCCCGTTTTGATTAGCAAGAGTCTAACATTAGCCAAACGCAGCCTCTGGGCAGGTGCTGCCCAGTGTTGTATGATTTAATTAGTAGGAGTCTTTGTAAGAGTCTTTGTCGCGGCGGCTGTCACAGGCTGCCGCGTTTTTTATTACTTTGCGAGCATGAGCAATCTTTTTGGCGACTTAGCACAGGCTAATCAATCAGCGGCTGAAGGACTTGACCTTATGGGCCGATCGATAGCCCCATACTTAGCCGTAGTAACACGCAACGACGATCCTGCAAAGTTGCGGCGGTTGCGTGCCACAGCTCCGACGGCCCCAGGGATTGAGACGGATTGGCTGCGGCGAATAAATACTCAGCCTAGCCACGATGCGCCGTTGCCTAAAATTGGGCAAACAATTTTAGTCTTTAGCGTGGAAGGCGACCCGCTGAACGGGTGGTGGATGTTGTGCTCCAACGCGCCCAACCCGCCGCTACCAAAAGCAAACCCCCAGCTAGATTTGCAGTCAATTGTCGAGGGCGAGCAAGTCGAACGCACTGACGGCGATCGCACAGTAAACGTTGGAGCCTCTTTAATTTTGAAAAATGATGCCGGCGCGTCGATCACTTTGGCGGCAAATGGCTCAATAATTATTGAGGATGCTGGCGGCAACCGATTGAGTCTAGACGGTACAATCGCATTTGCGACTGCGAGCTTATCAATTGCAGGCAAACAAATCGCTACTGTTGGGGCTGTTGACAGCGATGGCGAGGCTTTAGTCAGCAAAGGATGGTGATTTGTTTGCCGAGACAAATTACCATCCCTTGCTGACTAGTTGCGCAACCCGCAACTAGTCAGCAGTGCAAAACGTTTCTATTGCTACGCTTTTGCTTTGACTAACTATTGCGTTGGACTAAATGTGGATTAACAACTTAAGTCTACAGCATGCCCCAAAGGGCAGCGGCCAGTCGATTAATAGCCCCCACATAATCTAAATCTGTATTGTAAATTTTTGTATCAAACGAATGCATTGTTTCGAGCGCTATGCGATCCAACAACGCGATCGCGTTTAATGCAATGTCGATCTCGGCAGACTCAAGAACAGACAGCAAAGGCTTGCCCGGTACAATAAGCGTTAACGGCTCGTTAACGCGCCACGGATCAACGTAGTTTAAGGTGCCGTCAAAGTGAAGCTGCAGCGCCTCCGCAAGCTCTTGCAAATCAATACAGTGATAGCGCCAGCTCTGAGCGTCAGACTCGCTAACAGGCTCAGGCGTTGGCAGCAATCGCAGCCTTGGCGCTGGCGCCAGGTCGCCGACGGAAAAACGCGCAACTCCGCTAAAACTGTCTATCGCTAAGTCTGTGCTCATTAAGTGTCCTTCAGCCAGATGCCTTACAATGACGATATCCACGCTAATAATAGCTATGTGCGTGAATATCGTCATTGTAAGGCAGTGTGCGGCCTCTGTGTGCGCCATAAGCTGCTGTTTTAGGCTCGCCAGCAATTAGCTCTTTGAGGTTTTGTTTTGTCCAGTTTCTTAGCGCTGCTGCGGCTATCGGGTTTTGCTTACGTTGCTTTTTGTACAACGCTCGCACCGACGCCGCCGCGCCATGATTGCGCGCATGCACATAGGTAGGGCTTATCCGGCTAAACGCGTAATACAGCGACCTGGCAGATCGACCGTACTGCTTTGCTACTTGGTTGACGCTGTCGCCGCTAAGGACGTAATCAGTCAGTGCCGCTAACGTCGCCTCACTTGGAAGCTGGGCCCTCATCCGGCCTGGATCTACAAAGTCAAGCGCCCTGTAAATCAAGCGGCTACTAACACCGTAGCGCTGGGCCAAAGTGTTAACGCCGACTCCGTTTCGATATCTGGCATACACTTTGTGAGCGATAGCCCGCTCTTTACTTGCGTTCTTTCTGCGTTTCTGAGGCGATATAGGCGCGTTAAACTCGGTCATGAGGGGAAAAGTCCTAAAATATGTTTGAAAGCGTCACAAGCGTCTAGAGCCCTATGCAGCCAACCCCGTCAATCGCGATTGAGTAGCCGAAGAAAGAGAGTCCCAAAACTGCTGCCATAACTCAACCGAATTTTGGCATATTTGCGCTCTAATTGCTGATAATTCTGCAGAAGTTTGACACCAATTAAGCCTAAAGCCAAGATTTTTAATCTCTAAACTATCGAGTTTTGCGACTGGTTGATTTTGAAGCTCCTGCTTTAGAGCTTGAGTGGCAAATTGTGAGTCAAGATTTAAGATAGTAGATGCTGTTATATATCTATTATAAGGATCTGTTGACAGAGAATCTGTTGACAGAGATGGCTGGAATGCTGTTGTATCAACGGTTTCAGCGTTCAGGGCTGTTTTAGAGCCCAAAATCAAATTATCGTCAATTTTTTGCCGAATACTAGCAAACTTTTCGTAGTCGATTAGGGGTAAAAGTTCGCCATTTTCGGCAGGCATTATGAGCTTGTCAATGAGCCGATAATTATGAATGTATTTTCCGAATGTATCCTTAGAGCGACTAACGGATCTGATGTCTAAGTGGAGTTGCTTAAGAAGTGACTTTATCAGTGTCATCGGCTTAGCCACCTCTACTAGATAAGTATCAGGTTCGTCGCCTTGGCCAAAGATCGTGATCTTTTTACCAGGGGTGATTCCGAGCGTGTTTTTAACGCTGTCATAGTTGGCTTTCATTAACTCAATAACTGTGCAAACTTGTGGGGATTGTGCGTTGATAGTTGGCAGTTGTCCGTCAGCTCCTGGAGTAGATAGATATTTGTACAGCTGAGTAAGACCCACCTCTTGCTGTACGTGTACTTTGTGGCCGTGAGCGCCGCGCAAAATATCGTCTACCCAAGTGCGACCCTTAGCTGCCATCTTTTTAGCCTTAGCGCTATCGCGTGCAGCAGTGCGTTGAGTGCCCAGAGACAAATAGAGGCGGTTTAACAGCCGAAGATAAAGGCCGTTCTTCTCTTCTTTGATAATCGCTGGCGTGACCTCGTCGGGGTCAAGACCGTAGCGCTCAGCGGCGCGTGCTTTTGTAACCTGCTGAGTTTCGATGCGAGTGCGTTGGTGTTTTGCTTCTAACTTCTTAATATCGACAGCATCGATATTGACAGAGCTAGTTTCAACGTCGTTAAGGTCTGCGCTGAGATCGCGCATAGCCGAAATCGCATCTTTGAACTTAAGTTGTTGGGCTTTATCAAGCGCTTCCCACCCGCCAATAAACGCGGCCTCAATTTTGTAATTAGCTTGGCGCAATAAATCAAAAAAACCATCAGCGTATGCTGCCGCCTCGGCGTTGCGCTTGGCTTGCATCCGCAAAGAGTAATCGCGCCAAATGCGGCCAACGTTGCCGCCGATCAGTACTGAATCATCAGGCAAAAAATCAACATCAGCTGACACTAATGACAAAATATAACTTTCCCAGTTTTTATTTTGCCCAGCCCGAAGCGCCTCGGGCGTGGTTGATCCGTTGCCGTAAGGCGCAGGCACTGTGGGCTTGGCAAAAATGTAACGCGTTACATCTGTGGGCCGATAGCGGGCTGTAGATTGCATGCAATCGTCAATAGAGCCAGCGCCGTTCTCAATTTGGAACATCAGCTTAAAATCGCCACACTCAAAGCTGATGCCAGTGCTGCAAGTGTTTGTGTGCAAAACGTAATCATACTGGCTAAAAATCTCAACTTGGCGGCGATGGCGCTCAGCGGGATCGGCATGGTTTAGATAACTAAGGATGCGTACCGTTTGCATTACTGGAGTAACTCGCTGAGTGCCATTGTCATCGGTAACAAGCGTCAACGCGCAGCAAAGCGCCCCATCATCTCCATCGGGCTTAGGATCAGCAGGGAGCGGTATATAAGTACTGGGGTTAGATGGATCGTTGCAAGTCTCAGAGTCAAGGACAAGTCCGCGAAGACTTGGATAGTAATACTGAGCCCAACGGTGGATAGTTTGCGTTGAGTATTTCGACTTATCTTGCTGACCCGACAGCTTTGCGATAAACCGCTCGGCATTTTTAAAAGCTTCATCCATCCTAAAAAATACTTCAGCAGCTTCAGTGCAACGATAAGCTTTGCCCATATCGCGCTGATGCGTATTTTCGATTACAAAAGATTCAGCGTCTGTGATGCCAAACGCTCGGCGATAAGTTTCAATGTGTAGATCAGTGAGGCCAGCGGATACGAGTATTACTTGCTGCGCTTTATTTCCTGCCGCGCAAATATTTTCAATGCATTCGGTGCGGACATGTTTAATCGCAGTCTGGGCCGCGACCATATGATCGGCTACCTGGTCGGCCTCGTCAATAAAGACGCGAGCATGAGCGGGGACGCTCTCAGCGCTAAAGCGAGCCGCGCTTTTTTGGTGCGCCGAGTCTATTGTGAGCACACTCCCAAAATGATCGCCATACACAGATAGCTCTTGGGTAATGGGCAAGCCCAGCAATTCGCCCAGTGCTTCACCAAGGGCATTGCGATGAGTGGCCGCTAAAACATAGGCCTCTTCTGCTTCGGTTTCGGCGAGCCATTTTAAGTACGCTTTAACCAATTGAGTTTTGCCGGTGCCGCAGGGCGCAACAATCGCAAGCAAACGGGCCGATCGCATCGCTGGAAATAAGATCTTGGCGTAATCCGGCATATAGCCATAATCAGCAAAAAAGCCAGGCGAGGCCGTCACGTTTGACCGGCTATTATCTAACGCCATAGCCAAAACTGGGCACAACGGCTTTAGCTCCGCCCAAGTTAGTAGCTGATACGCAGCAGGCGCAACAAGCTCATCAATATCAGTGCCAACGCCAGCCGCGTTTTTTTTGTCGTGCTGGCCGTACCAAATAACTCTAAACTTTAGGCCATTGGCTTCGCAGCGCTTTGATAGCCCTTCAACTCCCGCAAGGACTTTGTCGTTAATCGTTGCGCCACCGTCTAAGGCGAGGCGCAACTCCGTTATGCCGAGGAGCTTGCACTGCTCTTTGATTTGACAAAATGCAGTCAAATCCCACCGAGAGCTTGCCGCACCGAGGACTGCCTTACCTAAGTCAATGCCATGGATTTCAGCTCTCTGCAAGGCCACCCATGGCTTAAGCGTGCCCTCTGTAATAACAGCATGCCGAGCCTCGTCATTGCCCGTCAGGTGCACCGTGATTGGTAGCTCGCCCTTATCGGCAAATTTTTGAAATTGTGCAATCCGCGCTGGGTTTGCAGCCGTGGAGCACCAGGCGTATTTTGGTGCTTTCGATACGCTGCCCGCTAACTTGTCTGCGGCAGCGGCATCTGTGGCAACCTGAGCGCCTAAAACAATTGCCTCAAGCTGGTCCCCGACCAACCTATATTGCTGGCACGCGATCGCAAAGCCAGGATATCCCTGATACCCCGATCGGTCAGCGCCGCTTTTTGTCTGCCCGTCCCAGTTGCCTGGCAACGAATCATGCCGTGGATTATCCCCTTTATCCACGCTCCAAAAAATGCCAGCGGCGGCGGCAGCCGCAATTGCGTCGTTATCAATCCCACGCAATGCGATCGCTGCGCGGTGTCTGTCGTCAAGGCTTTTTGACCAAGACCACTGGGCAAATTGCTCAGCGCGACGATTTAAGTCTACCCGAGCTGGCTTGCCTACTGCTTTGGGCTCAACGTTAGCCGCAGCCAAAGCGGCCAGCGTTGCCGAGGACGGCCCCAGCGACCCTAGCGCATAAACCGCAGGGCCATTATTTTTGCGCCTATTTTGCCAACCACTCAAGGCCGTTGGGAGCCAACGGCCTTGAGTGGTTGTTTGATTAGGCTCAAGGGCTATATAGCCATTGAGCAGCGTCCCCGCTAACTCATGCTTATGCGTATTGCAGTGGACTACGCCGCTTGGCATGTGCCAGCAGTTTTTTGAGCAAATTGGGCAACGCTGCCGACTGCCAAAGCCTGCCATCACTTTAGCCCTCCTTTAGTAAAAATATTATTGCCGTTGCGTGAATTCTCATATATAATGCTACTCATACATCCACAAGCCATTGAGGACCGTATGCTTTGAGGTTGTGCTGACCCCCCCCCAGTTAGACCCTTAAAACCCATTGATGCCTAAACAGCTTAATGGGTTTTTTGGTGTTTAAAAACAAGTTTTGCATCGCCCATCCCCACAAATAACTGTTAACTGTCTCCTATCATACTCTACACTTTGGCAAATTCGCCACTCGCTTGTTAACACGTTTTGGCACTCAATAAATCTATAGGGGAATTGGACAATCTTACGGTGAGACGCGGCAAGAACATATTGACACTACGCCACCTGTATATTAAGCTTAACGCAGTCAGTGTAATGCAAAAGGGATCTTATAATGGCGACCGCCACGGCAGCAAAGACAACCAAAGGCAAGCCCGCTCAGGCGGCAGTTAAGGCGTTTGCGAAACGAGGCCGCCCGCGCAAGGCCTTAAGCCCGCCCAGTCCGCCCAAGCCAATATATGTTGCTCAAAAACGCTTAGCGTATGTGACGCTAAGCCGCAGAGAGCAGCGCAGCTGGGGCTTTAACCGAGACGGGTCTATCCCTCGGTTTGACAGTCTTGCGCCCGAAGTGCAGCGCCAGGCGTTTGAGGCTTTCTTAAAAGTTACAAACAAAAAACTTAAAACAAGCTCCGTTGTAAGTCAGCAACAAATCAACGCTGTTACAACGTGGGCGAATGAATTTTCTAGCGATCTGGAATTGTTGCCTGCGTCGTCGATGCTAATCCGGTATGGCGGCATCCGCCAAGTGGTCCGGGAGTCTTACAAGGCCAACGGCCTTGAGTATCACCGCGCTCGGCAAGGCAACCTCCGCGAGGAGATCGCGAGTCGGCTGGGCTACGAGCCGCTGCCTGTGACTGGCAAACCGCTGCCCGCTTGGCCAGTCGCGCCTGCGTTGGCTTGCCTAGGCTTGGCCTTTGCTGCAATCAGCGGCGAGACTTCAACGGTGCGTCCTTACTTGTCTTTGCTTGGCGCGTTGGCGTTGCTAAAGTACAGGGGCATCTTAGTCGTCGGCATTCAGCCGGGCAAAGACGACAAACAGATTGCGGCATCAGCATATGCCGGTCGTGGGGGCTTAGGCTACTTTGAAAAATAAGCCGCAAAAGGTCATTTTTTTGCGGCTTATTGATTATTTGAGGTTACGCCTACCTTCTAGCCAGCGTTAAAGACTAAGTTGCTCAGACAATGCTTTGTGGTCAGGCTCAAAATCGTCTAAAGGGAAAAGCTGGTGTTTGGCCTGCCTTAGGTAAGTCGGGCTTTTTTCTTTTATAAAAGCATCGATTGCCCACAAAGTTTTTCGGTGCAGCTCTAGGTTGGCGCTTTCGCCGCGCTTAAGTGCGTCCAGGTAAGCATTTCGCGTTAGTACTGCGGGGAATTCGAGCTTGTCAGAGCTTAGCCCAGTATCCAACACCTCAACAAATCGGAGCAAGCGATCGCGTTGCGGATTATCGCAATAATAATAAGCCCGAGCGATCGCAGCTCGCACAGCGGCGACAGTCACCGAGCTTTTGCCTGCAAACTTTTGGCAGGCAAAACGAATGCCCTCCTCATAATTTTTAAATGCCGATAGCACTTTGTTATAATCAGTGATTCGCGGGATTTTGCCGTTACTCGGGGCAGGATCAATCCATAGGGCTTTGGTGATCGCAATCGCCAGGGCGCTGGTATTTAGCCCAATAATTTTGCCCGTCTGAGCGATCGCGCGAGGTTGGCCAGAGTCTAAGGCAATTTGGATGCCATTGGGCGCGCCGACAGTTATAGCCCAGCCAATCACAAAAGGCTTGGGCCGCAAAGGCTGCTTTCCCTCTGACAGATCGCGTTGGTATTGCTCTGCCCGGCTGGCATCTACCTCAGGAGCGGCTTTGAGGTAAGCCAGCAGCCGATGTTGGCCTTCGATCAGTCGGCCCTCTTGGTCAAAAATCAAGCCTTGTGGAAAATAGTCTAGCCACTCGGCGCGGGCCATCCGCCGCGCATATTGAACAACGCGCTTGCTATTAACAGCTCGATTCGGCGCGGCACTTTTTAGCCAACGATCCACTTTGGTTGTGTCCGCCTCTATATATAGGACGCGCATTGTCGCAGCGATCATGTCGGGGTCAGGCGGCAATAAATCCGCCCGGCCAACGATCTGTTGCCTCGCCACCGACAGCGTTGGCACGCTTGGAGCTGGGGCTTCGGCGGGATCGCCAGCGACTAACGCGCTAAACCTAAGCCTTGTTTCGTCTAAGATTTGCTGATCCGCCTGCGTGTATTCGTCCCTTAGCATGGTCGCCAAACCTTTCGCTTTTTGCGACGCTGGCTTTGCGCTGGCGCGTGTTCGTTGCCTGGGCATTTAAGGATCCTCTATTTGTGTTGGGGCGTCATCGGGAGTAGCCGAGTCTACGTATAATTTAGCGCTATTGTGACAAAAATCACAATATTATTATCGCTTTAATTTAAGTTTTTCGGCCTGTTGCAAATAAACAATAATCTGATTGCTGCGCAAACAGCTTTACTTTGCGACGCAAATTAGATAGGATAGTAAGCGGAGTATTGAGGCAGGCAAAGGCAAAGGCAGTGGCGCTAAAGTTATTTGATATCCAAGACGAGTTTATCTCAGCCCTCTACGCCGAGATAAGAGCTGGCCATAGCAGCGTTTTAGGCGTTGCCGGGTGCGGCTTTGGAAAATCTATATGCGCGGCAAGGATAGCGGCAGACGCGCTTAGTCGCGGCAAGCGCGTTTGGTTTGGCGTGCACCTTGACGTGCTAGTAGCGCAGTCTTTAAAAGAGATGGCCTGGGCACTTAGAGAGTTTGGCGTCAAGTCAAGCTTGATAGGTTGTGTCCACAATGGCCACAAGGCTAATTACGAGAGGCCTTTCCAGATCGTGGCGCAGGCGACAGTTGCGGGCAGATTAGAGCGCGGCGAGATTGCCGCTGAGTATTGGCCGGATGTGGTGATCGGTGACGAGGCCCATACGCTGTATTTTCAAAGCTCATGGCAGTCCGTGCTGGATTGCACGAAGCCAAAGATTAACATTGGGCTAACTGGCACGCCGATCCGATTGTCTGACCGAGACACGTTTGCAGATAAATTTACCGGGCTGGCCTTGGCGCCTGCTCGGGATGACCTGGTGGCAATGGGCAGGCTCGCGCCGCTTAGATTTATTGAGGTGGCGGAGCTGCAGAGCGATTTCGCTGCCGACGAAAAAACGCTTTACGATACTCCTGAGTCGTTGAGCAAGTTTATTGAGCATTACAAAGCTCAAGGCGAGGGCGGCAAAGCGATTGCGTTTTGTATCGACGTGGAGCATGCGGAAAATGTGGCGGCGGGCTTTCGGGCGGCGGGCTATGTCGCCGAGTCCATCAGTTACAAAACTAAGCGCGGGCGAGCCGGAGATCAATACCCTGCGACAAAAACTCGGGCGGCAATTATTGCAGCGTTTGAGGATGGCCGCATTGATTTGATTGCCGCCCGCGACGTGCTGAGCGTTGGTTTTGACGTTAAGGATACGATGGTCGCGCTGCTGTTGCGGCGCACCGAGTCAAAAGCTGCGCATATCCAGCAGATTGGCAGGGCAGGCCGCGCCGCCGAGGGAAAGTCCTACGGCATAATCTTAGATTTTGTGGGCAACTGCCTTCGCCATGGCTACGGCGACGATCTGTGGGAGCGAGATAAGATTTTTGCTCTTCCTGCGGAAAAAGATGAAAATGCTATAAATCCTTTCGCTGTCCCTTGCCAGCATTGCGATCCGATCAAATTGATCCATGTCGCTCAGCTGATATGCCCGCATTGTGGCGGCGAGCAGATCCGAGACGAGCCTGAGGATAAGCTCCAGCATGCGCGTAGTTTTGACGCGCACATGTTGGAGACAGTCCGGCCCTCGACGTTGGATCCTGCAAACGAGCAGCATGCAATTCAATATTTTAGGTACTTACAAGCCTCTGCCGTCCTGCGGCATGGCTCGTTACCAGGGCGCGGATGGATGCAGTTGCGCGATCATCCAGATTGGACGCATTGGGCGTACTTAATCCCCAAAGGCCGGAGTATTTGGACGCTCGGCGCAATCTTCAACGCGCCAAAGTCTTTAGAGCATGCGCGGCAATATTACAGTTTCTTGAAAGGCAAGCTGTCTAATAAGGCAGATTTAAGCAACGCAGATATTGAGCGCAAGGTTTGGTATTCGCTTAATCAAGAGTTTACGGCGGAGTTGATTGCTATGCTGCGCGTCGATATTGCTGCTAACTTTGCTCTCGGCGAGGCGCATCCAATAGGCGTAGATCGTCACATTAAAGCACCTAAGCTTCGGCCCGTCGAAGCACCCGCTTGGTAACAAGCGGCTCTAAAGCCTTAAGGCAAATCTCTCACACTTTCCCTTCTCTTCTCTTATCTTAACTAGAACGGATATTTTATGATTGCGTCAATTACTAAGCCAAAGTCCGCGCCCACGCTTGCCTCAACGTTTGTGTTAACGCCTGAGCAAGACACAGGTTTCAAAAGGTTAGAGGCGTTTTTAGAGTCTCAAGAGCGCATGTTTTTACTGACCGGCTATGCCGGTACTGGGAAGACTACAATTCTCAGCCAGGTCGTTAAGAGTTATTTAGCACAGCACGAATACAACCGTGTCGCGCTTTGCGCCATGAGTAACAAGGCCACAAAAGTCATAAGCAGAATGGCCAAAAAAATCAAGGTGCGTGACGAGCAATGTAACGCTTTAACCCTATGCTCTCTGCTAGGGCTGCGACCTCAGATTAATGCCAAAACGGGGAAGCAAGAGTTTCGGCGAGACCCTAAGACGCCCGCCACGCTTGACCAGTACGACCTTGTTGTTATAGACGAGTGCTCTCGGTTAAGCGCTGAGATGTGGGAGATTATCCAGGATGCGTTGCTTGGCCTGGGGCTGCTGTCTGGGACGCAGGTAATTTTCACTGGCGACCCCGCGCAGCTGCCCCCGGTCGGCGAGGTCGACTCGCCATCTTTTCATTGCATTGATAATAAAGCCCATCTGTCTAAAGTAGTTAGATATGATGGGGCCGTCGGCCAGCTGGCCGAGCGGGTACGGATTACTCGCGATTGGCACACAACACCAATTGTGCAAACGGCCCACAATGCAGAGGCCTCTAAGGGCGTCTGGTCTCTTGACGATGAGGCGTTTGGACTAGTGGCAGAAAAGCTTTTTGGCGGAGACGAGTACGCCGCCAACCCCGACTATGGGCGGCTGATCTGTTATCGGAACAGGACAGTTGATAAATGGAACGCCCGCATCCACGCTTGTATTTACGGGCCAAATGCGCCTCGATTTCAGCCTGGCCTGACACTTATGGCCAACTCGCCAGTGTTTGGCCCCAGCAAAGATGTGATTATTGCAAACTCTGAGGAGGTGCGCGTTGAGGGCGTCCGAGAGGGTATAAACGGAGGCTGGAAAGTCTGGGTGTTAGACGTAAAAGTGCCCAACAAAACACTGCCTATCGTGGTGTTTGTTTTGCACGAGAGCGAGGTTGAGCGTTTTAACGGTCAACTTAAAGTCTTAAGTGCCGCTAAGCAATGGCATCCTTTTTGGAGATTAAAACAACAGTTTGCCGATCTCAAGTATGCCTACGCAATAACTGCGCACAAAGCGCAGGGCAGCACCTTTCGTAATGTGTTTGTACCGCTGGGCGACTTACTGGCCTGTCGGCAAAAAACAGAAATCGATCGATTAATCTACGTGGCTATAACACGCGCCAGCCATCGCGTTTTTGTCACGGGCGGCGCACAGTTGCCTGACGGCCTGGTGCTGCCACCAATGTTCACTCACACACAGACAATTAAGGATTAAAAATGTTTGACGCAACTAAAATGACTAACATCATCCCTAGTCTGCTGACAGCAAGACTAGACGCAAATATTAAGCTCTCAGCTGCAGCGGAAGCTTTAGACGTGGCTACCTCGACGCTGCAATCGTGGGAGTCGCCCCTGATTGACACAGCGCGCAAGATACCGCTAGCCACGCTGGCTAAGTGGTATGCGCTGCTTGATCAGCCGGATGACTTTGACTCGCGACTAGGTGAGACGAGATTAAACCGCGTCTCGGGCATATCGCCTAAAGTGCTCAATATTTTTCTTGGTGGCACTACCAAGAAATATAACGCTCAGCTTGCAGCAGGCCAGGCAAACCTTGACGAGATGCGCTTAAAACAAAAGTTAAACTGTTTTGAAGTTGCCAAATGCCTTGGGGTGCACTACACAACTATCCTTTTATGGGAGACCGAAAACGTCCGCTCAGGACGAGCAATGACAATGACGCAACTTAACGCCTACAAAAAAACGTTACGCGCTACGCCCGAGCAGATGGCAATCGCGCTAGGCTTGCGTGGCGCAACGCTGATCATCCCTGGCTCGCTAGCGCCAGCATTAATCAAAGCCGAGTGTTGGATCAGTTATCAAGAGGAGCTAGCAGCTAATGATCTCTAAAACAAAAGAAAAAGAAATTAAGGCTATTGATCAGCTGTCAAAGCTTGCTGGCGTTGAGTTTCGCACGGACGCCGCGAGCCGAGCCCTCCCCTACCAGCTTGCCCCCGAAAACTACCAAGCTGATGGAGTCTGGATAGCTCCTAAAGGCTGCGATCGCACAGGCATTGTGCTGGAGATCCAAGGCGGCAGATATATTGCTGGTAAGCACGGCAACGCCAAAGGACTGAGTACCGACGATCGAAAGCTTATCTGGGCTCAACTTGCAGGATTTGCTGTAGTCACCTGCGACTACAGCAATCTAGAGGATATCGGCAAAGCGCTAAATCTCTTAGTTGCTCAAATTTACGCAGGCTCAGGCACTGACGCCGATAATCCTATGGAGATCTAAAATAGATTTTGACATAAACATCTTTACGTGTTTTGGCAAACCGTGTTAATATTGATTTATAGCAATGGCAATACTTGTATGCCTTGCTAAACTTTCTTTCTTTTTACCCCACTATCCCAACTTATGACTAACTTTGATGGTTTTTTTGACGCTGGTTACGATTACAACAATACTTCCAGTAATAGCGGCATCTTTTTTAAGCTTCAGGACGGAGCAAATACAGTCCGCATTCTCAAGCCTACTGACGGCAGCAGCGCTTGCGCTGCCGGTTTTTGCTGGTGGCTAGACACAGACGACGGAAAGCGTCCGTGTCGTGGTACAGACGCGCCTAACCCTTTGCCAGAAAATATTGCGCTTTCAACACAATATGGGAACAAACCTGAAATAAAAGCTGTCTGGATTTGCGCCGTAATCAACCGCGCTACGGGACGTTTGCAGCTTTGGGAAATCTCCCAAAGCACAATAAAAGACGCAATTGTCGCGACGGCGCAGGCCGTGGGTAATCCATGCAATTACGACATTGTTGTAACCCGAACCAAAAAAAGCGGGAAGGTAAGTTACACTGTCACCCCCACCACGCCTGCGTCGTTAAGCGCTGCTGACCAGACACTAGTGTCTGGCTACGCTATTCAGCCTGGTAAGATGTTTTCCGGAGGCAAAGGTTTGGAAAACATCTCTGATAGTGAAGCGGCTGCGGTGCCCACGCCACCAGACAACATTGAAGCACTGTTGCGAAAGGCTCTTGTAGATGATGAGATGACGCCGGAGCGCGTCGCTCAGCTTGAAGAATGGGCGTTGGGGTATTTGACGCAATTTGACGCAATCGCAGGCGCTGGGAATGGAGGCGATCTGATCGCTTCCATCCTCAACCCTTATAAGGTTGAGGCACCTGCGGCTTCGGTTCCACTGCCTGTCGCACCTGCGGCACCCACCAAAGCTTTGGTGGGTGCCGGAGCCGCTGTTGACGATATACCTTTTTAGCTAACAGTTGACACGTTTTTTGCGCCGCAAGCATATTAATTGTAAGCGGCGCTTTTGTAATCCCTTATGTGTATGCCAAACCTACCAACATTCAAAATCCACGCGCCCGACCCCGACGGCAAAAAAAAGACGATTTGCGGCACATCCGCAAAAAATCCTAAAACGTCAGACACTGTTACCTGCGCAGCATGTCTCAAAACAATAGCGCGGCATAAGCTAGCAGCTGAGGGCAGACGGCGCGGCAATCTAATACGCAGAGACCCACGGCTATGACAATTACAATTAATGTAGCCAAAATAAAGGCTGCCCTCGCCCGAGTTGAACGAGAAGGCGATCCAACTGGCAGCAAGACCAACTTGGTGTATGCGCTACGTTTGCTGCAACAAGCTCAAAGCGCTTATGATGCCGCCAATATACCAGCGAGCCCCAGCGTCGAGTGGTATACGCCAGCTCAGTATGTCGCGATGGCGGCGCAGGCCATGGGGGGGCAAATAGATCTAGATCCAGCTAGCTGCGCTATGGCCAACCAGACGGTTATGGCGCAGACATTTTACACAGCAGAGCAAGACGGACTGACGCTGCCATGGTACGGCAACGTCTTTTGCAACCCGCCGTACGGCAAGCAGACAATCAAGTTCCTTTCGCGCGGGCTTGATCAAGCTCGCGCTACCAATGCCCAGATATTTTTGGTAAACCGCACCGGCGCGGCATGGTATCTGGATATCCAAGCCAAATTTGATGCCATCTGCCGAGTAAGAAAGCGTATTGCTTTTGTCGGCTCTGATGGCTGCCTGGCCAAAGCGCCTCGCTATTACAATGATTTATTGTATCTGGGCGACCAGCGCGACGTCTTCAAGCAAGTTTTCGACAAGATTGGCGCCGTCACTTTTAAGGAGCAAACCTGGTGAGACACAACCCGATTACACGCCCCACTACGGCCCAGCCCGACAAAGCAACTGAGTCGCTAAAAGTGCTTTGTCGCATGAGACAAATAGCGCTAAATGACGGCCTCCACTTTACGAGGTTTTTGATTGATCAGATTCTTGCCAATCAATTCTAAACACTGATCATCCTGCGCCGTATTGCCAGACTGCGTCATTCGCGGCGCTTTAGAGTATACTTGTAGTAGCTTCTTGATTTTTCATGGGATGTGACTCCTGATAATTTTAAGAAGCCCTAAGCTCAATTCCCGAAGGTCTCAGTCTGGGGGAGTTGAGCTTTTTACTGTCTGGATATCCCCGGAGTGACAACTGTGGATAGGCAGACAGCGCCTAGATATTGTTAACGCAACTTTAATTGCGCAAACAACATCTAATCTTTACACTAGATATTGTTAATAGGTTTTTGTCGAGATATACTAAAAGAGTAGTAAAGACGGCAAGACCCTATTTTTATGCGCATTACCTACGTAGTGATAGCCCACACTCAAGCGGCAGTCAAAGCTGACGGAATTCCTACTCCTTTTGTTCTTGCAAAGGACTGCGACGGGAGCTACTCAATCAGCTTGCTGATTGACGGTGAGCGGATCCCGTTGTCAGGCGGAAATTGGTTTGGCCTTACTAAATTACAGGCTCACGTTGAAGCCAGCCGCTTAGCGGCTGGCTCCGTCTGGGTACAGCGGGGGTATGGCCCCAAATGGGCGTTTGCCGTCGATCCGCTGGGATTGGCAACAAAAGTCTGGGATGGGGACATCGTCGCGGCTTAGGTAGCTTATCTACGCAGCGCAGATCTCAATAGATTGCGCTCTGTGTGCAGGCGCAATCTATTGGCTAATTTATTTTTCTCAAACCCCTTTACTTTTTTGCAAAAAAGGATTATATTAAATTTATCGCAGGCAACACAAAACACACTATTTAAGGACAAAATCATGAACAACGAAATCATTATCACTCGCGAAGGCCAAGAAGACGCAGTAGCGGCGTTGAGCCGATATGTATGCCCGACTTTGCTGGCCGATTTAGGGACAGCGGATTTGAGCGGCGCAGATTTGAGTAACGCCAATCTTGGCGGTTTAGAGCTTTATGAAATGAATTTTGTCGACGCCAATTTTCGCGGGGCGTGTATGGAGTCGGTAAATCTGTACGATGCCGATCTTAGCGGCGCAGATTTGAGATACGCTGACCTAAGAGGCGCCATACTCAAAGATGCAAATCTCAGAGGTGCAAATCTTAGCGGTGCTGACTTAACCGGCGCTGACTTAACCGGTGCTAATTTTGAGGTCGCTGATTTAGCCGGGGCCAACTTAGCCGGAGCAAATCTGGGGATGGGTGATGTTTGTGCCACCAACCTGAGCTGCGCAAATCTCAGCGGCGCGGATCTAACTAACGCCAACCTAAGCGGGGCCAACTTGACTGATACCAACTTTAGCGATGCCAACTTGACCGGGGCAAAATTCAGCTAATTTATTTTCTACAAGCTTTTGCAATTTGCAAAAGCTTGTAGAAAATAAGATGTATCGGTCGGCAGGCAACACAAAACACACTATTTAAGGACGAAATCATGAACAACAAAATTGAAATAACAATAACCATGTCACAAGACGAGTTTTCTGCACTAAAAACGTTGCTCAACAGCGCCACGTTCAGAAAATCACGCCGCGAACTGGATTTGCCAGAACAAGAATATGCTTTGTTTGCAAAGCATATAACATCTGTACAGAGGTTAATAGAGCACGCTTTTGGCGTGTTCTTATCTTATTGGGAAGATTGACACCATACACTTTCGCGTTGTACCGCAAACTGCCCGCGAGGCAATCTTTCAATCCAAACAAAGCACATTGACTTAACTATGGCAAAAAAAAGCACTAACAAACGAGCAATGGGAAAGCCTAAGGGCGGCAGATCTGCGTAACTCAAATCTGCGCTATGCTGATCTGAGTGGCGCAGATTTGAGTAACGCAAATCTGCGCCGTGCAGATTTGAGTGGCGCAGATTTGAGTAACGCAGATTTGAGTGGTGCTGATTTGCACCGCGCAGATTTGAGCGAAGCAAATCTGCGCGGTGCAGATTTAAGCTGCGCAAGTTTACATTATGCAAATCTATGCGAAGCAAGCCTAGCCGAGGCATACCTCGGCCATACAGATTTGCGCGAAGCAAATCTGTATGGCGCAGATTTAAGCGACGCCGACTTAAGCAGCGCAGACTTGCGTGAGGCGGACTTGCGTGAGGCAAACTTGAGAAATGCCGACTTAACAGATGCCGACCAAACCGGCGCACGCTTAAAAGGTGCAAAGTTTAGCTAAGTAACGCTAATTGGCAAAACACAAAAAGCCAGTGCTTAACTGTCTAAGCACTGGCTTTTTGTGTGCCGCATTAAAGCGTGCGATACCCTAAAAACTTAGACATCAAATCAACACCAAGGCCAGAGTGATGCTCCTCCAATCCGTTGGCCAATGCAATGACGTGCTCAATCCTTGGGGCACGCTCGCCGCGTGCCCACTTGCCGACAGATCTGCTGCCGCAATCCATGTAGTCGCCTATCTCACTCAACGACAGCGGCCCTAGCTCGGCAACGTTGCCGTTTATCAGGTCGTTAAGGGCATTGCGAAACGACTGACTGTCACAAGTATTGCCTAGCTGCGCACCAACTAACGGCCCTAAAAACGCCTTCGCGGCGTAGATCGAGTGACTATCCGTTAGCCCCCCAGCAACCTGTAATACGTCTTTGCAGCGCGGAGACTCAGGCCTTGATCTGACCATTGGTGACCGTTGCCAATAGTCGATTTGATTGCGCGTCAAAGTGGTTGCCAGCGCAGCGTTACGTATTCCGCCATAGAGGCCCACAAGCCTCTCGATCGTCTCGGGATACGTCAGTGACGGTATAAATTTGCGACGTTTTGCGCGAGCAATTTGCGCCTGCAACTCCTCAGCTGCTTTTATTTCAGCTTCGCGCGATCGCGTCATCGCAGCTGACTTACGAGCATCCGCAAGCCAGTCAATTCGGCTAATCATTAACTTTGCCATTTGCTTTTCCTTTTGCGTTTTCGTTTTCGATTTTTTAAGAGTGCCTCAAGAACGTCGCCAAACGCCTTAAAATCTTCGACGGTCATTACCCGCAGAGACACCAAACACGCCCACAGCTTATCTGACGCTATAATCAAGGCCCTTGAGCACGTTGATTCGCCAGGCAAAAAACAAGCCGTAAATTGGGACAACCCCAAGGACACGCTAGCCTCTTGAGCCAAGTACGCCTGCACTTCTCTTAAGATCATCTCCAGCCAATCGGTAGACACGCCTGTTAGATCGTCACCAAACGTATCAAACAAATAGGCTGCGGAATCATAAAGATCCCGCAGCCTATCCCGTTGCTGCGATACTTGCCGCGATACCATCACTCAGCCCTCGACAAGCTTTTGACACGCTGAGCTCGCGCTACGTTTAGAGCGAGCTCAGACAATCCAGCACTTAATCGCGTAGTGCCCGCTAACGCGCCGAAATAGGCGCGTGACACGTACTCAAGACGCTTGGGCACGTTCTTGAGCTCGGGGCTTGCCTGCGGCCCTCTAAAGCGGCAATTGTGGCCTGCTATAAACGCAGCATAAGCTGCATGCTCAGCCAACGTCATCGCTAGATCCTCTTCAAAAGTTGTTTCGGGTGCGGGTGCGCTGTAGTCTTTCATAGGATAGGAGCTTCTTTACATGCTTCTATCCTACCACAAATTTACCTTAAAAGTAAAGAGGTTTGAGCAAAGCTTTATGACCCCATCTCGCCCTGTCAAACGGGCATTAACAATTGGAGTCTCAATCTAACCGTCTCACGAGACGGGACGACTCTATTACCCAGTCAAATCTCTGTCAACAGATCTTGCTATTTATATATTATAAGGATCTGTTGACAGAGGATCTGTTGACATAAACGCCTGAAAGCCTTTTGTATCAAGGCTTTCAGAATTTGAGCCTTAAAAAGCCTGATCTGTTGACAGAGACCTATAAATTGAGCCTTAAACGCTGTCTTATTTGGCTATCTCAGTCGTCTTATTGTGAGACTAGCCGCTATTATTGAGCAGGTTTTGGAGCTGAATAGGGCAGTGGCGTTTCTCGGTTGCGATAGCGATCGCTGCATCGATATCGCGGATTAGCTGGGGCTGCAAATTTTCAGCGATGATAAGATTTAGCTCAGCGTCAAGAGAGGCCTCGCGATCTGCTTGATCAAGATCTATTGTGCTCTCGGCTAGTTGAAGGACAGAGGGCCAAAAATAGGCAGTATTGCCTCGCTCTCTTAAGTCTTCGCCGATAGCCTCCCGACAGGTAATAGACGTGTCGGGAGGTGTTGAAGGTTGTGTGTCGTTAGCGGGAGTAGTGCCCCCCGCCGAGTCTAACAAAATCCCTGTTGTTAACGCTAAGCTAAGGATTAGGGGCTTTAGTTTGATCATCAGTCGCCGACTCCAATATGTGCGATACTTGCCTGGCTAATTCTACAGTGGCTTTCTCCAGATTATCTGCTTTAGCCTCAGTAGAGTCGTTTAGCTCTAATTGCACGAAAAAAAGGCGTTTGCGCCCGTATCCGTCATTTATTGCGAGCGGCACCGAATATGCATACTCGGCGCCGTTTACAAAGCGATGCGGAGATAGTGCGACATGGCTTTGTGTGCGCGCTGCTGTTGCAGGGTCTTCGACTGTAGCGCCTGATTTGTCGGGATTTTGTATGTCTTGCTTTGACGCTTTTAAAAAAAAGCTGAACGAATAAGGGTAAGGAGATACCGTATAGCTCGGAGAGTAGGCAGCAACGCTTGCAAAATCAGAGTAAAGAGCCGCGCGCTTAAGCGCAGATTCTAGTGCGGCAATTTTTTCGGTCGGCAGCGAATCCATTATTTTGTTGTCACTGCTTGCCTTAGACACGTTAACGCTGTCGCGCAAAAGCCCCAAAGTCTCGCGGATTGGCTTAAGTAAGTCCTGGGCCATCCCGAGCATCGAAATAATTATTGCAGTAAGGGCGGCGAACGTTGCTTTAATAGAGTCAGGCGTGATTGATTTTGCTGCCTGGCTTGGGGGGTTGACCTCTATAGATGTGCTTGCTGTGGGGGCGGCGTGTGCAAAAAATTTGCCTACGTCCCTATTTTGTACAACCAGCTTATTTAATTGGCCGTTGATCCATAAGCTGCGCACAGTAACAAGGATCTCAATAATTGACCCGTCTTTTTTTTGCAACGAGTAGCCTTGCTCTATTACGCCAGAGCGTTTTTTAAGGCATAAAAAATTTACAAGCGCCCAGTTTAAGTTTTTTCGCTGATTTTCGTAAGCCGCGTGCGAGCACCATTGATCGATTAGATCAGGGATAAGTGGCTCTATGTCTACGTTTTCTGCAATATCTAAAGGGAAAACGTCTGCGGCTTTGTAGCCAGTTAACGTCTCCCACTCAGGCGAAACCCGAAACTTATTTATAGTGCCGTCAAACTCCCACCAGGCTAGGCCGCTTTGCTGGCTAATTAATTTAAGTCGCTCTAATAGTGTTTGTTCCTGAAGAATTTCTGCTGAATCTCGCTGTCTGTAATCGTTAGCGTTCATCATAATGAAAAGTATCTATATATAAATTTGCCCCGCGCACCCAGCTACCACCTGCAATCCCAAGCGCTAAAGATCCTACAGTTGGGTCGCCACCGCCTGTTAGGGTGTACGTTAAGAGAGAGCATGACCCAATAAGCACTAGCAAAAAAGTGCTTATTGTATGGGATTGTTGCCATATTTTGTGTTTGCCGTTGCAATAAGCCCAGTAGCCGACGCTTGAGGTGCTAACGCACACGACGGCCCACGCTAACGGAGGCGCTAGCTTAAACAAATCAGCAGGCCCAGAGTACAACGTGTTAGCAGGCACAAACACAAATAAGCAGACCAGCCCAAAAAACAATATAGATAACAGTGGCCCGCTCATGCACATAGCAAGGCTTAGCCTTTTACAGCGTTTCAACAATCTGCCTATGTTTTGCTTAATTTTTAGACTGATGCGCATTAGGCTAACCGGATAATTTTGTTGACAACATAATACGGAGACATATTTTCGTGTTCGACTCCGCTTCCTGCCGGCGCAATAGTGCCTTGGATATCAGCACTTGCCACAACAACGTTAGCGCTGCTTGGCAACACGCTGAGATTTGTCGTTGATTTGTTAAGCAACGCAGTGCCGTTTACGTTTTTTTCGGTATATCCAAAATTGCCGCCAGTTTCGCCCGCGATAGCAGAGTTTTCATATAAAATTGAGTCTGTATTACCGCCGCTGCCTGCGGTAGATCCAAGCATGCTATGGGTATGAGATTTGTCGTCTACGCCGTGCGAGTGGACGCTTGTAGCTGAGTGATTGTGAGGTGCCACGCTCATAGCGTGAGTATGGCGGGCAACGTTAGCCTCTGTCAGCGCTACGGTTTCAGCGCCCCCAGTTTGCCCTATTGTGCGAGTTGACAAATCAGCAGCAGATCCGGCTCCAATATAGACACGACATGGCGGCGGCACCCGAAATGTGTTAGGCGCATCGTTTGGGCGGCTATTGGTGCGGCCAATCTCAGCCCAGGCTAAGGGGTAAGCGACGGCAGTATATAGCGTGCTATCGCACTTTACCCAGCCAGACTCTAAAGTCGTTCGGGCAGTCTCTTTAATATCGCCAATCTGAAAACCTTTCGCATCAGCCTGGGCGATTGGGCGCACTTGCTCAATCTTTTGATTGCGCAAATCTACCAAATTTGTGATTGAACTAGCATCTGTCTGTATCAAGGCTAAGGCAATCCCAAGCGGCGGCAGCGATGCAGCGTTTGTGACAATGCCTGCGTCGGTTACGTAAACAAATCGCAGCGCATTGCTAGGCAACGTAATTGTGCCCGCACTAAGCTGGACAACTGAGCCGTTTGTCAGCATTATCGTAGCGCTAGGATAGGCGGCTTGCAGCCCTCCGCCGTCGGTAATGCTTAGTCGCCCAAACCAGCCATAAAAATTGGCCTTGATCGAAGTTGCGCTATCATCCAGCCACTCGTCAACTACTTTGGGGCCGTGGCCATACTCGTCTGCGCCGTCAAGGACTGGATACCCTGCTGAGTTGGCTTTATCCGCCGCCCAAATATCTCCGCTGTTTAAAGTAGGTCTAGGCATTAATTGATCTCCAGGTAACTAACGCTGAGCGTAGCGTTTAGGTTGGCGGCCCCAGCTAATGGCGCGGCTTTAATATAGAGGCCCATTACGCTTGCGGCTCGGGTTTCGTTGTAAGTTTTGAGGATACGCCTGCGGCCATTACCGTTAGTTGTCGCGGTCGTGCCACCGGTAAAATCGGCCTCGTTGCCAGCACTGTTTACAACCCCCGCGACAAAGCTCCAATTGTCATAGCCCGACAGACCCAGCACTGTCAAAGTTTTGGTGAGGATTGCCCCGGTAAATGGTTTTGGTAAATACCAAGTTTTAGGGGTAGCAGCACTCAAATTATCCGCTACAACGCTAAATGTAGCGGGCTGCTTAATTAACTGACTCAGCTCTGGATCAGCGCCAAGGACTTTGGCCACGCGCAAAGCGCCAGTATCTAGGTTTCGATTCGTAATCCCAGAAGGAAAAAGCGTAGGCAAATTTACTGGCCCCGCGTTTGGCATAATTGCGTTAATAGCAAATAAGGGTTCTGTTTTACCGGTTTCAACAAAGCTAAATTTGTAAGCAATTTGCAACTCTTCGGTGCTTGGGATCTCTGCACTCAGCGCACCAGCCGTAACGGGAAAAGTGCCTGGGTTTAGCGTGTAGAGCGTATCGGGAGTTGTTGTATCTGTGCTGTTAAACGCCTGCAATTGCGCACTAAAGACGCCGTTGAGCAACGTCCCAGTGCTATTTGTAATTCGACCAATTAGCTGGGTCATTAGGCGGTGCGGCTCCAAATAAAGACAGTGATATAAGGCTGCATGTTTGGGTGTGGATCGGCTGTCCCTGCGTCTAAGGCCGCGTTTATATCAGTAAAGCTATAGCGTCCGCTAAGGGTTTCCAACGCGTTCCCTCCCACCCTGAGCCTGGGTCCATACCTAATTTCGTTGCCAAATGGGGCGCCATTTGCTCCGCCTTCGCCATAAAAAGTGCCCTCGTCGCTACCTGCCGACGTTCGATGCTTGTGACGCATTTGCTCGTTGGTGAGCGTCACTGTTTTGGCTCCGCCTGACTTGCCTGCTGCGTTGAAATCAGTGTCAGCAGGGTCAAAACCAACTAATACCCGGCCCTGGCCTAAGCGAGCCCAAGTCCCAAACCCTAAAATAATTGTTGGGTTTTGGGCGTTTGTTGCGTTGAGATAGATTGAGCCAATTGGGTAAGTTTTGTTAAATCTGGCAAAAGCTGATTCCACAACAAAATTAGTGCCGTTGTGCACGATCATGTCGCCAGCAGCCCAGCTATTGACAGGCACATCAACCGTCACGCCGCGAATCTTGTTAGCGTTCCATTGGCTAATGCTCCGGCCAACTGTATCGCTTGTAATATTATGAGGGTTTACAGCCGCCAGGTGCGCCGCCAATCCGGCAGTCGCTGCTGCTGCTGTTGTCGCTGCTGAGGCGTTAATAGCTGCCGTCGTTTGTTGGCTTGTGAGCGCTCCGACTTGAGCCGCCGTAACGTTATGTGGGTTTGTTGCAGTTAAGTGACTATTTAACTCGTTTTCTGTCAAAAAACCATCTTGAAACTGCGTAATAGTGCCGCGTCGCAGCGTCCCTGCTTGATAGATTAATACTCCGTCATTGCCGTCGAACGTTGTTGCAGGATCAAAGTCTGCAAAAGGCTTGCCAAAAACAGCATCCTTATTCAAATTTGTTAAAGCCATTTGTTACTCTACTTGCAAAACAGTGCCATCATTATCAATCGTAAGCAACGTTGCGCTTGTTGCGTCGGAGTCTACAAGGTAAAAGCCTACGCCCTCAAAATAGTCGTCGTCAAACAAAATGCGCGACCGGCACCAAATAGGCCCAAATAATCGATTGATTTGCTTAGTGAGTTTTTGCAAATCGCTATTAAAAAAACTAGTTGGCAAAACAATGTCATACTCCCACGCAATCGCACCTAGCCGGTCGCCAACGGTTTCGCGGCCAATAATAAACGATTGCCCTTGTTGGATTACGTGCCGCACGCCTAGCGTGTTGAGGACAAAACTCAATACCTCCGGGGTGCCGTACTTGGGCCAAATTAACGTATAGCTATTGGCTAACAATATCCGCTTTGCTGGCTCGGGCCAATTTGCGTCCCAATACTCGCCGTGCCACCCGCATAGGCTAGCCAAAAAGTCTAGCCAGATCGCATCGCATCGCAAAGGATCCGCTTGACGTTCAATATCGTCCAAAGCTATTAGCTTGGCACTTGCTAGCTCGTTGTCAGGGAACGCCGTTAAATACTGGCTCAACACATTGCATTGATAGCTGCCATTAATCCCTGGCAATCGATTAAAGACTGGCCGCGAATCTTTCCACGCTTCGTAAGTTTCGATCATGACGCTATGGCTCCGGGTCAAACTCGGGTGACTCGCCCGCGCCACGCAACGTAGAGATAATATTTCCCTCGCTGTCCACGGCTTGCACGCTCAGCGAGTAGGCGACTGGCAAAGTATAATCATTTGGCATGGGGATATTTTGCAAGCCGCCATTAATCCGCAGCTCGTCAATAAATTCAATTCCGCTCACAAATCGAAACTGATACGCCAGCTCGTTTAAGAGCAGCGCGTCACCCGGCAAGTAGGCCGCAGGAGATAGATAGGTGCTAAAAGCCTGCCACAAGGCATCTGCTACTGTTTTAGCTTCTACGCCCGGCAGCAGATGGATAATAATCGCTGCCTCGATCTCAAGCGTTTGCATGGCCGAGACATACAGAGACGTGCCGAGCATAATACGCGGCGACAATGCCGAGATTACAGCAGATTGTAGCGCTGGATTTGCAGGCTCACCTGTCGCGCTAAGGCAAAAAATATGGACAGCTCCGATCTGCTCGGTGATAGCGTCAGGGCCAAGCAATCCAATAGCTTTGGCGCGGCTACCTTCGCCAAGTACGCTTTGTGCCTGGTTTTCAAAATCGGCGGCGCTGACCGGAGCGCGATTGCGCAAGGCTAACAAACCACGCTCAATTGCGCTTTCGACAGTTTCTGCCGCTGAACCGCCTTGGGCCGCTTGCACATTTGTCACGCTGCCCAAAAACGTCAGCGGCTGCGTAAACTGAGTCAAGCTATAGCCGGGCAAGTTATACCGCTCGCCTGCCTCCTTAGCCGTAGCGCTAACGCTGCCGCTTGTGCGGCCAGCCGGGATAGTAAGCAAGGCGTCAGTATAAAAACTGCGATCTCCTGACGCGCTTAAGACCTCAAAACCTTTAGGGATTTGATACGGCACTGGCCGCGCGGAGGTAAGCGTAAAGGTGAGGCTAGCTTTAGCATTACTGCCAAGCCGCCGCACCTCGCCAGTTAACTCCAGCATTTTGATAGCCATTGCCAATGGCACGTCGTTTATTGCGAATAACAACTCAGCGATCGCCCATGCCTGAGCTCGTAGCAACACGCCTAACGGGCCATGATCGCTAAAATCATTAAGAGCGCCCAGGCTTGCCGCTGCTACAACATTTTGAGCAGCGCGATAAAGAGTCTCTTCGTTGCGCCCATCAATAAGCGGCGTATAGAGCCCGATTGATTCTGTGTTGATGAGTGCCATTTGTCATCTTTTTTTGTTGTGTCGGTCAAATGATGATCGCAGGACTAAAACTGCAAGCTTCCGCGTTACGGTTTCCATAGCCGTCACAATTGCAATTGTTGCAATTAGCGCGACAATAACTAACACTATCCCTGTAATACTCACACGGTTTGCCTCACAAAAATTGAGTTTTGAGCCACTCCATCATAGCGCCAGAGCACCAACAGATCTAGCGAGCCGTCATCATTCACCTGTCCCGACACACTAATATCTGCCTGCGGTACGCGCTCTTTTAGGTGCCTAGCCACATAAGCGCTATAAGCGGCTGTACTGCGCTGCGAGGCAAAGAGCGTTCCGTCGATGCCATACGTTGGGCGCATGGGGTTTTCTTTGGGTTCAATCTCCAGCATTGAGATAATATGATTCCCAATTAACTTCTCGTCGCATGCGGTCATTAAATTGCCTTTGCCGTCTAAAGCCAGAGGATAGGCGAGCCCTTGCAATCGTTCCATTAATACACCCAGCAATTATAAAGCGAGCAGCGGCAACACCGGGAAGGACACCCAAACCGCTACTCTAATTTTATTGACTTCCAAATCTCGCCAACTTTGCAAAGTTGGCGAGATTTGGAAGTCAATAAAAGCATGGATAATACAACACCGAAAAGGGCAAAACCAAAAAAGCCAAACAGCCCTGTTTACTCTCAACGGCACTTGGAGATTGCCGCAGAGGCCGCGCGCAACATGGGCAGCAAAGCTGAGATAGCAGCGGCGATGGGCGTTAGTCGGCGAACGTTAATCAGGTGGCGCGAAAAATATCCTGCGTTAGACCAGGCGATCGCAAATGCGCAAATGCCTAGCGACGCCGAAGCTGCCGCAGTGCTAGCAGCGCTTAAAGAGCGCCGACAATTGGCCGAGGACTGGATTTTGTCTGTCCTACAAAACCGTGGCGAGGTACTAACGACTCGCCACGGCGACGAATCTGGTAGTTTTGTCGAAACAAGGCAAGGCCTAGCTCCGCCGCGTTGGCTGATTGAGCGCATCCTCGGTGCTGGCGAGGCAGTCGAGCAAAAGTTTGAGGTTAACCTTAACGTGGCGCAGCCAACTGACGAGTACTGGGACGGCGACGATTTTCCCGATGATGACGACTAAATGCTCCAACAACTTGGGATAAATCTAGATCTGCACAATAAGCAGCTGCGCATTTTTATGAGCCCAGCTCACGTTAAAGTGCTATGCGCTGGGCGCGGCTTTGGCAAAAGCGTATTAATGCTGATCAGCGGCATCCTTTTTTGTTTGACTTGGAGCAAACCAATCAATCCAAAATCTCCGCAGATCGCGTTGATTGCGATGCCAACGCTAAAGATGGCGCGTCAAATCCATTGGCTACCATTGCTTAGCCTGTTGGAAAAGTTACCCATCGTCAAGCGTTGCGACAAATCAGATTTCCGCATTGTCTGGCAAGGCGAGCGGCCTGATCTGGTAGTGCGCGGGGCAGACCGGCAAGGCGATCGACTGCGAGGTTTAAATCCGGCATGGGTTGGGTTGGATGAGTATCAAGATTTTTCGCCTGAGGTGTGGGACAAAGTAATTCAACCGGCTTTAGTGCGTAACGTAGGCTATCGTGCGTTAGTAATTGGTACGCCCAAAGGCAAAAATACTCATTTTTACGAGTTTGCCAAACGCGCTCATCTGGAAAAAACCTGGGCCTATTTCCACGCCACAAGCTTAGATAATCCGTTTATCTCCCGAAAAGCATTACAGGACGCTGAGCGCCAGCTCCCGGCTAAAGTGTATCGGCAAGAGCATTTAGCAAGCTTTGAGGATTTTGATGGGCAATTGTTTCCGCATATCACAAGCCGAACAAAAATCGACATTGTCCCATCAGGCCTTAAGGCTGTGCTGGCTGGCGCTGACTGGGGCGATATCAACCCTGCAATTGTCGTGATCGGGATTAGCCATGACAACCATTACTATTTGCTAGATCAGTGGCATAACACGACTGGGCAGCCGGTTACTGCTGACGAGGTAGAGGATAAAGCAGCCGAGCTCGAACGCGCGTATGGTATCAAACGTTGGTTTTTGCCAGACGATCGACCTGCCTCTATCCGCGCATTTAGACAATACGGCACGCGGCATGGACTTGAGGGCATGACAAAATCAGTGCAAGTTGTGCGTTCACAACCTGGAGTGATAGAACGCGCTCTAATCGGCAACTCTCTTTTTTATCAAGAGCGCCTATGGTTTTGCCCAAATACGCACTGCCTTTACAACGACTTTGCCGGATATCACCGCGCCAAAAATAGCAACGGGCAAATGCTCAGCGAGCCGGCAAAAGGGCAGGCTGATCATAGTGTTGATGCGACGCTGTACGTAATTGGCCAGTTAGAGGGTCGTTATATCACAAAGATGAACACTGCTTAGTGACCTAACACCCGACATCTCAAAACAATATATTGCTACGGACGCGCTAAGGCATGGAGTTTCCCGACGATAAAATTGACAAATTATTAGCAGCGGCATTAGCCGATCTAAAACGCAGGATTGAGCAGCTTGAGAGCGGTCGTATCAGCTGGCCAGCGTTTACAACAGCCGTTAAAGGCTTGCTGTCTGACCTCTATTATGCTAGTGCAATTGCGACTGCCGGACGCGGCCTAACGGCTGAGGAGCGCGATATTGTAGAGCGCGCAATAGCCGAGCAGAATAATGCACGCAACAAAGATTTTTCGCTGTCACGTCTCCTCGCCGACTATGCCGCTGGCCTGATGACGCTCGCGATGTTGGCTTATCGCTTAGGCCAATATTTAAAAAGCTCACGCGCTGCAGCCTGGCAAATTTGGGGCAATGAAGCAGCCACATCCGAACTGTTTAAGCGCTATTTAGGGGGATCCGATCATTGCTCTAGCTGCTTGCTATATGCCGCAATGCCTGCGATGCGCTTTGCCGACATGGTACTCCCTGGCCAGGATTGCGAATGCCGTAGCAACTGCTTATGCATTATTAAGCGCGTATAAAAGCTGATCTATTACGACTGACACATACGCACTGACTCGTACAATGCAAATCCCGTCAATCAGTGGTCAGATGTTTTTAGATGTAATCGTGTATACAGGTATCGGGTTTGAGTTGACGCGCGCGTTAGTCGCGGGCGAGACGCTGGGGGATGTGCTAGTCATGGGTTTGAGCTCGATACCCGAGACTATAAATGTGATCATTGGCCGCACTGCGCAGACGCTGCGAGTGATTGAGGTCGTGATGTATGAGTCCTTGATTAGGTCTGGTTTATTGTCAGCAGATGACGCTGTAAGCCTGCGGCGAGGGAGCAAGTCCATGGGCTGTGTATTGGTGTATTGGTTTTAAGTACGTAGGCATATGACATGCATTATCCGACAAAGCTAAAAGTAAGCGTGCTCCAATCCGAAAACGCTGAATACTCTGAGACAAAACCGCACGTAAAGCGCATTGCGCTACTTGCCGAAGGCGGCTATAAGCTACGCGACAATCTAGGATTGTTTTTAAAGCAACGCCAAGACGAATCTGCCGATATTTATCGGCAGCGCCTTGATAAATACACCTATAGCAATGTTTTGGGCGCGGCAATCTCAGAGTTGTCGTCAAAGTTTAGCAATGGCAACGTGTACCTTAGTGGCATTACCAATCCGATATTTTGGCAGGCATTTCGAGAAAACAACAATGGGGCAGGCCGAACAGAGCGCCAGCTCTTGGCTGAGTTGTTTGGAAAGTGCTTGCCATACCGACAAACGTGGGTGCACGTCGATAAACCAAAAGCGCCTTACGCGCCAAGATCCGCAGCCGAAGAGGCAAGCTTAGGATTGGAGCCTCGGCTTATTGTCTACAATGCTCAACAAGTATTGAGCTGGGACGAAACAGACAACGGCACTCTTAAATGGGCAAAAATTTTTCAGATTATTGAAGACATCTCACCTATTGAAAAACCCATCAAAAAAGCTGTCTGGACATTTGTTGACGACGAATGCGTGTGCAGCTATAGCCTGCCTGTTGAGGTAAAAAATGGCGAAATTTGTAATATTTTAAATAGTAAGGGCGATCGCATAGATCGCTATCACGGCCTGTATATGGTCGAGCAAGAGAGCGTCACAATGCATGGTTTTGGCTGTGTGCCGATTGTCCGAGTCGCTTTGCCTTATAGCCAATGGGGCGGCAATCAGGCGTATCCAAAGGCGGAAGAAGCTTTACGGCTAGAAACGCATCGCTACGACCTGTTGACTAACGCCTACTGGCAGCGCTTTTACAAGCGCGCAGTGGTGCCAGAGGATTTGGGCTCAGTCTTTGCCGACACGACTGACTCAATCCCGGTCGGGATGCAATTTGTTCCAGAAGCGGACAACTTTGCTTGGTCAGAGCCGACGGGCGCAATCATTGAGCCTTTAACGATCACTTTGGAGAAAGCCGCTAGCGAGATCCGTAATGTTTTGAGCATGGGCGGAGCAGCCTATGCATCGACCGCAAGTGCTGCCCCTATTGAAGCTAGCGGCCTGTCAAAAGAGATGGATTTCGTAAATGAAGACGAACGCCTTAAAAGCTACGGCCATATTTTTACGGACGCGCTGCAAGATATTTATCAGTTGGTTGCCAAGGCTAAGGGTTTTGACAATTACGCCAACATAGCAGTATCTGGGCTAGACGATTTTGGGCGCGACCGTATGGCTTCGTTTGTGGAAGCTTTGACCGCCTTTGTGGCGATAGACTTGCCGCAATTGTCGGCACTGATGCCCCCCACACTATTTGCGATCGTTCGCGAAAAATTGATTAGCTACCTGATGGGCAACTTAACGCCTGAGCAGCGTAGCGTAATCAACAATGAGCTGGCAGCAATGCCCACCACTGTTGACCCTATAGCCATAGGGGCCACAATGCCCGCATCGTGAGGGCACTACAAAAAGCCGAACAACTAAGCTGCACTATCCAGCCAAAGATAGATATCCCACAAGGAACAATACCCAATGCTTACCATCGAAGAAGTCCAAGCTCAAATTGACCAAAAGTTGACGGAGCAAGCCGAGATACTGACGGCTCAACTAACTGAGAGCACACAAACAGCAATCACCAAGGCGACGACTGGCCTTGGTGCAAATTTAACGCGAGAAATAAAGGCTTTGTCTGACGCCCAAAAGTCCGGTCCTACTAAGGGCGACTCCAAAGGAGATAAAGACAAAAGGGCCGACGAGGACGATGACTCGCCAAGCTCTCTAGCAATGGAAGCACTAAAGACCCAGCTATCTGACTTGACTCAAAGGCTGGAAGCACAGCAAGCCGAGCTCACAATAGAGCGACAGCAAGCTTTTAACGCGGCTGCAACGGCTGCGCTAACAACCGCAATTAACGCATCTAACGCGCAGCACCAACCATTGCTAGCCCAAGTCTTGGGTGCTAACTACAGCGGCAAATTGCAGCAAGAGGATGGGGCTTGGTTTGTCGCTGATGGCGGGCGTACGGTGCCAATTGACGATGCCGTTAAAAGATATTTAGAGACTGATATCGGCAAAATCTTTGTGCCGCCGTCTGGCGTCCAAGGTAGCGGAGCTCGTGAGACTCCAATCGCTGCGAACGCTGAGCCCAAGGCCGCTACGTCATCCAAAGAGATCTTGGATGCTTTTGCCTCAGGCAAAGCAACGCTTAAACTTAATTAACAACCTGGCACGCCCAGGAGGAGCAACAAATGCCAACTATTGACTTACAATATACTCCCGCCGAATTGATGAGCGCGCGGGCGGAGCAGCAGTTAGCTGAGACGCGGCTAACTGAAACACCTCTCCTGGGCTTACTTGCCGGGACTATTATGCTACAGACTCAGCGTGGCATTGAGTGGGGCGCAAAGCTAGGCGATGCTGGGACATCTGGCCGCGAAGTCGGTGGCCCACTAGGGGTAGACACAAAAGGCAAGATCGAAGCGGCTCAACTGTTGATACCAAATTATTATTTTAAGCATCAACTGCGGGTGCTTAAACGCGATTTGGTAGAAGCAGCGTCAACAGCAAAAGTGAGTTCATTGCGTGACCCGGTTGGCATTGAGATCAATGATGCGTTGATGTCGATAACCCAAAAAATGAACACAGCACTTTATGCCGGTGTCGGCACGCTAAACGACACGTCGTTTGGCGTCTTAGGCCTCAACGAAATCGCGAAGCAGACCGGTAGCTATGCCGGGATTAGCCGCGCAACGGAACCGCGCTGGCGCTCGATCCAAATCGATGGCGCCACCCCTGGCACCCCTGAGCCCATCTCAGTCGATCGTATTGTCGACGTATGTCTTGCTCGTCGCAACGCTGGCGCAACGTCAATGCCCAACGACGGCAGCCGATTGGTGATGCTGACTAGCGCAGTTATCGAGTCTAAGGCGCTCCGCAAATTGTATTTGCAAAATACGGCCCCAGTGCTGGCGGACGGCGAAAATCGCACAATTGTTGGAGATATACTGCCCTACACTCGTTTTGCGGCGGACGGCATCCCTGTTATCTCTGATGTTGTTCCAGCACTCGACAACAAGATCATGTTTATTGATCCGATGATGATGACTTTGTACAGCTTTAACGATGCTGATGCAGCGGCAATGAACGATGATAAAATCTCGTTTTTTAGCTACAACGGATTGCAATGGCGCATGGCGCTGGTCAATGACGATCATCCTGACAGCATCGAGTTTGAGATCTCAACATCTCTACAGCTCAAGTGCCACAATCCTAAGCAAGGTTTAACCGTGCTTAACGACGTGGCCAACGTGCTGGCAGCTTAGGATGTGACGGCTGCTTAACTTGACCCCAAGCCTCTAACGGCTTGGGGTCTCTATCTATTTTTGTCTTTGCGCTGACCTATGTTTTTAACCTCTCCCGACCTACTAGGCCCAGACAAGACGCTGCGACCTCTTGTCTACTCGCTAGACTTTAGCCAGGGCGATCGCTTTTATCAGAGAACGACGATTACAGCGCCTACAAACTTTACCCTAACTCAAGGCAAGCCGCCACGGCTTGGTGCAATTGCATGGCTGCACTTGGTTGCTGATGGCGTTAACACGCCTACGTTTAGTTTTGCAACTGAGATAGGCAACAATGGCAATTGGGACAATGCAGCCGGGACTCTAAATATTGTCCAGATCACTTACAGCGGCGTTAGCTATTTTTATTCGATCACTCAAGCGCTTAACATTGATACAGTAGCTCCTGCTGCCACAATTTTGAGTGTTGATATCCCAAGTGTCGAGGCCGATACAGTAGCTCCTGCTGCCACGATCGTAAGTGTTGATATCCCAGGTGTCGCGGCTCCGCCCGCTGGGCCGACGATTGACGACATTGCTGCCTATACTTTGCTGACGACAAACCCCGACGGGACTAGCACAGCCCGGCTCGAATTTCCAAACGCAACGAACAAGGTGCAAAACGGCTGGCTGCTACAGTTTGAGGCACCTATTGAAATTGTTAGTGTAAGTAACAACGTCAGATATATTGCCGCAGATCTGCCAGTAGATCCGCCAAACGTGCATCAAATCCGACCAAAGCCAGGATTTCTTAACCTTGCCGCGAACGGCACTGTCAGTTTTGAATTTACTTTCACAGGAACGTCGGTTGTGCCGACTCGCCGAATTTTCCAAGGGATTCGACTTTTTGACCCCGACCCTGTCCCCATTAATCCTGTCGTCATTGATCACGCGAAAGGTCTGCAACTAAGTTTCTTGTTTTTTAACGCGAATCGCAGCGGGCCTGTCTCTGATTGGCCCGACAACAGGATTGCATGGCGTGGTGATGCGTTTGCGACGCGCGACGTGTCTATAGAAGGTAGAAAGCTGCATGGTTATTTTGATGCCGGTGATCGCATCATGTTTAACATGCCGCTCGCAGTCTGCATGCTAAATCTAGCCTGGGGCGCTTTAGAATTTGCCCCAGGCTACAATGCAGCAGGCCAAATGCCCCACCTAAAAACTGCTGTTAGGTGGGGGCTTAGATATTTCTTAAATTGTCATATCACCGAGCCTGACGGCAATGGCGGTCAACGCACTGCCAAGTTTTACGGGCAAGTTTCTCACGGGACAGACGACCATCCCTACCAAGGGCCAATGGACGCGTATCCGCTGACCGTAGCCAGAGAGCAACAGTTTTTGTTTCGGGGCAACGCCGCGACAGCCGAAGGCGGAGGCAGCGATTTAGCCGCTGATACAGCCGCAGCATTAGCGGCTGGCTCTATGCTATTTGCGACAGATGATCCTACATTTGCACAACAATGTTTAGATAATGCGCGGATACTCTTTGCCTTTGCCGAAGAGTACCGAAAGCCTTACGACGAAACAATTGTATCGTTTCCCTTCCACCGTTCCGGAGCAGCGACGACAGACAATCCGTTAGGCGATTCCGACGAAATGTGCATGGCCGCGATCTGGCTCTACAAAGCCACCAGCGAGGCAGGCTTTTTAACAAAGGCAGTGCAATACTTCCCAGGGCGAGGGCCATGGTATAACAAAAACGAGCTAGCAACAGCTTGTTCAGTGTTGCTAGCCAATATAATCCCAACTACTCCAACGTACAGAGAAAACGCCGAAGTTTGGTTCCGTCGGCTTGTGCAAGCTCCTAACGCCACCTCGCAAAGTCAAGTGACGTTTTCGTCTGAAGGCTTTGCAATCTTAGGAGATTGGGGCGCTTTGGCCTTTTCATCCGCCATGTCATTTTTAATGGAGATTTTTACTAAAAACTGTCGAACAGCGGGGAGGACTTATGATTCTGCCTACGACATTTTCCCAAAATCGCAAATGGACATTATCATGGGCAACAACTCTCGTAAATTTTCGTACGTTGTTGGTTATAGTCCAATCCCAGGCACAACGCGCTGGCCAAAATCGCCGCATCATAAAAATGCTCGGGCTCGCTGGGAGTGGAGCAGCTACCTGCCCAACATCCACACTGTTTGGGGAATGCTCGTAGGCGGGCCGAGGGACACTAACTTTACCTATCAAGATTTAGCCCAAGTTTTTGAAGAAGGCGAGGGCGCAATGAATTATCAGGGCGGGTATACAGGGCTCCAAGCTGCCTTGAACGAGAGATTTCAAGGCACTCCATATACCAACGCAGAACTAAATCAACTGCCTGGAGTGATCGTAAATTAACCCGCTAAATAACAATCACAAGAAAACTTATGCCTTACCCGATTACTACTGTCCCAAGCGGCCCAGTCAGAATCACGCTAAATCTAGCGGATTCTGACAGCGGCGTTAAGTTGGATACTGTTGTAGCTTCAAATTTCTTTATCCAAAAAGGGTCACAACCTCCAGAGCTACTGACAATTGAGCCAGACAGTATTGACGCTACAGACCCAAACAACGTACAGGTTACAGTTGTTTGGGATGGCGCATTATCTTTGTCCCCTAATGGATTAGACAATGGCCAGTTTAATATCAAGGTACAAGGCATCGCAGATCAGGCCGCTGTGCCTAATGTTATGCCGTTAACGACTCTTGATTATTTTGACGTAAACACGCCACTCCTGGCAAACCTTACTTATGCTGACTTGACCGCTCAGCACATAAGTATCCAGATCTACGGCGGGCAGTCCAACATGGTGGGCACTAATGGCGGGTCAATTGATGCCGCGTTTGACATTTGGGCTAACTCCAATTTGCAAGCAAGCAAGGCATCAGTTAAGGTGGCAGTCTCTGGCACTGGAGTGTCTAGCTCTAACAGCAGTCCGTCTCGCTGGGCTAAGACTGGAGATCTAACAGCTCAGCTAATCACCGATATTAACGCGGCGATTGCCGCCGCACGCGTTAGCAATCCCGATACAAATATCTTTGCAGGCATTGTGCGCTGGATGCAGGGCGAACAGGATGGGATTAATGCCACTGTTGCAAGCTTTTACTACGATCGCCTACGCCAGACCATACAGCACGTTAATCGGCAAGTAGGGATGCAAATGACCTGGATTATTGGGCGCTTGAGTAATGCGCAAACTGCCGTTACCGCAGTGTCAGCAATCCAAGCGGCGCAGGATAAGCTGGCCGCAGACTTTGATTATATTAAGGTTATCAATCTAGACGATCTGACTGTAGCAAGTGGTCATGTCGCCTCTGATAATCTGCACTATTTACCACTAGGCTACGCCGAAATCGAATTGAGGATGCGCAATTTGATTGACGCACAAGGCATTGTGCGCAGTCTAAACAATATGCCAGTGCAACCTCCCGAGCCGACTCAGCCCACTCCAGTCCCACTGACGTTCGCCGTCCCGCTACCTGCAAATATGACAGTTGACGGGACTAATTTGACAACTACGACGCCTAGCCTCACTACAGGGTTTGCTTTGGCCAACGAATCTATCCCAGCCGGGGCATCTGACGCTTGGGTTACGTGGGATGTTGGCGCGGCAGGGAGAGCAATTATCGTATCTCTCAATACTGCCCCAACCGCCATAGTGTACACAAATCCATCTAACAAATATTTAGCGTATGTTAACAACAACAACCTTAGAGCCGGGCGGAATGGCAGCTCGCTGTCTGAGGGGATTGTAGCGTCACTTGTCACAAACGATGATCGATTTAGGCTTGGTCGCATAGCGGGCCAGATCCAATTGCAGCGATCGACTGACCTAGGCGAGTCGTGGGCGGTTAGCTACGTATTTGGGGCTGATGCCGCTCAGCTGTATCCCATAGTCACGCTAGGTTCGGCCACGCTCGTAAACCCCACGCTTACTACAAGCTAATTAAATACGCCCCTTTAAGTAGGGGCGTATTTAATTGTTGTTAATTATTGATTGGTCTTCTGTCTTATGCTTGCACGAGTCATTGCACAATTTACGCCAGGGGCGAAAACGATCGATCAATCGCTATCGATTGCCCCCGCAACGAACGATCCTGTATTTGCCCGCCAACGCGCCACCCCAGTGCTTTATGAGGGCAGAGTCTCTACGTCAGGAGTCCTAATTCCCGCGCCCCCGGCAGGACAGCAGATAGCGATTGTAGATCTGGTGCTACAAAGTACGACTGTAAATGACAGCGTAGCCATTATCCGCGACCAGGCGACAGGCGGGACAGTTGCGTGGGAAATCCCTTGCCCAGTAAAGGGTGCCGGTATCGATAAAGTCTACGGAGTTGTGCATCCGCGCTATCATCCAGACGCAAAAGCCACTTACTTCCAGATCTGAGCAATACGTAACCGAAAACGAAGTATAC
>JAXHOG010000050.1:0-7372 GCA_034519605.1 Marinagarivorans sp.
TTAAATATAGCAATCTCGTTTACCGACGAATCAGTAGATGAAATCAAATCTTTTTGAACGCAAATAACTCAATAACATTAATACTTCTATTACTGCTGCTGTGGCCACTTGCGCTAATTTTTTGCTTCAAATTACACAAGCGCCCACACGCTTTGCTTGATCTGTATTGTTAAATAACGACAAGATCGCTCGGATTCTTATCTCACCCTTAACAGCTACGCCATCTCGGGGTTGCGCATTCTACGCCTTTCAAAACACTCCGCAAGCTTTTTTTCGTTTTATTTTTCAGCACCTCAACCCCTAAACACCCAGTCAAAATACCCAAAAACAAACCCATCACCTTGCCACCAACCCCGCTCAGCGAGGCGCGCACTATACGCACTTCAATCTTTACAGAATACAAAACCGTTTTAAATCAATCACCTAAAACCAAAAAAGGCGACCTAAAATCCCCCTCCAGGGTCGCTTACCCCGTGAAGAGGCGCGCATTATATGCACTTAAATTAACCGCGCAAGTCTTTTCTTTTGATATTTTAAAATCACTTTACCCCCCCACTCAAACACCCCGACATGAACAGCAAATTGGCTTTCGCAACCACCATCCAGTATCGAGCTTAATGCAGCGCAGCAAGGTGGTATTAGATTCGGCGCCTGCTATGCTATGCCGCTCATTTTAATACCTAATAAGAAATACTCAGGAGGCCTCGTGTCAAATAAAACTTCTAATGATCGCCTAGCAAAACTTAGTTGGAGCGAACGCATCGGTTACGGCTTGGGTGATGCTGGATTCAACTTTTACTGGATTATTATCGGCTCTTACTTATCGCTTTTTTATACCGATATATTTGGCTTATCACCCGCTGTCGCCGGAACAATGTTTCTTGTAACCAAAATAGTCGACGCTTTTACTGACCCTGCGATGGGTGCTATTGCCGACAGGACCAATAGCCGCTGGGGCAAGTTTCGCCCTTATTTACTCTTTGGGGCTATTCCCATGGCGGGCGCGGCAGTACTGACGATGACAACACCCGACCTAAGTGATAACGGAAAAATTATCTGGGCTTATGCCACTTACACACTAATGATGCTGTGCTACACCATTTTGAGTACGCCTTACTCATCGCTCGCCGGCGTTATTACTGCCGATGCTGATGTACGCAATTCGATTTTTGGCATTCGCTTCTTTTTTGCTTACGCCGTTGGCACGATTGTGGGGTTGTTTACACCCTCGCTAGCCAGTAGTTTCGCTGTCGATGGCGATCCTGCGCGCGGCTGGCAAATCACTATGGCACTTTATGCTTCGGTCGCCACCTTATTATTTTGGGTCACCTTTTTTACCACCAAAGAGCGTGTGGCGCCGCCTGCAGGACAGCAGACCAATCCTATTGATGACATCAAAGACCTTTTGGCCAACAAACCTTGGCTTATCCTCTTTGCGTTAGCGATGATCATCATGATGACTATTGTTTTTCGCGGCAGCTCGGCCACTTATTATTTTAAATATTTTGTGGAACGACCCGACCTCATGGGCCCGTACATTGGTATGCAAATGGCAGCTTACGCGGTAGGTTGTTTGGCCTCGCCTTATTTGGCGCGCTGGATTGTTGATAAAGCCAAACTGCTAATGCTACTTATGGCTATTGTCGGCACTTTAAGTGTTGTATTTGCTTTCGTACCCAAACCAGAGCAAGTCGGCGTAGTCACTTTATCGCAAGGCGGCCAAACCACTTTAACGGCAGAAGTCTTACTGGGCGCGCCGGTTTCCGAAAGTGATCAACTGACTTGGTACGAACACAAAGCCTACCTAAAGCTCTTCACACAGCGCATCGCTCTAAATGAAGAAGAGAAAGAACTCTCGCTCGCCGACGCTAAAAGTGGGCAAGCGTTTAGCGTTATCAAAACGCAAGCCGATGGCACTCAAGTTGACAGCTCAAGTCTTCCCACCGAAATCATTATCATGTTTATTTTGAATGTGTTGATTAGCTTGGCGCTGGGTCCAAAATCGCCGATTGCGTGGTCTATGTATGCCGATGCTGCCGATTACAACGAATGGAAAACCGGCCGCCGCGCAACTGCAATGACCTTCTCGGCTGCAACCTTCTCGCAAAAACTCGGGGGAGCGATAGGCTCGGCAGGCGTGCTTTGGGTGTTGGCATCAGTTGGTTATGCCGCCAACCAAGTACAAGAAGGGGCATCGCTGACAAGCATTGTTTGGCTACAAACCTTAGTGCCCGCATTTTTTGCCTTTGTGTCTGTGGCGGTACTAAGATTTTACGATTTAAGCGGCGCCAAACTGCAGCAAATCCAGCTCGATCTAAAAGCGCGCCACGAAGAATAACCCTCTCTCAATTAATCAAGAATCAAAGCATCGCCAAGATATAACTCGGCGATGCTTTGAATTTAAAAAGATACAACCGAAAGGAGCCAATCAGTGCCTCATCAACCCGATTCTTTTTTACATGTCGCCGAACATGGCGAACGCTATAACCTAACCAGCCCCACCGCCATGCCACGTGCTGCCGCATTTTTGTGGAACAAGCACATGATGATTCAGATGAACTGTCGCGGTTTTGCTATTGCGCAACACATGCAGCCCGAACCCGGCAAATACGCCTATGCGCCCAATCTCGAAGCCAAAACGTTCATGCAACCCGAGCAACCTTACTTTGCTCATCATCCCGGTCGCTTTGTCTATATAAAGGATGAAGATACTGGAGAGATATTTTCCGCGCCCTACGAGCCGGTACGCAAAAAAGCGCCATCTTTTGTTTTTTCGGCAGGCAAAGGCGACATCAAGTGGAAAGTTACCGACCTCGATATCGAAATTCAACTCACGGTCAGCTTACCTGTTGATGATGTCGTTGAGCTATGGTCGCTATCCGTCAAAAATCTTGGTACCAAGACACGCAACCTCAGCATTTACCCCTTCTTTACCATTGGTTATATGAGCTGGATGAACCAAGGCGCCATGTACCGTCCCGATCTAGGCGGCATTGTGGCGAGCTGCGTTACGCCTTACCAAAAGGTTAATGATTACCCGATGATCAAAACCTTAAAAGACAAAACGTTCTTTTTACACGACACCCCACCGCACGGTTGGGAAGTCGCGCGCGAACGTTTTGAAGGCGAAGGCGGGCTGCATAATCCTGACGCACTGCAAACCGAATCTCTCAGCAATGGCGATGCACTCTACGAAACTCCCGCCGCCGTATTGCAATACCGCGAAAGCCTCGCCAGTAACGAGAGCAAAAACTACCGCTTTATTTTTGGTCCTGCGCACAACGATACTGAAATTCAGTATCTACGCGATAAATACCTAAGCGCCAATGCGTTTGAAAAAACCGCTGCCGCCTTTGCCGCTTATCTCGCCAAAGGCGATGGCGTCTTAAAAATCCACACACCAGACGAAGGCCTGAACAACTTCGTCAACCACTGGCTTGGGCGTCAGGTTTATTATCACGGTGACGTTAACCGCCTCACCACAGACCCGCAAACGCGCAACTATCTTCAAGACAATATGGGCATGACCTACATTCTGCCCAACATTACGCGGGCAGCATTTTTGTTAGCGCTCAGCCAACAAGAGGCGAGCGGGTCAATGCCCGACGGCATTTTGATCCACAAAGATGCCGAGCTTAAATACATCAATCAAATCCCCCATACCGACCACTGCGTTTGGCTACCCGTTTGTCTGCAAGCCTACCTAGACGAAACCGGCGATTACGAGCTTCTCAATCAACCCGTGATCAGCGCAGAAACTGGCGAAACAGCTACGGTTTTTGAACGCATCACCAACGCCATGCGCTGGCTACTTAAAGATCGCGACTATCGAGGCTTAAATTTTATTGCCCAGGGCGATTGGTGCGACCCTATGAATATGGTCGGCCATAAAGGCAAGGGCGTATCGGGCTGGTTATCGGTAGCCACGGTTTATGCACTCAAGCTTTGGGCTGGGGTGGCCAAAACCCTCGCAAAACACGTCGTTACTGTCGAGATGCTTGAAGGCGCCGAGCAAATTACCGCCTCAGTGCAAAAACATCTTTGGGATGGCGACTGGTTTGGTCGTGGCATTACCGATGATGGCGTGGTGTTTGGCATCAGTAAAGATATTGAAGGCCGCCTATTTTTGAATCCACAAAGCTGGGCCATGCTTGCAGGTATCGCTACCCAAGAACAGCAAACCAAAATGATTCAGGCGATTGAAGAACAACTCGAAACGCCCTACGGCGTCACCATGTTCGCACCCGCCTTCACCAAAATGCGCGAGGATGTTGGCCGTGTAACGCAGAAATTCCCAGGCTCAGCCGAAAATGGTTCCGTCTACAACCATGCGGCTATGTTTTATATCTATAGCCTTTATGCCGCCACGCCCTCGGCTGACAATAGCCAGCGCGCATTCAAACTCTTGCGCCAAATGATACCCGGCCCCGACACCGCCGATTATTTACAGCGCGGCCAAATGCCGGTTTACATCCCCAACTATTATCGGGGCGCCTACTACCAATTCCCGCGCACAGCCGGGCGCTCCAGCCAACTATTCAACACAGGCACCGCAAGCTGGTATTACCGTGCACTCATCGACGGCTTATTTGGCGTTAAAGGTTGTCGCGAAGGCCTCTGCATTAGCCCGCAATTACCGCAAGATTGGCAGCACGCCAGCATCACTCGGCACTTTAGAGGCGCAACCTTTGCGATCAGCTACACACGCGGCGAAGTTTTTAATGTGAATGTCGATGGCGCAGACATCGAAGGCAACATCATTCGCACTATTGAAGCCGGTCAAACTCACTTAGTTATCGTCACGCTTACGGCGTAACCCACCAACTCAAGGGCGCGCAATAACCAGCAAAGCGCCCTTGAGTCATCACCCACCCATCTATAAGAAGCTGTAATGACGCAACCTTATTTAATTATCAGCATGGGCATTAGCGGTAGCGGAAAATCGACACTCGCCAAACAGCTCGCCAAACAACTTAAATACTCATTTTACGAGGCCGATGATTTTCACAGCGCCGAAAACAAAGCATGGATGGCCGCAGGCAAAGCGCTCACCGACGACATGCGTGCACCGTGGATTCAAAGCCTTTGCGACACCATCAAAAAAGATAATAAAAACTGCGTGCTCGCCTACAGCGGATTAAAACGCGCACATCGCGCAAAATTCCGCGAGCTTGGCTTTAAAACACTCTTTATTCACCTACAAGGCAGCAAAGAATTAATCGCGCGCCGCATGCAGCAACGTGCAGGCCACTTTATGCCCGCCAGCCTGCTCGATAGCCAAATAGCCAGCATGGAACCCGCACTGGATGAGCCCGATATCATTACCGTGAGCATCGACGACGCCATTAAAAACATTGTGGCCAATGCCACACAAATTGCAGAAGACTTTATCAAACCTAAAAACCTCAGTTGAGCGCCAAAAAGGGGTGTAAACCCTTGATGTGAATAGTGAATGTTAAAAATGCAGGGCAACCTTATGGGTTGTTCAGGTTTTTAACCTTTGCTAGGCGCGTCAAGGGTTGCGCAGACCTTGGTGATTCAACTGAGGTTTTTAGGTTAAAACTCAAAAAACGATCACTCGTGACTACTCATCCGTCAGTCGGCCTAGCTTGTAGTCTTCTAAGGCTTGCTCGATTTCGGCCGCTGTATTCATAACAAAGGGGCCGTACTGCACAATCGGCTCACCCAAAGGCTTGGCCATTAATACAATGCAGCGCGCGGGTGCTGTTGTGCTGTTGCGAAAGCGTAGCTCGCCACCCTCACCGAATCTGGCCATCTGCTGGCTTTTAATTGGGGCTACAGCATCCGCCACCGTGATAGCACCCTCATACACATACACCAGTGCCGTCGCGTTAAGTGCGGTAGGTATCACGATCTCGGCGCCCGCGCGTATCGCTAAATCCAAAAAAATGGGCTGAGTGATAACGTCGGTAAATCGCCCTGTTATTGCCGCTCCATTCACGGTGGTGTTGCCCGCAATTGCTTTAATCTCTACGCCTTCAAAGGCATAACGCGGAATATCCTTAGCATCTACATCCAAATAGTGCGCGGGCTTGAGTTTTTCGGCCGCCGGTAAATTGAGCCACAACTGAAAACCGCGCATGCGCCCCTCGGTTTGTTTGGGCATTTCGGAGTGGATTATGCCTTTAGCGGCTGTCATCCATTGCACTCCGCCATCACTTAATAAACCCACATTACCCAAGTGATCACGGTGCTCCATTTTGCCTTCGAGCATGAAGGTGACCGTTTCAAAACCACGGTGAGGATGCGGCGGAAAGCCACCGATATAATCGGCGGCTTCTAGCGAACCAAATTCATCCAGCATTAAAAAAGGATCAAAGCGCTCCAAACCTCGGCCACCAAAAACGCGCAACAAACGCACGCCGTCACCATCGGAGGTTGCTCGGGCTTGAATGATTTCGGTAATTGCACGCGCTGCCATATTGTTTTCTCCTATTTAACGCACGAGCGCGTTATCACTTATCGACCGGATTGCTGCCTACCAAATAACGATCAATCGTAGCTTTGGCGTTAGCGAGGGCATTGTCTTTGTAATCGGCCATATTGATGCCCTCGGCATAAATCCAGCGAATATCGCTTAAGCCCAAAAAATTCAAAAAAGTATTCACAAAGGGAGTGAGGCTGTCCGACACCTTGCCTTGATGCAGGCCACCACGCGTACTTACCACATACACCACTTTTTGACTATCGAGCAATCCGACAGGGCCATGTTCGGCGAACATGAAGGTTTCACCCGGGCGCGCCACATAATCCATCCAAGCTTTTACGACCGATGGCACTGCAAAATTGTACATAGGTGCCGATAACACCAGAATGTCGGCTTCCTTTAGCTCATTAATTAACAGGTCGGCAATTGTCACTATGGCTTGCTGATCCATGGTGCGCTCAGCCGCTGGAGTGATTAACGCCTGCACCGCTTCTGCCGATAAATGCGGCAATGGTTCGGCGGCCAAGTCGCGATAGGTGAGCTCGGCAGGCTGCTGCGCTTGAATTTGTTGCACCAAGTAATGACTAAGCTGGCTCGACTGGCCATTGTCACCAAAAATACTGGCATTTATTTGAAGAATACGAGGTTTGTGAACAATAGCTGTGCTCATGGCTGACTCCTGAACAGAGGGTGTGGTATAAAGTCTAACCAAGATGCACCAGTAAAACAGATTGATTGAACGTATTTAACCCCGAAAATAAACAGAAAATTGAATTTATGCTAAAAATCAGCTTAGAACAATGGCAAGTCTTTAAGTCCATAGTAGACGAAGGCAGTTTTGCCTCCGCCGCCGATGCGCTCAATAAAAGTCAATCTGCCATCAGCTACAGCATGCAACAAATGGCGTCGCAATTAGCCACGCCG
>JAXHOG010000099.1:0-25885 GCA_034519605.1 Marinagarivorans sp.
GCCGGTTGGTGGCTAACTTCACGCGGGCGAGAGCGGACACGCTTCATTCCAAAGTACAAGCGGAAGCCCGCGTTAAGTTCGCTGTTCGATTGTCACGCAATACGAGATCACTCAGCAGACACGGTTGTCACTCATCTTGACGTGAGAACCTGTAGGTGTCTGCTTCAAGCGAAGTGTGAGACGAAGGGCGCGTGTGTCTGAAGACTTGCCGTTGACGTGATGATTGCCCACGTATTCCGATGCGTCGCGGCTGAGCCGGTGCGTGACCTCGGTTGCGTGCCGTTGCTGCGGCGTCAAAATGAGGACAATTGAAGCGTCATCCTCTGATCTCTGGTCGTGCTCCCCGCCCCCTGTTCCGTCGTCGCCGTTGTTGTTGCCGCTGACCGCGCAAACCTGATGCACAAAACTCGCTGCGTGACAAGCCAAACCCCATGGACGCGCAACATGTCAAAACTCAACAGGTCTGAGGCGCAGCCCGCGAGAGCGCCACCAACTCCCCTGACCCCCGTGTGCGAGTGTGGCGGCGTGTGATGTGTGAGTGTGCAGGATTGAAAGCGTCCCCGCGATGAAGATAACTTCCGGCGTGACCACTGAAAAGGCTGTTGGTCTATGGCTAGCTATTCTTGGTGACTGACTCTATTCTATGCAGCCCTTAATTTTTGGCGAACCTATTATGAATAACGAGCAGCTCTTAAATCGATTAACCGAAGCCCGAGCCGAGTTATCGACGCTACAAGATTGGTTGCGCTTTAGTGCAAAATTATTATCCGAAGCCAATTTGTTTTATGGCCACGGCACCGATAACGCATGGGATGAAGCGCTGCAGTTGGTGTTATGGCAAGCCGGAGTTCCGTGGGGTAAGCATGAGTTTCTTTTGGGGGCCAAATTTACAGCGAGTGAACAAAGCGCATTGTGTACCGCATTGGCTAAACGTATCGGTGACCACTTACCGCTACCCTATATTACGGGGCAAGCCTATTTTGCGGGCTTGTTGTTTGAGGTTAATGCCGACACGCTAATACCTCGATCACCCATGGTTGAGCTTATTGAAAATGGTTTTCAGCCATGGCTAAAAATGCCGCCGCGTAATTTATTGGATTTATGTACTGGTAGTGGCTGTATTGGTATTGCGTGCGCGCTGCTGTTTGAAGAAGCTGAAGTTGATTTAAGTGATATTTCGGCCAAGGCGTTATTGGTTGCTGAGCGCAATCTTGAAAAGTACCAACTCGAAGATCGTGTAACGGCTATAGAGTCCGATTTATTTGATGGGTTAGAGGGGCGGCGCTACGATTTAATTATCTGTAATCCGCCTTATGTTGATGAACGCGATTTAACCTCTATGCCAGCCGAGTTTTTACATGAACCCAGCTTGGCTTTGGGCTCTGGCGAAGATGGTCTCGATTTCACTCGTCGTTTGTTGCGCGAAGCGCGTGATTACTTAACTGACGAAGGCGTTTTAATTGTCGAAGTTGGAAATAGTTGGAATGCCTTGGAGGATGCTTATCCTGAAATTGCATTCACCTGGATTGAATTTGAAAAAGGCGGCCATGGCGTGTTTTTATTGACAGTCGAAGACTTAGACCGTTTGAATATTTAATGAATTAACTGGCAGCTTTTTAATATGTTCACATCGGAATGGATAGGCTATATCGCGGCATTTTTAACGACATTTTCATTTGCGCCGCAGGCTTTTTTAACGCTTAAAACGCGCGACACTAAAACTTTATCGCTGAGCATGTATAGCATGTTTGCGTTGGGTGTATTTTGCTGGACGATTTATGGCGTGTTAAAAGGTGATTGGGTGATTGTGAGTGCGAATGTATTAACTGAGTTGCTTGCACTTCCTATTTTAGGTATGAAAGTGTACAACCTGATTAAAGGCGTCGATCGCTAAGGCCAGCACGCTATTTTTTAAAGGCTAAGACTTTAAAGTGTTTATTATTGATTAATAGCTCATGCCGCGAAAAAAACATCTCGGCTTTTTTTTCTATCCCTATAAAACTATTGACCACAAAAAAAGCTACGCCATTTTTACTGAGTCTATGGCTCGCGCTGCGCAAAAATTTATCGGTTAAATCTCCGTTGATGCTAAAGCCTTTATGAAAGGGTGGGTTGCACAACAAGGTGTCGAATTTATCGGTTATATTTTCGCCTGCATCATCGGCCACAATCTTTAGCGTTAAGTCATTCGCTGTTGCGCCTGCTTTTAAGGCGTTAAGCGCGGCGGCATTGTTGTCGGTCGCAACAATTTCGCTGGGTTGCCATTGCGCACTGACCAAGCTTAATAATCCGTAACCACAGCCTAAGTCGAGAATTTTTTCGGGCTTTAGGTTGTGCATATCGAGATACTTTTTTGCACAGCACAATAATAGCGCACTGCCTTCATCAATTTTTTCGTAACCAAAAACACCGGGTTTACTGATCAGTTGCGCGCCTTGGTATTCGCCAATGGTGCGTAGTGCGGTGTAGTGGTTGTCGTCAAGAAAAGACTGCTCGCTAGAGATGCGCGGAGTGTTTAGGCAAATGCTATGCGCGTCCTTATGCTTAATTAAAGCGCCCGCGTTCTTAAAAAGTGCGCTGGCTTTTTGTGCGTAAGTTTTAATACCTTCGTTTTTATACCCGGCTAAATACATATTGCCTATTGGCGTTACTGTTTTAAGTGCTTGGTTAATAGCGTGGTGGGTTACGGATTTTTCTTTGCTGATGCGAATAAAAAGATGATCAATTGTTTGTGCGTCGACCACGCTAAAATCGACATCATTAAAAAAGCTACGCACACCCAATTTTTGGGCGGTGGCGTGAATGTCGTAGCGGTTGCTAATAATGGTTAAATTTTTGCTGGCAGTTGCAAACTTGGGCAGTATTTCGTGACTATTTTCATCGGCAAACCACAGGCTATTTCCTTGCGCGTTATTTTTTTGCCATTCTTCAAAAAGAAGATTAAGTGCGTGGTCTTGCATAATTATTGGCTTATTTAAGGGCTATTTCAGTACTGCTGAGCGGGCGATATTGCCCCGGTTCGAGTAGCGGGTCGAGAGTAATGTGAGCAATAGATTGGCGGTGGAGCCCAACGACTTTATTGCCCATCGCGGCGAACATACGTTTAACTTGATGATATTTGCCTTCGGCAATTTCAAGCTCGGCGTGATGGCTATCGAGAATTTTTAAGCTCGCTGGCAGAGTTGTTTTGGTTTCGCCGTGCAGTAATACGCCTTGCGCAAAAGCAGCAGTGGTTTCATCGCTAATTGGGTCGGCGGTTGTAACACAATAGCGTTTACCGAGACCTTTGTTGGGGGACGTTATTAGGTGATTCCAGTCGCCGTCGCTGGTAATTAATACCAGCCCAGTCGTATCAATATCTAGCCTACCTGCAATTTGTAATTTACCGATATGTGCGGGGTGAAGTTGGGTGTCGATTAAATCAAATACCGTTGGATGCGCTGCATCGCTATTGGCGCAAATAACGCCGATCGGTTTATTCAGCATCCAATAAATAGGAGTGGGCGCCGATAATAATTCACCCTGTAAAGTCACATTTTGCGAGGGTGTTAAAATGGCCGACGCTTTTTTGCAAATTTCACCATTAACTAGCACTTTACTTGCCCTAATCGCCCAAGCAGCTTCTCGGCGGCTTAAGTTACTGTTATCTGCTACGAATTTATCGAGACGCATAAAGCATGTGGCCTTGTTATTTGGGTGGGATGAAAAAAGAGGGTTTACTACTGCCGATTTTAATTGGCTCAATAATAAATAAAACACTAAGGCTTGGGCAAACCTTGGTGTTTTATTGGGTGCCATCGTTTAATGGATGCGCTGCTCGGCGACAGCGTTTTACTTGAATGCGACGGTAATTATTTAACGCTTTATTTCGCCAGCGGCAACGGTTTGATAAATTAATGTGTTAATTGTCATTGGGCCAACGCCGCCCGGTACAGGTGTATAGGCGCTTACGCGATTGATTAACGGCGCTAATTCAATATCGCCAACGCCACCAGGGTGATAGCCTGCATCAACAACTACGGCGCCCTCTTTAATCCACTCGGCTTTAATAAATTCTGGCTTGCCTACAGCGCCCACAATAATATCGGCCTGTTGAATGTGCGAACTTAAATTTTGGGTGCGCGAGTGGCAGATGGTGACTGTGGCATTGGCATTTAACAGCATCAATGCCATAGGCTTGCCAAGAATAGGACTGCGACCAACCACAACGGCGTGTTTGCCTGCCAGTGGAATATTAAATCCTTCAAGTAATCGCATAATGCCTTTTGGTGTGGCAGAGCCGTAAGCTTCTTCGTTCATGCTCATGCGGCCAAAACCTAAGCAGGTTACGCCATCAACGTCTTTTTTTAGATCGATAGCATCAAAACACGCGCGCTCATCGATTTGCTCGGGTACGGGATGTTGCAACAAAATACCGTGTACATCGGGGTTGTTATTGAGCTCATTAATTTTGCTTAATAATTCTTCTGTGGTTGTGCTGGAAGGCATCTCTACGCGCATCGAGCCCATACCGATGCGCTCGCAGGCATTACCTTTCATCTTTACGTAGGTGGCGGAGGCGGGGTCGTCGCCGACTAAGATAGTGGCCAAAATAGGCGTAGTGCCCGTGCGTGCTTTTAGCGCTTGAACGCGCTGGCTAAGTTCTTGTTCGGTTTTTTGGGCTAGGGCCTTACCGTCTAATACGAGCGCTGTCATGGATTTAATTCCTGCAGAAAAGAGCTAAAAAATAAAGGCGCCTATTGTCACATAAGCACACAACTTAGCCAATCGCTGCCACCGCTCGCCACCGCAACAAGGAATTCATCCGAAAATAATTAAAAAGGGCGTTGACGATGCGCCGAGCCGTGAGTATTATGCGCACCTCTTGAAACACAGGGCAATTTTAAAGTTCTTGTTTCTTTCGGAGTGTAGCGCAGCCTGGTAGCGCGTCTGCTTTGGGAGCAGAATGTCGGGGGTTCGAATCCCTCCACTCCGACCATCTTCCTATGCTTTATTAATTGCGATTTTTTTATTTGTTGCTGAATAAAGTGTGTTTAGTGAGAGCGTGTTTAAGCGCCCGTAGCTCAGTTGGATAGAGCACCCGCCTTCTAAGCGGGTGGTCGCAGGTTCGAATCCTGCCGGGCGCGCCAAACGCCTGCGTAAATGCTTAAGTGCATGCTATGGTGGTTGTAGCTCAGTTGGTAGAGCCCCGGATTGTGATTCCGGTGGTCGCGGGTTCGATCCCCGTCAATCACCCCATTTACCTTTCTTGTTTTAATTCAATATATCAAATTAAAAATAGCGAAAATATTTTCTGTTTTTATTTTTTGACGTTCATTTTTATCTCTCTTTTAATTCCTTTAAATTTTTATTGATTTTAATGCCTTGCCTATTGTTTTGGTGGCCAAAAATTACTTTGCATGTTTTTTGGGGGGCGTTGCTTTGGGATGACGATAAAGTGACTGTCATTGGGTCTTTTGCCTCTAGATAGTAAGTCTCACGAGCACCGCTCCTCTTTTACGAACTCTTCCGTGCAAGCTCTGGGCTTAGTCGGTAAAATGCGCGGCTTATTTTTGAGGGTTAACCACATGACCGCGTCTACTGCCTTACTCGAATTAACACTCAGTCAACTGCCCATTCTTGAAGCGCTGGATTCGGCTATTTCGTTTGCCGATGCCTTAACGGATGTTGCCGAAAAAGACGATTCGTTCACTCTGTATTTTCGTTTGCCAGTGGTTTTACGTGCTCAAGAAGAGCGCTTTAAAACGGTTATAGCGCAAGCGCTTGAAGGCTTTAGCGGAGATATTGTATTTGCCTGGGATGGTGATGCTGAACGTACGGCGAGCAGTAAAAAGACCATCGAAAATGTGAGTAATATTATTGCTGTCGCGTCGGGTAAGGGCGGAGTAGGTAAATCGACTACGGCGGTTAACTTGGCCCTAGCGCTTAAAGCCTTGGGTGCAAATGTAGGGATGTTGGATGCCGATATTTACGGCCCTAGCCAGTCGCTGATGTTAGATGTAACCGATAAAAAACCCGAAATGTTGCAGGGTAAGCGTATTAAAGCCATCCCTACCGTTTATGGCATATCAATGATTAGTATGGGGAATTTGGTGGAAGGCGATGCGCCTATGGCGTGGCGCGGGCCTATGGCGGCGGGCGCGCTGCAGCAATTGTTACGTGGTACAGAGTGGCCAAAACTCGATTATTTAATTATCGATATGCCACCCGGTACAGGTGATATTCAGTTGAGTTTGGCGCAAACCGTTGCCGTAGATGGCAGCGTGATAGTCACAACACCGCAAGATATTGCCTTGCTGGATGCTAAAAAAGGCATCGAGCTATTTCGTAAAATGAATATTGATGTACTGGGCATTGTGGAAAATATGTCGACCCATGTGTGTAGCCAGTGCGGTCACAAAGAGGCTATTTTTGGTGAAGACGGCGGGCTTAAATTAGCCGAAAAATACCACACGCCACTACTTGGCCGTTTGCCGCTTAAATTGGCTATTCGCCTGCAAGCCGATAGCGGTAGGCCCTCGGTGGCGGCTGATATCAACAGCGAAGAAAACCAAGAGTATCTCGCCATCGCACAAAAAATGGCCGTACAACTGTGGTTTAACCGCAAGCAACAAAGCAGCCTTGTCATTAGTGAAAGTGACGACTAATCCATTCCTGCAATACATTATCGCAAGCCGCTGGGGTGTAACCCTCGTGGCGCTATAAAAACTACCGACCGAATAATGAGGAAATACCATGGCTATTAAATCGGATAAGTGGATTCGCCGCATGGCGCAAGAGCAAAATATGATCACCCCTTTTGCAGGTGAGCAAGTGCGTTATGGTGAAAATGGCAGTCGTTTGATTTCTTACGGGACATCCAGCTACGGTTACGATGTACGCTGTGCCGATGAATTTAAAATTTTTACCAACGTACATTCGGTTACGGTGGACCCCAAAAACTTTGACCAAAGTAGCTTTGTCGACATTAAAAGCGACGTGTGTATTATTCCGCCCAATTCTTTTGCGCTCGCGCGCACGGTGGAATATTTTAAAATTCCACGCAGTGTTTTAACGGTGTGTTTGGGTAAATCGACCTATGCGCGCTGCGGTATTATTGTAAATGTCACGCCCTTAGAGCCCGAGTGGGAAGGGCATGTGACCTTAGAGTTTTCGAATACTACGCCGCTGCCTGCAAAAATTTATGCTCACGAAGGCGTGGCGCAAATGCTGTTTTTTGAAAGCGACGAAGTATGTGAAACCAGCTACGCCGATCGAGGCGGAAAATACCAAGGGCAAACTGGCGTAACTTTGCCGCAAACTTAATCAAATAGTTACAATTAAAAAAGGTTGGTCAATGAAATTGTCACGATGTTTGTTAATCGCTGCTTTGCCTTTTCTGACAGCGGTTTTGATTGGCTGGTTGGCGCCTCATCGATTAGCCAATACGGTGTATTTATTAATCGCATGGCTGGCTTTTTTGAATATCTTATTATCGGGCGTATCCTTAGCGACGTATCTTATAGATGCCGCTAATACCACCCGAAAAGCTGCAAAATTAAAGGCTTACACGGCGTTATTATTGGGCGTTTTAGCATTGCCCGCGGCATTGTTGATTTTTGTACAACAACCTTTTGCCGCCTTGGGTTTGACCACTGGATTATTAATGCTGATTTTGAAAAATTTAAAATCAAGCTCGATCTGGGCGCTACTGGCAGAAGATGAAGCGTTATTGATAACCCGCTACAGTTGGGTCGCTATTGGATCTGTTTTGATGGTTGGCTTAACCTACTGGCGCAATTTACAGCTTGCGGTAATAGGTTAGTGGGTGCCCTAAGCCAGAATAGGCGCTAAGCGAGTTTGCGTTTTACACGGTATTGTTCGGCGACTTGTTCAATATTGTCGATAGTGGGCGTAATTTGTTTAATCAGGCCATCGTGAATATCATAAATCCAGCCGTGAATACTCAGTTGTTCTCCAGCTTCCCATGCATTTTGAATCACGGGAATATGTGCAACATTTGCCACTTGCTGGGCCACATTTAACTCGCAGAGTAAATTCACTTTTTCGGTTTCATCCATATCGTCTTTAAAGGCTTCACGTTTACCAAAATAAATATCTCGAATATTGCGTAGCCAATGATCAACCAAACCGACTTGGGTATCACCCATCGCAGCTTTAACGCCGCCGCAGCCATAATGGCCAGTCACAATAATATGCTTAACTTTTAATACCGATACCGCGTAATACAAAACAGATAGGCAGTTAAGATCGGTGTGTACAACCGTGTTAGCAATATTGCGGTGAACAAATAATTCGCCGGGCAATAAACCCACGATTTCATTGGCGGGTACGCGACTATCGGAGCAGCCAATCCATAGAAACTGGGGCTGTTGTTGGGCTGCGAGTTTTTCAAAAAAATGTTCATCTTTGGCTTTAATTGTCTCGGCCCAGTCAATATTATTTTGAAATAAAAATTCAAGTTTATTCATGGTGTTCTCATTTTTACGTTATAACCTGAAGTATAACGAGATTTTTTCTATTAAAAAACATGGAGTTTAATGCGTAGTGCTGGGGAATTAACATGATAGAGCCAAGCCTTTATTGGCACGATTACGAAACTTGGGGCGGAAACCCCGCCATTGATAGGCCTTGCCAGTTCGCAGGTTTGCGCACCAATTTAAACCTCGAGCCCATTGCTGAGCCTGATGTTTGGTATTGCAAGCCCACCATTGATATTCTGCCGCATCCCGAGGCGATATTAATTACAGGCATCACACCTGCCGAAGCTATGGCCAAAGGTCTTAGCGAGCCAGAGTTTATGGCCAATATTGCGCATGAGATGGGACAGCCAAACACGTGCAGCTTGGGTTACAACACCTTGCGGTTTGATGATGAAGTGACACGCTTTGGTTTCTATCGCAACTTTTACGATCCTTACGCCCGCGAATGGCAGAACAATAATAGCCGCTGGGATTTAATTGATGTGGTTAGAGCCTGTTACGCGTTAAGGCCTGAAGGTATTCGCTGGCCTATGATCGACGGGCGCCCCAGTTTTAAGCTTGAATATCTCGCTATCGAAAACAACTTGCTTCATTCTCGTGCGCATGACGCATTAAGTGATGTCGAGGTGACTATCGCGCTGGCGCGTTTGATCAAAGAAAAACAGCCGCGTTTGTACGACCATCTTTTTAATTTACGGCTAAAAAATAATGTCTCAACGGAAATTGACGTTTTTCGTCAAAAGCCTTTTTTACATATTTCATCGAAGTTTTCAGCTCTAAATGGCTGCGCCGCTTTGGTCGCCCCGATTGTTTTTCATCCGACCAATAAAAATGCCGTATTGGTTTTTAATTTGTCGCAAGACCCCGAACCGCTTATTCATTTAAGCGTAGAAGAAATTGCACAAAGAGTTTTTACCGCTAATGACAATTTGCCAGAGGGTGTCGAGCGTTTAGCGCTTAAGGCAGTACACATTAATAAATGCCCTGTAGTTTTGACCCCAAAACTCTTAACCGCCGATAATGCCCTGCGCTTAAATATAGACACTCAGCAATGTGAAAAACATTGGCATAAATTGCTGGCGATGAATGTTGCCGAAAAAGTTTCAGAGGCTTTTGCCTTAACTCAATTTGCTGCGCACGAAGATGCCGAACAGCAATTGTACGACGGTTTTTTATCACCCAAAGATAAGCCGTTATTTGAGCTGGTGCGCAAAGCATCAGCAGTGGAGTTGGCATCACAGGCTTATCATTTTAATGATCAGCGCTATAACCATTTATTGCTGCGCTACAAAGCGAGACATTTTCCAGCATCCTTAAGCGAGGCCGAGCGTATTCAGTGGCAGGAGATTTTGCAGCAGCGTTGGCTTGAAGGGGTGTCAGGCTATTTAACGCTTGATGAATTTTATGCCTGCATTGAAACGCTACAATCACAAGGGCTGGATTCCACGCAGGCGAGCAGCTTAATTAGCACGCAGGAATGGGTAACACAAGAGGTGGAGAAAATATCGTTAGATACTCCTTAAATCATGAATGAGGCGCCTAAAAGTCAATTTGAGGGCTATTTAATATTGCAATGCGTCACGAATATTGCTAAAAACAATAGAACTATTTGATATTAAATAGGTGGCGCACTCGTTGCGGTTTGTTGAATCTGACACCACAGGTAACAATCATGCTGGTTAATTCCCTAAAGGATCCCGTTTTGTACTCAGAAGCTGCGCTTATTGGTAGTGATGAGCCTATCACTGGTTTTGAGCCTCATGCGGTACTGGGCACGGCCATAGAGCCTCCATACCCACCTTATTTTGAGCGAGCTCTGTTTGGAATGGGCTGTTTTTGGGGGGTAGAGCGTTTGTTTTGGGGGTTAAAAGGTGTGCACACCACTGCTGTAGGTTATGGGGCGGGCATTACGCCCAATCCCACTTACCAAGAAATGTGTACAGGTTTGACGGGGCATAGCGAGCTTGTGCTAGTAGTTTATGACCCCCAAAAAATGTGGTATCGCGATTTACTGAAATGTTTTTGGGAGGGGCATAATCCTACGCAGGGTTTTCGTCAGGGTAATGATAAAGGTCCGCAATATCGATCGGGTATATACCCTTTGACTCCTGAGCAGCATTTTTTAGCGAAGCAAAGTCACGATGTTTATAGTGCACGAGTGTTAAAACAAACAAAAAATAAAGTCACGACAGAAATTATTAATAACCCGTCTTTTTATTTTGCTGAAGAATATCATCAGCAATACCTCGCTAAAAATCCGCAAGGTTACTGCAATTTACAAAATATTTTGGTCACCGGTTTTCCAGCCTTTTAATGCCATCATCAAAACTGTATAAAAGCTATAAAAAAGGCAGCTAGCGCTGCCCCTCATCAACCAACATACTAATTGCCGCTAAGGCTTCGGGATCTTCCGATTTAATTTTATTGGCGATGTGATGTTGAAAAAAATATTTAAAGTGTTTGTGCTCTTGCGCGGGATATAAACAGTTATCGCCGGGCAGTACGGGTGTGCTTTCAATTTTTTTATCGTCAATCAACATGCCGACCATTGCGCCATCGTTATACAGCCGCCAGCTCACCACTTCAAACAACGATAATCGACGTTTATCGGGATCGGAAAGAACTGCGTGCGTGCCGATTAAATCGGGAATTTCTTGCACAATATCGTCGGGATTGTCGCTCTCGTGCTCGTAATAATCGGCTGCCGTTTCAACTTCTACGACTTTGTGAATTGGGGCGTGAAAAAATATCTCATCAATACCTGAGTCGTAATAGCCTTCAAATTGGCCATGTAAAGGATCTTTGATGTCAGTGCAAGCTATAACTTTATCTAGCCAAGGCACTATCCCAACAACTTCGCCGTTGGCGCGCAAGCCCCAAGCAAGAATGTTCAAGCTAAAAAGTTTATCGTCACTAGAGTCATTGGAGTAAAGCATTTCTAGGCCGTCTAGCTCTGTTGCAAGACGAATAAAGCGCATCTCATGAGCTGATGCATAGGGTTTGCCGGTAAAAAGGTTGATCACGTTGTTGAGATCGTGGCCTTTATTTGAGGTCTTCATGGGTGTCACCTCCGAGCAGTGGGCTTTGATGCTAAAGGTTACTGCATCAACAGTAGCGTGTGAGCGTTAGCCTGGAGGGTGAATAAAACCCTCTTGACTTACAGTATAGGCACTTGCGTATTAACTCAACACCTCGGCTAAAAATAATTGCTTGCTGGTGCTCCAGTAAGACTAACTGCCAACTATTTTTTAATAATCAAAAAAAGACCGTGCAATTGCACTTATTATCCGAATTCGCCGATCTATTTTTCTGATTAATTGCAATAAACCTTGGCGCGATAGCGGATTGCATAATTTTTACCCTGTAAAATGGCTATTTTTTTATAGGGTCTTGCTGTGAGTCATTTACGTATTGTTGCTGATGAGAATATTCCTGCGCTAGATGCGCTTTTTAGTGACCTTGGCAGTATTAAAAAATTACCCGGTCGAACTATGGCTCCCGCTGATTTGGCTGATGCGGATATTTTATTGGTGCGCTCGGTCACTAAGGTGAACGCAGCATTGTTGGCGCATTCAAACATTAAGTTTGTAGGAACCTGCACTATTGGCACCGACCATTTAGATAAGGCTTTTTTAAAAACGCAAAGCATTCAATGGTCTGCCGCGCCTGGCTGTAATGCGGGTGGCGTTGTGCAGTATGTATTAGCGGCGATGGCGACTTACTGCCCCGACTGGGCCACTAAAACCATTGGTATTGTGGGTTGTGGCAATGTGGGTGGGCGTTTGTACCGCACACTCAAGGCGCTTGGTGTCAAAATAAAAGTTTCCGACCCTCATAAAGCAGTGGCTCACATACCTGAACTAACCACTTTAAATGATGTGTTGACTGCCGACATTATTTGTATGCACACGCCTTTAATTGTTGATGGTGATGAGCCTACACTCAATTTAATCAATGCGAATAATTTGCCATTGATTAAGCCCGACGCGTTATTAATTAATGCAGGACGAGGTGAGGTGATAGATAATTTTGCACTTTTTAAGTATTTACAATTAACACCCCGCTTACAGGTGGTTTTAGATGTTTGGGCAGGAGAGCCCAATATATATATACCCTTAATGTCACTCGTTCGTTGTGGTACACCGCATATTGCCGGTTATAGTTTTGAGGGCAAACTTAACGGTTCGCTGATGATTTACGAGGCGCTGGCCCATTATTTGAATTTGCCAAAAAATGACATTGCTGGGCGCATAGCATCAGTGCAAAAACGTATTTTGGGTGAGCCCACACCGTTAAGTGCCGCCAATATTAACGATGCAGTACTTAAAAGCTATAACGTGCAAAAAGATCATTTATTAATTGCTGACGCAATAAAAAACCAAGAACCTATGTCCATCGCATTTGACAAACTGCGTAAAAATTATTGGCAACGCCGCGAGCTAGGACATTATTATTGTGATGATAATCAGGTTGTTCACGATTTCCTTGCATTAGTTAATGGCGTTAAACAGTGATTTTACGTATAGGTTTTATTCTTAATCCATTTGCCGGTATTGGTGGGCCACTAGGCCAAAAAGGCAGTGATTTAGTTGAATTGCAACGCGCCGCTGCAAAGGGTGAAATTCCATTGTGCTCGCCATTGCGTGCGCAAACATTTTGGCATTTATTACACGCCTTTTATGATCAATTAAATATTCTTAGTGCCCCTCATATTATGGGCAGTCAATGGTTAAGCGCTTGGAATATTCCCCATCGTATCCTCCCCTATAACCTCACTTCTCAATCGACATCACAGGATACGCAAGCTATCGTCGCTGCAATGATGGCAGAGGGTATTGATATTATTGTTTTTGTTGGTGGTGATGGTACGGCGCGGGATATCTATGCTGCTGTAGGTAAGCACGCCTTGGTGCTGGGAATTCCCTCGGGCGTAAAAATGCATTCGGGCGTTTATGCCATTAACCCTCAGGCGGCCGCCGAAGTAATTCAGCAGTTATTGCGCGGAGATTTAATGGCAGAGACATTGCAGGAAGTGCGCGATATTGATGAAGAGGCATTTCGCAATAATATTGTTAAATCCCAATATTTTGGCCAAATGCGCACGCCCAGCTCGGCCGAATTTATTCAAGCGGTAAAACAAGGCGGTGAAGAGTCTGATGAGTTAGCCGTGCTGGAAATTGCCGATTATTTAAGATCACAATTATCGCCCGAGGCGTTAATGATTTTTGCCCCCGGCTCGACTACGCACCAGATTTTAGCTGAGTGGGGTTATGGGGGCACTTTATTGGGTGTAGATATTTTGCATCCCCAGCTCGGATTAATCACCGATGTGAATGCCGAAAAACTTAGCCATTATTGTGTGGCCTTTAAAAATAATGTGGCGTTAGTCTTAACCGCGATTGGTGGCCAAGGCCATATTATTGGCCGAGGGAATCAACAATTAACGCCAGAACTATTAAGGGGTATTGGTCGTGAGCACCTACATGTGGTGGCTACTAAACGCAAATTGCGCACGCTTGATAAGCGACCTTTGTTAATGGATTCGGGTGACCCCAAGCTGGACCTGCAGTGGCAAGGTTTAATCCCTGTTATTACTGGTTACAACGAAACGCTATTATATCCCGTTGGATTTTTTAAGGACTAGCATGATTCTTACTGTGCCCTCTATAAACACTATTAATATTCAGCCTTTAATTGATGCGTTACTAAGTTTTGATCGGTCCCCAAAAAACACACACAACGCACAGCGTATTTTTCATGGTCGTGGCCAATGTTTTGCCGGGCTGGAAAATATTACGGTGGATGCTTTTTATCCGTTGCTATTAATGACGGTCTACACGGCACCGGATGAATTACAACTGCAATCTATTATCGCCGCCATCACGGCGCACTTGCCGCGCGAATTTACGCATTTATTATTGCAGCGTCGCGATCAGCCTAATGCCCCTTATGGATGGTTAAAAGGCTTACCCTTGGCAAAGGAAGAATCTATTGCCCGGCGTGGCAATTTAAAATTTCATTTGGATTTCACGCAACAAAATTGCGGTTATTTTTTAGATATGGAACCGGGCCGACGTTGGTTGGAGGCATGTTCTAAAAATGCCAAAGTTCTTAATTTGTTTGCGTATACCTGCGCTTTTTCGGTGGTGGCAAATGCGGCGGGGGCTGATAAGATAGTGAACGTTGATTTGAGTCGTCGCTCCTTAACGACGGGGCGAGAAAATCACCGCTTGAATCATCACGATACGTCTAACATTACTTTTTTAGGTTTGGATATTTTAAAATCTTGGGGGAAGATTAAAAAACTAGGCCCGTACGATGTGGTGATTGTTGATCCGCCGAGTTTTCAAAAAGGAAGTTTTGTCGCGACCAAGGATTATCAAAAAGTCGTGCGCCGTTTACCGGAATTATTAAACGATAAAGGTAAAGTACTCGCTTGTTTGAATGCACCGGAATTTAGCCGTGATTATTTACGCGCTATTTTTAGCGAGCAGGCACCCGATTTAAGGTTTGTTGAACGGTTGGCGCCTAGCGACGATTTTCCCGATGTGGATATAGAGCAGCAACTTAAATTACTGGTCTATACCCATAGTGCGAAGGTTTAAATAATTGTAACCATTCAGCGCAAATAACCAAAAATAACACCTGACAGGTTTTTTGGCTGATTTCCAAGATTTTCGCTGCATCACAAACTCCGCGGAAAAGCGCGACTAGCAGTCCCTGCCGTCCGCCAGCATTCATACAAACGCATGCACGAATGATCCACCGAAACCCTTTTTCTATTCGCGCCCCAGCGCGCTTACAAGTGCCTTGTTTTTGCCGTTAAAAACCCGTGCGATAATGACCACACAATTTATAACGCCGGTAATTTACTGTGACGCTTGATCGCATTTCCATCAATAAAACCATTGCCGATGTTGAGCAATTACTCGTGCAGCTTGCAATAAATAGCATCAATTAAATCACATTGATTGCGCCGTGAGGCTCCTATTTAACCTGACGCTTTCGCAATAATAACGTTTACTCACTCGCAAAGCTTAGCCCGAAGACGGTGGTGACAGCAGGTGTTTGTAGGACACTCATAGGCGGCCTTAATAATTCTGTCATATAATCCCCATACAATTCGCCCCAGTCTTTTTTATGGCGCCTGTTTTTGTTAATCACAAGATGCTGGCGCTTTGTATTTTTTTGGGGAATGTGATGATCAGTACAAGTAAGAAAAAATTATTAGCGTTAACAGTAAGCGCCATTGCCACTGCGTGGGCGGGTATGGCGGCAGCCGAAGAAGCTGTTATTTATGTTGCAGGCGCGGCGGCCAGCGACCTTTCGTTAAAAATTAATGACGCTTTATATTTTTTTGATAAAAGTTCCGTTGTGGTGATGGATTTAGAACCCGGAAAATACACCGCGCACATTAGCGTAAAAGATAAAAGTATTGGTGCCGTAGCGTTTGAACTATTAGCCAACAACTACGCCGAAATTAAAATCAGAATTGATAGCGATAATAAAATAATATCGCGCACCTCAAAATATGACCCCGCCGCCGATATTGCTACAGGCCAATTAATAGGCCGTATTTTTGAGACCGGTGGTGAAGGTGAACTAGCTGGAGCGACTGTAAAAGTCCATGGCGAAAAATATGAGACCACCACTACCTCAGACGGCAGTTATATTCTGTCGATCCCGCGCGGTGTTTATACCATCGAAGTTTCCCACCCTAATCATATTGCCCGCGTGATCGAAGACGTGCGCATTATTTCTGAAGTCACGACTGAAGCCAGTTTAAGTTTACCCGTCGAACAAGCCCGAGTTGAGCCTTCTTCTGTGATGGAAGAAATGATTGTTATGGGTGTTGTAGGCGCTATGGATCAATCGTCGCTTGCAATTGAACGCGATGCGTCGTCGGTGGTTGAGGCGATTAGCGCCGAAGATTTTAAAAAATTCGGCGACTCCTCAGCATCCGATGCATTAAAGCGCGTGACGGGCGTATCGGTTGTGGGTGGCCAATTTGCGGTGGTGAGGGGTTTAGCTGGGCGGTATATTTCTACCACTTTAAATGGCGGAATGTTGCCGAGTACAGACGGTATTCGCCGCGATGTACCCTTGGATTTATTTCCATCATCAGTATTAGGCGGCATTGAAATTGGAAAAACATTTACCGCGAGCTTACCGGCGGATTCAACGGGTGGCCATGTGGGCATGGCATTAAAAGAGGTGCCTAAAAACTTAGAAAGTAAATTGTCTGGAAGCATGGAATATAACACTGCAGTGACGGGCAAGGATGTGGTGACCTATTTTGGGGGTGGCCGCGATTGGACCGGTATTGACGATGGCACACGTGATATGCCTTCAATGCTGAGTGATACAACGGATAATGGCTTAAGCGCCATTCCTCCTGTCTGCGTGATAGGCTTGTCCTTAGCTGGTTGCGTCGATAAAAGCGTCATTGCTGATCTGGGTAAAAGTTTAAATAATAATTGGCAGGCTACTTACAAAAAGGCAGGGCCCAATACCTCTTTGGGCTACGGATTGGGTAATAACTTTGATGTATTCAATGGTGAGGTCGGTGTTTATGGCTCGCTGGATTATAAACAAAAATGGAGTAATCGGGATAAAGCTGTTCGCACAGAACAGCTGTCGGATGGTTCCGGATCTTATCGCGATAGTAAGGTTACTCATTACGAGCGCTCACAATATTTGGTGGATTTAACCGCATACTTAACCACGAAATATGAAACCGATAGTGGCAACAGCATTAAGTCACAGACACTGCTGTTGCGTAAAACATCGGATACAACACGCTTGGATGATCAGTTGGATATTGAAGAGGGTAATGAACGCAACATATCTACGCGACTGGATTGGGTTGAGCGCGAAATGTTGTATCAAAATTTAACGGGACAACATGCCATTAATGATAGTGATGCACACCAAATAGATTGGATGCTTGCTTATGCAAAAACCGATCGCGATGCTCCTGATGGTCGAAGTTATTCATATTTTAATGGTCTGTTTTCTCCAAGTTCCAGTCTTCGTACTTATTCAGCATTGAAAGAAACCGCAAAAAATATACAGCTGAATTATAGCTACCGTGGCGATGGTTTTGCCGAATCCGAAGTGGCGTTCAAGGTGGGGGCATCGGCTTTTGATAAATCGAGGGACTCGTTTAAATCGAGATTTGCTTATGCCGCTTCTGCGGGTGCAGATTTGGCGCAACCGATCAATAGTTTGTTGAGCGATAGCAATTTTGATAACAATTATATCCGCCTTAATTGGCAAACCTTATCGAATGATTGGTATCTTGCCGATGAAAATGGATCGGCTATTTATCTGGATAATGAGTGGATTTTTAAGGATGAATGGACTGTTAATGTGGGTGTGCGCAATGAGCGTTTTAGTCAAGCCACGAAATATCCCAACCCTAATTCCATAGCCAATATGGCCAGTAACAGTTATAGCGATTTATTGCCAGCGATAAACCTTTCTTGGCGAATGGATGACACTTGGATTTGGCGTGCGGCCGTTACTCAAACGGTATCGCGACCTGGCTTGGTTGAAATTAATAGCTCTAGTCAAACAGATCCCGATACAGATCAATCGATTATTGGAAATCCAGATTTAAAGCAAAGCGAAATCTCTAACCTTGATGTTAAAGGTGAGTATTATTTTGGTGAAGAAGAAAAATTATCTGTAGGTGTTTTTTATAAGGATATTAAAAATCCTATCGAAAAAGCGATTTCGCTAGGGGCTGATGTTTATGATGCTTACACTTTTAGAAATTCAAATTCGGCAAAATTGTCGGGTTTGGAAATGGAGTTTGAAAAAAATGTTTATGATGGGAAATCATGGCAGGGGAAGTTAATGGGTAATTTTTCTTGGGTAAAATCTGAAGTGCAGTTAGATAAAGAGAGTGCAAACTCAGAAGGACGCAGCTCGCGCGAGCTGCAGAGGGAACAATCACAATATTTGGCAAATATGCAATTTAATTTAGAGTCTATTGATTCTGGGCAGTCAGTCACTTTATTGGTCAATTATTTTGGTGACCGTATTGATGTTGTTGATAAAAAATCAACAGGTGATCGAATGGAGGAGGGGCGTCTGAAAATTGATGTGGTTTATCAGTATGAAATGGAAAATGGGTTAACCGTCAACGGGAAAATATTGGATATATTAAATCAAGATGTTGTTTATGTTACCAGAGGCTCCGTGTTAGTCGGTGAAGAAAGTTATTTGCCCGGCACAACCGTCACTGTTGGCGTGGCGTATAATTTTTATTAATCGTCGGTGTCCGGTGATATTTTTAAGTCGGAATTATGTCGTTGCAATTTTTCGGAATAAAAAAAGGGGCCTTAGGCCCCTTTTTTTATTCCGAAAGGATAATCTTCTAAGTTTACATAAAAATGTCATTTTTATGTAAATAAATTGTCATTTTAAATCGCCATAATATTCGCACATTAAAAGGCTATATTTCTTTAATTATCCAAGGTAAATATTATGATCTCTTCTAAAAAAATACTAATAGTGGCTATTGGTTCATCCATGTTGATGCTGGCAGGTTGTGGTAGCAGCAATAATAATAAAGCGTCTAACTCTGTATCGTCAGTCGCTGTTTCATCATCCGTTGCCGCTGTTTCATCATCGTCAGTCGCGATGTCCTCTTCTATCGCTGTTTCATCATCCGTTGCCGCTGTTTCATCATCGTCAGTCGCGATGTCCTCTTCTATCGCTGTTTCATCATCCGTTGCCGCTGTTTCATCATCCATCGCTGCGTCATCATCGAGCAGTTCTGCCACGGTTCCTTATCCTGCACAAGTTAGCTGTGTGGGTGATACTTGTACCGTTAAAGGTGTTGTGGCACAAAGCTTTACCATGCATGCCAATAAAACGTGGGTATTGGAGGGTACGGTACTTATTGGTAAAGGTAATGCTTCTTTAAATACTCCCGCCGCAATTGCAGACGCGAAAAATCAAGGCGTTACTTTAACGGTTGAAGCTGGCGTTAATGTGAAGGCTCAAGATGGCAGCGTCTTAATTATTACGCGCGGCTCTAAATTAAACGCCATAGGCACAAAAGATAAGCCGATTACTTTCAGTAGTGCTGATGAGGGTTTTGATGGTCTTGGTGAATGGAAAGGATTGGTAATTCAAGGTTTTGCACCCGTGTATGGACTTGGCGGTACAGGCCTTTGCCACAAAGATGGTGCCTTATGTAATTTAAAAGGTGAAGGCGGCGATGAAGTGGGTTTCTTTGGTGGCGATAACAAAGCCGATAATAGCGGCGAATTAAAGTATGTTCGTATTACTGAAACTGGTTTTGCGTTTGCAAAAGATAAAGAAGTGAATGGTTTAACCTTAATGGGTGTTGGCCATGGCACCTCGTTAGAATATATCCAAGTACATAATAGTGGTGATGATGGCATTGAATGGTTTGGCGGCACTGTTAATTTAAAACATGCGGTGTTAACCAATGTTGATGATGACGATATCGACTTTGATATGGGCTACAAGGGTAACATTCAGCATGTTCTTGCACGTAAAAACCCTACTGCTTTAACACCAAGTGGCACCAATGATCCGCGCGGCATTGAAGCTAACTCAAGCGATGCTGAATATGTTCCTGAAACGGATGCGGTGCTTGCCAACTTAACGCTGATTGGCAGCACCTTATCCAACAAAGAGCCAGGCATGCGTTTACGCGGCGCGGTAAAAACCAATATTGTTAACACTGCTGTTAGTGCGTTTAAAACCTGTGTGCAAGTGGATAAAGTCACCTTGGCCGACTCAAGCATTTACGGCATGAGCAAATTTACAAATTTGCTTGGCGCTTGTGATGGTGCTGCCTTAACCGATAAAACCGCTGGTGCTGGCATTACTAAAGATGCCTCATTTATCGATTTAGGTGCTGGTGTATTGTTAAGTTTTAACGACATATGGGCGGTGACTAACTCACAAGCCAAATTGGCCTCAGCAATTTCTTCAATTACTCCCATTAATAATGGTTCTGGTTTTGAGTTTGAAATGACCGATTACATTGGTGCCGTTGACCCCATGGCAACTACGGCTTGGTGGGCCGGCTGGACAATTCCAAACTCTTTGAAAAAGTAAGATGGTGAAATAAATTTAAAAAGCAGCCTAGGCTGCTTTTTTTGTTTTCAATAAAAGATAATTTGTTATTTTTTAAGTAAACGTCTAACTAACCACACCTAGCTTAACCATCCAAGGCAATAAATCCTTCACATCATCACCCACTTTTCGCTTCGGCAATTCCGTTAATAAATACTCAATATAGTGGCGTGGTTCTAGAGTCTGTTGACGTTTCATTACATCGGCAGCCATAAAAAACCGCAGGCCATGGCGACAACGCTTTGATAATTACGTTTTAATTTGTCATAGCGCGTGGCCAGTGCACGAAAATGTTTCAAGCGCGCAAACGCATTTTCTACCAAATGACGGTGGCAGGTAATCCCACTTAAATTTAAATTCGCTTACACAGAATTGAGAGTAATGAATCATCACTCCAGCCTGCTGATTTTCTCAGGCCTTTTAAACTGACTTTACGAGGTCGGTCAGCTTGCGCAATCCTTAATTTATTGAAAAAGTAGGAAAAAGTAGGACAGGCGCTTATTAAGATTAATAACATCACCCAGCTAAAAACCTCGCCGTGCGAGGTTTTTTTATTTTTTGCGTTAGTTTTTAATATTACTGGCTGATCGGAAATAAAGAGTACACAATTATAATTTTTTATATTATAATTCCCGAATGAAAAATGACGCTAGACAATTATCAACAGAAAATAAACATCAGCTACGAAAAATGGCTGTTCAGCGTGTGCTGGATGGTGAAAAAGCGGCTGCGGTTGCTCGTAGCTATGGTCTTGGCGACCGAACAATATATGTTTGCTTTCGCTTCAGTGGCAACTTTGCGGTTGTTATCCACCAACAGCAACGGCTCGATGTTGGCGAGCGCACCAACCGCCAGCAAGCTGTACTCCATACCATTGGCGAGCGGCACATCCGCATTGATTACCACTGGCGTTGTTACGCCGGTGGGGACGACTTTGAAGCTATAGAGAGCCGCCCGCAAGTGCTCCAGGTAGTTGGCAAACGCAGGGAATGCAGGATTGCTAACCGCTGGCGTCACGCCGTTATTAGCAAAAAATATCAGACTGCTGGAGCATTAGCTGATGCGTAAACTACGCGCAGATTTGTACCTGCAGCTGCATCGTACTTAATACTCGCCACGTTGAGTGCCGTCCAATAATGCGCTAATTGAATAGGTGACGAATCTGTACCTACGTTGGGTACAGCGCCGATCAGGCTGGTCCTTACTGCTGGTGAGCGCGATTGAACTCGAGTCAAACACGACTGTGTTGTTAGGTAGCAGTGACGCTGGAAATTATGATAGGTTCCGGCAGGCACTTTAACTGGCCAAGGGTGCGCTTCCTTGAACGAAAAGCTGCCCAGTGAAGCTCGCGTCCGAAATGGTATCGCCGGGCGCGGTTACGTGTACTTTTACTTCCGGCGCTGTCGCCGCCAAATGCGCGACGCGCACGCGCACATTATTGGCGTTGGCCAGCCTGCCCGATTAAGGCAAATCAGGGATCAAAGGTTCGATATTGGCTTCACCGAGTTGACTGCAATCACGTCGTGGTAATCGAATATTGCGCTCCAGCGCCAAATCTACTTTGTCTGACCACCACCAGCATTGCCACCTGCGGAGTAACGCCTTCCACGGTAACATTGTAGGTATCAGTGCATCCAACTCCAGATAACCGGTGGATTTTTGACAATCCAACTTCCTGACGGCACGCCGCTGCACGGTCAACTGCAGCCAGATTCGCTTTCAGGCAGGCATCAGCAGAGGCGTGGAACTACCCGCACATGGGTTTTAATGGGCGCCAAGCTATCCAAACCGATCGCACCCAGCGCAGTGGTCAAACCTGCACCATCAGGCAATCGGCGGTGTAAATACCGCCGGCCTTCCGGCGTAACGCCACCTTTAATCGCCTCGGTTTTGATACCATACTGGCGCGATGACCATGATCGTAATCGCCCGCTGCGAGGCTTACGATAACCTGTACTGGCTTTGAAATGGAATATTATCGTCAACGCGGGAAGTTCGTGGATCACTGGCAATACCGGCACCAGGCGCAGTGACATGAAGATGTCCATACATTACCGGCAAGAAGTCGAACCGTGAACCAAACGCACTTTTGCCTCAGTGGCCACAGAGCGATTGCCGCGACAAGTACAGCTTAAGGGTCGCTCAGCGACACCAGTGCCGTCCAGCTCGGACAACCGCACACCGAGTACCGGAAGGCCCAATCCTGGCCGTGGCCGACCGTGGTGACGCGCGCGCGGGGGAGGCATCCCAGGAGCAATCTCCACTGCCTGTAGATGAAGCGGCGAGCAGCGTGTTCGTGTCGCCTGCGCGGCCTACCCAAACTTTGCGCGACTCCATTGGCTGCGCCGCCGGCGCGCCACCCTTCCTTGCATGGGTTGGCGTCCGTCGAAGCGTCGTGCCCGACGCCTATGGCAACGCGGCGATCCCGTTTTGGCGGCTCGAGCGTTCTGCGGAGACCAAGGAGCGCTGCGCCTTCCTGACCAACGTTGCGCCATCGCCGAGGTGCGCCGGCTGGTGATGGGCATCGACGAGTCCTGGGAGGCTCTTGGCTTCGAGGCAATGCTTAGAGGCATCGACCGCAGCGGGGGCCCGCAGGGCGCCGTCGACCTCGCCGTCTTCGTCCCGCCCCCGAAGCGCATCACGGAGTGTCATCACGCACTTTGGCGCGTCGCCTGTCTTGCGTCCGTTCCAGATCGCCGTCAACCCGCTGCTTCTGCGCCCGCCCAAGGCCCCGTTCCTCCAGCAGGCCAAGACGCTCAAGGCGAAAGACCTCGTCGAACGTTCGGCATCCTTCTTCGACCGCCGCCACAACAGGGTCCACATCGTCCGCGTGCGGTGGGTCAAAATGTTCTACCTGGAGACGGCCCCCTGGTATCTCCGCATCGTCGTCGCCGTCTACGCCGACCACGAGGTCAAGGACGCCGCGAGCGGCAAGACGTACCTGGTCAAGGCGGAAGACGCTGTGGGCGGCTACATCGATGAGCGCGGGTACGTGGGACATGAGCTACATGAACGGCAAGCTGGACTCCGGCATCCTCGGGACCTCGAAACGAAACGGAGGCCATGACTTCGTGGCGGCGGCAGGCGGATGTCTGCGACGATTCTCAAAGATGTCTTTTCGCGCACGCCCGCCTCGGCGTCCGAGCCAGACCCTGTCCACCACGCAGGCGCCGTTGACTTCGCCGTCGACCAGGGCCACGGTCCCGACGCCAACCGCATCACCCTACTCCCCGAGCGTGCTGTACCGCACACCTTCATGTGGCGAGACCAGCCGCTCGCCCCGCTGCGAATCCCACAGGTACAGCCGCCCCTCCAAGCTCCCAATGAGGTGCAACCCATCTTGAGGCCCATCCTCGTGCCTTTCTACCGAAACACGATGAGGGCCGCGCTCAAGCCCCTGGGGTGCTCTTCCTCCCCGCTGACTACCTCATCCAGCCGCACCTACCCACCCCCAACTCGTCGTCCAGCAAGCCCCCGACCATCCCCCGCCCGAGTGGTTCAGCTCCGACGACATCGAGACCGAGAGCATTCACCTCCGCGGTCTCCTTAGCCCGCTGCACGACGGGGTCCACCTGGAGCCCGCTGGCATGTACCTCGAGCTCACCGTGTACTGGGCCTTTCGCCGCGCGGTGGATCGACCTGTCGCGCCGAGTGCACGGGTCGACGGTTCCTGAGGTGGTAGGGCGGCCCCCTGCTGGTGGGCCGCAGCGATGGACCAACAAGGGTGCGGCGCGCCATTGCGACTTTCCGCTCCAACCGCGGCGGGGCAAATTCGACCACGCCCGCGCCGCAGTCTCCTGGGGTTGACTCGGCGCTGTTTGCCCCGGCGTGCATCGCGTCCGCCGGAGGCCGAATCCGCAGGCGGCGTCGAGGTGGAGTTTATCAGCGGCCGCAATCCCCCGGGGGCGGCAGGCGGCGCCCTCCAGCAGCGCGCCCAGCGGAGCAGCTCCGAGTGGGCCCTCCTGGGGATCCACCCGGATATGCTCCAGGCCGCTGCGCTGGGCGTGCGTGGTGCTGACGGCGTCGTTCTTACCGTGAAGCGCGTTGCCGGTGTGTGATTGTGCAACAGGTTTCCACGTGTGGAGGAACGGCACGCTTCGCCGTTATGTTGCCCAATGCGGCATGTGTGCACATTTACTGATGGATGCCTCTTGAAGTAGGCGACCCTTCCATTCATGACTCGGGCTGAAGCAACAGCGACATCCAGTCGGTGCGCGTCGTCGTCCTCGGGGACAGCGGCACGGGCAAATCGGCGCTCATCCGGCGCCTCGTGCACCAGCTCGGCGGCATGCGCGGCGTCCGACGCGGAACGACCGTGGGTGCCCACGTCGAGGCCGTCGTTTGGCCCGCATCCGTTGCTGCTGGGGGCAGCGCCCGCTCGTCATCGAGTTCGTGGAAATGGAGGCAACCGCGGGTTTACACCTGGGTGGCCCGTTTGCCCTTTTTTGCCAACTGCAGCGCTGCGATCCTCGTCCACGCAGAGTCTCAAGAGGAGTTCCCTGCAAGTCTCTCGTGGCATGGTTCAACGAATTAGAGGCGGCCCGCGCTGCAAAGGCCACCGGCGGAGGCTCCGGGAAGGCCTCCGAGCCTCTCTGCCGTTCGTAATCGTCGGAACCGATGACGGACGCCGGCTCGGCCCAACCTGGCCGTGTGTCGGCCGGCGGTGTGCACCCTGGCGACGGCGAAGGGATGCACCACCAGCCCTCCGAGAGGTCTATTGAAGAGGCCATCGTCGCCCGAGTCCCGGCACTTGCCCCCGCATTCCGGGCGACCAATCAAGCACTCGCAGTCGTGTCGGGCGTCGCGTTGCTTGTCCTTAGCTTCGTGCTCCTTGGACGGTTTGTGGTTCCCTGGGCAGGTGGCGCGAGCGCCGCCAAAGCGGTCGCCCACATCGAAGCCCGGGCAAACAGCGTGTTGGAAGCGATCGCCAACGTGGCCATGTCCAGCAGTGGGCCAAGCGGCGTGCCGAACGGTCGTGCTGATGACGAGGGATCGACGATGCTGCGCCGGGTCGGAGGGAACATGGCCGGATCAGGCATGCTGGAGCTCCAGCGCCCCGTCCCCTCCCTGCATCGACCCCATACTTCGGCCATGTCGAGGGTGTTTCTTCGCGACGGACCGCGACTTCGCTGCGACCGGCGAGGGGGCTCTTCGATTTTATCAGTGATGTTGTCCGAAGCACAAGCCCAGTGAGTGGAGCCGATCGTCAGACGCTTCTGGACGATTCGCGTCGTGAGCCTCCTGCCTCGGGACGATTGCATCCCGCGTTTCGTTGCTGC
>JAXHOG010000084.1:0-19082 GCA_034519605.1 Marinagarivorans sp.
TAATTCAACCAACCACGGCAAAATGCGCTGTTCATCAATTAGCGTAATCAGCTCGGGCTCTTGGCCATTATTAAAAAACAATATGAGGTTGCCGCGCGTAAAACACAGCCCCGCAAAAGCGCGAAAGCCTTGGGTTTTTCGCCAATAAAAAATGGCTAGCGCGCACCACAGTACTGCAAATACAACTTTGCCAATAAGCGTATAGGGGCCAATCATGGCGAGCATAAAAGCGGCGAACCATAGTAGCAGGCGAATATGCAATATCCACGGTCGTGGCGATACCATAAATTGTTGATCATGCTCTTTAAGCGCCATGCAACCCTCCTTGATACCTTCGATTGAGCGTATTTTTTAAGCCTGTAAACCTGTGTGCGCCAAAATAATCGCGACGATTTTTTGCAATTGGGGTGTTGGCGCGTCTTTGTGCTTCATCAGCCAGCCAAATAAATCTTGATCCTCCTCGGCCAACAAAGCTGTAAATAACGCTTGCTCATCGGATGGCAAGGTTAAATACACGTTTTCTAAAAATGGCATGAGTATCAAATCCAATTCCAGCATACCGCGGCGACACGCCCACTTAAGACGGTTGTATTCCATAAAAAAATCTCAATAATCAGCAACTCATTTGCGGCCTAGCGTGTAACACTGGCTATAACACAGTAGGCCGCTACTCAATTGCGGCGCATTATACGCGCCGCAGCCTTGGTGCCCACCGCTCGTTTAGGTATGTGTATGTCTCACCTTTGGAACACCCTTTTACATCAGGCCTCGTTTTCGCAAGACCCTATCACCGAGGGCGTTATTGTACTGACCGAGCACGTCATCATTACCGCAACCGGTGTCCAAGCCGTGGGGTTTTTACAGGGCCAATGCACCTGCGATTTTAAGCCGTTGGCCGAACGAGAATGGCTGTTAGGTGCGCACTGCAATGCTAATGGCAGAATGCAAAGCAGTTTTGTTGCCGCACAACTGGCGCCCGATTGCGTGGCACTGCGAGTACATCACAGCATTGCCGAAGCGGCGGTGGCCACGCTGCAAAAATATGCGGCGTTATCGCGGGTTAAATGCGAAATAAGTACTTACGTGGCCGTCGCAATTGTGGGTAATACCCTGCAAAACTTACCCGCCAACGCGCTTAACGAGCATCAATTCTGTCTCGAACAAGATGCGCTGTGGCTTAAACATAATCCGAAATTAACCGAAGTGTGGTTTAAATCCGACAATCAATTATGGACGCAATTAAGCCAGCAACCTTTGTGGTCAGCCAACGAATGGCAACGATTGATGATCGAAAATGGCATAGCCGAAGTACAACAGGCCACCGCCGATCAACATATTCCGCAAGAATTCAATTACGATTTAATCAACGGAGTTAACTTTAAAAAAGGCTGTTATACGGGCCAAGAGATTATCGCGCGTGTGCACTACAAAGGTCAGAGCAAAAAACGCCTGTATCGCTTAGTGTTGAGCACCTCCAGCCGCACCAAGGTTTCCGTGGGTAGCGCGATAGTCAACGCCGAAGGAAAAGTTCTGGGCAATTTAGTGGCGGCGGCCATTGTGGCTGAGGGTTATGAGGTTTTAGCCTGCTTACCAAGATCTTCACTCATTCCAGAGGCTGCCGAGCGGTTGTATCTGGAAGCTCAAATGGCGTGCGCGTTGACTCAGCTCGCGCTTCCCTATGCTATACCTTAGGGACATAGCACTTATTGAGGCCCTACAATGACAATCTCGCCCATATCGCAAAAAGTGTACGCATCAATTTGCGATGCCATAGCCACCGATAAATTGATACTGCCCACCATGCCAGAAATGGCGATTAAAGTACGCGACGCCGCCGACAACCCAGAAACCGACATTAAAAAACTGGCGGTGATTATTGGCAACGATGCCGCGCTTACCGCACGCATTATTAAAGTGGCCAACAGCGCGCTTTACCGTGGCAGCCAAGAGATTAAAGATCTCAATATGGCACTGATGCGTTTAGGTCTCGCCACCACCAGCTCGCTGGCCATTGGTTTGGCCATGGAGCAAATGTTTCAAGCTACCACCGATATGGTCGATCAGCGCCTGCGTGCAGTATGGACATCGTCATCAGAAACGGCTGGGCTTTGCACCATGATCTGTAAATTCCAGACCAAACTGCGGCCCGATATGGCTACGCTGGCGGGCTTAACCCATAAAATTGGCATATTGCCGGTATTGCAATTTGCCGAGCATTTTCCTGCGTTGCTGCGCGATGGTATGACGCTCGATAGTATTATCCAAGAGATTCACGCATTACTTGGCACACGCATATTGACGGAATGGAATTTCCCCGAAGAGATTCGCAATATTCCCAGCACTCACCTCGAATTTAGCCGCGATGCCGATAAAGCCGATTACTCCGACATAGTAACCGTAGCCATGTTGCAAAGCCTTGCCGCCAACGGCCAACATTATGGATCGTTGGATTACTCAACCGTTAAAGCCTTTCAACGTTTAGGTTTAAGTCACGACATGGAATCGGCCACTGCCGAAGGTGTGAGTGACGACATAACCGCCGCAATGTCGCTTTTTCGTTAATGGCTAAAGGTAAGCTATTTAAGACCGCTCGAAAGCCAGCTGACAATGCTGGCTTTTTTATTCCGCTCATTCATTTTTTAGGCGAGAGAAAAGGGCTGCTATTTGATCGCCCGAAAAGCCTCTGTACTGCAGAAAACGATACTGTTTCGCATAGTCTTTGGGTGTATTAGCTATTACTCGGAATTTTTTTTGCCATGACCTCAAGATGACATCTTCTGGCGCCAACTCCATCTGTGAAACCTCGCTCAAGGCCATCTCGATCATGGGTTTAGCGATTCCTTTATGGCTGAGCTCCATCACAATGCGGGCGCGGCCATAACCTTTTCTTAAGCGGCTGCGGCAGTAGGCTTGTGTAAAACGCTCATCCGATTGATAACCCAAATCTTGTAACTTAACGACAACACTTAGAACATGTTCAGTTACGTCCTGATCCACCATTTTCTTTTGGCTGTGCGTCGTCAGTTTTTTGCGCAATTCATCAGCGCTGTGCTCGCGCCTCGCCAGTAGCTCGATGCCTTTATTGAGCAGTATTTTATTCAGCTCAGCAGTCGATAAATTGGAAGTGTCTGATTTAAGCATTACATCAAGCCTTTTTAATGCTGAATAGTTACGAATCGTTAAGTATTGTGATATCAGAAATCTTGTAGAGTTTTCGGTATTCGCTGGGTGAGCAGCCGGAAAGTTTACAAAATGCATCATTAAATCGGCTAATAGATTGAAAGCCCGATTGATAGGCGATCTCAGTAATACTTTGATCGGTGGTAGACAATAAGCGCTGGGCGTGCGAAACACGATACCCAGTTAAATAATTGATAATGGTTGAACCAAAAGTCTTATTGAATAATGCCATTGCATAGTTTGAGCGCAGATTTACGTAATCGCTTATTTGCTGAACGGTAATTTTTTGACCATAGTTTTGAGCAATATAGCATGCCATTTTCTCGGCGCTATTGAGGTTGGCTTTATTCAGTTTTTCTATTTTGTGGCTATTGATCGTATCTGCGGTGGCAATAGCCATTCGAGTCAGTCGCGCTTGCATTTCTAGCAGTACCGGCTTCTCTAGCTCGCCGTTTTGACTGTTTAAATCGTTTTGCCAGCGTTCAAATAAATTTGCATCACCTACCGCATTCACGGTTGTTTTTTCACTTAATAAACTTCCCCGCATTAATGGCCACACAAATTTATTGGGTAGTTGCCAACTTAAAAAATTTTCCAGGGGAATTGTTGCCACTAAATAATCTAGGTCTGCAGAGTAATCAATGACCTGATGCGGAATGGCTGCCCAAAAAAGGCAGAGCTTACCTGTCTCTATGACCACTTTTTGGCCTCCCAGCATGTAGGTGACCGAGCCCGACTTAAGCAGATTTAGCTTTATTTCGTTGTGGTGGTCTGGCCTCGACATAAAAGAGAGGGTCCATTTTTCGCAGGTTAAGCCGTAGGGCTCAAAAGCTCCCCGCTTAGAACCAAAAGAATCTACTTGTTTTTTTTCGGTGCTGGTTACCATTTATACCATTAAACCTTTTTTTGGCTGTGAAAAATGCTGGCGTAGTGGCCTTCGTCATTATTCAGCGGATTATTGCGGCACCCTTAATTAGGAAAAAACATCCTACGGTAAATAACAATGCGGCAAAACATTTTTTAAGCATTGTTGGGGATAATGCATGTGCTGTTTTAGCACCTAATTTTGCTGTAAAGAAACTCGTTATGCTAATGCCTAAGAAAGCATAAATGTGTACAAAGCCAATACTATTTGGAACATTTATTTTTTCCTTTATACCAAAAAAGATAAACCCAAAAGCACCCGCAATGGCTATAGGTAAACCACAGGCGGCGGATGTTCCAACAGCTTTTTGCATTACCACGCCGTAATAATTTAGGTAAGGCACAGTTAAACTTCCGCCTCCAATACCAAATATTGCTGAAGCCACTCCTATTCCTGTACCTGCACAAGATTGCTTAAACGCTGACGGTAAAACGGAATGTTGATCTATCACATGCCCAGCGCTAGTCATCGCGCCAAGCATCATCTTATAAGCAACCCAGATTGCAAAAACGCCAATGATTAGTTGCAAGTTTGCACCTGAAAGCAATCCTGCAATGCCTGCCCCTAAAAATGATCCTATTACCAGTCCCGGCGCTAAATTTCTAAATACGGGCCATATAACTGCACCATTTTTATGATGTGCAATTGATGAACTAATAGAGGTCACAATGATTGTCGCTAGTGAAGTTCCTAGCGCCATATGCATGATAACGCCAGGCTCGTAACCCATGTGCGTAAAGACAACATACAAGAGTGGTACGATGATTAGCCCACCACCAACGCCAAAAATCCCTGCTGTAAATCCCGCTACTGCACCTATTGCTAAAAAAATTATTAATTCCACGATATACGCACTTGAGAGTTTGATGTTAAATAAAATTTTGTTTTAAGCAACCTTCGTTTAAATCAGCTTTTCTTAAAGCAGTTTTCACTTTAAGAAGCTGACGCATTAAAAACAGTCTCTTTAAGCAACTGTCGCTCGTGCCCCACATGATGATAAGCACGATTAAAATAAACCAGACCTTGATGGTGTTGATGTTGTTGAATCGCTACGATTCGGCAAATAAAAATATCATGTGTGCCAACTTCTTGAATTTGCTCAATCTGACAATCAAAACTCACTAAAGAATCTTTTAACACTGGTGCGCCAGTTTTTAATTCTGTCCAAACGCCATGTTTAAACCGCTCTTCTGAATTCATTTTGGATGAAAATGCACTGGAAATAGGCTGATGATGTGCACCTAAAACATTCACGGTTAAAATTTTATTTTCTATAAAATGTGCATGTGAGTATGAAGCTCTATTCATACAGACTAATAATGTTGGAGGGGTATCAGTGACGCTGCATACTGCGGAAGCCGTGAATCCATAGCGACCAGACGCCCCTATTGTGGTAACAACATTTACTGCAGAAGTTAACAAAGACATTGCATTTCTAAAGTCTGTTACTTCAATCATCACTTTACCCCTCAATTGAGCTGTAGCGTTTTTCTGTAGATACTACTCGCGAGAGAGTTCTAATTCTTTTCGGACAATTTCCGCACCTGCGCTTAAAGCATTTAACTTGCCTCTTGCTACGCTGCGAGATAAGGGGGTCATGCCGCAGTTGGTACAAGGGTAGAGCTTATCGGCATCTACAAACTGCAGTGCTTTGCGCAGGGTATTGGCGACTTCCTCGGATGTTTCAATGATATTGGTGGCCACATCAATGGCTCCTACCATCACTTTTTTACCGCGAATGAGTTCAAGTAGCTCCATGGGAACATGAGAGTTGTGACATTCCAGTGAGATTATATCGATATTGGATTTTTGCAGCTTGGGGAAAATTTCTTCATATTGTCGCCATTCTGACCCCAAGGTTTTTTTCCAATCGGTATTGGCTTTAATGCCATAGCCATAACAAATATGCACGGCAGTTTCACATTTGAGCCCTTCAATGGCTCTTTCTAAGGTAGCAATACCCCAATCATTTACCTCATCAAAAAATACATTAAATGCGGGCTCATCAAATTGAATAATATCAACACCAGCAGCCTCTAATTCTCTGGCTTCTTGATTGAGAATTTTGGCAAATTCCCACGCTAGTTTTTCGCGACTTTTATAATGTGCATCATAAAGTGTATCGATCATCGTCATAGGGCCTGGTAGCGCCCATTTTATGGGTTGCGTGGTTTGCTTGCGTAAAAATTTCGCATCTTCAACAAATACTGGCCTTTGGCGAGACACAGCACCAACAACTGTTGGTACGCTCGCATCATAGCGATCACGAATTCTAACGGTCTCACGTTTTTCAAAATCAACGCCGTCTAAATGTTCAATAAATGTAGTGACAAAGTGTTGGCGCGATTGCTCGCCATCGCCAACAATATCAATGCCCGCCTGCTGTTGTTCGTGCAATGACAAACGCAACGCATCGTGTTTGCCGTCAATTAATTCCTGATCTTGCAATTTCCACGGTGACCAAAGTGTCTCCGGTTGTGCAAGCCAAGAGGGTTTAGGTAAGCTTCCAGCGGTTGAGGTCGGTAATAATTTTTTCATAGGAAATGATCTTGCCTAAATAAATAATTTTGGTAACTATTCAGCACCGAGCCTAAATGCAGTCGCGCGGTTATTTTCTGGGCCGCTCAAGCCATCCATGGGCGCTATACAAGCGCTCCCGGCGCTTAAATGCCCCGAAAACAACCACCCAACTGCATTTCTGTGTGAAATTGACGGAATGCTGAATGGTTACTAATTTTGTTTAAATAACTTTATATAAGTCGGTTAATTAAAGCGCGCAATTGGCAGACCACTGCTCAAGAATAGCTTGATAGGGTTTGATAAAATTTTCCTCAGCAAATTTCCCCTGCTCAATAGCCAACCGGCTACGTTCTTCGCGATCATAAACAATTCGCGTTAATGAATAATCCTGATGCTTTAAGCTTGGCTGATAGGATTTTCCTGCGGCAGAATTCGCATTGTAAATCTCAGGGCGATAAATTTTTTGGAAGGTATCCATAGTGCTGATGGTGCTGATAAGTTCAAGGTTGGTGTAATCTCCCAGCAAGTCGCCAGCAAAATAAAACGCCAAAGGCGCAACACTATTCGCAGGCATGAAATAGCGAACTTTTAAACCCATTTTTTTGAAATAATAATCCGTTAACGAATATTCATCCTGCTGGTATTCAATACCCAATACCGGATGCTGATTTTCAGTTCTATGGTAGACCTTAGTGTTCGAAACACTTAGGCATATAACCGGTGGCTTATTAAAATGCTCTTTATAGGTATTTGAATTCAAAAAGCATTTAAATAGCTTGCCATGCAAATCGCCAAAATTATCTGGCGTGCTAAATGCGGGCAAATGTTTATTGTGTTCCAGTAAGCGAACACTAAAGTCATAATCGCGCACATAAGAAGAAAAGTTATTTCCCACAATGCCTTCAATGCGTTCGTTAGTTTTTCGATCAACAATATTCGTTTTCAATATTTCAATTATAGGAAGGGCATTACCACTGCTTTCAACATTAAAATTCATCTCAACCGAAATGATTTCAAGTTCAAGCGCATAGCGGTCGCCTTTGGGGTTATCCCAATGCGCCAAGGCATTGAAGCGATTATTAATCATGCTTAAGGTGTTGCGCAGGTTCTCTTGGCGGCTTGCGCCTCTGGCCAAATTAGCAAAATTGGTAGTGATGCGCGTATTGTCTGCGGGATGATAATTTTCATCGAAACAAATGCGCTTAATCGTGAAGGTCAACTCTTTACTCATTGTGATCTAGCCCCTAATTGCTGCGATGAAACTTGAATGTATTTCTTGCGCTTCATCGTCTTTTTTGGATGTGTGCTAATGGCCTAATTCAGAGTCATAAACATGCCTCCTTGGGAATTAGTCATTAGATGGGCGCATCTTAGGCTTGTTCATCCATGATAAAAAATGGTATTTTTTCAGGAATCTATTAGTTTTATTCATGGTGATTTATGATCGAACGAGGCCATTTAGCCGTGGTTAGGGCAATTGAAACCCAAGGCTCACTCACGGCGGCAGCTAATCAGCTATGTCTGACCCAATCCGCCATTAGTCATACCATCAAGAAGCTGGAGCAAAATCTGGGGGTTGAAATATGGCGCCGTGAAGGGCGCAGTTTGGTATTGACCCAGGCAGGGCAGTACCTGTTGGCGGTAGCCAATCGTGTCTTGCCGCAACTGGATTATGCCCAAGAGCGCCTGCGTCAATATGCCCACGGGGAAGCGGGTACTTTGAGGATTGGTATGGAATGCCATCCTTGCTATCAGTGGTTATTGAAACTGGTTTCGCCGTTCTTGTCGGCTTGGCCAGAAGTTGACGTGGATGTTAAACAAAAATTCCAATTTGGCGGCATAGGTGCTTTGTTTGGTTACGAGATTGATCTGCTCGTAACTCCAGATCCCTTACATAAACCTGGCTTAAGTTTTGAGCCGGTTTTTGATTATGAGCAGGTGTTGGTCGTCAATAGTGAGCACCCGTTGGCCAAAGCTAATTACCTTGAGCCAGAGCAGCTCAGCAGTGAAGTGTTAATTACCTATCCGGTTTCTCTTGAAAGGCTGGATGTCTACAACCAATTTTTGTTGCCTGCCGGTATCAGCCCCAAAAAACACAAACCTATAGAAACTACCGACATCATGCTGCAAATGGTAGCCAGTGGCCGAGGTGTAACCGCATTACCACGCTGGCTTGTGGATGAGTATGCCAGCCAGCTGAATGTGGTGCCTATACGGCTTGGCAAGAAAGGCATACACAAACATATTTTTTTAGGTATCCGCGAAGGGGATATCGACATTGATTACGTTCGTGCTTTCGTAGAAATGGCTCGCAAATCTCACGAGCGCTCAATGGCGTAATCGATGGTGCCCCCATTAATTACCAACGCAGCCGGATAGAGGACGGATAGCAGGACAGGCACTCCCATTGGCACTCCCATTGGACAGGCACCCAACAACGGCGAACCCTATCAAGCCCCTCAACAAGCTCAGGGCGAACAAAGAAAAAAAAAAAAAAAAAAAAAAAAAAAAGAAAATTCTTTTTCTTGTACTACTCTGTCTTTTTTTTTTTTTTTTTTTTTTTTCTTGTGTGTGAAAAAAACTGTGCTCTGGAAAAAAAAAAAAAAAAAAATTTTTTTTTTAATTGCACGACTATAGCCCGCCTAACCCCCAAAATTTGAACTTCCAAAATCCGTCCCCATATTCGCGACAAGACTTTACGCGTGTTTTTGCGCCTATCTATTAAAGGAAAACCCATGACAACGATCGTATCGGTGCGCCGAGGCAATAGCGGCGTGGTAAAGAGAGAGAGAGGGGGGGGGGGAGCCCCCCCCCCCCCCCCCCCCCTTGGCGGCGATGGCCAAGTTTCGCTCGGCAATACCATAATGAAAGGCAATGCGCGCAAAGTGCGCCGCCTCTACAGAGACCAAGTAATTGCGGGTTTTGCGGGCGGCACAGCCGACGCGTTTACCCTGTTCGAGCGCTTTGAAAGCAAGCTGGAAGCCCACAATGGCCAGCTGGTACGCGCCGCCGTTGAGCTGGCCAAAGAATGGCGCACCGACCGCGCGTTGCGCCGGTTAGAGGCGTTGTTAGTGGTTGCCAACAAAGAGGCATCTTTGATTATTACCGGCAACGGCGATGTGATTCAGCCCGAGCTAGACCTTGTGGCCATTGGCAGCGGCGGCAATTATGCCCAAGCCGCCGCTACCGCACTGCTGCAAAATACCGACTTAAGCGCGCGTGAAATAGTTGAAAAAAGCCTGACGATTGCGGGCAACATTTGCGTATTTACCAACCAAAACGCCACCATCGAACAACTGGAATTTTAGGTAACCCCATGCTGACCAACCACAACATGCTAAACAGCCACTGCATGACGCCGCGCGAAATTGTCCACGAATTGGATAAACATATCGTCGGCCAACAAGAAGCCAAACGCGCCGTGGCCATTGCGCTGCGCAACCGCTGGCGGCGCATGCAAGTGAGCGCCGCTTTACGGCCCGAAATTACGCCCAAAAATATATTAATGATTGGCCCCACCGGCGTCGGCAAAACCGAAATCGCCCGCCGTTTAGCCAAACTCGCCAACGCACCTTTTATTAAAGTCGAAGCGACCAAATTTACCGAAGTGGGTTACGTGGGCCGCGATGTCGAATCCATTATTCGCGATTTAATTGAAAGCGCGATTAAAATGCTGCGCGAGCAAGAAACTCAAAAAGTAGAGCAGCGCGCACAAGACGCCGCCGAAGAGCGTATTTTAGATGCGCTATTGCCGCCCGCCCGCGACAACGAAGACAAGCACGAATCCAGCACCCGGCAAATATTCCGCAAAAAATTCCGCCAAGGCGAACTCGACGATAAAGAAATCGAAATTGATTTAGCCGCCGCGCCCATAGGCGTAGAAATTATGGCGCCGCCCGGCATGGAAGATATGACCAATCAATTGCAGTCCATGTTTTCGGGCATGAATAAAGGCAAAACCAAAAAACAAAAAATATTGGTCAAAGATGCCTTTAAAAAATTGGTTGAAGAAGAAGCCAGCAAGCTGGTGAATATCGACGATATTAAAGCCCGCGCCATCGACATGGCCGAGCAAAATGGCATTGTCTTTATTGATGAAATCGACAAAGTCGCCAAACGCGAAGGCACCAGCGGCGCCGATGTTTCGCGCGAAGGTGTGCAGCGGGACTTATTACCCTTAATCGAAGGCTGCACCGTAACCACTAAGCACGGCATGGTCAAAACCGACCATATTTTATTTATTACCTCGGGTGCATTTCATATTAGTAAACCTTCGGATTTAATCCCCGAGCTGCAAGGCCGTTTACCTATTCGCGTGGAATTAAAAGCCTTAACGCCCGAGGATTTTGAACGCATTTTGGTTGAGCCCCACGCGTCCTTAACCGAGCAGAATATCGCCCTACTCGCCGCCGAAGGTGTTGAATTAAGTTTTACCAGCGACGGTATTCGCCGCATTGCCGAAACCGCTTACCAAGTGAACGAGCGCACCGAGAATATCGGCGCGCGTCGTTTACATACGGTGCTAGAACGCCTGCTGGAAAAAACCTCTTTTGATGCTGGCCAAAATCACACCAAAGTGGTTATCGACAGTGCGTTTGTAAATACCGAATTAAATGATTTAGCCGATAACGAAGATTTAAGTCGTTTTATTTTGTAAACCTACAGGGATTTTGTAACCATAAAAAAGGCCGAAGTAACAGCATCATCGGCCTTTTTTATTAACTGAACATCAACCTAAAGCCCGCCGCAGCAACCACCAGAGCACAGGCGAAGCCTTTGTGAAAAGCATGAGCCGTGCTTTAGGCGGCCAGTTTGTGCGTGGCATTTGGAGCTCGTCATTCAAAAACAAATAAAACCTTTACAGCACTCCATAACACCATTATAAAGTCAAAAATTTTACGCTACTAAACAGACATTAAAACAATCGTTGGGAGTACTAATATGCGCATTCTTCAGGAATTTAAAACATTCGCCGTCAAAGGCAACGTCGTCGATTTAGCCGTAGGTATTATTATTGGTGCGGCGTTTGGCAAAATTGTTACCGCGCTGGTGTCCGGCGTAATCATGCCGCCAATTGGCTTATTGTTGGGTGGCGTTAACTTTTCTGATCTATCACTGGTGCTTAAAGAAGCCGTGGGCGAAGCCCCCGCCGTTGTTATTACTTACGGCGCTTTTATTCAAACCGTGGTTGATTTCACCATCGTAGCCTTTGCGGTTTTTATGCTCGTAAAAGGCATTAATTCACTCAAGAGAAAAGAAGAAGCCGCCCCCGTAATCCCTCCCGCGCCTTCAGCCGAACAAATATTGTTAACCGAGATTCGCGACCTTTTAAAAAATAAAAACTAAATCAAAAATAATTGGTAGCTATTCACCACCTGAAGAATTTCACGCAAAAAATGCAGTTGCTCGGTTATTTTCTGCAAAGCTCTACCCCCACGCATACCCATGCTGGGCCGGCGTTTAAATACCCTGAAAACAACCACCCAACTGCATTTTCCGTGTGAAATCGACAGCGCTTTACCACGCTAACCTTGATAAACCTTATGCTTAAACGCCTTATTTATATTGCGATTATCTTTTTTGCAATTTCGTATTTTTTTCAGTGTGGAAAATCTGTTCAGTCGACCACCACCTGTATTTTAGGTTTTTGTTTTGGTAAAGATTACGAACTGCAAAGCCGAGAAATTTCGACGGAAAATAATACCTTTACCCTTATAGGCTACAGTGGCGATGAGCTAACCACTCATGTCTTTAATTTAGGCAAAAATCAAATTTATGAAGGCTTAAGTTTTGGCTTAGATGATCTTGAAACATACAAATCCTTAACGGCTAAAAAACGCTTACAGATACTAAATTCGGTCGCCTACAAAACCTATACCGAGAAATATTTAAGGGTTAGCAATCAATGCCCAGCATCGTTTGTACACCAAAATTTAGAGTCAGTTTTATTAATTCCCGCCAGCGATACGCTCAGCAAAGAGCTAGAAAACTACCATCTTGAATTTAGTCCAGACGGCACACCTTTTAAACTTGAAGGCTATTTTTTAACGCCGCTATCGTCTCATTTTATAAAAGATGGCGAACGAGTAGAGCTTACACTAGCCACCCATGAAGGCGCCTTGAGCAATGTGGGTAGTGCAAACCATAAAATTCATTATTTTCTTGTAACTCGCATTGACTAAACCGAATGGGACAGCCTAACAATCTGATTTTGTGGGGGATATGAGATAGCGTTACGCGGGGTGGTTGAATGGCCACCATTTTTTCAATAAGATCAGTAACTATTCAGCAGTGTGCAAAAAAATCCGTTGATCCTTTCTTTTGGTCTGCACCGCAGCCATGTCGGCATTGGCGATAACCAGTACTACGCGTCTATTTTTTTACGACCTTCATTGGTTTCGTTAGACAACTATGAAAGACCCTATCTGTTAATGTGACGCTCAATAATTATAAGGCAGACTGCGCACCTTTCCCTGCATCGATCATCACAGGTTAAAAACACGGTAAATAGCCTTTATGTAACGTTTTTTCTTTTAACCGCACACATGCAACATGGTTTATGGCTTAATCGCATGGCTACTTTTTAATAATAAGTTAATAATAAGTGGCGAGCACAAAGCGCCCATCAATAAATGTAATTAAATAATTTAACCTTAGGAGATACACATTATGAAAAAAACAACCTTAATCGGCGCATCGGTAATGGCATTAAGCATCGCTTTGTTAGCAGGCTGTAACAAAGACGAGCCCGCTGTAAAAGCAGATACAACTACCGCCGAAAAAATTGAAACGGCCGTTGATAAAAGTGAAAAAGCTTTAGGCAATGCCGCCGAAAGCGTAAAAGAAACCACCGTAGAAACGGCAGAGGCTGTTAAAGAAGCCTCTATGGAAGCAACCGATAGCGCAGAAGAAGCGTTAAATGACGCGGCTGATGTGACTAAAGAAGCGGCTGAAGAAGCGGCTGATAAAGCTTCGGAAATAAACGCCACGGCCAAAGAAAAATTGAATAACTTGACCAAATAATCAATTTTAATAAGTTGATATAAAAAAACAGCGGTGGGCATTATGCGCACCGCTGTTTTTTTTGCCTATCGAAAATGTGTGGTCGTTATTTTTCGTCATTAAAAACTCTTTAACGCCTGATAATAATTGCTCTGCCGTTTTAAACTTTAGCAAGCGATTGGTATAACCCGCTAAATTCAGCGGCTTTTTTATTTCTGTAATTTAAAAGCAAAAACCTACATCTGCCCCATCACTTCAATGCCCAATAATCCCAATCCCGTCTCCAGCACTTGGCTTACCTTTACGCTCAAACTTAAACGGCTGATTTTATCGGCTTCGGTTACGCCTTCTTTTAATATTGGGCAGGCTTCGTAGAAGGTCATAAATAAGCTGGCTACATCGTATAAATAAGTACACAGCAAATGCGGTAGAGCTTCGCTCGCGACTTGTTCGATGCAATCGTTAAATTGCAGCACTTTTAAGGCGAGGTCTTTTTCTTGCGGAGCATTAATTAAAATAGGGCCGTTAAGTTCCTGACTATTTACGCCAGCGCGGCGCAAAATACTTTGGATGCGCGTGTAGGCGTATTGCAAATAGGGACCGGTATTGCCTTCAAAACTGAGCATGGTGTCCCAGTTGAAAATGTAATCGTTGGTGCGGGTTTTACACAAATCGGCATATTTAACCGCGCCAATGCCGACTTTGTTGGCGATGCTTTTTAGGCTGGCTTCGTCGAGTTCGGGGTTTTTGTCTTTTACGGTGGTGAGTGCGCGCTCGCAAGCTTCGTCTAATAAATCGGCGAGTTTTACGGTGCCGCCGGTGCGAGTTTTAAAGGGTTTGCCGTCGCCGCCCATCATGGTGCCAAAGGCTAAATGCTCGAGGCTAACGCCTTCGCCTACAAAACCGGCTTTACGCGCGATGGTAAACACTTGCTGCATATGTAGGGATTGGCGGGCATCAATAAAATACATAATACGTTGAGCATTGAGCGTGCTGGCGCGGTAACGCAAACCGGCTAAATCGGTAGTGGCATATAAAAAGCCACCATCAGCTTTTTGCACAATCACGGGCGATGGGTTGCCTTCTTTATCGGCGAGTTCTTGCAGAAAAACCACTTGCGCACCCTCGCTGGTGGTGGCCAGATTCTGGTTTTTTAGCTCGTTAATTAAAGGCGCTAAATCATTGTTGTAAGCGCTTTCGCCGCGAATATGGTCGGGCGTAAGCGAGACATTTAATTGATCGTAAATGTGTTGGCTGTGGGTGAGCGAAATATCGCGAAACTGCTGCCAGAGCGTGAGCATTTTGGCATCGCCGCCTTGCAGTTTGACCACGTAATCGCGCGCGGTTTTGGCAAAGTCGGGCTCTTGATCAAAACGCACTTTGGCTTGTTGGTAAAACACTTCGAGGTCTTTAAGTGCAAGTGTGGGGTTTTCGCCGCTCGCCATTTGGCTCTCGAGGTGGGCGATGAGCATGCCAAATTGCGTGCCCCAGTCGCCGACGTGGTTTTGGCGAATAACGGTATAACCCAAGTGCTCTAAAGTGCGCACAACGGCATCACCAATAATGGTCGAGCGCAAATGGCCCACGTGCATTTCTTTGGCGAGGTTTGGGCCAGAATAATCGACCACCACGGTTTGGTTTTTGTTGGCGCTATTTTTAATGTGGCGAGCATCGTGGTTATTCGCTTGTTGGCCCAGCCAGCCTGCATCTAAATAAATATTGATAAAGCCAGGGCCGGCGATTTCAATGTTGCTGGCAATGCCGCTTAAGTCGAGTTTATCGACAATGCTTTGGGCAACCGCGCGTGGGTTGCTCTTCATTATTTTGGCTGCACCCATGGCGCCGTTGGCTTGGTATTCGCCAAAGTTGGCATTTTTGCTGGGTGCCAGCAGGGGTTGGCAGTCGGCGGGAATGCCAGCGGCTTGCATGGCTTGGCTAAAACGAGTCGATAAAAGTTGGCGAATGCTCATAATCACTACACTGTGTAAAACGCGAATGTGCGTGCGGCGAGGCCGCGCGATAAAAGGGTGGGATTGTAACGGCCCCTAGGTTTGATGCAAACAAGAGGATTAAAAATGACCGAATTGACCGCGATAGAAGGCGCCTCGGGCTTTGTTAAGGTTCAAAAATCCAGCGAGGGTGTTTGGCATTTAATATTGAATCGCCCCGAGCGCAAAAATGCGTTGAGCGTGTTGATGTATGCCGATTTAGCGAAAACGCTCATTGAATTTACGGCTGAAACCAGCGCCCGTGTGTTGGTTTTGAGTGGTGCGGGTGGTTGTTTTACCAGCGGTAATGACTTGGCCGATTTTGCGGCCAGCGGCGGTGTAATAAATGACGATGCGCCGATCTGGCAATTTATGGTGGCGCTGCGCGATTGCCCCAAGCCAGTGGTGGTTGCGGTTGATGGCCTTGCCATTGGTATTGGTGTCACTTTATTGCTGCATGTGGATGCAGTGTTTGCCGCGCCTAATGCGACGTTTGCGATGCCGTTTGCCAAGCTGGGTTTGTGCCCCGAATTTGCCAGCTCAATTTTATTACCGCCTTTAGCGGGCGCGCTTAAAAGCAATGAGTGGCTGCTGTTGGGTGAGCCTTTTAATGCTGAGGAGGCGTTGGCGGGGCGATTGATTAATGCCGTAACAGCCGAGCCTTTAGCGGCTGCTTTAATGCACGCCAATAAATTAGCCGCTATGCCGCCCAAAGCTATTGCCACGACCAAACAATTATTAAAAGCGCCGTTAAAAGACGCGGTGATTAATACGATGGATGTTGAAGCAGAGTTATTTCGCCAAGCGCTGGCGGGGCCAGAGTTTGCTGAAGCGGTGGCGGTGTTTTTTGGTTCGAAAAAATAATGATTCTTTATTTTGGGGACGCCGTTGGGTGGTTGTTTTCTGGGCCGCTCAAGCCATCCATGGGCGCTATACAAGCGCTCCCGGCGCTTAAATGCCCTGAAAACAACCAACCAACGGCTTCTCGCGTGAATAAATATCGCAAGCTTAAAGATTTTAAAAAATTAGCTATAAAAACAAAAAATCCAGAGGATTCAAAAAAATGATCACCCTAGATTGCAGTGAATTACGTGTTGTTGTGGTTGGTGGCACCAGCGGTATTAACCGTGGTGTGGCAGAGTTATTTGCGAGCCATGGCGCAGCGGTGGTGGTGGCCAGCCGCAGCCAAGATAAAGTCGATAATACCGTCGCATCGCTTAAGGCTTTGGGCGCTAAAAAAGCGCTGGGTTTTACGGCGGATGTGCGTAATTACGATGAATTACAACAAGGGCTTGAGGCTGCCGCTAAAGAAGTGGGTGGTTTTGATGTAGTGATTTCGGGCGCGGCGGGAAACTTCCCTGCGCTCGCCAATACCATGTCGCCCAACGCCTTTAAATCGGTGATTGATATTGATTTGTTGGGGACTTACCACGTTATGCGGGCGGTATTTCCGTTGCTGAATAAACCGGGCGCTTCGGTGATTAATATCTCGGCGCCGCAAGCGCAAATTCCCATGATCGCCCAAGCGCATGTGTGTGCGGCCAAAGCGGGCGTCGATATGATTACCCGTTGTTTGGCCAACGAATGGGGGCCATCGGGCGTGCGGTTTATTCAGCAACGGAAATACCGCCCGCATAACGATGGTAAGTCCCCAACAAATCAATATCAATCACCGATTTAAAGGCGTTGGGCGACATGGTATTGGCAAACTTCAAAGTTTCCCGCCGCGCCCAGAAATCACCCGCATCTAAAACCACCCACTTCTTTAGCGGCAGCCTCAAGACCTTGTTTGTGGTTCGAAGCAATTACGCACATCCGCCGTAAAACCAGCGGCTTTTTTAGCGCCCAAAGCCTTAAGCGATGCGACGGTATTATCGACTTTATCTTGGCTGCGGCTGGCCACCACCACCGCTGCCATAGCTCGCAAATAACTTACCACGGTTAATACCGCTGGTGCCACCAACCCGTAGTGCAATCTAAGGTGATCATTTTTATTTTTTATAGCTAATTTTGCATTTATTCACGCGAGCTTTCGTTGGTTGGTTGTTTTCCGAGGGCATTTAGGCGCCGGGAGCTGCTGTATGCGCATGGATATGCTTTTTTTTCACTAACAAAATAAAAAGAATCATTACTTTTTCGAACCAAAACACCGCCATTTTCACTTCATGATTTCTGGTTTTCATACACAACTGGTTTGTTCATTGGGTGGACAATATCAACAATAATTATTATAGGCGACAAGCTCGATTCCCACAACTTTGTTTTCATTATTAAACTCTCATATCATGATCATTTGGTAATTTGAGCTTGATTAATATTTGATGATTCTGGAATAAATTTAGTTTATTTGAAAATCATTTCGATGGACAACTCTGTATCACATGAATAATTGAGGTCTTGTTTGCTGATAACTTCAGAGGCAAACTTTGCCAACTTTTTCACCTAATCTTGGTTTTTAATCAAAGATAAACACATTTTCTATAGGTATTTTATTTCAAGTTCAAACTCATTTTATGCCTTATCATTGATTATATTTATGCTATTTATTTATTTATTTAACTTTAATATTAAATTTGGAGAAATTTGGATTCCAAATTGTTTTTCTATTTTTATTCACTTATTTTTTGCTTATATTCTATAACAATTTATATGAAAAAGTATTTCCACTTTCAATATACAGATTAACGTCAGTGACGGTCATCGAGACACACATCAAGCTCTGTTGTGACGTCAGTTACTTGCCACCAGAATAAATAAAAGTGCCGGGGTGGTATTAGTTATGGGCAACTGGTCCGTACAGTAATGTAACTGTTTTGTTGTTGTTGTTGTTGTTCAAGGTCTTTTCTTTATTAATTATATTCCTATTCATTTGATACGTAAAATAATTAATTAGTAAAACTTAATGATTACATTAAATTTGATAATACCTGGCACTTATTAAATAAATGAAACAAAAAGATAGTCTAGGTTGCACAGTTTTTGTATTAAATGATAATTAGTTATTTTCTATTAGATTAGCAAGGTGAAATTTGTTGCTATCGAATTTTACTTTTACTTAATTTATTTCATCGGGATTTTTTTCTCCTAATGACCATGAATATTTTTATTTTTAACTTGTTTATATAATGTTGAAAGATGTAGTAAAATCATAAAATATATTGCACCATTTTTTAAAACAAATCATAAATTGAGTATAAAATTTAAATTTCAAATTTATCCGAATAATTTGCAAAACTTTAATTCCTTAAAAAATAATTAAATAACTTCTATCGATCAATAAATAGTTATTTTAAAATTTTTTACCTTTATTCAAATGCCTTACCAGAGTTTGAAATAAACAGTTTTATTGCATCAACAAAACAATTGATGACTAATATATTATGCAAATTATTTTTAAAATAAATTTTTATCCATTTAAACATAAGAATTGGCAAATGACCAGGGGCATTAAAGAGCAATACGTAACT
>JAXHOG010000108.1:0-3084 GCA_034519605.1 Marinagarivorans sp.
AAGTTACGTATTGCTGCCATCGGTGGCTACCCAACCGTCTTTGGCATCCAGGCCGACAATAATATGGCCGGGGAATTGTTTGCACATATCGGTCACAAATTGCGGCTCTTTTACCGCTTTGGTGCCGATAATCAAATACTGCACACCGGCATTGAGGTAGTACTCAATGGTTTCCGCACTGCGAATACCACCGCCGATTTGAATCGGCAGATTGGGGTAGGCTTTGGCAATAGCAGTTACCACACCGCCATTCACCGGCTTGCCTTCAAAGGCACCGTTTAAGATCCACAAGGTGCAAACGGCGACAACCTTGTTGCACCCATTGTGCTGCGATCGCGACGGGATCGTCTGAGAAAACCGTGGAATCGTCCATTAAACCTTGGCGCAAACGTACACATTGGCCGTCTTTTAAATCAATTGCGGGGATAATTAGCATTTGTAGATCTCATATAAATCGGAAACTGTTAAATCCTTCCCAGCCTCCCTTTTCTAAGGGAGGGGCGTTACTCCCTTCTTGCGCAACCAGTGCAGCTTGGGGCAAGTAACGTACGAAGGACTACCTCCCCCTTTGAAAAAGGGGTTGATTCGCATCCCGATGCAAAAATTCTTAAGCAACTGCAATCCAGCGGTATGGCTCTTTTCGGGGTGGAACTGCACCGCAAATAATGCTATTGCGGGTCAGCGCTGCGTGAAACTGCAGACCGTAGTCGCAGGTTGCCGCAACTTGGGCTTGCATCGTCGGCCAAAATATAGAAACTGTGCAGCAGTAGAAGCGGCTGTCTTGTTCAATATTAGCCCACAGCGGGTGATCGTTGTGATGAACTTGATTCCAGCCCATATGCGGCACTTTCCGTGGCTTCCGCCGCATCGTTGTGTGATGTTCGCCGAAGCGCGTACCTTTCCCGCCAAGATACCGATGCAATCGACACCGCCGTTTTCTTCGCTGTGATCCATCAAAGCCTGCATGCCCACGCAAATCCCTAATACAGGTTTGCCGGTGGCGATTTGCTCGCGCAGCAACTTATCAAAACCAAGGCGTTTGATTTCGGCCATGCAGTCGCGAATGGCGCCTACACCGGGGAAAATCACGCGATCTGCGGCCGCAACCACCGCTGGGTCAGCAGTGACCACAACAGTTTGCTCGGGTGCGACATGGCTTAGCGCGCTGGCAACCGAGTGCAGGTTGCCCATGCCGTAGTCGATGACTGCAACGGTTTGTTTCTTAACAACGGAGGTCATTACTTAGGATTACCTTTAATTTACAAGCTGCCCTTGGTGGAGGGCATAATCCCTTCCATACGTGGGTCTAATTCCAGCGCCATACGCAGGGCGCGACCAAAGGCTTTGAATACAGTTTCAATTTGGTGATGCGCGTTGTGGCCGCGCAAATTGTCGATGTGCAGGGTTACGCCCGCGTGATTGACGAAGCCTTGGAAGAACTCCCAGAACAGTTCAACGTCAAATTGGCCGACACGCTTTTGGGTAAACGGGATTTGCATCACCAAGCCGGGGCGACCGGAAAAGTCGATAACTACGCGCGACAAAGCTTCATCCAGCGGTACATAGGCGTGACCGTAACGGCGAATGCCTTTTTTATCGCCCACGGCCTTGGCAATGGCTTGGCCGATGGTAATACCAATGTCTTCCACCGAATGGTGATCGTCTATGTGGGTGTCGCCATCGCAGGTTACGTCCAGATCAATCATGCCGTGGCGGGCGATTTGATCCATCATGTGCTCTAGAAACGGCACGCCAGTGTTGAACACGCCTTTGCCAGCGCCGTCCAAATTGAGGCTTACGCTGATTTTGGTTTCTAAGGTGTTACGAGTAACTTGAGCTATACGGTCAGACATGCTGAGCTCCATCAAACCGGATAATCTCCGGCAATACATAAGAAAGCGCAAATATATAGACTTGGAGCGATTAATTCAGCAGCAAACTCACTTGTGGCGCCAACTTTTGTCAAGTTGGTGGAATGCTAGTATTGAATTAGCCAATCATCAGTATTCACTTTATCCACAAAATCATCATACAAATATTCATTTCCCCACTTTAATATAAAAACTCGGTATTAATGCCAGCTTGCGAATACACCGCTATGGGTTATCGTTAAGCCATCTGAGACCAATGAGAACCATTTTCAGTGCCGCAGACAACCCCTTAACAACAACACCATAATCAATGAAACTTAAATTGATCCGAATTCGCCGCCTAATTGAAAACGCCAAACAACACGAACTTGCTTCGCCGCAACTAAATCGTTTGTTGCAAGCGCGCGCTCAGCATTTGCATGAGGCCATTAAATTGCCGCCTGCCGAGGCTGAGCAATTGTTAGCACAATTCGTGATTCGTTATATTGCACAGGTACCTGAGTTTATTGAGGCGATTAGCGAGATTACGCAAGAGGCGGGAATTTTTGATGGCATATTGCCGCTGCTGAATATTGCTAGCGATTATTTTTTAACGCCGCCCGATATTATTGGCGATCACAGCCAATTAGAAGCGCTGCTCGATGAAGCCTATCTTGCGCACCGCTTGCTAGAAGAAGTGAACGATCGCTTTATTGGCTACTGCGGTATTCCGCTCGCACCTATGGATATGACCCGCGCCAATGTTATTGCCCATGAATTAATTGGCGAGCCCTATGCCAATGAGCTGGATCAAGCCGTACTGTTTTCGGCAGAATTGTTATTGAATAAATACCGTTTTGCGGGCGAAAGTTTTAAACATTATATAGCGCTACATAAATCGCGCGGCTGGTCGCAAGAATTAACCCGCTGGCCATGCTTAACCGAAGACTTGGCGATAGTATTGGATTTTAGTAATAAAAAATCCAACATTACCCACCACTAAACTGAAGGCGCGGTAAAAATTTTGCCGCGTTTTTGTCAAGCTATTTTTGAAATATTTAGCACCGAGATTCCAAAGTCCAGTTTGTTTAATCAGCTTGGATTTTAGTGATTTTCCATCACTTAACAACATTAAATTTTGTAACGTGCGAGCTTACTAACAAAAACGGCCAACTTAATTTGCATTGAGTTGGCCGTTTTTAATATCACTACTTATTTAATAGATCTTAAAACC
>JAXHOG010000064.1:0-12371 GCA_034519605.1 Marinagarivorans sp.
TGGACTTTAGAAAACCAACCATCCTGCCAACCCTAAGTTAGCGACCTAAAAATTTCTATCAACTGTCAACACCCCGCGATTTTCATAGAAAAATTGCAGGGCGTTTTATTTTTGAGCGAAAACGCTACGATGGCGGTCTTATTTTCTTGCAGGTCGACCCCCACCAATCAAAAAAACTAACCCGCTGAAATTGTTTTACCAGCCCATCACGGATTTTCCCTGCTGTTATCTCGGATTTGTCTCGCCAAGGTGATTGCAACATTACATCACCTAGCTTTTCTGCAGGCAACAACGATAGCAATTGAATTAGTCCGTAACCAATCGTCGTTAATTGAACCCAGCGATTCAATGTCTTACGCGTTTGCTGCCAAGCTTCTTTTATGCCCCATGTGTTTTTCAGTTCATGAAATGCGCTTTCGATGCTCCAACGTTTTGCGTAAATAGTAATTACATCCTCTGCGGGTAACTCGATATTGGTTGATAGCAGCAGGCGTGGCTTATTCCAGCTACTGGTTTTCTCATTATAAAATTCACACCATATTGCACGTACTTTTGTACCGTCTATAAATCGTGCGAGTAAGATCTTGTCGCGATAGCGTAAACGCTGTTGCTTTCCGTATAACGGCAAGACCGTCTCTGTCGCCGATAGGCGAGTGACGCGTGCTGCACTCATCTTGTGGCCGTAAATCGCTGGCCGTCCGCACTGCTTTGGCTTGCGTGCAGCAGGTATATCGTACAAGCGAGTGTCGTATCGTACTTGCCCTATGACTTCTATTTTTTTCGATAACATCGCCGTAATAAATTTGCCGCGCATGTACCAGCTATCCACTAATAGTCGAACGGTTTTACCGTTGTATAAGTTCGATACACTGCGGATCAATGTCTGTGCGGCGCGCAATTTTCCGGTGTTGCCCGCCGTTGGCATCAAGCGTGACAGTAGGGGAATCGCAATATTGTTTCCTCTGGCTCGCACGGCAATTTGTGCAAGCGTAACCCAGCATTGCCCACGAACGAAACGCGCCAAATTGGGTTTATTTCCATGCTGGTGATGAATATCACTGGCGGGTGCTTTTTTTGAGGCGCGTAGCACCAGGGTGTCATCAATCGCCAGATAAATTATTTCTCCCCCTACTTCCCGAATGACTAGGCGCACAAAGGCTCGTGCGAGTAACAACCACGACCATTTTCCTTTTTGCAAACATTTGTAGTAACTCGTCCAATGTTTGTGCGTGTTCATTACTAGCCAGCTTTGGGTTACAAAACCTGAGCGGGTGAGCATGGTGCCGATTAACAATTCAAGACAGGTGCGCACTGCGCGTAGGGGTAGACTTTCCCCTAAAATTATTATCCAATCACACAGTTCGCGAGGGATGTTGTTGCATCCTTTGTTGAGCATTGCGGCCTCCAGATAGTTGTCGAAAACTTCTGAAGGCCGCGCCTTGACTACTTCCTAAATTCAATACAGTAGTCAAGGCGCGGCAAAAATTTTGCCGCGTTTTTGTCAAGCTATTTTTTAAATATTTAGCTCCGAGATTCTAAAGTCCAGATTGATTAATAAAGATGTGTTTTGTTGCGATGAAATATCACAAAGTGAATACGCCAATCACTATGCCTGCAAAGTTAATAAAGTTGATACCTACATTGGCGCACCTATTTGGTTGCAGGGCGATATCTATGGTGTGCTGAGTTTTGATGCGGAGCATAGCCGATACCAAGGTTATGACGATTTAGACAAAGACTTTATGCGTTTGTTGGCGCGCTGGGTGGGCGTTACTTTGGAGCGCTGGCAATATCAAGCTGAACAGCAATTGTTGCTCGATAGATTTGATAAGTTGTGCAATCAATTGCCTGATTTATATCAGTACCAATTAAATACCGATGGCACCAGTTGTTTTCCATTTGCGAGTCTCTTGGCGTTACAGAAATTTATGGTGTTACCGCTGAGCAAATTAAAACAGATGCGAGCCCTGTATTTGCGGTGCTGCATCCCGATGAAGTCGGTTGGATAAGCCAAGCAATATCCACTTCGGCAGCCACGTTGAAAAATTGGACATCTAGCTATCGTGTTGTGCACCCAAAGCGCGGTGAGATTTGGGTGCGCGGTGAAGCGCGGCCAGAACGTTTAGCGGATGGCGGCACACTGTGGAATGGCTATGTGCAAAATATTACAGAAGAAGAAATTAGCGGCGTTACAAGCTACAAGATATTAATGCCTTGCGCGAGGCTATTTACGATGCAGCGAGCATTGCGATTATTTCAACCGATGAGCATGGCTTAATCAAAACCTTTAATCAGGGCGCTGAAGCCTTGTTGGGTTATTTCGCCTATGAGGTGGCGTTGATATTCTCACCCCAGCACCGTTTCATTTAAGTGAAGAGGTTGTGGCGCGCGCCGCTGTTTTATCGCAAGAATTTGCAACAGACATAAGCCCAGGTTTTGAAGTGTTTATTGCCAAAGCACGCGAAGGCGATGAAGATGAAAACGAATGGACTTATGTGCATAAAGAACGGCAGTCATATCCCCGTTATTTTGGCCGTGAGCGCATTGCGTGGGTCCGGACGGCAGAAATTACGGGTTATCTTGGTTTGGCGCGAGATATCAGTGAAATAAAACGCATCGATAAAATGAAAAGTGAATTTATTTCTACGGTAAGTCATGAATTGCGAACGCCCTTAACCGCTATTAGCGGTGCGCTCGGAATCATTGTTAATGGTGCTGCCGGAGTAGTTCCAGATACCGCCACCAAAATGTTAAATATTGCCCACAAAAATAGTTTGCGCTTAATTCATTTGGTGAACGATTTGCTTGATATGGAAAGGTTGGCAGCGGGCAAAATGCATTTTGAACTCAAAGCCCAAGCTATAGCGCCCATCGTCATGCAATCCATAGAATCTAATGCGGCCTATGCAGCGCAATATAATGTGCAATTTGTATTCGATAATCAGGTGCGTGAAGATTTGCGTGTGAATGTGGATGCGCAGCGTTTACAGCAAGTGCTGGCTAACTTTTTATCGAACGCCGCAAAATTTTCGCCCCCAGATTCCACTATTGTTTTAAGTGTGGAGGATATTCACAACACGGTACGAGTTTCGGAGTTTCTGACCGCGGGCCAGGTATTCCTGGATGAATTCCGCACGCGTATTTTTCAAAAATTTTCCCAAGCGGATTCTTCGGATTCTCGCCAAAAAGGCGGCACCGGTTTTGGGTTGGCAATTTGCAAAGAAATCGGCCGAGCGCATGGGCGGGAAAAATTGGTTTTACCCTCTGAGTTGGGCAGGGGGTTCAAAATTTTATTTTGATTTGCCAAGCGAAAGAGAGCGCACGCATGAGTGCGTCAAACCATGCGAGCCGCGCAGCAACAGGTGAACGTTTATTAATTGTTGAAGATGATCCCGAAGTTGCTGAGCTCTTCGCCACTATTTTGCGCACCCAAAATTACCGTGTGGATATCGCCTATTCTGGGCAGGCAGCACTTGAACGCTTGGCGCTCTATTCTTATCAAGCGCTCACGCTGGATATTAGAGTTGCCAGATATGAATGGCATTGATTTGATCAAGCAGTTGCGAAGTGATGCAACCACTAAACATGGCCCTATTGTGGTGATCTCTGCCAATCTGGATGCAGAGCGTTTAGCAAATCGCATGATGCAGCTTATGTTTGCGGGTGTTGAATGGCTGCAAAAACCGCAAACAGGCTCATCTATTCTCTGTGCAGTTAAAACAGTGATCTCACACCAAAGGGCTAACGAGCTAACAAATTTGATTTTCACTCGATGCTTTATATTTAGCTTAATTTTTGCATAACAAACAATGAGTTGCTACCCTTATCATTATTCATTAGCGTTTAAAGGCCGTAGATATGACCGCACCATTAGATAAAATTTTATACGTAGAAGATGATCCCGATATTCAAGCTATTGCCGTTATGGTGCTGGATGCTATCAGTGGTTTTAACCTTGAACCCTGTTTATCTGGTGCGGAGGCTTTATCTAAAGCCGTTGCTTTTAATCCAGATTTAATTTTATTAGATGTGATGATGCCTGTCATGGATGGCCCAGAAACATTGCATGCGCTGCACAAAATTGCCGGAGCTGGCGAATACGCCGGTGGTATTTATGACTGCAAAAGTGCAGCCGCAAGAGGTGGAGGGTTATTTAAAGTTAGGTGCTGTGGGCGTTATTGCTAAACCTTTTGATCCTATGACCTTAGCAGATCAGCTGCGCGAGATTTGGGCGAAGGTTATGCGTGAGAGCGAGGGGATGTAAAAAAGAAGGCGTGTGAAAAAGAGGATTTGTTAAAAATGAATTTAACCAGTCCACAGCTCATCTAAATTGCGAAAGCCCCAATCTTCGGGGGCCTCGCGGCCAATGATTTTGTCTTTGCCCAATAAAGTTGATAGGTCTATGGTTTCCTGAATGATGGGTGTTTTGGTTTTAACTGAATAAAATATTTTCACTTTGGGTGTTAGCAGTGATGTTTGATGTTGTTCTGTCACTACACCCAGCCTGCCAGATTCGAGACGGACGAGTGAACCTGTAGGATAAATGCCGACGGTTTTTACAAATGCCTGAAATACCGCCTCATCAAAATGGCCCTTGCTCCACTCTGCCATTTTGCGAATCGACTCTGCGGGTGACCAACCTTTTTTGTAGGGGCGATTGGATGTGATCGCATCATAAACATCGCAGACTGCCCCCATTTTTGCGTAAAGGCTAATGTGCTCTCCTTTTTAATCCTATGTGGGATAACCTGTGCCGTCCATTTTTTCGTGATGATGTAAAACAACATCCAATGACCATAGCGCCAACCAATGATTACCTTCCAATAAAACTTCCGGCACCAATTTCCGGGTGTGACTTTACTATTGTTGAATTCTTCATCAGTTAATTTTCCGGGTTTATTCAAAATCCTATCGGGAATGCCCATCTTTCCCAATATCGTGCAACAAACCAGCGAGGCCTGCACTCACGAACAGCTTGTCTTCGGGAAGGCTTAACTGACGCGCTAACGCAATCATCAGCGCGCAGACAGCCACTGAGTGCATGTAGGTGTATTCATCGGCATTTTTAAGCCGCGCCAGGCTAATTAGTGCATGCGGTTGGCGTAATCACCGAATTGGAAATTTCTTCAACCAATTCTTGTGCTTGCTCAACTTCAATTGCTTTACCCAAGCGAGCATCATTAAACATAGTAATAACAGCTTCTTTGGATTTATTGCAAACTCGTCGTGCAGTTTTTACTTCTTCATCCATGCTGGTTTTTTCAATGCGTTTGGCGCGCGCAGCCTCGCGTAACATTTTTTCGGTTTCATCTTCAATATCGGACAAGCTTTTACCGGCGGCTATTTCATCGGCATCCAAACCCTTATCGGTATTAATCCACACCTCTTTAATACCGCTTTTAATCAGGCTTTCAAGATCGAGGCTGTCTTTCAGCAGGAATTTGGTTTTGAAGAAGGGGTGTTCCATACCAAGAGCCGCAGAGTTCAGTAATGAACATTCCCATGCGAACATCTTTAACGGCAATACGTTTGAGCATCGAACACGTGCCTCGAACTTGATTGTTACTGAATTTAATGGAATGGCCTTGGCTGCAACTTGGCTTTTATGTGTGGCTTTGGTCTATTGGTTCCAGTATAGGTTAGCTTTAGGGCTGCCTTAGATTATTTATAGGGGAATTTAATCCGAATTAAGCGCTGATTTGTGATTGTGATGGCGCGCCGCTGTCAGTGCCTCTTGTAGTGGCAGTGGCTTACCAAAATAAAACCCCTGTGCATCGCTGCAGCCGCAGGTTGCGTAAAATATCCACCTCCAGTTGCGATTCAATACCTTCGGCAGTAGTGTCCAGCATGAGCGCTTCAGCCAGTTGGATAATCGCGTTGACTATAGCGAGTGCGCTAGTGTCTTGACTGAGTGCGCTCACAAATGAGCGATCAATTTTGAGTTTGTTGAGTGGAAACGTGCGCAAATAGGCAAGCGATGAATAGCCTGTACCAAAATCGTCAAGCGCAATTCGCACGCCAAGTTTGCGCAATTCCGTGAGTGTGTGTTGTGCGGAAATATTATCTTGAATGAGCAGCGATTCAGTAATCTCCAGCTCTAGCCGCTCAGGTTCCAACCGGCTTATTTGTAGTGCCCAGCTCACCACATCCACGACATTACCTTCGCGAAATTGCACGGCGGAAAGGTTGACGGCAATACGCCATTTCTCGGGCCATTTGGCAGCGTATTTACACGCCTCAACCAATACCCAGGTGCCTATAGGAATAATTAAATTAGATTCTTCTGCAAGCGGAATAAATTGCGCGGGGGAAATCAACCCTAGCTCTGGGTGGCTCCAACGAATTAAGGCCTCAAAGCCAATCACTTCTTGCGTAGCCAATTTGATTTGTGGCTGAAAAAATAATTCAAATTGCCCCACAATGGGAGTTTGTGGCCAGACTAAATCTTTGCTGAAATTTTTATTAAGTAGTTTGTTAGTGGCCGCATGTTCCTCCAATGCGGCGCGCATATCATTGAGCAAATGGAGTTTTTGTTGCGCAACAATCTCCATTCCCGGCTCATAAAAACGGAAGGTGTTACGCCCTGCTGATTTTGCGGCGTAAAGCGCCATATCGGCATTTTTTAGCAGTGTTTCAGTGTCTCTGCCGTGAGTCGGGCGCCAAGGCAATGCCAATACTGCAGCCGATTTGTAAGTTTTTTCCATTGATTGTGGAGGGGGCAACAAAGGTGTTGAGTAAGCGCTGTGCAAGTTGCGTTGCGTTTGCGGCTGAATCTTCGCCGGGGCTGATAATGGCGAATTCATCGCCGCCTAAGCGCGCGAGTAGATCATCGTTGCGCACGGTTTTGAGTAAACGCTGCGCCACATTTTTTAATACCAAATCGCCTACACCATGGCCGAGTGAATCGTTTACATTTTTAAAGTTGTCCAAATCTAAAAAAAATAAGGTGAACGGAGTGAATTGATTATGTTTTTTGAGTGATTCCAGTTGCATATAAAAGCAGTGGCGATTGGCAAGACTGGTGAGTGAATCTACGTTTGCTAAGCGGCGCATTTCCAATTCAGCATTGCGTTTGTGAGTTACATCGGAACCTACACCGCGCCAGCCAATGAAGTGCTCTTTATTGTTGAATAAAGGTTTTGCCGTAAGTTGCCACCAATGGCGTTCACCGCGAATTAAAATGGGAGTAACCAGTTCACGAAAGGCTTCTTGTTTTTGTAGGTGCTGTTCAAGTTGAGCAATAGAATTGCTCTCTACAAATTCGCTGCGCGCGTAGTTTGCGTCAAATAGCTGCGTGAATGGTTTTTGTATTAACTCCGTGGTGCGCTGGTTTAATAGGGCCGCCAGTTTTTGCGAGGGATTGCGCAACACTCCGTGTTGATCAAGCTCCCACAACCAATCGCTGGTGTGCGATTCAAAATCGTGTAGCCAGCCTTCAGAGCTCACCTGGAATTGCTGTTGGTGTGCTGCTTCCGCTTCGGCCATTAAGCGCGCGCAAAAGGTTTTTGCTGATGACGTAAGACCGCTGCGCAAACGATAAAAGAGTAAATCATTAAAAGTATGGCTAGATCCTAGTTCCCAGTAATACCGTCATTGAGTAAGCGCAATTTCTTAACCTAGAGCAACCCAATAATACGTAGGCTATGGCTGCTTGAGGGACGGTTGATAAGGCGAGGCCTACCGGCACACAACATACCCACGCTATACAGAGATGAGCGATTAGCAGGTAATATGAGCGTCAGCTGCCGTCTGAACATAGAATGTGGAATAGGCAAGAGTGCCACCAAATGGTACCGAGCGCCGCAGCATGTTTTGGTGGCGCTGGGTTAGTGCGCGAGCTGGAGTCCCTCGTTCGGGTGTAGGGTGTTTGCGTTGTATTAACCAAGCGTAGATTCCCTTGTAAATAATACAACTCAAGACCGCCACCCAGAGTGCAACATAATTAAAAAAAGGCGAATCAGAAAAAATTATCATTAACGCCACCGCATTAACGGCATTGGCAAGCATGGTTAGCGGTGTTAAGCGTAGAATGGCGCCTATTTGCTGAGCGCGAAAGCCGGCCGCGACGGCAGGGTCGGCCTCATAGATACGAAAATATACATTGAGGGCGCGGGTTAAATAGCGCCAGCGTTTGGTGAAATAATGCATTGAAAAATCACTGGCTTAAAAGGGCTTTGAGGTATTGCGCCCGGTTAATAATTGTTGGAATCTTAATGCCGTGCATCGCACTATGTGCAGCAAAAAATATGTACAGCTGCCTATTCAGACTAGTTGAGCTGGGGGTGCTGTCAAGGGAGTGGGCGCGCAGAAGGGTGGTGTAACAACAAAGCCCATCCTTGGGCCAAGCGTAGGATCAGAGAATTTATTTCGGTTGATCTACAACAGGTTTTGGCTTTTTCTCGATATTGGTTGGCAAAGGCATATCGCGCTTGGCGTTATCCAAATACTTTTCAGATTTATCCTCGCTTAAGAGTGCTGGTCCCGGTAAGTAATCACCTTCGGCTTTTACCAACTTATCGTTCTCAAAGTACACCGTATACAAATGTTTGGTGTAGGTGCCATCGCTACCGCGTTTGAGGCTGTAAAAATAATCCCAACGATTATCGTTAAAGGTATCTGGCAGTAAAGTGTTGCCCAAGACAAAGCGCACTTGGCGTTTGCTCATTCCCATTTTCAATTGGCTAGCCATTTCAGGGGTAATAATATGCCCTTGTTGAATGTTGAGTTTGTGCACGCCGGGAAAGATTCCGCAGCTGCTCATAGACAGCGAACATTACTTATTAAGTTGCTACCGCTACATAGAGCTAAAACCCAGTGCGTGCCGCCATGGTTGCACACCCAAGCGAATACCCGTGGTCTAGCTATGCCCTAAATGCATTGGGCACGAATGATGAGCAGGGCGCTTTGGTACCGCACAATGAATATGTATTATTGGGTGCGGATACCAGTACACGCCAAGCCGCTTACCGTGCGCTATTCAAAACGCGCATCAGCGAAAAAACGCTGGAGGATATTCGCGAATCCACCAATAAATCTTGGGTGTTGGGTAGCGATAGATTTAAAGCAAAGATTGAAGCAAAAACTGGAAGGGTTACAGCACCGCGAGCACGTGGTGGCGATAGAAAATCAGCAGCCTATTTGAATTTGAAAGTTTAAATCAATGGAGTCTGACCCCATTGATTGAGCGGATTATTTTTAACATAGGCATAACGATTAAATCCGCCCACGCTGGTGGCGCCATCTATAGTCGGATCCGGCCTGCAAAAACCGGCCAATGGTCGCATCATAAATACGGCCATTCATATGAATAATGCCGACTTCGTCCAGCATCTCGTGCCCGGTAAAACCTCGGTTGGTAATGGGTTTTGCGGTTTTGGCAAAGGTGGCTAATACGCTGGTTTGGGGTAACAGCTTAGCGCTGACTTTGTTATTGCTAATTTCGCGCCGCGCGCCCCAAGGGTCAAACGCCATACGCTGGAACACTTGGCCTTTTTGCGTGCCGCCACCATAGGTAATGGCGGTAATAGAGCCTAAGTGATCTTTATGGAGATACTTATAATCGCCCGCACCTAATGCACCATTACTCGCGACACGGTGCGTAACCTGCGCCACGCCACCAATGGTGCGTTTAAAGTCGATGCTGGCATCGGCATTAATCACCTTCTCGACCCCACCCACATACAAGGTGGTGGTTTTGTTGCCGCTGGCATCGGTATCTACACGTTTAAAGCGGCCACTGGTGCCGTAATAAAAATCGCTCGTGTGGGTTTTGGTTTTTATTTGGGTGGCTTGATCTTTAGCGCTATAAACAAAGGTTTTTTCTACCGAGGTGCCGATTTTCTCGACAGTAGCATTGCCGTTGGCGTCGTACACAAAGGTGCGGGTGCCCGCTTTGCTAACGGCATGGTTGCCCTTGGCATATTCGTAAACCGTACTGCCTGCTGTTTACTACTTTTGATGAGTGCCTGTCCTGCTGTTTGGTTTCGAGCCATTTTGGATAGCGAGCGTTAAGTAAGCACATTGGCAAAACTGATTAGATCAGCCAGTTTATTTAACATAGCTAAGGGTGCCTGTCCTGCTTTGTCTGCTGCGCGATGGTTTACGTTGATTTAAATCCCCTCCGAGCACAAATGGCCGCAACGCCCGAAACATCCGATTACACAAGCATTAAAGAACGCATTCATCAAACCTTTGATTTAGCGGCAGCAATTCAAGGCCAAACAAAAATAGAAGAGCTTAAGCGCTTTAATTTACCGCTAAAACCCCTCGCTAAATTTGAGGGCGGTTTAACCAACCAAGAACAGCTAGGGATTTTATTTGATGCCAAAGAATATTTAGAACTAGTCGATGCCACGGGCAGCTCTTCGGCATCCTGCCGCCGCTGCATTAGTGCATCCATGCACGGCAGAATCATTCGTGACGACAAAAAAGGCTACATAAATCACAACCTCCCGCCAATAGTAAAACGCCTCAACCTCGACATTAAAGATTGGCTACTGCGCACCCAACACTTTGAGCAACAATACCAAATCCTCTTTGCCAAAAAGCGGCGCAAGCCTGCGACCTAATATTAAAAACTAACGCAAAAAATAAAAAAACCTCGCACGGCGAGGTTTTTAGCTGGGTGATGTTATTGCTTTTAATGCTTAAAATTGATGGTTTATAACCAAACTTGGTTAATCGGTTTTAAACACGAAAATCAACTAACGACGAGCACCAATAATTTTGTTTTTTAGGTTTTTCTTTTTAATAAGCGCCTGTCCTTTTGTTTGTTGAATGTCAAATGTAAGGTCTGACCCCGATTTCCGATTTAAGGCCTGACCCCGATTTCTTTTTCTTTCAATCCTTTGAGGCTAGCCTTTAGTTTTTTCGCATGCGGTAAAAATGGGTAACTGAAGCCCTGCTTGTAAAAACTCATAAGTTTTCACGTAATGAGAAAAAAAAAATGCTCTGAATTTGACAAATTCTGCACTGTCAAAACATCCCTACCAGCATCACTACCACCCATAAATGAAACGCAACTCCTTTGCGTCCAGAAATTTGCTCTAATGACGATTGATCACCCTCAAGCGCAGTCAGGCCTTGAGAGGTAATCTGATTTTTCACGGCTTCTTTTGCTTTCACGACAGACACGCCGCTCGCCAGCTTGCAATTAAATACCGCAACAGTTTCAACACTCTTGCTTTTCGTTCCACAGCCCGCCACAGCAGCAAACGCCAGTACCAAGCTAGTACATTTTCTTAAGGTCATTATGCATACCTCCAAAAGCCATACTTCCAACTACGTTATTAGCAGAAGCATAAATTGGTGACATTGGTGAGCCAGGCATCACGGGTGCCCCGACCCCGAGCGACGTTACATACACAATATTATTATGTACTTCCACTTGATGAGCTACGTAGCCTGGAAATATATGGCCTGGTTTCGCGATATTCCACGCAATTCTCTTATCAAAATCTGCGATATGCTCAATAGGATTTCCACCTGCCAGCGAATGATGGCCATCATGATATTCATCCGTAAACGGAACTGATAACTTGTTTACATCGTTAAAAACATTATCAGGAGTACAACTTGTTGACAGCGCACAAAGGGCAGTTCGCAAAACATACCTGTGGTTTCCTTTCAGATCTTGCGAAGTCGATTTTTCCGTTACGCCTATTCCCTCATGTGCATCCACCACAGCCGAAGTCGCCGCATTAAACGCATACAAAAACGCCGCCGTAGTCGCCCCATTGGCAAACTTACCCCCCGTCATCTCCGAAACCGTGCCGCCTACCATAGCACTGGCAAAACCCTCGGCAAAGGTATTACCCATATCCAAAACAAGCGGGGTTGTTAACTTCGAGAATCCGGCACTCACAAAACCATGCCCAAACTTACCACCCTGCAATACCGACATAGCACCGCCCACCATGCCCTGCGCGACCACAAGCTTGGCGAAGTTTGTACTCGACATCCACATACCTTTGCCAACACGAATGGTGTTAGTGGTAGTTGCCACCTTTGAACTAGGGATAGCCTTTGAAACGCCATTAAAGGCAGCGGCACTTAACACGCCAATACCTGCCGCTTTTATTATTTGTCGTAAATTTGCGCCATTAGCCGCCGCCCCCGTCGCAGCCGAGATGCCCCCAATCCACAAATAGGCAAATTCCCCACAAGCTATCGCACCATCGCATAAAACCGTCGCCACAATTGCCACAATCGCCGCCACATAAGGCCGAATATCATTCCACATACGCTTTAACGATTTAGATAACGACCAATACCCCGTAGGATCCACCGCATTCAACGGATTATTTTTAACATAGGCATAACGATTAAACCCACCCACACTGGTAGCGCCATCGATAGTCGGATCCGCCTGC
>JAXHOG010000073.1:0-52500 GCA_034519605.1 Marinagarivorans sp.
GGCATCACTGTCTAATAGCCTACGCAAAGTAAAAGAACAGGAAAATGTAGCGATGAGTCGTATTCAAAAGCGTGTAGCCGAAGCAAAAACGGCCGGTAAAAAATTGTTGGTTGCCTATATTGTTAATGGTGACCCGCAGCCAGAAGTTACCTTGCCATGTATGCATGAAATGGTTGCAAAAGGTGTAGATGTGATTGAATTAGGCGTGCCTTTTTCTGATCCTATGGCAGAAGGTCCAGTGATTCAGAAAGGCCACGAGCGCGCTTTGGCTCATAACACCAGCCTTAAAGGCACTTTGGAATTAGTGAAACAATTTCGTCAAACTAATAACAAAACACCCATTGTGTTGATGGGCTATGCAAACCCCGTTGAGCGTTTCGGCTATCAAGCTTTTGCAACGGCTGCCGCTGAAGCTGGCGTTGATGGTTTGCTCACGGTAGATTTGCCGCCAGAAGAAGTTGTGGTTTTAAAAGGCGCTTTAGATGCAGTGGGTCTAGACAATATTTTCTTGTTGGCGCCAACCACCACAGTCGCACGTGCGCAAAAATTGCAGAGCATGCGAGTGGATTTTTGTATTATGTTTCATTAAAAGGCGTAACGGGCGCAGGTCATTTTGGATGTTGATGATTGAAATCCAAGCTTGCGGCTTTTGGTCAGCTAACAGATTTACCGGTTTGTGTTGGTTTTGGTATTAAAGACCCAGCAACAGCAAAAGCAGTTGCACAATTGGCCGATGGTGTTGTGATTGGCAGCGTGCTGGTAGAAAAAATGGGCTCATTGGCAGGGCAGCCTGCAGTAGTGATTGCATCTGAATTGGGTGGAATTATTGGCGGCATAGCGCCGCAATTGATAGCCTTTAAACGCTAAACAGTATTTTAACTGCGTTTTTTAGCAGAGGTATTTTTTTAACGGCAGCTAGTACTTGCGGAGTGCTAGTTGTTAATCAAAAAAAACTAACAAGCCAAAAGAGATTTCACGATGAGTTGGTTAGAAAAAATTATTCCGAGTATTGCTGCTCGTTCAGAAGCTAAACGTAAAAAGTTCCAGAAGGTGTTGTGGGAAAAATGCATTAAGTGCGACGCCGTTTTATACAAGCCTGAGCTGGAAAAAACCTTGGATGTTTGCCCTAAGTGCGATCACCACATGCGCCTTCGTGCGCGCACGCGCTTGGATATTTTCTTAGACCGCAAACGTAAAGAATTGGCCACTGACGTGAGCCAATTGATCGCTTAAAATTTAAAGACGTTAAAAAATACAAAGACCGATTGGCTGCGGCGCAAAAAGAAACGTGGCGAAAAAGATGCCTTGGTTGCTATGCGGTGAACTTAAAAGGCATGCCGATTGTTGCAGTTGCTTTTGAGTTTGCGTTTCACGGCGGCTCAATGGGGGTATGTGTGGGTGAAAAGTTTTACGCGCGCAGCTACTATCGCCCTAAAAGAAAATATTCCCTTTGTGTGTTTCTCTGCCACTGGCGGCACGCATGCAAGAAGCCTTAATTTCTTTGATGCAAATGGCAAAAACCTCTGCAGTTATTGAGCGCTTGAAAATGCAGGGTACGCCTTATATATCGGTAATGACTGACCCTGTGTACGGCGGTGTTTCTGCCAGCTTGGCGCTTTTGGGCGATTTAAATATCGCTGAGCCAGGTTCGCGTGCAGGTTTCGCTGGCCCCGGTATTATTGAGCAGACTATTCGTCAAAAATTACCTAAAAGGTTTTCAGCGCGCAGAGTTTTTGTTGGATCATGGCGCTATTGATTTAATTATTCATCGCCGCGATATGCGCGATAAACTTGCCTCTTCCTCGCTAAATTTACGCATCGCCCTGTGTTGAATTAATTCGCACGCGCATGAGATTTTCATCATTAGCAGAGTGGTTGGGGTGGCTTGAGCAGAGCCATCCCAAAGAAATCGATCTCGGTTTAGATCGCATCCGACAGTTGCCGAGCGCTTAGTCTACTCAATCCTCGTGCAAAAGTAATTACCGTCGCCGGTACCAATGGTAAAGGCTCTTGCGTCTGCAACGGCAGGCCTGCTACGACACTGCAGGGTTTTCGGTGGGGTTATACCTCGCCACATCTTCTGCATTACGCTGAGCGATTCAAATCAATGGTAAGCCCGTTGCAGATGAATTAATTTTTGTGCCGCTTTTGAAATAATCTCTAAAAAAAAAAAAAGCAGCTGCCGAAGTTAGCCTCACCTATTTTGAATACGGCACGCTCGCTGCCTTAGTTATTTTTAAGCAGCAAGATGTTGATTATTTTGTATTGGAAGTTGGCCTTGGTGGGCGGCTTGATGCTGTTAATATTATTGCTGCAGATGTCGCCGTGATTACTTCTATCGCGATTGATCATCAAGATTGGTTGGGCGATAACCGCGAAGATATTGGCCGCGAAAAAGCAGGCATATTGCGTGAGCAACAGTTTTTCATTTGTGCTGATCCAAATCTCCGCAAACGATTGTAGCTTTGGCAAAACAATTAAACACCCGTTCCCATTTTATCGGATGCGATTTTTCATTCGCGGTGCAAGAGAAAACATGGCAGTGGCGAAGGCAAGGCAAGACGGCGGCTGGAGATCATGTACATTTGCCATTAATGCGCGCGCCTCATTTACCTTTGCCGAGCATGGCGGCGGCGTTGCAAGCAGTACAATTATTAACGATTGAATTAACTAACGACCAAATTGAACAGTGCTTGTTAAATTTGGTGTTAGCGGGGCGGTTTCAAAAATTGGTTTTCCAAGGGCGCGAATTTGTTTTGGATGTCGCTCACAATCCCGCTGCCACTGAATATTTTGCCAAGCGTTTGCGTGCCGAGCCTGTGGCTGGAAAAACCTTCGCAGTAGTTGCAATGATGAGTGATAAAGATCGCAGCGCTAGCTTGGCTAATTTGGCTGTCTTAGTGGATGAATGGTATTTACTGGATCTTGCCGATATTCCGCGTGCAGCCACGCCGATGGCTTTGGCAGAGAATTTGGCGGTATTTAATCTGCAGGTTAAAGCTGCTGGCGATATACAACAGTTAATGCGTGAAATATTAACTCATGCGCTACCACAAGATCGTATTCTAGTCTTTGGTTCATTTTTTACCGTTGCTGCTGCTTTGGCTTTATATGCAGGCGGATTCACAGGTTTCCCGAGGTTTTCAGTGAGATACACATTAAAACATCGCCTAATTGGCGCCGCCGTGTTAGCCGCAATTGCGGTGTTAGTGCTGCCTAGTTTTTTCAAAGAAAAACGCGAGTATCAGGTCAGTACCAAATCGCAGATTCCCACATCGCCTAATGTGGCAGCAGAAGAGTTTAAATCGCCTCAGCCGGTGCCTAATATAGAGCCTGCACCCGCGCCCGACACTATGTTTTTACCGAGCGAATCTGTAGCAGAATTACCTCCGTCTGAGATTACTGTTTCAAATACTGCGGTAGCGGCTACGTGCAGTTGGTGTAAGTTCGAACGCATCAACAAAACCTTGTTTCATCCGCTGCCGGTGCCGCTGCACTTACATCCACCACTGTGCAAGCAACTTCCTCTGTGCCCGCTATGCCGTTGAATCAAAAGGGTTTGCCGGATGCCTGGGTGGTGCAGGTTGGCAGTTTCACTACCAAAGAAGCTGCGAATAAATTGCGCGATGATTTACAGGCCGATGGCCAAAAAGCCTATGTGCGCACTACAGTCAGCGGCACTAGTGCGATCAGCCGTGTTTATATTGGCCCTAAATTGGATAAAAATCAGGCCTTGGCACTTAAAGAGCAAATGGATCGTCGCTTAAAAGTGAAATCCATGGTTATGCGTTTTTCAGCCATAACTTTTCATATTTGAGCGATTGCCTTGCTATCACTGAATGGCATCGCTTAATGAGTATTGATTGCATAGTCATTGATTGCATAGTATCGATTGAAGAGTATCGCTTAAAGAACTGTTTGATAAGCGGCGGCTCTGCTAAAATGCGCGTCCTCAGTAATCTAGTGAACTGTAAAGCGGGGAATATGGGCACATGAATTGGGCAGATTGGGCCATAGTAATCGTTTTAAGCTTATCCAGTGTTTTCAGTCTCGCACGTGGATTTATCAAAGAAGCCTTATCACTTGTTATTTGGATAGTGGCTTTAGTTGTTGCTAATGTGTTTAGCAGTCGTTTTGAAATCTTCTTGGCAAACCTAATTTCTACACCTTCATTGCGGTCTATAACCGCCTTTGCGTTGGTTTTTATTGGTGTACTACTCATCGGCGCTTTGCTCAATTTTCTAATCGGTTTAATTGTAAAAGCCACCGGCTTATCGGGTACAGATCGGCTTATCGGTATGCTATTCGGCTTTGCGCGCGGCGTTTTAATCGTACTGGTGTTTTTGATTTATGTGCCGAATTACGTGCCTATCAAAAATGATCCTTGGTTTGCGCAATCCAGCCTAATTCCTTATTTTTCGCCCTATCAATCTGCAGTACAAAATGGTTTGGGCAATCTTACAAAATGGGTGTTAGGTTTATTAAGCACGCCGGAAAAAACGGCAGAGGTGGCGTGCAGTTTAAGTGCAAAATTTATTATTTTTTTTCGTTATAAGCGCTTTTTTTATGCTTTTTTTTTTTTTTTTTCGCTATACGTTACTATTATTATTATTTAATTCTTAGTGTTTTTTAATTTTCTTTTAGCTGTTTAATTAGCTATTTAAATAGGTGAGCAAGTATGTGCGGCATTGTAGGTATTGTAAGTAAAGCGCGATGTCAATGTTCAGTTGTATGGGATGCACTAACCATACTCCAACACCGCGGTCAGGATGCTGCCGGTATAGTCACATGTCAGGATGGCCGCATGGCGCAACAAAAAGCCCCAACGGTCTTGTGCAAGATGTTTTTAGAACCCGCCATATGCAGCGCTTGGTTAGCAGCATGGGCATTGGCCATGTGCGTTACCCAACGGCAGGCAGTTCTGGCATTACGATGGCACAGCCGTTTTTTATGAAGAACTCACGCCTTACGGTATTGCTCTTGCACATAACGGTAATCTCACCAATACAGAAAAACTCAGTGAAGATTTATTTAAAACTGATTTGCGTCATGTCAATACCGATTCAGATTCAGAAGTGTTGCTCAACGTATTTGCGCACGAGTTGCAATTACAAGGCAAATTAAAAACCAACGCCCGATGATATTTTAAAAAGCTATTTCTGGCGTGCACAATCGCATTAGCGGTGGTTATGCTGTAGTGAGTTTGATTGCAGGTTATGGTTTGATTGCCTTTCCGCGACCCTAATGGTATTCGCTCCTTTGGTGTATGGCACGCGTGAAACGGAAGATGGCACTGAGTATATGGTTGCCTCAGAAAGCGTTGCGCTGGATGTATTAGGTTTTCATTTTATTGATGACGTAGAGCCAGGTGAAGCTATTTATGTAACCGAAGAAGGTCAATTACACCGTCGCCAATGCGCAAAGCATTCGCGCTTGGCGCCGTGTATTTTTGAACACGTTTATTTTGCTCGCCCTGATTCTATTATGGATGGCATTTCGGTTTATAAGGCGCGTTTGCGTCAAGGCGAAAAATTAGCCGATAAAATTTTGCGCGAGAGACCCGATCACGATATTGATGTAGTTATTCCAATCCCCGATTCAAGCCGTGTAGCAGGGCAGGCGCTTGCGCAACGTTTCGGCGTGAAGGTTCCGCGAAGGTTTGGTGAAAAATCGTTACATCGGCCGCACTTTTATTATGCCCGGCCAGCAACAGCGCAAAAAATCAGTGCGCCAAAAATTGAATCCCATTGAATTGGAATTTAAAGGCAAGAATGTTTTATTGGTAGATGATTCCATTGCGACGCGGCACTACTGTCAACAAATTATTGAAATGGCGCGCGATGCCGGTGCGCGTAAAGTGTATTTTGCCTCTGCGGCACCTGCGGTTAAATATCCTAATGTATACGGCATTGATATGCCTACCACCAAAGAGTTAATTGCGCACGGTCGTACCGATGAAGAAGTGTCGTGAAATTGGTGCTGATTGGTTAATTTATCAAGATCTTGCGGATTTAATTGCAGCTTCTGAACGGAAGGTAATCACAAAGTCACCGAATTTGATTGTGCGGTATTTACCGGCGAATACATTGGTGGTGATGTGTAAGTAAAGAATATTTAGAAAAATTGAAGCCGCTGCGCGTAACGACTCTGCGAAAGCGGGGAAAAAAATCCGGCAAAAGCCAGCGAAGCCCCCGATGGGGTTGCATAACGGCGCTATGGGTTAATTTGAAAAAAACAGTGAAGCCTTGTGTTAGTAACTCGTCTGATTGCAAGCACCGCTTTTTGGAATTCGAAAATGCATAAATACATCCGGTGTAGCCCCTGTCGGCATCGATGCCTCGGGTTTCGAATTCTAAATCATACTTGCCTGAAAAATTATCTTATGTCAGGATCTCTGTAAACATTATGAGAGATAAAGGTGAAAATTTTTTTTTTTTTTTTTTTTTTTTTTTTCTTTTTTTTTTTTTTTTTGGTTTTTTCTAAAAAAAAAAAAAACATGGTATCAGTAGAATTGTGGGAATTAGAAACGCTTGCTGTACGCGCAGGGGCAAGTGCGCACGCACGAAGGTGAGCACAGTGAAGCATTATTTTAACATCCAGGTTATGTATTTGGCAGCGCGCAGAAGCGGCAGACCGCTTTTCTGGTGCCCAAGCAGGCAATGTTTATTCGCGCTACACCAATCCTACCGGTACGCGCTTTTGAAGAGCGTATTGCGGCGCTTGAATGTGCAGAGTCTGCGGTGGGTACTTCATCTGGCATGGCGGCCATTCTTAGCACTTGCATCGCCTTATTAAAATCGGGCGATCATATTGTTTGCTCGCGCAGTGTGTTTGGTACTACCACCGTTTTGCTTACCAAATTTATGCAAAAATTTGGTGTAACAACTACTTTGTTGCGCCAACGGATTATGCAGCTTGGGACGCGGCTTTTACGCCTGCAACTAAAATCGTGTTTGTTGAAACGCCATCGAATCCCTTGTGTGATGTTGATTGATATTCAGCGCCTTGCCGATATCACTCATGCGCACAGCGCATTATTGGTTGTCGATAACTGTTTCTGTACACCAGCATTGCAGCGCCCATTAGAATTAGGTGCAGATTTAATTGTGCACTCGGCCACGAAATATATTGATGGTCAGGGCCGTTGCCTTGGTGGTGTGGTCGCTGGGCCAAAAGTATTAGTAGATGAAGTGGTTGGCTTTATTCGCAGCGCGGGCCCAAGCTTGAGCCCCTTTAATGCGTGGATATTTTTAAAAGGTTTGGAAACCCTAAGTTTGCGTATGGAGGCATCACTCGCGCAATGCACTTGAACTTGCGCAGTGGTTGCATGCGCATCCAAAGGTTGAAAAAGTATTTTATGCGGGCTTGCCATCACACTTTGGGCACGAGCTTGCGGCGAAACAACAATCTGCTTTTGGTGGTGTTTTATCTTTCCGTGTGAAAGGTGAGCGTGAAGCCGCGTGGAAAGTGATTGATGCGACTAAAATCATGTCGCTTACTGCAAACCTTGGCGATACTAAAACCACTATCGTTCACCCGGCTACTACAACTCATGGCCGTTTATCGCCAGAGCAAAAAGCAGAGGCGGGTATTACTGAAAATTTGGTTCGCATTTCAGTAGGACTTGAGTCGGTAAAAGATTTGATTGCGGATTTAGAGCGTGGTTTATCCACGCTTTAAAAATGGTTTATCGTGTCATGGATTTGCGGCATTCTCAGGTAGACTCGTCGTAGATACGTTCCTGTAGGCATGGACGTTTGCTTACGCGAGCCTGTCACTTCGGATGCACTTCCACATCCGTGTGGGTCGTCCTGCACTACGGATGCTTAAGAAAATGCCGGAATCCAATCTGTAAATTGCGTGAGTATCACCAAGTAACAAAATTAAAAATAAGGAAGCTTCCGTGAGAAAATTTGTTGAAGTGCTCGTCAATGAAATTGGTCGCGTCCTCCTTGGTAAAGATGACAAAATTAAGCTCGCGCTAGCGTGCCTCTTAGCTGATGGGCACCTCCTGATTGAAGACTTACCCGGCATGGGTAAAACCACGCTTTCCCATGCACTCGCTAAAGTTTTAGGTCTCAGCTACAACCGTGTGCAGTTTACGAGTGATATGTTGCCAGCCGATATTCTTGGGCTTTCTATTTTTGATCCGCAACAACAAAAATTTACTTTTCATAAAGGCGCAATTTTTACGCAAGTGTTATTGGCCGATGAAATTAATCGCACTACGCCTAAAACGCAAAAGCGCATTATTAGAAGCTGATGGAAGAGCGCCAAGTTACCAACGAAGGGACGACCTACGAATTGCCGCAACCCTTCTTTGTTATCGCAACGCAAAACCCTATGTCGCAAATGGGAACCTATCCTCTTCCAGAGTCGCAACTAGACCGCTTTTTAATGCGTATCAGTTTGGGTTACCCAGACGCAGACACTGAAAAATTATTATTTAAAGGGTGGCGACCCTCGCGATCAATTAGCACAACTGCGTGTGAGTTTAACGCCGGATAAAATTCCCGAAATAAAGCGCGCGATTAATGCGATAAAAGTTTCTGAAAGTTTGGTGGATTATGTGCAGCGTTTGGTGCACTTTACCCGCACGTCCGATGATGTTTTGGTGGGGCTCTCCCCGCGCGGTGCTATGGCGTGTAATAAAGGCCACCAAAACTTGGGCGTTTATGCATGAACGCGCTTATGTGGTGCCGGAGGATGTACAGTATTTGTTGCGTCCGTTGTGGCGCATCGCATTATTGTAAAAGGCGCAGCGCAGCAGTTAGCGCAAGACGTGTTAGCGAAGAAAATTTTGGCGGCGGTGCCAGTAGTGGCAAGCTAATTTTTGGTTATTTATTATTGCTGCTCTCTAACAGAGGATTCAGCTTTTGCTTCAACTGAAATCACGACAAAATTATTTTCAGCGTTGGGCTGCAAAACGCTCGCCGCGTGCAGATCAAGTGGTTTTGCAACATCGCACTATTTATGTGTTCCCCAGTAAGCAGGGCTTGGCTTTTTTATTCACTGTGTTATTGATTTGGATTTTGGGCACCAACTACCAAAACAATTTAATTCTTGGGCTCTCATTTTTTTTAACCAGCGTCATGCTGGTTTCTGTTATTCACGCCTTTAAAAATTTTCTCGGTCTTACTTTCACATCTGAGGCTCGGCAACAGGCAGCGGTGGGCGAGCTTGCCCCTTTCGATATACAAATCAGTTCTGTGTATGAATCTGCGCATCACGGCTTGTTGCTAAGTATTGATAATGAAAACCCCGTTCGCGCCGATATTATTGCGGGTAAACCCACCTCAGTTCGTCTTCATGCAATTGCTTGCCATCGCGGTTGGTTAAAGTTGCCTCGCATAGTATTAAAAAGTTATTTCCCCTTTGGGTTGATTCGTGTTTGGGCTTACATAGAGTTAAATCATCGTGCTTTAATTTTCCCTAGACCTATTGCTTGCGATCAACCGCCATTGGGTGTGGGGCAGGGTGAAGACGGTATTTAAGGTCTGTACAGCGCGGTGATGAGTTTCAGGGGTTTCAAACCTATCAACCCGGCTCACTCTTGTCGCAAATTGCGTGGAAGCAATTTGCGCGTGGTCAGGTATGTACCTAAAAGATTATCGCGCCTTGCAAAGTGAGCAACTATTGGTTGGATTGGCAGGCATTAAACGTGCGTGATACCGAATTGGCATTATCGCATCTGAGCTATTGGGTAAACCATTTTGCGGATCAGAATATTGAGTTTGGTTTGCGTTTGCCGAATGTAACCATTGATATAGGGACGGGCGATGTCCTGTTTAAATGCGCTCTACCGCGTTGGCACTATTTGGTTGGCTAGGAAATGATTAGAAGTGCTAGCGAATTATTAAAAAGGCGAGCAAATGATATTTACTAGAAAGCTCAATTCAAGATGAACCACATCGCACGCAAAAGCTTGGCGTGGTTGCTGATAACTCAAATTTTTATTTTGGCGCCGCATTTTGTGACCGCCTCTATTTGGATTGCAGTGGTATGGGTGATGGTATGCGGTTTGGCGTTGGAGGATTTTTCAAGGCGCTTGGAATTACCCCAGTGTAAAACGCAAAACTTTATTAGTTGCCGTGTGTTGCGGTGCTTTGTTTTTGAGTTTGGGTGGCTAGTTTTCGTTTTGAGTCTATGGTTAGCCTGTTGTTAATAGGCTTTATTCTTAAACTCTTGGAATTAAAAAACAGAAAGGATTTTGTACTGTTGATTTTTATTGCGCTGTTTATTCTTGCGGCACAATTCATTGAGTTTAACCATTTTCTGGCAGCGTTTTATGGTTTAGGTTGCTTAACGCTGCTATGCGCAACCTGATGCAGCTTTATAAAAAATCTGTGGGTGGGGGAGTGTGGCAGGATATTCGCGCTAGCTTTTATATATTGCACAAGCTATTCTTTTTATGCTTATCTTGTTTGTGGTTATGCCTCGCATGGGGTCTTTTTGGGCAGTGCCATCGCCACAGCAATCCAAAACCGGTATGAGCGATTCTATGCCGCCCGGTGATTTTACCGAGTTAATGGAATCTAATGAATTGGCATTTCGTGTTAGTTTTGTAGGTGACACACCTGCGCGCGAAAAATTGTATTGGCGCAGCTTGGTTTTTTCATTTTTTGACGGTCGGCGCTGGTCGCAGAGTCGTGAACAAAAGTCAGGAAATTATTTAAATCAAGCCAGTAATAAATTGCAGTTGCATCTTGAACATAGGGATGAGTCAATTGAATACACTCTTATTGCAGAGGCCAGTGGTCAGCCTTGGTTATATTCTTTAGCAGCGCCTAAGCGCTGGCCGGAGAATATTGGTTTTGCGCGCGACATGCGCTTGTTTGCATTTGAACCTGTGAATGATCGCATGAGCTATAAGGTTAAAGCGTCGCTTGATTATCAGCTCAATGAAATTAGCCCAGAAGAGTTAGAGCAAAATAAACTCATTCCCCAAAACGGTAATCTTAAAACCCACGAGCGAGCGCAAGCGTGGTTTGCAGAAACCGGCAGTCCAGAAAAATTAATTGAAAAAATATTTGCTTATTACAACCAACGTTTTTTTTACACCTTAAAACCACCGGCACTGGGTGTTGATGCGGTAGATGATTTTTTATGGAATTCTCGTCAAGGTTTTTGTGAACATTTCTCCAGTAGTTTTGTGTTTTTTATGCGCGCTGCAGGTGTGCCTGCGCGAGTAGTGGTTGGCTATCAGGGCGGTGATATAAGTTCGGTGGATGGCTCGCTCACAGTTCGTCAGCGCGATGCTCATGCATGGGCGGAGGTTTGGTTGGAAGGGCGTGGCTGGGTGATGTTTGACCCAACTGCTGCTGTTGCGCCAGAGCGAATACAAAAAGGTATTGAGCAGTCGCTTTCGGCGACTGATCGCCAGCTATTAGCTAAGCCCTTTGGTTCATCTATAAGAGTTCTGTTGCTTATGCGCGAGCAGTGGGACGCGGTTAACTTAACCTGGGTGCAGTGGGTAATGAATTATGACTCAAGCCAACAAGCTACTCTGCTGGAGCAGGTTTTGGGTGAGGTGTCGCCACTACGAATTGCGGTCTTGGTGGTTGTTAGCGGTTCAGGTTTTGGTATTTTACTGCTTGCGATTTTGTTCTTGCGCAATCGCAAACCGAATTTGTCTGAAACATCTCTTATTTATTTACAGCTCTGTAAGAAGCTTAAGGTTTGTGGCTTTAGTCCTTTGGTAAGCGAAACGCCCCGGCATTTTGTTGAGCGAGTGATGTTGAGTAAGCCTGAATTATCGAGACCGCTCGGTGAGTTAATAGAATTGTACGAGCAGTTGGCTTATGGCGATAATCCCAAGGTTGCTTCACGCTTACGGAAGGCGGTCAATGACTTCCGTCCTGAGCGGTAAATTACTGGATTTTATAATAAATGGTGCAATATGATTCGGTTTTGTGCTGTCTTGTTGTTGTATGTTCATTAATGGTGCAAATTATACAGTTCTATCTGCCATGATTTTATTGAAATGGGAGGGAAGAGGGAAAGAGGGAGGAAAATGGAAAGAAGGAGATAAGAAAATTAGATATTGGGAAGAAATAAAAAGAAGGGGAAAGGGGGAGAACGGAAGGTAAGTATATGATTTATAAGTATAAAATACTTAGGTATGATTAGTGCTGGCATATTCTCCAAAGGAAATATCGGGAAGAGGTAAGTCGTCATTCGGAAACTTTGGGAGTTGTTAAGGGAGGGGGAAGTTCGGCTAAAGGAGTTTCCTGCTTGCTAAAAAATTAGCGATTAATGCCCAGTTTTTGCCATTTAAATCAAGCATCTGAGTAAAATGGCCTGATACCCTATCCACCTCGCGCAACGGTCCCCCCCGCGGAGGCTGTTAGTTAAGTATACCTGCTTTTAGCGCCGTCAGTATTGATTGCGCTAACGCGTCTTTCCTTGCCGGTGTTTTGTTATCTGCTTCTTTGGGATTCTATTCCTTAAAACTAGGCGTATTTAACTCCCTTTTGTTGAAAAAACTCCGCTTTTTAAAAAAGCGGTGTTGAATCAATTTGGGGCAGTTTTATCATTCTATAAAGCTTGCACGTTAAGTGACGAGTAAAAAAACATAAGGCGTGATTATGAAGAAGACTATTTTTTTAATTTTATAGCGTGCAGTAGCGGTTACACATCGCTAAGCCAGTTGCTGCGGCTGTGAGTACCGTCTCCATGTACCGTGCTATTAATATTGCCAATACCTGCTTTGATGTTAATCCGCCAGCGTTTATATTGATTATGACTTGTTTGCCGGAAGCTTGGCGTTGTCGGTTTGGCGCGTAAAAAACGTGCTAGCGGTGCATTAATGCAATAGCTTGCCATTGCGGCCCGATCGCCTCGTTGCTTTGATTGTGGTTACAGCTCGGCTCATCTTGGCTCCTGCGGTCAATGTAATGACATCGGTGATTTTAGTAAAGCTGTTTTTGGCCTCCATCTGAAAAAGGATGATCTTTGGGGTGATATCCCGCAGTTAACCTTGTTTGCGATGTATTCAAATGATCCCTTCGCTGGTAGCACACCGGCAGTTAATTGTGGGTGCCTGCGTGAACGGCTGAGTTCTGCCAGATGCTGACTCTTCCCCCGAGGCTTGGGTGCTACTGCTTGCTGTGCAGCCTGTGTGTCGCTCTTCGGGTGTGGAGTTAGTGTCTGCCTGGGTTGTTCAAACCAGTAGGCCCATCTGCTCTGATTTCTGCGGTGGCGGTGAGCAGTTGCTGGCCACTATCTGCGGGCGCCGGCTGTAGGCCAGCAGGGGCTTGCCGGTTTGATAGCGTGGCCAGCGGAAATGAGCTTCCTCGTGTCAGCAGCAGTGGCCGCTGCCAATATTAATATGACTGATGGTGGTTACCGGTGCAGGTGACCTTCTGGGTGGGCTGGTTTGACGTAACGGTAGAAGAGCCCTGCGCTAGCCACGGTAGTGCCGCCACGGCGATGCTGCGTAACGCATTTTAGTCGGCGGCAGCCTGTGCGCTTGGCCTCGGATGGTCAATTGAATGGATCAAGTACAGTGGAGCCAAGCGTGTTAGGGTATAGTTAACGGGTATGGTTGCTGGGTCTCGGTACTATAACCCCAGCCTCTGGTTATGTTGGGGATCAGGCGGCGCGATTGTGATTGGTTTGGCGGCGGGTGTTATCTGTTTCTTTATGCGACGCAACTGGAAAAGCGCATATGGAAAATTGATGACTCGCTTGATGTTTTCCCAGTGACACGGCGTGGGCGGTATTCTCGGTACGTTTATGGTGGTATTTTTGCGTCCACACAATTAGGTGCATTCAGTGGCCTTGGTTTTTGCGGCGGGTATAGAAACTATGGGGCAGCAGTTGAAAGTTCAGTTGATTGGTATTGTTGCTACCTTAGTGTTTATCGTGGCAGTTAACGTATTTGTTGCTGAAAATTGATCTGGTATCTTAACCGGCGGTTTGCGTGTGTCTAAAGATGAAGAATCCTTGGGGCTGGATTTGAGTTCGCACGAAGAAGATGGTTATAAATTGTACAAGTATTTAACTGCCTGAAAAATGCTCCCAGTCTAAAATGCCCTGGATATCCTCGGGGTATTTTTTTGCCGTTCGGCATCGCGAGAGGTGAGGGCTTAATGCGTTCAGCGGTATCGTAGTTGTCGTGTTACCATGCGCGCACGCCATGTAGGCCTATTTTGTTATTCTGATCAGATGTGCTTTCATTCCATCTGCTTTAACCAAAAAGAGTGTTTTAAAAGGTAACTCATGAAAAAGACGTTTAAGCTCCATATTGAGGGTAAAAACAGCGACCGCTTGTTGAATTCCATCAAGCAACGAAGTGCGTAAGTATGTTAAGCGCGAAAAGCGTAAAACCTTGCCCTATGGTGCTAATTACTGGGCGTTCGATTGCAAATTTGGTGTGACCGCAGAAGCTGCAGAAGCTTTGCATTTGGGTGAGATCACCAAGCAAATGGATGTGGTTGCAAAAGCTGGTGGCGATAGTTTTTATGTGGAAATATTGGCTCGCGCTGCCGTGCGTACCCCGCGTGAACAGCTGGAAGCGAATGAAGAAGATGACGACAATATATTTGACGAATAAGTATTCGATGAAATAAATAAGAAAGGCCGCAATCTTGCGATTTGCGGCCTTTTTTATTGCGCTAAAAATATTTATTTAGCTGACTTGGTCTTTACTTTTTTTGGATAGTCGCGTTTCACGCTGCCAGTGTATAACTGACCGGGCGGCCGATTTTGTATGAGGTGCTAACCATTTCGTCCCAGTGAGCGTACCAGCCAACAGCGCGACCTAAGGCGAAAATTACGGTGAACATCTCGGTGGGGATCTCAATGGCTTTCAAGATGATGCCCGAGTAGAAATCCACATTCGGATAAAGCTTTTTGCTGATGAAGTAAGGGTCTTCCAGTGCGATTTGCTCAAGACGTTTAGCAATCGCCAGCAATGGAGAATTTTCCAAGCCTAATTCGCCTAAAACTTCATCGCAGGTTTGCTTCATCACTTTGGCTCGTGGGTCAAAGTTTTTATAGACGCGGTGACCAAAGCCCATCAAGCGGAAGCCAGAAGTTTTGTCTTTGGCGCGTGCAACGCAAGATTCAATATTGGCAACTGTGCCAATCTCTTCCAGCATTTCCAATACGGCTTCGTTGGCGCCGCCGTGAGAAGGGCCCCATAGCGTAGAAATGCCTGCCGCTATAGCAGCAAATGGATTGGTGCCTGACGAGCCAGACAAGCGCACTGTGGAGGTGGACGCATTTTGCTCGTGGTCAGCATGCAGTACAAAAATGCGATCCATAGCGTTTGCGAGAGTTTGGCTTACGTTGGGCGCTTGGCCAGCTGTGCCGAACGTCATGTTCAAGTAGTTTTCGGCGTAGCTCAGGCTGGCATCTGGAGCGATGAATTCTTCGCCTTTGCGGTGTTTGTATACCATGGCTGACAGGGTTGGCATCTGGCCAATCAAGCGGTATGCGGTCAGCTTGCGGCTTTCGGCGTTGGTAATGTCGATCTCATCGTGATACACGCCAGCCAATGCGGCAACAGCGCTGCACAAAATGGCCATGGGGTGAGTATCGCGTTTGAAGCTTTTGATGACGTTGGTGACAGATTCGTCAACCGCAGAGTTTGCTTTGATCGCTTGCGTAAATTCAGCTTTTTGCGCTGGAGTTGGCAATTCGCCATTGAGAAGGAGGTAGCAGGTTTCGAGGTAATCAGAAGAAACAGCAAGTTGCTCAATCGGGTAGCCGCGGTGAAGGAGGATGCCTTCGTCGCCATCGATATAGGTGATCTTAGATTCGCATGCGGCGGTGGACATAAAGCCCGGGTCAAACGTAAAAAAGCCATTCTTGGTAATGCTGGTGACGTCGATAACGTCCGGTCCGACACTGCTGGCATAGATAGGAAGATCAATCGTGCTATCAATACCATCAATCGTGAGATGTGCTTTCTTGTCAGTCATTACTGACTCCTGTGCTTACTAATAGGACTAATGTGCTTGAGTTAGTGAGCAGTTTCGAGCTATTGCTCGCGTTGGCTAATATTCTTTCCCTTTTGGTATAGAAGAGGAGGAATAGTTGACCATTGCAAAATAAGAGATCGATGCTGTTCACTTGCAAGTTGCATGCTCAAGTGATGTAAAACCTTAGAGTAGCTTTTTATAGCTACTTTATAGACTAGTCGAATAACGACCGTGCCGTTTGTTTGCGGACGGCATTATAGATGACTTAATTGCTGCAACGAAAGTTTTTGCCAATAAATAGGGCGTATTTGTTAAAACTTTTTTTGGGTAATTTTGGCATGCTGTGTAGAGTTGGTGGTTGCGTACGCGTTTTTGCACCAAGGTGGTTCTGGTGGGTGGTTTTGTGCGCCCTTGTAGGTCAAAAAAATCCGAGAAAAAGCTGGGAAGTCCTTGATCTTGCAGAAAAATTGAGCGATTGCGTTCAGTCTTAAAAACATCCCGTGGATTTGGCTTTTGTGGCGGCATTTTGTTTGTAATTATTAGGCTCCCTCTCTATAATGCTGCGCGACTTGCAGGATGCTTCAGCGATGCCCCAAAAACAATCATTTTTGTCGATGCTGGTGCTCATTCTTAATAACCTGCCCCTGATGGGCTATCAACCGCTTTAAAGAGCGGCTAAAAGGTGACTTAAACCGTGAACAAGAAAAGACCTGTCAACCTCGATATATCCACTATCAAACTTCCTGTTACTGCTTACGCTTCTATCCTCCATCGTATGTCTGGCATTCTGCTTTTTGCAGGCATGGCTTTTTTGCTATGGATGCTGGATTCAAGCTTGGACTCGCAAGAAAGTTTTGCCGCTGTACGCGATGTGTCATCCAATCCTATTTGTAAATTCGTACTATTCGTTGGTGTTAGCCGGTTTGGTCTATCACATGGTAATGGGTGTTCGTCATCTCATTATGGATTGTGGTCTGGGTGAAAGCCTTAAGGGTGGCCAGTTGGGCGCTAAGATTGCGTTTGTAATTGCTTTTGCATCCATTCGCATTGATAGGAGCTTGGGTATGGTAACTTCAGTAACCAGTTTTGGCCGCAGCGGTCTTTACGACTGGCTGATTCAACGTGTTGGCGCTGTGGTAATGGCTGCCTATGTTGTTTTTCTTGCGGGTTATATAGCACTTAATCCTGAACTAACCTACGAGCAGTGGAGCGCCTTGTTTGGTCAGCTGTGGGTTCGTGTATTTAGTTTTGTAACTCTGCTTTCTTTTATCAGCCATGCGTGGATTGGTTTGTGAGCGGTGTTAACAGATTACTTGACTGAGCGTCTGATGGGCAGCAAAGCCACTGTTCTTGCGTATTTTTGCACAGATTGTTATTGGGTGGTGCGTGTCTGTGACCTATCTGGTCTGGGGCATCGAAATCATCTGGGGTATTAAATAATGGCTAATATGCGCACGATTTCGTTTGATGGCATTGTGATTGGCGGTGGCGGTGCGGGCATGCGCGCAGCATTGCAATTGGCACAATCCGGCTACAAAACTGCAGTGATTACCAAAGTATTTCCAACACGTTCGCACACGGTGTCTGCACAAGGTGGTATCACCTGTGCGATTGCCAGTGCTGATCCGAATGATGATTGGCGTTGGCATATGTACGACACCGTCAAAGGTTCTGATTACATCGGTGATCAGGATGCAATCGAATATATGTGTTCTGTCGGCCCAGAAGCGGTATTTGAATTGGAACACATGGGTTTGCCATTTTCCCGCACTGAAGAAGGCCGTATTTATCAGCGTCCATTTGGTGGTCAATCTAAAGATTTTGATAAAGGTGCGTCAGGCAGCGCGCACTTGCGCAGCGGCTGATCGTACGGGTCACGCGTTATTGCACACGCTTTATCAATCCAATATCAAAAACCAACACGGTATTTTTGAACGAATGGTTTGCAGTTGATCTGGTAAAAAATGAAGACGGTGCTGTTGTAGGTGTTATCGCCATTAATATCGAAGATGGCGAAACTGTTTATGTAAAAGCCAAAGCAACTGTATTGGCGACTGGTGGTGCAGGGCGTATTTATGCATCCACCACCAATGCACATATCAATACCGGCGATGGTGTTGGCATGGCATTGCGTGCTGGTTTTCCGGTACAAGATATCGAAATGTGGCAGTTCCACCCAACCGGTATTGCCGGCGCCGGTACATTGGTAACTGAAGGTTGTCGTGGTGAAGGTGGTTACCTGATCAACTCCGATGGCGAGCGTTTTATGGAGCGTTATGCTCCTAACGCAAAAGACCTTGCAGGCCGCGATGTTGTTGCGCGCTCAATGATTCTTGAAATTATTGCCGGTAACGGCTGCGGTCCAAACGGCGATCACGTATTGCTGAAGCTCGATCACTTGGGCGAAGAAGTTCTTGAAAGCAAGTTGCCAGGTATCTGTGAATTGTCGCGTACCTTTGCACACGTTGATCCTGTTTACGCACCAATTCCTGTAGTTCCAACTTGTCACTATATGATGGGTGGTATTCCCACTAACGTAAATGGTCAGGCTCTTACCATTGATGCGAATGGCAATGATGTGGTGATTGAAGGTTTGTTCGCTTGTGGTGAAGTGGCTTGCGTATCGGTACACGGCGCTAACCGTTTGGGCGGTAACTCATTGCTCGATTTAGTGGTGTTTGGTCGTGCGGCTGGTTTGTATATTGAAAAAGCCTTGCGTGAAGGTGTTGAGCATCGCGATGCAACCCAAGCTGATATCGACAAAGCTATGGCGCGTTTGAACAAAATCAACACCTCCACTACCGGCGAAAGCGCTGCGGTATTGCGCAAAGAACTGCAAACCATTATGCAAAATTATTTCGGTGTATTCCGCAAAGGCGAGTTTATGCAGAAGGGTATTGAGCAGTTGGCAGAGCTTGCGTAAGCGTATTGAAAACGTATCAATTACTGATAAGAGCAATGCATTCAATACCGCGCGTATTGAAGCACTTGAATTGCAGAATTTGTTAGAAGTTGCCGAAGCAACAGCCATTGCCGCTGAAGAGCGCAAAGAATCGCGTGGCGCGCATGCGCGTGACGATTTTGAAGATCGTGACGATGCTAACTGGTTGTGCCACTCACTCTATACCCCGGGTATAAAGCGCGTTACCAAGCGTGCGGTTAACTTTAAACCGCATACTATGGATGCCTTCCAACCCAAAAAACGCGTTTACTAAGGAACGGGGAAAGAGAGATGTTAAAAGTTGAAGTTTATCGCTACAACCCTGATACAGATGCCGCGCCCTACATGAAGGCTTACGAGCTGGATACGGGTGGTAAAGACTTGATGGTGTTGGATGTGCTCGAGTTGTTGAAAGCACAAGACGAAGGTTTGGCTTATCGTCGCTCATGCCGTGAAGGCGTATGTGGCTCAGATGGTATGAACATTAATGGCAAGAACGGTTTGGCATGTATCAAGCCCATATTCTGAAGCGCACTGGTGACAACGGTAAGTTGGTTTTGCGCCCGCTACCTGGTTTGCCAGTGATTCGCGATTTGGTTGTGGATATGACCCAGTTCTACGACCAATACAAAAAAATCGAACCCTATTTGCAAAACGATACGCCAGCGCCTGCCATTGAGCGGTTTACAATCGCCTGCAGATCGCGAAAAGCTTCGATGGTTTTTACGAGTGTATTCTTTGTGCGTGCTGTTCGACCAGCTGCCCATCTTTCTGGTGGAATCCCGATAAATTTATCGGCCCAGCTGGTTTATTACAAGCTTATCGTTTCTTGGCAGATAGCCGCGATTTGGCGACTGAAAGCGTCTGTCGAAATTGGATGATCCCTTCAGCGTATTCCGTTGCCATGGTATCCAAAACTGTGTTGCGGTTTGCCCTCAAAGGGCTGAACCCAACACGAGCCATCGGCCATATTCGTAATATGTTGTTACAGAGCGCTACCTAAGGTGGCGCTTTTCTGTATGTGTAGCGTGAAAATACGATGACAAATGGCGCTTAGCCGCATTTGCGCTATGCTTACTTAACTGTTCGCTGTAACCTGTCTCAAATGAAAAGGTACCAACTTAAAAGCGGCGTCATTTGCCACAAGCGAAAGACGTTATTGTGTAGCTAAATAGCTAGTTGATAGCAGGGTTTCAGTTCGCATCAGGCCAGCAAGATTGGCTAGATAGTTGAGCTCCCCGTGATTAAGGTGGGTGGAATGCAAGACAGCATCATGGAGCATTTTTGGAGTACGTCTCACATTTCTGGTGGGAACGCTGCATACGTCGAAGAGCTCTACGACACATATCTACACAATCCTAATGCCGTTCCTGAAGAATGGCGTAATTACTTTGATCAGCTTCCCCGTGTCAAGTGGTGTATTGACGCAAGATACTCCCGCATTCTGTTATTCGTGCTCAATTCGAGCTGCTGGGTAAGTCGCGTGTTCGCACTGTGGCTGCTGTTGGCAGGGTTCGGTGAGTGCAGAGCATGAACACAAGCAAGTTAAAGTACTACAGCTGATTAGTTCCTACCGTTTCCGCGGTCATCAAAAAGCGCAGCTTGATCCTTTGGGATTGATGCAGCGCGATGTTGTTCCCGATTTGGATTTAAGCTTCCACGGGTTAACCAATGCCGATTTAGATACTGTATTTAACACCGGTAATTTGTACATTGGCAAAGAAAGAAGCTTCTTTGCGCGAAATTATCGACGCTTTGGAAAAAACCTACTGCGGTCACGTGGGTGCGGAAATCATGCACATCACGCCATTAGCTGAGAAGCAGTGGCTGCAACAACGACTTGAAAGCGTACGTTCAAACCCTGAGTTTAGCAAAGAGCAAAAATTGGCTCTTGCTTGAGCGTTTAACCGCTGCTGAAGGTCTTGAGCGTCATTTTGACAGTAAATACCCAGGCACCAAACGTTTCGGTTTGGAGGGTGGTGAAAGTTTTATTCCGCTCGTGGATGCATTGGTTAAACGTTCCGGTACGTTACGGTGCAAAAGAAATTGTATTGGGTATGGCCCACCGTGGCCGCTTGAATGCATTGGTTAACGTATTTGGTAAAAACCCTTCAGAATTGTTTGCTGAATTCGATGGTAAGCGCTCTTAAATACCTCTGGCGATGTGAAATGATCACCCCGGCTTCTCATCAAACTTGATGACTCCGGGTGGTGAATTACACTTGGCAATGGCGTTTAACCCATCGCATTTGGAAATTGTATCGCCAGTAGTTGAAGGTTCAGTGCGTGCACGTCAAGATCGCCGTAAAGACAAAACGGGTGCTAAAGTTGTGCCCATTAATGTCCACGGTGATGCCGCGTTTGCAGGCCAAGGCGTAGTGATGGAGACATTCCAAATGTCCCAAACTCGCGCTTATGGCACAGGCGGTACTTTGCATATTGTAATTAATAACCAAGTGGGTTTTTACCACCAACAAGCGCGAAGATGCACGCTCAACCGAGTACTGCACCGACGTTGCCAAGATGATCGAGTGCCCCATTTTCCATGTGAATGGGGATGATCCAGAAGCAGTATTGTTCTGTTGCACAGTTAGCCGTTGATTACCGTTATGAATTCAAAAAAGACGTCGTTATTGATTTGGTTTGTTATCGTCGTCGTGGTCATAATGAAACGGATGAGCCATCTTCAACTCAACCCTTGATGTATCAAGTCATCCGCAATCAAAAAACCACGCGCACCTTGTATGCGGATAAATTGGTTGCAGAAAATTTATTGTCACAAACTGCATCAGATGAATTAACAACAAATTATCGCGCGGCTTTGGATCGCGGTGAGCATGTTGCTAGTGGTTTAGTGAGCGAGCCGATCACAGGTTTGTTTGTAGATTGGTCACCTTACATTGGTCACGATTGGTTAACGCCCGCCAATACCGGTATTGACTTAAAAACGTTGCAAACTGTTGCTGCCCAAATGCTGGATATTCCTGATGGCGTTGTTGTGCAAAAACAAGTTGAAAAAGTATATGACGATCGCCGCAAAATGGCCGGCGGTGCTTTAGCGCTCAACTGGGGTATGGCAGAAACCTTAGCTTACGGTACCTTGCTAGAGCAGGGGTACTCGGTGCGTATGACGGGTCAAGATGTGGGGCGCGGCACTTTCTCGCATCGCCATGCGGTGCTGCATAGCCAAAAAGATGGCGCCGTTGCTGTTCCATTAAAAGATCGCAAACCCTTCTGTCGATTTTGATTTGTATGATTCTTACTTGTCGGAAGAAGCTGTACTTGCATTTGAATATGGCTATGCCACTACAGCGCCAAAAGGCTTGGTAATTTGGGAAGCACAATTTGGTGACTTTGCCAACGGCGCACAAGTTGTGATCGATCAATTCATTACTTCTGGCGAACACAAGTGGGGTCGTTTGTGTGGCTTAACCATGTTGTTACCGCACGGTTATGAAGGCCAGGGCCCAGAGCATTCTTCGGCACGTTTAGAACGTTTCATGCAGTTGTGTGCTGAGCACAATATTCAGGTCTGTATTCCCTCAACACCCGCACAAGTGTTCCACATGCTGCGTCGTCAGGCGATTCGCCCTATGCGTCGCCCGTTAATTGTGATGAGCCCTAAATCACTTTTGCGTCATGAGTTGGCAACATCAACTTTAGAAGAGTTGGCAAATGGTCAATTCCAAAATGTTATTGATGATTCAATTGCTGCAGATAAAGTAGAACGCGTAGTCTTGTGCAGTGGTAAGGTTTATTACACGCTTTTAAAAGAACGAAATACCCGTAAACAAGAAAATGTTGCCTTCATTCGTATTGAGCAGCTTTACCCATTCCCAGATGTTGAGTTGAAGGCGATCTTGGATAAATACACCAATGTGAAGAGCATAGTTTGGTGTCAAGAATGCCCCCAAAAACCAAGGTGCATGGTATAGCAGTCAACATCATTTGCATCGTGTTGCGCATGAGGTTTTCCCATCGCTGCATCTTGAATATGTTGGCCGGGATGCCTCTGCTGCACCTGCAGGTGGTTACATGTCTGCGCATATCGAAGAAGAAAAACGTTTTGTAAATCAAGCCTTAAACACCAGCCTTTAAGGTTGCGTGTTTAAGCTAACACTAACAAGTTATACCTAGCCGAGAGAGAAGGAATAGTAATGAGTATTGAAATTAAAGCCCCAACATTCCCTGAATCAGTAGCTGACGGCACCATAGCAACGTGGCACAAGAAGCCAGGCGAAGCGGTAAAGCGCGATGAATTAATCGTTGATATCGAAACCGATAAAGTGGTTTTGGAAGTGGTTGCACCTGCTGACGGTAGCATCGCTGAAATTATCAAAGGCGAAGGCGAAACCATTCTAAGCAACGAAGTGATTGCCATCTTTGTTGAAGGTGCGGTTGCTGCCGGTACTGCACCTGCAGCCGCCACACCAGCCGCTGCCAGCTGCTGAGCAACAGCGGCTGCAGACGACTGAAAAACTGGTAAACCCAGCTGCACGCAAAATGGCTGATGAGAAAAATGTAAACACCGCAGCCGTTGATGGCACCGGCAAAGGTGGTCGCGTGTTTGAAAGAAGACGTTGCCAATCACGTGAAATCTGCGCCAGCTGCTGCCCCAGGTGCTAGCGCCGCCCCAGTTGTTGCACTTGAAGCAACTGGTGATCGCGTAGAAAAACGTGTGCCAATGACTCGTTTACGTAAGCGTATTGCTGAGCGTTTGCTTGAAGCCTCTAACACCACTGCAATGCTCACTACGTTTAACGAAGTGAACATGGCGCCAATCATGGCACTGCGCGCTAAATACAAAGATCAATTCGAAAAAGCACACGGCGGCACTCGCTTGGGTTTTATGAGTTTCTTTGTAAAAGCGGCTGCAGAAGCTTTGCGTCGTTTCCCAGCGGTAAACGCTTCTATCGATAACAACGATATCGTTTACCACGGTTACCAAGATATCGGCGTTGCTGTTTCTACCGACAAAGGTTTGGTTGTTCCTGTATTGCGTAACGCTGAAAGCATGAGCTTGGCGGGTATCGAAAGTACCATCCGTGATTTCGGTTTGCGCGCACGTGATGGGAAATTGGGTATTGAAGAAATGTCGGGCGGTACTTTCACTATCACTAACGGCGGCACCTTTGGTTCTTTGTTATCAACACCCATTTTGAATTTGCCACAAGCTGCTATTTTCGGCATGCACAAAATTCAAGAGCGCCCAATGGCGGTGAATGGCAAAGTGGAAATTCTACCAATGATGTATTTGGCATTGTCTTATGACCATCGTTTATTGGATGGTAAAGATGCAGTGCAATTCTTGGTAGCCATTAAAGATTTACTTGAAGATCCTGCGCGTATTCTTGCTGGAAATTTAAAAACTTTTTGAAACGCTCCTTGCAACCTTGGAGCGTTTTTTTATGTAAATGATTAGTGCTCACAAGGTGTTAATCGAAATTAATAAATTGTTGCTAGTACAACGCTAGCCAATTAAAAGTAGGAACAAATTATGTCTGAAAAATTTGATGTGATAGTTATTGGCTCAGGCCCTGCAGGTTATGTTGCTGCAATTCGCGCTGCGCAATTAGGTTTAAAAACCGCGTGTGTCGAGAAATGGAAAAACGAAGAAGGCAAAGGCGTTAACGGCGGTACCTGCTTAAACGTAGGCTGTATTCCCTCCAAAGCATTGCTCGATAGTTCCCACAAGTACCACGAAGCCAAAGACGATTTAGGTCTTCATGGCATTACAACTTCAGGCGTAGAACTTAATGTTGTCTTACGATGATTGCGCGTAAAAACCAAATTATCAAGAAATTTGACTGGCGGCATTGCTGGCTTGTTCAAAGCAAATGATGTTACCAGCTCTGTTCGGTACCGGTAAATTGCTGGCTGGCAAAAAAGTTGAAGTGACTCGACTTTGACGGTAAAGTTACTGTATACGATGCTGAAAACGTAATTTTGGCTTCAGGCTCTAGCCCAATCAATATTCCACCTGCACCAGTAGATAATGACATTATTGTTAACTCAACCGGCGCACTCGAATTCACCGAAGCACCTGCACGTCTTGGCGTGATTGGCGCTGGCGTGATTGGTTTAGAATTGGGTTCGGTTTGGAATCGTTGTGGTTCAAAAGTGGTTGTGCTTGAAGCGCTTGATAGTTTCTTGGCAATCATGGATCAACAAATTGCTAAAGAAGCCCAAAAGATTTTGACCAAACAAGGCTTAGATGTGCGCTTAAGCTGCCGCGTAACGGGCACCGCCGTTAAAACTAACGGCACCAAAAAAGAAGTTGAAGTGACCTATGCCGATAAAGATGGCAACACTAAAACAGAAACGTTTGACAAGCTCATCGTGTGTGTTGGCCGTCGTCCATACACTCAAAATCTGTTAGCGGAAGATAGCGGCGTTAAATTGGACGAGCGCGGATCCATTTATGTTAACGACCTTTGCGCCACTAGCGCACCTGGCGTATTTGCCATTGGTGACTTAGTGCGCGGTCCAATGCTGGCACACAAAGGCTCAGAAGAAGGCGTTATGGTTGCCGAGCGCATTGCGGGCGAAAAAACCGTCATGAACTACGACATTATCCCTAACGTGATTTACACCCACCCAGAAGTTGCTTCTGTGGGTAAAACCGAAGAGCAGTTAAAAGCCGAAGGCGTTGAATACAACGTAGGTACCTTCCCCTTCTTAGCCATTGGTCGCGCTTTAGCGGCCAACGAAAAACGGCATGGTTAAGATTTTGGCGCACGCCAAAACTGACCGTATTTTAGGTGCTCACATTGTTGGCCCCAGTGCCGCTGACCTTGTTCAACAAGTGGCGATTGCCATGGAGTTCGGCTCAAGTGCCGAAGATTTAGGCATGATGGTGTTTGGTCACCCAACCTTGTCTGAAGCCGTAAACGAAGCTGCATTGGCTGTGCATGGTCACGCCATCCACATCGCCAACAAGAAGAAGCGTTAATACCACCAAAATAGCCGCGTCTAACGCGGCTATTTTTTGGGTGCGCCGTTTTTTTGAGATGCGCACCTTTAAAAGTTTAAGTTTGGTGCCTTCTCCCATGAGGAATCACCTTTTGAGAGCTCGATCCTCGCGTCGAACCTTCGGTCAATAACGATAACCCCAGATGACATGTCGGGTTTCTAAAAACACATGTTCAGACTCTTGCGTACTATTGAAGCGGAAAAAAGTCATGAATTTGCATGAATATCAGGGCAAACAATTGTTTGCTCAATATGGCTTGCCTGTGTCTAAAGGCATTGCTGCCGCCACTGTTGAAGAAGCTGTTGCAGCGGCAGACCAAATCGGCGGCGATATGTTCGTCGTTAAAGCTCAGGTTCACGCTGGTGGCCGCGGTAAAGCGGGCGGCGTAAAGCTGGTTAAGACCAAAGAAGATATCCGCGCTTTCGCTGAAAAGTGGTTGGGCAAGAATCTGGTCACTTATCAAACTGACGAGAAAGGCCAACCAGTAAGCCGCATTTTGGTTGAAACTTGTACTGACATCGCCAAAGAATTGTACTTGGGCGCTGTAGTTGACCGCTCAAGCCGTCGCATCGTGTTCATGGCCTCTACCGAAGGTGGTGTAGAGATCGAGAAAGTGGCGCACGAGACTCCAGAAAAAATTCTTAAGGTTGCAGTAGATCCATTGGTGGGCGCTCAGCCATACCAAGGCCGCGATTTGGCGTTCAAACTTGGTTTGGAAGGCAAGCAAATCAACCAATTCGTGAAGATTTTCATGGGTTTGGCGTTGTTGTTTAAAGAAAAAGATTTGGCCTTGTTGGAAGTTAACCCATTGGTTATCACTCCAGAAGGCGATTTGCATTGCTTGGATGCCAAGTTGGTTATCGATGGTAATGCCTTGTACCGTCACCCCGAATTAAAAGCTATGCAAGATCCAACGCAAGAAGATGCGCGTGAAGCTCACGCCGCTGCTTGGGAATTGAACTATGTTGCACTCGGTGGCGATATTGGTTGTATGGTTAACGGCGCAGGCTTGGCGATGGGTACCATGGACATCGTTAAGCTGCACGGTGGCCAACCGGCTAACTTCCTTGACGTTGGCGGCGGCGCGACCAAAGAGCGCGTTGTTGAAGCGTTCAAAATCATTTTGTCTGACGATGCTGTGAAAGCCGTATTCATCAACATCTTCGGCGGTATCGTACGTTGCGACATGATCGCAGAAGGCGTAATCGGTGCGGTTAAAGAAGTAGGCGTAAAAGTACCTGTAGTTGTTCGTTTGCAAGGCAACAACGCTGAGATTGGTGCGAAAGTACTGACTGAAAGCGGCCTGAACATTATTGCTGATACCGACTTGACTGGCGCTGCCAAGAAAGTGGTTGCAGCCGCTGCGAATCAATAAGGGGAAAGAGAATGAGCGTTCTAATTAATAAAGACACCAAAGTAATTTGCCAGGGTTTCACCGGCGCGCAAGGTACTTTTCACTCTGAACAAGCGATTGCCTATGGCACCAAAATGGTTGGCGGTGTAACGCCAGGCAAAGGTGGTCAAACTCACCTTGGTTTGCCAGTGTTCAACACGGTTGCTGAAGCAGTAGAAACTACCGGTGCAACTGCATCTGTAATCTACGTTCCAGCTGCTTTTTGTAAAGACTCAATCCTTGAAGCGGCTAACGGCGGCATCAAGTTGATCGTGTGTATTACCGAAGGCATCCCAACGCTCGATATGCTTGACGCAAAAGTTAAGTGTGACGAGTTGGGCGTGCGTTTGATTGGCCCTAACTGCCCAGGTGTTATCACCCCAGGCGAATGTAAAATTGGCATTATGCCAGGCCACATTCACAAGCCAGGTAAAGTAGGTATCGTATCGCGTTCAGGTACTTTGACGTATGAAGCAGTTAAACAAACTACCGATTACGGTTTCGGCCAATCTACTTGTGTAGGTATTGGTGGTGACCCAATTCCAGGTTCTAACTTCATCGACATTTTGAAGTTATTCCAAGCTGACCCACAAACTGAAGCCATCGTAATGATCGGTGAAATCGGTGGTTCTGCGGAAGAAGAAGCGGCTGCTTACATCAAAGCTAACGTGACCAAGCCTGTTGTGTCTTACATTGCTGGTGTAACTGCACCTGCTGGTAAGCGTATGGGTCACGCCGGCGCGATTATTTCTGGCGGTAAAGGTACTGCTGCTGAGAAATTTGCTGCATTGCAAGACGCTGGTGTAAAAACCGTAGAAAGCTTGGCTGATATCGGTAAAGCTCTGAAAGAAATCACTGGCTGGTAAGTTTGATTATTAGCCCATAAAAACCCGCTCCGGCGGGTTTTTTCAGTTTTAAAGCCCTCAAAATCTCAGCCCACCCCCACTAACACCGCCATCATTCCCTCAAGCTATTGTGGCACTTGCCTGCCCCCCGTATACTCCTGCGTTTGTTTAAATTTAACAATTCCGTTTAATTTTAGGGGTTTCTATGCGCGCGCTTTCCACTTGCGTCAGCACCAAAATACGCAGGGCTACCATCGCCGCGCTTGCTGCGATGGTAGTCACATTGGCGGGCTGTGGCCACAAAGGGCCGCTCAAGGTGCCAGAACCCATAGCTTTGCAGCTGCGAAACTAAGCTCTAAACGCCGTCACTCAAACTCCTCTTTTTTTAGGTTACTCCATGCCACTAAACAGCCAAAACAACAGTTTGCATCTTGAAGACGCCAGCCTAAACGGCATTGCTAACCAATTTGGTACGCCATGCTATGTCTATAGCCGTAAAGCACTGACCACAGCGTATCAAGCTTACGCAAATGCTCTAGGCGACTGGCCCGGCACTATTTGCTACGCCGTTAAAGCCAACTCCAATCTCGGCGTACTCAACGTGCTCGCCAAGCTCGGTGCGGGCTTTGATATTGTTTCGGCGGGTGAGCTAGAGCGCGTGTTACGCGCCGGTGGCGAACCCTCAAAAATTGTTTTTTCGGGTGTAGGAAAAACTGCCAGTGAAATGGCCCGCGCACTAGAAGTAGGTGTTGGTTGTTTTAACGTTGAATCAACCAACGAGCTCGAAATCCTATCTCAAGTCGCGGTTGCTCAAAACAAAGTCGCACCCATTTCGCTGCGCGTAAACCCCGATGTGGATGCCAAAACTCACCCCTATATCTCCACAGGCCTAAAAGAGAATAAATTCGGTATTGATATTAACGATGCCGTTGACGTTTATAGTCGTGCCTCAACTTTACCTGGTATTCGCATTATTGGCGTGGATTGCCATATCGGCTCGCAACTGACTGAAGTTAAACCTTTTTTAGATGCCCTTGACCGCGTTTTGGCACTGGTCGACATTTTAGCTGAAAACGGCATTCACCTTCACCACCTCGATTTAGGTGGTGGCCTAGGAGTGACCTATAACAAAGAAGCCCCCCCCGCCATTGGCGATTACATCAGTCAAATTAAAGCCAAATTGACAGGCCGCAAGCTTGCCTTAATGTTTGAACCCGGTCGCTCCATTGCCGCTAACGCGGGTGTGCTGTTAACTCGCGTGGAATACCTCAAGCCCACCGCACACAAGAATTTTGCTATCGTCGATGCCGCGATGAACGACCTCATCCGCCCAGCCCTGTATCAAGCTTGGCAAGAGATTGTCCCCGTCACGCCTCGCAACAGCGCCACTAGCCAATGGGATATCGTTGGCCCCGTCTGCGAGACAGGCGACTTCCTTGGAAAAGACCGTGAACTGGCTATTGAGCAAGGTGACTTACTTGTCATTAAATCCGCTGGGGCGTACGGCTTTACCATGAGCTCAAACTACAACTCACGCCTCAGAGCTTGCGAAATTATGGTCGATGGCGAGAATGTGTACGAAGTGAGAAAACGCGAATCCTTCGAAGACCTCATGGGCCTCGAATCCACCCTACCGGCAAATCGCCAAGGCCTCGCATGAAAATACGCTTCACGAAAATGCATGGCCTCGGCAATGATTTTGTCATGATTGACGCCATCAGCCAGCCCTTGAGCATGACACCCGAGCGCGCGCAAAAAATTGCCGATCGCCATTTTGGTGTAGGTTGCGATCAAATTTTATTGGTTGAGCCGCCCACACGGCCCGATGCCGATTTTAAATACCGTATTTTTAATGCCGATGGCTCGGAAGTAGAAAACTGTGGTAATGGGGCACGCTGTTTTGCCGTTTTTGTCCGCCTGCGCCGCTTAACCGGCAGCCACGTTATTCGTGCAGAAACCGCCAAGGGTATTTTAATTTTAACCGTCGTCGATAAATACAATGTCACCGTCGATATGGGTGTGCCGGAATTATTACCCGCCAATATTCCTTTTGAAGCAAGTGACCAAGCCAACCACTACACTCTTGCGCTTGCCGAGCAGACACTGACCATCGCGGCGGTATCGATGGGCAACCCTCATGCCGTTACCTGCGTCGATAACACCCATAATTACCCCGTTGATATTATCGGCCCGCAAGTCGAAAGGCATCCGCGTTTTCCTAATCGTGTAAACGCAGGGTTTATGAGTATCATTGATCGCAACACTATAGATCTACGTGTTTACGAGCGCGGCTCTGGCGAAACACTGGCCTGCGGCACGGGCGCTTGCGCTGCTGTAGTGGCTGGACGAATACAACAATTATTAGACGATGAGGTCACCGTCAACCTACCCGGTGGTTCGCTCGTTATTAACTGGCAAGGCCCAGGGCACTCGGTTTTTATGACAGGCCCGACAGCAACCACCTTTCATGGTCAAATGCGACTGTAACGATATAAAAAATAATAACCGCATCAAGCCGACGATGCTTACCCAATAAAGAGTGCGCAATAAATCGTGCCGAATAAATAGTGCATAACAAAAGGGGCTAGCGTGAGTAAAAAAAAACCCATAGAAGATCAAGAAAGTTCGCTATCAGCACCCGTTAGCGCTGCACCAATTACCGAGAAACAAGTCGCAGAGTATCTCGCTCAAAACCCGCAATTTTTTGAGCAAAATCTCGACTTATTACTCAGCCTCAAACTCCCCCACCCCTCGGGAAATGCCATTTCGTTAATCGAAAAACAAGTGCATACCTTCCGTGAGCGAAACAGCAATATTCGCGAAAAACTCAATGCGTTACTCACCAATGCGCGCGAGAACGATCGCCTGTTTGAGCTCAGTCAACGCCTTACACTGGCGCTAATTGAATGCGAAGAGCTAGGTGATGTCTTTGATGCGCTCAACTACAGCCTGACCCAAGAATTCAATGTCCATCACTTCTCCATTTGGGTGCTAGACCACAACCTCAATTCGGCGACTACCCACCTGCTGAACAACACCGACTTTTTACCTGCACTGGCAGAACGCCTTAAAAGCACCAAAATTGCTTTTAGCGGCATTAGCCGAGCAGAAATAAACGCACTCTTTGATGAGCCGAGCGCTATTGGCTCGGCGGCGCTGAGTATTGTAAGAAGTGGCGGTACGGCCATCGCCGTTATTGCAGTAGGGCATGAAGACGAGCAGCGTTATTCAGTCAATGGTGGCACTTTATTTTTGCGCCACCTCAGCGAGCTACTCAGTCGAGTGCTCGGCAAGTTCGTGCATTAAACCAGTGCATTCAATTCGTATTGAAAAAAATCGAGTTCTAAAAAGTCGATTTCTAAAAAAGTCGACTCCGGCCAAGCTTAAAGATTTTCGGCTAAGGCCAGCAAATCTCTAGACCCTACCTCAATAACTACACCATTCGGCAGCTCAGCCAACTGCCAGCGCACCGTCCAATCAGTAGATTCGCCCGCCGCCAACAACACAAAAGCTCCCTGCTGTTCAATCTCGATATAGGCATTATCGGCATCGCCATGTGCATAGATTTCGACTTCAGCTTCTTTAGGCGCTACATCCTCAACAGCCACAGAAGGAAAGGTTTTTTTCAGCAGCAAACCACAACAAGCATTAGCCAGCCAACCTTCGCTGCTATTGGCAAATAGCTTTAAATTACGATCAAACCCAGCAGGCTGATAATCGTGCCAATAACTATTACCTAACGCGACAACAGGCAAAGTGCTGTTATTTAGAGGGGATTGAGCCGCACGGTAAAAGGTTAAGCCGCCATCAATGCGAGTAATTTCCCAGTGGGCAAATTGCACCGCAGCGTCAGTCGCGTTGTGCATTTTGTAAGTCACATCAAAACCACCGGTACACGGGCGAATGGCTTTAGCGATAATTAAACCGGTGATGGGACAGGCGTCACTGGTAAAAACCCACGCATCAGTCAATGGTGATGCGGTGTAAGCTTGACTGTCCAATACTGCTGGTGGCGGCCAATCCCAAAAATGCTGTGGACTAGGCCAAAAAGTCGAGCCTATTTGAGGCCCCGAAGTGGTCAGGCAATTTTTGCCATTAATACAAAATGCCGTTATGCGTGCCCCGTTATTAGGGTCAATGATCATCGAATATATGCCATTATCCAGCGTAACTAACTCGCTCATTGTGCTCACCCAAAAACGCGCAACACTACACCAAAACACCTTTAAATAAAACGAAGAATTAATGTAACTATTCAGCACCGAACCTAAATGCAGTCGCGCAGTTATTTTCTGGGCCGCTAGGCCTGCATACTGAATGGTTGCGAATTAATAAAATAGAACACGTAAATAGCACTAAAAATTACAGCAAAATAGGCACAATTTCGATACGAGCCCCCTTGCCGATTCTTGGTGCTAGCGGACCCAAACCATAAGTTTGTATATTCAATTCGGGCTGTAAGGTTTTGAGTTTATCGGCTACCTTATTCGCGTTCTTTAAAGACCCCGCCTTCAAAACCTCAATATCACCTCGTACATCCGAGTGCCCTACCACAGCGAAACCAACACCACCCAAATCCTTAAGCCATTGCAACAACGGCGTTATTTGGGCGTGGCTTAATGTATCGATATTGGTAAATTCCCACTCGGCAAAACCTTGTTGCTGCCACTGTTTAAGGCTGGAGGACTCAAGGCTAGAATTAACAGCAGCGCTCGATTCAACAACTAATTGCGAGTGTAAATAAACTCGTTTATTACCGCGCTCTACTACATAAATCCGCGCCCAACCAGCAGGTGTTTTCCACACCCAGTAATATTGCAGCGCATCAACGCCGTCTAATAATTTATCATTAAAAACCTGAGTGGCCCAAGCGTAGCTCGTGCCGCAAGCCAAGCCTGCACATTGAAATTGCACCGACCAATTTAGCCGTGCAACATCATTTTTTATTTGCTCAGCGACTTCAGTCGCCGTCAATTCAGTTAATTCATAGGTGTTTTTGTGTAGCTGCCCGGCCAAAGACTTAACATCATCGACGCGCCACCGAGCATTCACTTTTTTAATGGAAGAAAGTGCAAAATCAGTCGTCGAAAGATCAGCCACATCACTCGACAAAATCTTGGCCGTTTTTTTCAAAAAAGGGAACGCATCTAAAAACAACGTATTTTCTTGCGCTGCAGCAGGTCGAACCATTATTAAAAGCAGTGCAAAAATATAAAAGCACCCAGACAACCGTCGATAGTTTTTTAGCGGCGCGCGGGGTGATTTAGCCCGTACAAAATTGATTAATCTCATTGGTAATAGTTTCACCTTGTTGGTGCATATGAAAATGATGGCCGCCCTCAAAGGTTTTGACCGACCAAGTCGAATAATTTTTTAACATTAACATCGTTTCGGTATTGTTTAAAAAAATACCGTCGCTTGCGAGCAATAATAACAATGGGCACACAATTGCATCCGCAAACGCCACCAACTGTTCTGGCGTCAAACGGAATTCCGATGGGGCCATTAATTTGGCATCATAGCGCCAAAAAAATTCATCACCCGCTTCAATAACGCCCCGTTGCGCAAGCATAAGAGCATCGATATTAGCTAAAGGAAACATACCCGACTCGCGCGCTTGCACCGCACGCTCAAAAGACGCATAGGTATTTCTTTTTTTAGCGAGCTGCTTATTAAGGGTATTAATAGAATGAAAAAGCTGCTCGGGTGCCTTTTCCGCTAACGCGACTAAAGGGAAAATACCATCAAGGCAGATGAGCGCCGATACACGCCGAGGGAAAGTGGCCGCCAATAAAAAGGCAATTGCAGCGCCGCGAGAATGACCGAGCAATTCAAACCTTTGCCAACCCAATTGATCGGCGATAGCCAAAATCTCGGGAATATCCAACCAGATATTATAAGCACCTAAATGTGAGCGATCACCGGAACAGGCATGACCCGCCAAATCCAAACACAAAACGTCGGCATTTAATCGAGGTGCGACAACATCAAAACTTGCACAATTATCCAGCCAGCCGTGCAATGCAATAATTTTTCGCGGCGAAGGATTAGGTGAGGACTGCCGCCAGTATTTACCGCAAAACTCAATATCCCCGACATGAAAACGGCATGGCTCAAAATGATTGAATGTCGTTATTACATTGGGCATAAAATAACAACTCTATGGATGAGCCTTACGATGCCAACACAATTCACCCACACCCGAGACAATATCCGGCAAATCAATCGCCACAACATCGGCGGTATCCATAAAATATTGACCAGGCTCAAAACCACAAAGGTAATCCATTAAATCACCCACAAAAGTTTGATGCGTTACCAATAAAAGCGAAGCCACGTTGGCTTGCGCCAATAATGTAATCACCTCATCAAGATTTCCATCGGGTGTAATGGCGTCTTGATTAATAGAATTTGGAGCCTTGGGTAAAAATGTTTTAGCTTCTTGCCATGTTTGTTGTGCCCGTAAATAAGGACTCACCCAAACAGCCTCAAGAGTGCTTAATTCATTGGCTATTGCGGCTATATTGATACGAATATCCGCACGTCCCAACTCAGATAACGGGCGTTCACTATCACTAGCCGCATGCGCAACCGCGTGACCGTGACGCAATAAAAACAACTGCATTATTTTTTATCACTTACATGACTATTATCAGAGTTACAGTCAATAGCATTATTATCAGGAGTGAGTATTGAAGCATTTTCGCCTGCAGCATCAGCCTCTGGAATAACATTTTTTTGAATGTTTACTTCTGTAACTTCAACTTTTTCAACAACTAGATCAGCGTCAGCAACTACAACCTCATCAATAATTATCTCATTGTCGGCCACTAAAACTGGCTTCCGTTTAGGCCAGTCGGCAAACGGGAAAGGTTTTTCATTGGATTGGTGACAAATAAAAATATTGGCGCTCTTAATGTAATCCGCCAACGACACCCCAAGCTGACGCAACCACGGGTTGGACTCACCGGTCACCAAATGAAAAAGTATTTGCGCCAGTGCAATTAACAACATCAACATTGAAGCCAAATGAAGACAAAACAAAAAGAGCAATACGTAAAGGCCGCGAATCCAAGTCTCAGCGCTGGTAAGGTTATTTTTTATTTGAGAGTCCATAGGTCCACCTTTTAAGGTTAATCAAGCATCGACATGTATTAAAAATTTGCGTTCAAATAATCCTGCGCAAGTTTTGCGGCAACATCATCTGAGCCCGCCACTTTTTGCAATTGCGCTTTGGCTTCTTCATCACGCCCAAGCAAATGAAGCACCTTACCCAATTTAAATTGAGCTTCAGGCGTTTTTTGATGCGCAGGATGATTTTCAACTAAATCACGAAACCAACGCTCGGCGTTAACATTATCGTCACGACGTAAATAAACCTGCGCCAACCAATATTTGGCATTAGCCGCATAAACACCCTGCGGAAAACTCGTTAAATACTGATTGAATACATCGAGAGCTTTATCGTAATCCTGCGATTTTAAAACAGCATCAATACCTAAGCGATAAAGTGTTAATTCATCCTCAGATTCATTTTCGGTAGGTGCTGGTGAGTCAGAATTATTCATTGCCGATTTATTACTTACCACCGGTGCTGGTGGGTAATCGACAGAAGGAAGGGGTGTTGCGGCAGTACGATTATTGGTCGAAGCTGCGCCAGCTTGAGTAGGCTGACTTAAACGGCGATCGAGATCCATATAATCATCAAGGCGTTGTTGTTTGAGCTTTTTTAATTCGTAACTTTGCTCTTCAACAATACCGCGGAGAGTTTGCACTTCATTTTGAAGGGACTGTAACTGAAAATAAAAATCGGTCATGCTGACGGGCGAAGGCTTATTTCCGCTGGTGGCATAGCTTGTACCGGAATCCTCAGACCTAGTCCGTGTTGATTCAACAGACAAATCAACCACTTCAACCTGAGCGAACGCTTGAAATGAAACTGCCGCCATTAAGGCGGCAGCAACAGCATTGGTTTTAACCATTGCAATCAAAATTATTTAAGTTCTACGCGACGGTTTTTAGACCAAACCATTTCGCTTGAACCTTGCTCGGCCGCTTGCTCTTCACCGTAGCTAACAGTTTCGATAGAAGAAGCGTTAACACCTTGAAGAACTAACAAATCACGAACAGCGTTAGCACGACGTTCACCCAACGCCATGTTGTATTCACGGCTGCCGCGCTCGTCAGCATGGCCTTCTAAACGAATAGAGCGTGGGTTAGATGCCAATTGTTCAGCGTGTAACATCAATGCTGAACGAGCAGCAGTGGTTAAATCCGCCGAGTCAAATTCGAAGTAGAATGTGGTATCAATAACAACTGTGTTAGTTGAAGATTGTGTTGATTCTACAGTGGGCTCAACAACAGCGGCGTTTGAGGCGTCAGTGTTTTTATTTGAAGCACAACCGGTCAATAAACTAAAAGCTGCTGCGAAGGCAATGGCTGAATAAGTCTTTTTCATTTTTCACTCCCAAGTGAACATTTAACAAAAAATAAAACAACAATAAAAATTATACGAACAAATAATAAAACACTAAAAACAACTTCTAAAAATACGGCGCCCACGCAGGTTCTCGTACGTCGCCCTCCGTGGATGGCAGTCTAAACTTTACGCCTGCATCCATCGAAACTGCCCCAAGCACACCCCTTTTATTGTGTTGCGTAGCATACAATAACATTGCGCCATTAGGTGCAATACTTGGTGACTCGTCTAAATATGTTTCGGTTAATATTCGCATATTTCCGCTTGCTATGTCTTGCGATGCAATATGGAACACGCCGTTGCTGCGGTGCACCATGACTAAACTTTTACCGTCTGGGCTTACGCGCGGCCTTGCATTGTAATCACCTTCAAACGTTAAACGCTCAGGTCGACCATTTTGCAAATTAACCTGATAAATTTGCACACTTCCACCTCGGTTAGAGGTAAATATTACCGAATTCCCATCTGTCGACCAGTTAGGCTCGGTATCAATATATTGATCACTGGTGACGCGTGTTAACGCACGACTTGCAATATCTAACACGTAAATATCTGGCGAGCCATCCTTCGATAAAACCAGCGCTAAACGCGAACCATCCGGTGAAAAAGACGGCGCGCCATTGAGCCCTTTAAAATTTGTCATTTGAGTCTTTCGGCCTGTGGCAAGCTCCATAATATAAATAGCAGGGCGCGTGGTTTCAAAAGACACATAAGTAATGCGCTTACCATCAGCACTCCAAGATGGCGATAAAATAGGTTGCGAACCCGATAACAATACGCGCGGCCTTGCGCCATCAACATCGGCATAGACCAAGCGGTAGCGCGATGCACTGGGGCGCTTTAAATCCTGAACATACAACATTTTTGTCGAAAAAATACCGCGAATTCCGGTGAGTTTTTCATACACTGCATCACTGATAGCATGTGCAATATCGCGCAAACCATTACTGCCGCCACTGACGGTCGCATTTAAAATAGGCTTTTGGGCCAGCACATCAAATAATTGATAACGTACGGAATATTTATCACCCAAATTGGTGAGCTCGCCCACCAGTAAAAAACTAGCGCCTAACATTTTCCAATCGCGATAAACCACTTCCGCTTGCGATTTAGGAAAGGCCAACATATCGGCTTTTGGAATAGAATCAAAAAAACCACTGCGCACTAAATCATCAGAAACAATCGCCTGAATATCTTCTAGCAATCCATTGGCACCAGCAAATGGCACTATCGCAATCGGCGTAGGATTATTATTGCCGCGATTAATTTCAATAAATAAATTGGCACTTGCCTGTAATGCCACCAAAGATAAGGTCACTACAACTATTAAATTTTTGATCACAGCCGAAGGTAACTTTTTGATCACAACCGAAGATCCTCTGGGTTAAACAGCAAATGTATCGTTCTAAAATTCTTTTCAAAAATAGCGATATCTAAATCTCGCATTTCGGGTATTTGCTCAACCGCTCTTACCGCTTGTTCAGCGGCGCGGTCAAATGCCTCATTACCACTACTTTTTACAATATTTACCGCTACAATTCTGCCCGTAGGCACCAATTGAATAACTAACTCACAGGTCATTCCGCGACGCGCCGATGGAGGTCGGCTCCACTTTTGCGCAATACGATCTTTAAAAATGGCGGTAAATGAATTAACCGCTTCTTCGCTAGCTAATTCGGCCACCATCATTTCTTCTTCACGCAAAGCTTTTTCTTTGGATTCTTGCTGTCTTTTACGTGCATCTTCAGCGGCCTTGCGATCAGCAGCTAGCTTTTCCTGCTTTAACTTCTCTTGTGCTTCTTTTTGTGTTTTTTCTTTGCTGGTTTCCAGCGCCGCTTTTTCTTTTGCCGCTTTTAATTCTTGTGCTTTTTTGGCCGCCGCATCAGCTTGTTGTTTTGCCTCTGCAGTTTTTGCGGCCTCCTGTGCTTTACGCTCTAATTCTTTAGCCGCTTGTAGTTTTTTATCTGCATCTAAATCTACTTTTTGCTGCGGTGCGGGGGCCACTTTACGCTCTGGCGCTTTAGTTTTTAATTCAACCAGCGTCGCCTTTACAAATTCGGGCTGTTTAAATTCTGGCGGTGGTGCCATATCACCCCACGTACGCACAACAACCCAAATCAATAAGCCATGTAATAAAACACTAACAGTAATTGGCAAGGCATTAATCGATAACTTATCAATCATTTTTTACCCGTACCAGGCTCTGTCACCAGCCCAACGCTAGGCGCGCCAGCACCCTGTAATAAACTCATTACGTTAACGACACTGCCGTAATTAATATTTTTATCGCCCCATATTAAAACGGGGGTTTGCGGTTTTTGCCGCAGTATTTTACCAACCTGATCTACGATTTCCGGCAAAGCTTTTTGCTCGTCGCCTTTCGCACCTAAGTTAATGTAATAACTACCATCGGCTTTTAATGAAACAATCAACGGCTCTTCATCTTTATTATCAAGAGGGCTTGATGGCGCTTGTGGCAGCTCAACCTTTACACCCTGCATTAATAAGGGCGCAGTCACCATAAATATAATCAAAAGGACTAACATCACGTCGATGTAAGGCACTACATTAATTTCAGCCATAGGCTTGCGTTTTTTTGCCGGCGACATAACAGATCTCAAATACTGAAGGGATTAAAATAAACCAGATTTAATCTGCGTGAATCTGACGATGCAGAATTGACGAAAACTCTTCAGTAAAGGTGTGATAACTAGCAGACAGGCTTTCTGCTTTAGCGACAAAACGGTTATAGGCCAACACAGCAGGAATTGCAGCAAACAACCCCATTGCGGTAGCCACTAAAGCCTCTGATATACCTGGAGCAACAGTGGCTAATGTGGCCTGCTGCTGCGTAGCCAATCCACGGAAAGAATTTAAAATACCCCATACTGTACCGAATAAACCGATATAAGGACTCACCGACGCAACACTCGCCAAAAAAGGCAGGTTCGCCTCTAACTTTTCTTGTTCGCGCGCAAGCGCAACACGCATAGCTCGCTGCGCACCCTCCATAACTCCAGTCGCATTTTTTTGCTGACTCAAACGCGAAAACTCTTTAAATCCCGCGCGAAAAATAGCCTCAACACCTTCGGCCGAATGGTTATTGCCCTGGCGATAAAGCTGCGCCAAATCACCACCTGACCAAAAGCTTTTTTCAAAATTACTTAAATTTTTTGCTGCGCGCGCATGAGAAATAAAGCGTTGAACAATAATCACCCAAGATGCCATTGAGGCGCCAAAAAGTATAAGCATCACAACGAGTACAACAGGGCCAGCACCGCTGACCAAATCAAAAATCGAGAGTGTTTCAGGTGTATTCATAAAGAATCTTTGAAAAAAAAAGGGGGGGGGGCGAGAGAAATGAAACAGAAATCAAGTGGCGCGACAAGTTCAAAAAAAGTGCCTTCACAGCATGGCAAATCCCAGCACTAAAATTTGGTGGGCATATACTGAAGCATTTCATGTGATGCCGTCAAATTTAAATGATCGTAAAGTTTTTGAGTCGCGACGCGCCCTCGAGAAGTCCGCATCATATAGCCCTGCTGAATAAGATAAGGCTCTAAAACATCCTCGATGGTATCGCGCTCCTCACTGATGGCGGCCGCCAAACTGTCTATGCCTACAGGGCCACCTGAAAAGGTGTTTACTAACGCCAATAGCAAACGTCGATCCATATGATCAAAGCCGCTAGCATCTACCTTTAAAAGATTAAGCGCTTCATCGGCCACGCGCTGGTCAATCGCGCCATCGGCCCTCACTTGCGCGTAATCTCTAACCCTACGCAACAAACGATTGGCAATACGCGGTGTGCCGCGCGCTCGGCGTGCAATTTCAACGGCACCCAACTCGTCCATTACCACGCCCATCAATTGCGCCGAACGCGCGACTATGTGGGTTAAATCTTTTAAATTATAAAACTCCAGACGCTGCACAATGCCAAACCTATCTCGCAAGGGCGACGTTAACAAGCCCGCACGCGTGGTCGCGCCAATCAAGGTAAAAGGCGGTAAATCGAGCTTAATAGAGCGTGCAGCTGGGCCTTCGCCAATCATTATATCCAGCTGGTAGTCTTCCATCGCCGGATACAAAATCTCTTCAATGACGGGACTCAAGCGATGAATTTCATCAATAAAAAGCACATCACCCGCATCAAGATTGGTCATCAAAGCGGCTAGATCTCCGGCTTTTTCAAGTACCGGGCCCGATGTACTTTTTAGCGATGCGCCCATCTCATTGGCAATAATATTGGCCAAGGTTGTTTTACCTAAGCCGGGTGGTCCAAAAATTAAGCAATGATCCAGCGCCTCACCTCGCGCTTTTGCAGCGCCGATAAAAATCTCCATTTGCTCACATACCTGCGGCTGCCCCACATAATCGGCCAACATTCTAGGGCGAATGGCACGATCGATTTGCGCCTCTTGCCCTTGGGATACACCAGAAATAATTCGGACAGGCGCTTTATCGGCCATCTCAACATGCAAGCTATCGGGATCAATCATAGGAGCAACCAGTTACGATTCATGCGGGCAACATACTGCGCAACGCTAACCGAATCAATTCTTCACTTTTGGTCACCGTATGCGTTTTAAGAATTAGGGCAATCGCTCTTGCCGCTTCGGCAGGTTTATAGCCCAGGGCGATCATGGCGCTTTCGGCATCACGGGTAATATCGTCAGCCACAAGCTGCACTGGGCTGGCAAGGTCGCCAACCGAACCATCGGCAAGCGCCCAATCTTTGAGACGATCACGCATTTCAATTACGAGACGCTCAGCGGTTTTTTTCCCTACACCAGGAATGCTCGTCAAGGTAACGAGATTATTATTCACAATCGCGCTCACCACTTCGTCGGCCGCCATGCTAGACAGTACTGATAGCGCCATTTTTGGCCCTACACCACTGACTTTAATCAGCTGCTTAAATAAGCTTCTCTCCTGCAAACTGCAAAAACCAAAAAGCTGCTGAGAGTTCTCGGTTACCGATAAATGCGTATGCAAAACAACACAACCCTGAGCGGGTAAGCGATAAAAAGTACTCATAGGTGCAAGCACCTCATAACCCACACCGCCTACATCCAAGAGCAAATAAGGAGGTTGTTTTTCTAATACTTCGCCTTTTAATCGACCTATCACACTAAGCGCCCTCGCCTAAATTGATTCGCACCACTGGTGCGCACTAAATAATGTTGTGTATTGGCATGGCAAAGCGCTACCGCTAAGGCGTCGGCCGCATCTTCTTGTGGCGCACCCGATAAATGAAGCAAGGTTTTTACCATGTGCTGCACTTGTAATTTATCGGCTGCGCCATGCCCCACTACCGCCTGCTTAACTTTGCGCGCCTCGTATTCAGCAACAGGCAAATTAAAGTGACAAGCCGCCACAATCGCTGCGCCCCTAGCCTGCCCCAATTTAAGGGCAGAGCTCGCGTTAGTCGCCATAAAAACTTGCTCAATCGCAAATTCTTGCGGCTGATAATGCTCAATAATTTCGCACAAACTTTCAAAAATAAGCTTGAGACGCTCTGGCAAACTCAATTCGGCAGCAATGCGTATCACGCCACTGGCCACATAGCTGGGCTTGCCGTTGAGATAACTAATCATTCCATAACCCGTCTTACGTGAACCAGGGTCAACACCTAAAATTAGAGCCACTAACCATCACTCCATATACTGTACAAATTTACAGCCTAACGCACTTTGCCAACTAATCTATCAAGCGTCAAGATAAGGCCTTAAATATCACCCGAATATCAACCGGTAACGAGTAAGCCGCAAAATATTGCTTAAGTGATCCGTGACAGGGTCGCCATGCTCCCAGACAAGCTATTGATGATTGCGAATGACCCAGCTACTATGGCCTTACCAAATATACCCACTGCCTGACCAATTTAACCCTTTGCACCGCTGTTTTCTTTTTTGAGCACCAGTCAAGCGACCGAAGAAACCCAACAAGCTGTTGACCCTGTGAAGATGACAACCATAAAAACTGTGATGAGCACTATGCACTTTAAAAAAATAATTTACCTCAGCATAACCACGCTATTAATTGGCGTGCTCGCGGGATGCGACACCAAAAGCGACGTTCAAGTGCTTAAGTTTGCGCACGGTTTGGACGTTAAGCACCCAGTGCACCTTGCCATTGCGTATATGGCTGAGTGCTTAAACGAAAAATCCAAAGGCACGCTCAAAATGGATATTTATCCTGCAGGCCAATTAGGTGGCGAGCGCGAGATGATCGAGCTTTTACAGATTGGCAGCCTCGCCATGACAAAAGTGTCATCCAGCCCGCTTGAAGGCTTCATTGATGAAATGAAAATATTCAGCGTGCCTTATCTCTTTAAAGATAACGAACATTTTTGGCGTGCGCTCAACGGCGATATTGGTAAACGCATTTTGCTTTCAGGCGAGCCTGTATTTTTGCGCGGCTTGGGTTTTTACGATGCCGGTAGCCGTAGTTTTTACTCGGTCAAAAAACCCATCAAGACACCCAGCGACTTAGCCGGCATGAAAATACGTGTTCAAAATAGTCAATCGGCGATTGAAATGGTCAATTCCATCGGGGGTAGCGCAACACCGATTGCTTGGGGAGAACTTTACACTGCGCTGCAATCAGGTGTTGTTGACGGCGCCGAAAATAACCCCCCCAGTTTTCTGTCATCAAAGCATTACGAGGTCGCCAAATACTTCACCCTTGATGAACACACTATGGTGCCCGACCTTGTGCTTATCGGAAAATATACATGGGATCATTTAACGCCCGAGCAGCGTATTTGGGTGCAAGAGGCGATGGACGAATCAATTGTTTATCAGCGTAAACTTTGGGGGCAAGCCACTATAGAATCTCTTGAGGCCGTAAAAGCGGCTGGCGTTGAAGTTATTTATCCCGACAAAATCTTATTTCAAAACAAAGCGGCTGCACCAGCCCTGTCAAAAACTAATGCTGAATTAGTTCAACAAATTGAATCCCTTCGCGAATAATAAAAACTCCATTCACTAACAATAAAAAAAACCTATGTCATTAATGAATAAAACATCCAACTTTCTCGAAAAAATACTGGGTAATTTTTTAGCCTTGTTATTGGCCGCCATGGTTATTGATGTGGTGTGGCAAGTTATTTCCCGCTATATCACCAACCATCCCAGCTCCATAACCGAAGAGCTAGCGCGCTTTTTATTAATCTGGATTGGATTAATTGGCGCCGCCTACGCCTATCGCAAACACTCGCACCTGAGCCTGGATTTGCTTATTCGCGCCTTAAAACCTTCTTCGCAAATGCTGTTAAACCGCGCAATACAAATAATCACGATTGCTTTTGCCTCGACCTGCATGGTTTACGGTGGATTTAAGCTAATGATGCTCACGCTGACACTTCATCAAACGTCGGCAGCGCTCGGCATACCGGTTGGCCTTGTTTACTCCTGCATTCCATTGAGCGGCTTGCTTATTTGCTGGTTTGCAATTGATAACTTTGTTAGCGGCGTAGTGCCGGAAGATCACAGCTCAGCCGATTAATTAGCGCTCATTAACCATTAATCGCACAGCACAAAAAACGCATTATTTTTAATAAATACACACTTTTTAATACATGCAAAAAGCCTAATTAATGCATAACTAGGGTCAATTCCGTGGATATAACAATATTAATTCTGATCGCGAGCTTTAGTCTATTACTGCTGATTGGTGTACCAGTATCAATTAGTATCGGCGTGTCCACCATTCTTACGATGCTGGTGACAATCGATTTTATTCCAGCCGTAACCACCACTGCGCAGCGTATGGCCGGTGGCCTCGACAGCTTTTCACTACTGGCCATTCCGTTTTTTATTTTGTCGGGTTTATTAATGGGCCAAGGCGGTATTGCACATCGCTTGGTGGAATTTGCCAAATCACTCATCGGCATGCTGCCTGGCGGCTTAGCCTTCGTAAATGTGATTAGCTGTACATTATTCGGCGCCATTTCTGGATCAGCCGTAGCGGCAACCTCGGCCATCGGCAGCTTCATGATCCCCACCATGAACAAAGAAGGCTACGATAAAAACTTCAACGCCGCGATCACCGTCGCATCATCAACCACCGGTTTATTAATTCCGCCCAGCAATATTTTAATTATTTATTCGTTAGCCAGTGGCGGAGTATCCATTGCCGCGTTATTTATTGCGGGCTATATTCCCGGCCTTTTAATGGCAGCATTTTTAATGGTTGTGTGCGCCATTTACGCACGCATCAAAAAATTCCCAGTCGGCCCCCGCACATCTTTCAAAGAAATCGCAAAACGCTCTTGGGATGCACTGCCCAGCTTATTTTTAATCGTGCTTGTTATTGGCGGGATTATTAAAGGTATTTTCACCGCGACCGAGGCCAGCGTCATTGCCGTGGTCTACGCGGGCTTTTTATCCATTGCCGTTTATAAAGAAATTAAACTCTCGCAACTGAAAGCGCTACTGATTAAGGCTGGCGAAACTACGGCGATTGTTTTATTGCTTATCGCAACTTCAACAGCCATGTCATGGATCTTGAGCTACGAAAACATACCCCAAAGTTTATCGGCCTCACTTCTTAACATTACCGACAACCCCATCATTATTTTATTAATGATCAATCTTATTTTGTTACTGGTGGGCGTATTTATGGACATGACACCCGCGGTATTAATTTTCACTCCTATCTTATTACCAGTTGCCGAAAGCCTCGGTTTATCACCGCTGCATTTCGGCATAATTATGATCATGAACCTTTGCATAGGCTTATGTACCCCACCGGTAGGCAGTGTGCTATTTGTTGGCTGCAGCGTTGCTAAAACATCAATATCGGCATTGGTAAAACCCCTAATGCCGATGTACTTAGCCATGCTGGCCGCGCTGTTATTAGTGATTTTTATACCTGCGCTGAGCGAGTTTTTACCCACTTATTTCGGTTTGTACGAAAAACCTTAAAACGCCAACACACTCAATTAAAACACCACTTCAATCAAAGGCGCTTCGGCGCCTTTTTTCGTTCTTGCAGGCATAAAAAAAGCGACCTTAGGTCGCCTCTTGGATTTAACATCAAAATGCAAAGCGAATTACAACGGCATATCGCGCGGTGTAATTGCTCCTTTATGGCGAATCACTAAACCCGCACAGGCACAGCCGCTGCGAATAGAATCCTCAACCGAACCCCCTTGCACCCGAGTCGCCAAATAAGCGCCATTGAAACTATCGCCGGCTGCCGTCGTATCCACAACGTCATGCACTTTAGGTACAGGGATTGATACCGGCGCCGCAAACGTCTCTCCCGCACTCGCGCGAAGGCTATACAAAACGTCCTCAGCACCACGCTTTAAAACAAGCTCAGTCAAGTTACCCGCGCTATAGCGGTCTACCAAGCTTGCCATATCGTTAGAGCCCCACAGCATGTGTTCGTCTTCATCTGTTAACAACGCCATGTCCGCTAGCAGCAAGGCACGTAAAGTCACGTCTTGGGCATTTTCTTTGGTTTTCCACAAGCGAGGACGGTAATTGCTATCAAAAACAACTTTGCCACCAGCAGTCCGGAAATCCGCCAGCACTTTAAATAAAGTTTCGATTCCCTGCGCAGACAAAATACCCAGTGAAATACCGCTCAAATAGGCCATTTTTGTTGGCGCCAAGGCGGCACGCAAAGCTTGCTCGCTGGCCTCGGTTGAACACATCTCGCGCGCAGGAGAATTGTCCCGCCAGTAACTAAAGATACGCTCGCCACCCGGCAGGTTTGAAATCATATACAAGCCAGGCATACGGTTAGGGACTCGCGCAATGTGCTCGACATCAATGCCTTCAGCCGTTAAAAAATCCAGCATTTGCGCACTGTAAACATCATCGCCTAGCTGGGTGAAATAACTTGCTTTACAACCCTTACGCGAAGCATAAACAACGGTATTGAAGGTATCGCCAGCAACACCCAAGGGAAGTTGTTTTCCGATAGCGTCTTTACCACCACCCGACAATTCCAACATAACTTCGCCTATAGCGACTAAATCTATTGCCACGCCAGTATCCATCGTTACTCCCGTAAAAATCGTCTATTAAATTGGTATTACCAGTTTTACATAAATTCAGCTTATAGGGCTATAAAAACCATGCCAAATAAGCGCAAGATCGCTAAAAGTGACCAATAACTCACCATTTTGGCAAAATAAAAACATAAAAATGACCATATCCGGATTTTGGTTTGACAACCAAGCGGTAATCTGGAAATATTAATTGGCCTTACCGGATATCTACGAGGACGGTAGGCTCCCTCAGTGTTTTGGAGCGCCGCAAGGCGCTCCATTTTTTCTGGTGCATACTATTTCCGATGAATGTTTTCAGGTTACTTTTTCTGATAGCCTTATTCGACTAAATTTCTTGAATCACTTTTTTTGAATAAGTCTAAACTTTACATTGATCTTAGCTTCACGTTAGCTTTTTAGTCTTAACTTGACGCTGGCTTTTTGGCCTTAGTTTTACGTTAACTTTTTAGTCTTAACTTTACGTCAGCTTCAAGACTGTAAATCATCCTCAAAAATCACTCTCATCTACAAAGAAGTCCGCATGAACTCTACCAAAATTCAACCACTGACCCTTGACCCTAATCGCCTTTTTTCTGCCGAACCCACACAGCGTGCAATTGCAAAACGCCTGTATGCAGAAATTAAAGATTTACCGATCGTAAGCCCCCACGGTCACACCGACCCACGCTGGTTTGCCTACAACGAGCTTTTTGGTAACCCTACCGACTTATTAATTCGCCCCGACCACTATGTTTTCCGCATGCTTTACAGCCAAGGCATCTCGCTGGAAACCTTAGGCATTCGCACCATCGATGGCACCCCAACATCGACCGATGCACGCGGCATTTGGCGCATTTTTGCCGAAAACTACTATTTATTCCGTGGCACACCTTCGAGCATGTGGCTTGATCATGTTTTCAGCGATGTTTTTGGTTTAGATAAAAAATTAAATTCTGCGACCGCCGATATGTACTTTGACCACATTGGCGAAGCACTTAAAACTGAAGCCTTCCGCCCGCGCGCACTGTTCGAGCGTTTTAATATCGAATGCTTAGCCACTACAGAGTCGCCACTCGATACGCTTGAGCACCACATTAAAATCCGTGAAAGCGGCTGGAAAGGCAATGTGATTACCGCCTTCCGCCCCGATCCAGTGACCGACCCCGACTTTGAAGGCTTTACCGATAACGTACGCCAACTCGGCGAAATCACAGGAATAGATACCAGCACCTATGCTGGCTTCCTTGATGCATTACGCAACCGTCGCGCCTTCTTTAAATCGCTCGGCGCCACCTCAACCGACCACGGTCACCCTACTGCTCAAACCGAGAATTTATCAGAAGCTGCCGCCGTGGCGCTGTTTAATACCGTGACCAAAGGCAACTGCAGTGCAGTAGAAGCCGCCCAGTTCCGCGGCCAAATGCTCACCGAAATGGCCGCCATGAGCATTGAAGATGGTCTTGTGATGCAGATTCACCCCGGTGCGCACCGCAACCACAACCAGTTTGTCTTCAACCGTTTTGGTCGCGATAAAGGCTGTGATATTCCTTCGCAAACCAACTTTGTTAACCACTTAAAACCCTTATTGGATAAGTTCGGTAACCACAAAGACCTGAACATCATCCTGTTCACCTTGGACGAAACCACCTATAGCCGCGAACTCGCGCCTTTAGCGGGCCATTACCCCAGCCTGAAGCTCGGGCCCTCTTGGTGGTTCCACGATAGCCCAGAAGGTATGCGCCGCTTCCGCGAGCAAATTACCGAGACTGCAGGTTTCTACAATACGGTTGGTTTTAACGACGATACCCGTGCCTTCTTGTCCATCCCTGCGCGCCATGATGTCGCCCGCCGCATGGATTGTGTGTGGCTAGCGCAATTGGTTGCCGAGCATCGCTTAAGTGAGCAAGACGCCGCCGAAGTTGCACAAGACCTGACTTACAACTTAGTGAAAAAAGCTTACAAGCTTTAAATTAAAAACAGATAGACCCAAATACAAGGCTCGCATGCTTTTGATTAGCCTGCGGGCCTTAATTGCTTATTCAAGCCACCAAATTAATAGCTGAATCAAACGAGCGAATCGCATCACTATTTTTTGAATCCCTATTTTGGATCTCTAGTTTTTGAATCTCTAGCTTTTGAATCTCTACTTATTGGAACTCATATGTCACGATTAAATAGCGCTCTCTTAGCCACCTTAGACACCCCAGCCAAACCCACTTACGATCGCACCAAGCTGCTACCCGGCATTGTGCACCTTGGTATTGGTGCTTTTCACCGCGCCCATCAAGCGTGGTACACCGAGGCTGTACTTAACAGTGCAGGCGGCAACTGGGGCATCATCGGCTGCAGCTTGCGCTCGGACAGCGTCAGCAACCAGCTCGACCCACAAGACGGCCTTTACACCATTCTAGAGCGCAGCGCCCAAGACAAAACCCAAATTATTGGCGCCGTAGTGCAAGTTTTGGTTGGCCCACAAAAGCCCCAAGCCATCATTGATGCCATCGCTACCGAGAGCATCAAAATCATCTCACTCACCGTGACCGAAAAAGGCTACTGCCACTTTCCCGCGACGGGCGAATTAAATTTTGAACACCCCGATATCGCCTACGACCTAGGCAATATAACTCAACCTAAATCGGCCATTGGCTACATTGTGGCCGGTCTTATTGCACGCAAAGACAAAGGCCTACCCGGCCTGACTGTTCTTAGCTGCGACAACTTACCGAACAACGGTAAAGTGGTGGGCAAATGCGTTATTGGTTTTGCCGAAAAAATCTCGGCCGAACTCGCAAGCTGGATCAAAAGCAATGTCACCTTCCCTTGCTCGATGATCGACCGCATTGTGCCCGCCACAACCCCTACCGACATCAGCAACTTCGAGAACACTTTTGGTTACGAAGATGCAGGTATGGTGGTTGCCGAGCCCTTTAGCCAATGGGTGATAGAAGACAACTTTATTCAAGGCCGCCCCGCATGGGAAACCGTCGGCGCCACCTTGGTTGAACACGTAGAAATCTACGAATTGATTAAACTGCGTCTGCTTAACGGCACCCATAGCTTGTTAGCCTACTCGGGCTATTTAGCCGGTAAAGCCACCATTGCCGAAGTGATGCGCGATGCCACCTTAACCAAAGCGTGCAAAGCCTATATGGCCTTAGCCGCAGGCACCTTAGCTGCACCTGCCGATTTTGATTTGGCGGGTTACCAAGCGCAATTGGTTGAGCGTTTTGCCAACCCAGGCTTACAGCATCGCACTTGGCAAATTGCTATGGATGGATCACAAAAAATTCCACAACGCTGGCTCGGCACCCTTGCCGATGCCGTGAGCAAAGGCGCCGACATCAAACTGTTTGCCTTTGCCTTAGCCGCTTGGATGAAGTACATCAGCGCTGTGGACGAGCAAGGTAAAGCCATTGAAGTGTCTGACCCATTAGCAAAAACCTTTGCCGAAGCCGCCGCAAAACACGCAGGCTCCGATGCCGATTACGTGAATGCCATTTTTGCGATTGAAGGAATTTTTAATCCAGCACTGCTACAAATACCAAAGTTAAAAGAATTGACCACGCAATATTTAAGCGCAATTAAATTGCAGGGCGCACTCAAAACACTCGATAACATGATGTAAAAGTATCAGGTTTAACCTAAAAGCCTCAACTGAGGTTTTTAGGTTAATAGATTGCTGGTAAAAACCCCCGCGCAGAAATGCGCGGGTTTTTTTGGTTAAGAGCTACAGATAGGCTTATGCGCCAAGAAACAATTCAGACGCTGTGTAATCAATAAAAATTTGAGTCAAAAAAAAGCCCCGCCTATTACTAAGCGGGGCTTTTAGAATAAAACCTGACGATGACCTACTCTCACATGGGGAAACCCCACACTACCATCGGCGATACATCGTTTCACTACTGAGTTCGGGATGGGATCAGGTGGTTCCAATGCTCTATTGTCGTCAGGAAAACGGTTTGGATTGTGTTGGTCTTAGGTGATTTTAATCACGGCCGCGACGTTCCGAATAAGGGACGAGTTGTGAAGTTATTGTTTTTTAGCGTTTTAGTTTTTTAATTGGTTATCGTCAATCTATCCGCTGTAAATCGTTGTCATCTTAATTTTCGACATCGTCTCACAATCATTTCTGTTATATGGTCAAGCCTCACGGGCAATTAGTATTGGTTAGCTCAACACTTCACAGTGCTTCCACACCCAACCTATCAACGTCGTAGTCTTCAACGGCCCTTCAGGGGGTCTAGCCCCAGGGAAATCTCATCTTGAAGGAGGCTTCCCGCTTAGATGCTTTCAGCGGTTATCCCGTCCGAACATAGCTACCGGGCAATGCCACTGGCGTGACAACCCGAACACCAGAGGTTCGTTCACTCCGGTCCTCTCGTACTAGGAGCAACTCTTCTCAAATTTCCAACGCCCACGGCAGATAGGGACCGAACTGTCTCACGACGTTCTAAACCCAGCTCGCGTACCACTTTAAATGGCGAACAGCCATACCCTTGGGACCGGCTTCAGCCCCAGGATGTGATGAGCCGACATCGAGGTGCCAAACTCCCCGTCGATATGAACTCTTGGGAGGAATCAGCCTGTTATCCCCGGAGTACCTTTTATCCGTTGAGCGATGGCCCTTCCATACAGAACCACCGGATCACTATGACCTACTTTCGTACCTGCTCGACCTGTCCGTCTCGCAGTTAAGCTGGCTTGTGCCATTACACTAACCTCATGATGTCCGACCATGATTAGCCAACCTTCGTGCTCCTCCGTTACTCTTTGGGAGGAGACCGCCCCAGTCAAACTACCCACCATGCACTGTCCCCAACCCCGATAAGGGGCCTAGGTTAGAACCTCAAACATACCAGGCTGGTATTTCAAGATTGGCTCCACCACAACTAGCGTCATGGTTTCAAAGCCTCCCAGCTATCCTACACAAGTAGGTTCAAAGTTCAGTGCAAAGCTATAGTAAAGGTTCACGGGGTCTTTCCGTCTAGCCGCGGGTACGCAGCATCTTGACTGCGATTTCAATTTCACTGAGTCTCGGGTGGAGACAGCGCCCCCATCATTACGCCATTCGTGCAGGTCGGAACTTACCCGACAAGGAATTTCGCTACCTTAGGACCGTTATAGTTACGGCCGCCGTTTACTGGGGCTTCGATCAAGAGCTTCGCTTACGCTAACCCCATCAATTAACCTTCCAGCACCGGGCAGGCGTCACACCCTATACGTCCACTTACGTGTTTGCAGAGTGCTGTGTTTTTAATAAACAGTTGCAGGGGCCTGGTATCTTCGGCCAACCTCAGCTTAGGGAGTAAATCCCATCACCAAAATCGGCGCACCTTCTCCCGAAGTTACGGTGCCATTTTGCCTAGTTCCTTCACCCGAGTTCTCTCAAGCGCCTTGGTATTCTCTACCTGATCACCTGTGTCGGTTTGGAGTACGGTCTTTATTGCCTGAAGCTTAGAAGATTTTCTTGGAAGCAGGGCATCAATCACTTAAGTTTACAAGTAAACCGTCGTCATCAGTTCTCAGCCTTAGGGGACCGGATTTGCCTAATCCCCCAGCCTACAACCTTAAACGTGGACAACCAACGCCACGCTGACCTAGCCTTCTCCGTCTCTCCATCGCAGCAATAAATGGTACGGGAATATTAACCCGTTTTCCATCGACTACGCATTTCTGCCTCGCCTTAGGGGCCGACTAACCCTGTCCCGATTAACGTTGGACAGGAAACCTTGATCTTCCGGCGTGGAGGTTTTTCACCTCCATTATCGTTACTCATGTCAGCATTCGCACTTCTGATACCTCCAGCATGCTTCTCAACACACCTTCAACGGCTTACAGAACGCTCCCCTACCATGCAGCTCTTAATTAAAAGAATGCATCCGCAGCTTCGGTTATCAGTTTGAGCCCCGTTAAATCTTCCGCGCAGGCCGACTC
>JAXHOG010000073.1:57500-147645 GCA_034519605.1 Marinagarivorans sp.
ATCAATACGATCATCAAAAAAGAGAATGCCGACACCACTCAATGGCAATCTATTCGATTCATGGTATTTGACGCCCCGCTGCACGACGGAACATTCAATGAGCGCTACGCATTTATTCAAAAACTCTACGAAGAATCTGTACAGCCCAGCTTTTGGCAGCCGGTTAAACAATACAAAGTCGCGAACCAGCAAGAATTACACAACAAACTCGTCGAGATGGTTCGCGCCAAAGGCGAAGGTCTGATGCTGCACAAAGGTAGTAGTCTTTATAAAGGCCTTCGCAGCGACGACCTTTTAAAGGTCAAAATGTATGAAGACGCCGAAGCCACTGTGGTTGCAATAACGCAAGGCAAAGGAAAATACCAAGGCATGATGGGCGCGCTCAAGGTGCGCACCGAACACGGAATTATATTCAAGATCGGCGCAGGCTTTAATGACAATGAAAGAAAAAACCCACCACCCGTTGGCAGTCTGATCACTTATAAATATTTTGGCTTCACCCATAAAGGCACTCCGCGATTCGCAAGTTTTTTACGAATTCGTGAGCAAGACTAAATACAACAGCTAAGCTGTATATAAAACCAGCACAGGAGATGCCGCTGTGACCTTAGCTGTTATTTATACCCGCGCCCTACTTGGCGTAAATGCGCCATTAGTTGAGGCTGAAATACATCTATCTAACGGATTACCTGCTTTTACTATTGTTGGCTTGCCCGAAGCCGCCGTCAAAGAAAGCAAAGATCGCGTGCGCAGCGCTATTGCCAACAGTCATTTTGAGTTCCCTCATAAACGTATAACCGTCAATCTCGCTCCTGCCGATTTACCCAAACAAGGCGGGCGATACGACCTCGCGATTGCGCTGGGGATATTGGTCGCATCAGAACAAATACCCGCCAGCATCGTGAGTCAATACGAGTTTATCGGCGAGCTGGCGTTAACGGGAGAGCTTCGCCAAGTCTACGGCACCATTGCTAGCGCCAAAGCCTGTATGGCCAGTGACCGGCAATTGATATGCCCCATAGCTAACCAACAAGAAGCCGCATTTTGCGCAGGAGAGCAAAGTTTTGTTGCTGGCTCCCTCTTGGAAGTCGCCGCGCATCTTCATCAACGTGTTGCGCTTCCCGCTCCCGTCAAAAGCACAATTAAGCAAAACCTCACCCAATATCCCGATTTGGCCGATGTAAAAGGCCAACTACAAGCCAGAAGAGCGCTTGAGGTAGCCGCTTCTGGAGGGCATAACCTATTGTTTTTTGGTCCGCCGGGTACCGGTAAAAGCATGCTAGCAGCAAGATTGGGCGGAATACTGCCGCCATTATCCGATGAAGAAGCGCTCGATGTGGCTGCCGTACAGTCGAGCGCGGGGGCTTGCGCAACAAACTCGTGGCAACAGCGGCCTTTCAGGGCGCCGCATCACACGGCATCGGCGGTGGCGCTGGTTGGTGGTGGTAGCAACCCAAAACCTGGAGAAATATCACTGGCGCACAAAGGCGTTTTATTTTTAGACGAACTACCCGAGTTTCCGCGCACAGTATTAGAAGTATTAAGAGAACCGCTAGAAAGTGGCCGGATTGCCATTTCGCGAGCCAACGCCCAAGTCGAGTTTCCGGCAGAATTCCAGCTTATAGCGGCAATGAACCCTTGCCCGTGCGGTTTTGCTGGAGATAAATCACAACGCTGTCGCTGTAGCGAGCAACAAGTCTCGCGCTATCGACAAAAAATATCTGGCCCGCTGCTTGATCGCATCGACATGCACGTGCCCGTTATTAGCCTGCCTATTACCGACTTACAAGCCAAACCCAAAGGCGAGAATAGCGAAACCGTGCGCGCAAGAGTCATTCGCTGCCGACAACGCCAAATGCTGCGCCAGCAAGTACCCAACTGTCGTTTAAGCGGGCAACAATTGCATGAGTTTTGTAGCCTCAACGAAACCGCAAAAAAACTGTTAGAACAAGCGGTAACCAAACTGAATATGTCGGCGCGCGGCTACGATCGCATACTGCGCGTCGCCCGCACACTTGCCGACATGGCGGAGTCAGAAAACATTGACGTAGCACATTTGAGTGAAGCGCTCGCCTACCGCGTGCTGGATAGAGTAGCGCCCTAAGATGTGATTAACCTAAAAAGTTACGCTAAAAAGACATTAAAAAGGCCTTACCACAACCAAAATAACAATACCGATTAAAAACAACACGGGAATTTCATTAAACCAACGGAAAAATACGTGGCTCGGCGGAGTAAAGTCACGTGCAAACTTTTTAACAAAAGCGCCACACATATGGTGGTAACCCGTCAGTAAAATCACCAAAGTAAATTTAGCGTGAAACCAACCTTGGGTTTTGTAGTAGTCCCAATTTAGGCTCGCCAACCAGAAGCCGAGCACCCACACAGCGATCATCGAGGGCATGCCAATACCGCGATAAAGCTTACGTTCCATAATTTTAAAGCGCTCTTTACCCGCTTCATCTTCACAGATCGCGTGATACACAAATAAACGCGGCAAATAAAACAACACCGCAAACCAAGAAACAACCGCCACAATATGAAACGCCTTAATCCAGAGCATTTTGCCCCCCAGTAAGAATAAACATTAAGAATGATAAAAATTATCAAGATGCTCAGCCGTCACAACGCCTTGTATCGACTGGACAATAGAACCATTGGAAGTGGTGACATAAAGCGCATCGCTTTGCCCTTGCGCAAGCACCTGCTCAGCCTCCCACAGGGTTGCATCTTCATAAATCGGCAACAGGATAAGGCGCTGCGCCGGAATGGCAAAAAGATCGATATCCTCCTCTAGGGTTAACACAGACACAGGGGCATCATCCAACCAAGAAGCCAAGTTAGCTGCTTTTAAAGCAACATATCTAGGCGCTTGATCCAAAATTAACCAGTGCGGTTTTTGCGCTAGTAATTTTTTAGCGGTGTCGTAATCAATCACCGGATAGGTGATCACAATAGCCGTCTCCATCACGCTGCGCACCCCCGCTCGCCGCAAGGCTTGCTGGGCGGGCTTTAAGGTTAAAGGACGTCCAGTGTGCTTGAGCTGCTCGGTAAAAATACCAGCAAAATTAAAAAAGTAACGTGTCGTGACCGACGCCACCACAATAACCAACATGGCAGGAAAAATAATATGCGGATTGTAACTGAGTTCTAAAACCGCAACCAAAGCCGCCAGTGGTGCATTAATTACGGCAGCCATCATGCCGGTCATGCCAATCAAAACATAAAAAGCCGGCGCAGCGACAATTTCGGGGTAAATCGTATGCACTAATAAACCTAGCGCGCCACCTAAGCAGGCGCCACTCACAAGCGCCGGCCCGATAACACCACCTGGCAAACCCAAACCTATAGTAAATGCGCTCACTAAAATTTTGGCAAAACCTATCAACAACAATGCACCAAGCAATAACTCACCCGCCATGACGCCATGTAAAGTGTCGTAGCCCAAGCCCATGACTTCGGGCAGCCACCAAGCTACAGAGCTGGTAATTGTCGCAGCTATTAACAACCGCAACCAAAGCGGCCAATGACGCAGCTGCATGGCGGTAATATTTAAACGAATAAATAGCGCCGCACTTAACGCAATAACGACACCCGTAAGCACCATAAAAGGCAACTCTTTAAGACTATCCATATCGCTACGCACAGGAATCACATCAGCCACGCCCGAAAATATCGCCTGACTTAAGGCGGCACCTGTCACCGATGCCATAATCACCGGCACAAAACCGACTATCGTATATTCCATAACAATCACCTCCATGGCAAAAATCACGCCGGCCATGGGCGTATCAAACGATGCGGCAATAGCCGCCGCCACACCACAGCCCACCAATGTATGGCGACTATTGTTAGGTAACCTCAACCAGTTGCCGACCTGGCTTGCGCAGCCCGCCCCCAAATGAATTGCCGGCCCTTCTCTTCCTACCGAAAAGCCACTAAGTAAACAAATAATTCCACCCAAAAACTGCGCAAACCAATTGCGACGCGGTAATCGCCCCTGGAAGTTATGCAGGCGATGCAACACATGCCCCACGCTCACCTGCGCAGCTTCTGGCCCCATAAAATGCAAAAAAAGCCATAAGAAAAAAGTACCTACAAAAATCAAAATCACCCGCACTATAGGCTCTAGCTGCTCAAAGCTTTCGGCGCCCGCTGGCATAAACTGCTCCATTGGCAACTCAATACACAACCGAAACAAAACAATAATCAGTCCCGTAAATAACCCAACTACCAACCCCAGCAGCGTTAACTGTGGCAAAGAATCTGTATAGGAAAGCGAGTGGCGAAACTGCACCACAAGATTATCAAGGCATTTAGCCAGCCGAGCAAAGGTCTTAGGCATAGGTGATATAGCTTTTGTTTTGACTGAAAGATTATTACCATACGCGGCAATTCGCAAAGTAGTGTCGAATTTTACGTGCAAATCGATGCTAAGTTACACTTGATTTGCGCTTAAACTAACTTAATCGCTCACTTACGCAAACACCAGCAAGGTGACTCGATTGCAACCTCAAAAGGATGCAAAATACGGCAAAAGTGAACTAAACAAAATTTGGCAGGTATTTAATGCGTACCCAAATGCCAGTTAATACCAAGATGCCGAGCTTCAATAATCAAAAGCCCATCAACAAATCAGCAGGCATAAACACATAAACTCCCGCAATGACTCACCCGCGATAACGCACTTGAGGCATAGCACCCCAAAAACTCCCAGCACGAGAGGTGCACCGTGATTAAAGTTGGTATTGTCGGCGGTACAGGTTACACCGGCGTTGAACTACTCCGCTTATTAACCACTCATCCGCAAGCCGAAGTGGCGGTTATTACCTCCCGCGCCGAAGAAGGCCGCTGCGTTACCGAGCTTTTCCCTAACCTTCGCGGCCACTGCGACAACCTGCGTTTTAGCGCGCCCGACAACCAAACCTTACTCGCGTGTGATGTGATCTTTTTTGCCACCCCCCATGGCGTTGCACAAGCGTCAGCAGGCGAGCTTCTAGACGGTGGCGCCAGAATTATCGACCTTTCTGCCGACTTCCGTATTCGCGATGTTGCCTTATGGGAGCAGTGGTACAAACAAACGCACGGCGCCCCTCAGTGGGTTGGCGAAGCCATATATGGTTTGCCAGAATTTAATCGTGAGGCCATCAAAAATGCGCGCTTAATTGCGTGCCCGGGTTGTTACCCCACCTCAATATTATTGGGCTTTAAACCCCTACTTGAGGCCGGCTTAGTAGATACACAACACCTGATTGCAAGCTCCGCCAGTGGCGCCAGTGGCGCTGGCCGAGGATCGAGCGTTGCCAACTTATTAACCGAAATCGGCGATAACTTTAAAGCCTACGGCGTAGCAGGCCATCGCCATTTACCCGAAATCGAGCAAGGCTTACGCGATTTTACGCCAGATAATAGCGACGTAAAACTTACCTTTGTACCTCATTTACTCCCTATCAGTCGCGGCATTCACTCGACGCTATTTGCGACACTCAAAAATACCGAAGTCAACCTACAAGCGCTATTTGAAAACGCTTATGGTAACGAGCCATTCGTTGATATCCTGCCCGCAGGCCAAAATCCCGAAACGCGTACAGTGAAGGGCACCAACCTATGCCGGATTGCCATCAATCAACCGCAAGGCCGAGATACTGTGGTCATTACCGTTGCCGAAGACAACCTCACCAAAGGCGCATCAGGTCAAGCGATTCAAAATATGAACATTATGTTTGGCCTCGATGAATCTTGTGGGCTGAAGTTCGCCGCACTATTACCGTAATAAAATGTTGAAGTCGCGCGTTAAAGCTAGTCGTCAGCACCGAATGGTGGTGGTTCGCCACCGCCCGATCATGACGTGGGTTATCAGAATTGGCAGTATCGCCCTATCATTGAGCAGTATCACTGGAGCTTATCAATACGGATTAAGCAAAGGCGGACACAATTACACCGATCTCGAACACAGTGTGAAACAGAAAAACCAGACAATCGATGCACTAGAGACCGAAAAAGGCCGCCTGCAACAACAGTTAACCAACATTCAAACCGGTCTTGATATCGACAAACAAGCCAACGAAAGCGTGCGCCAACAGCTCATAGAATTACGCGCCAAGGTGCAAAATAGTAACGCCGAAAATGACATGTATCGCAGTATTCTCAACCCCGAAAACACAGATGACAAAAAAGCATCACTCGATAAATGGAACCTCAGTGCCGGCAATAATACAGAGCAGTACACATTCAGGGTCATTGCCAAGAAGCTCAGCGACCCCAATGACTGGAATAAAGGCCGCGTCACAGTCAAAATTAACGGCGAGAAAAACGGCACGCCGAGCGTTTTAAATTACACAGAGCAAGCCGTCGGCGACAATAAAACGCTACCTGTACGCTTTAAGTATTTCCAAACTGTGTCAGGCACCTTTGCGCTTCCCGAGGGCTTTATACCCAAAGATGTCGTAGTCACTCTAACCATCGACGGCAAAAAACAAGAGATAGTCACGCAAACCTACCCTTGGGCTATCTAAAAACATCACTTACAGCAAACATCACTCACAGCATCAGCGCGACCAAAGTATTGTGTCCGCACTACAGGAGGAATTATGTTCAGCTCAAAAAAAACAACCAACAACAGCAATAATCACACACTTATTTCGCGCGGCACCAAGGTCGTCGGCGACGTTCACTTTGTGGGAGAGCTGCAAATAGAAGGTCAAATTATCGGCAATGTTATTGCCGAAGGTGGCAACGATGCGAGCTTGGTCATCCATGAAAAAGGCAAAGTGGAGGGTGAAATCCGCGTCCCAAAAGCGGTTATTAACGGTAATGTGGTCGGTGATGTTCGCTCAGCCGCATACATAGAGCTTGCCAGCAAAGCCGTAATTCAAGGCAATGTGTACTACTCGATCATCGAAATGGTTAAAGGCTCTCAAGTTAACGGCAACCTTGTCCACTTTGACGAGAAAACCGATACCAGCAAAAAAATTGAAACGGCACTCAAAACCAAAGCAATGCCAACTCCAATGCCAGTACAACCTTAAAAAAATATAGCCGTAAACCGCACCGCCACCGAGACGTTTACAGCGCCTCGGCAATACTTGACTAAAAAAGTCAGGCATTCAATAATCCTGCACTTTTCGCAGTTGAGGCCGATATGAGTTCAGCTCAAACCTACACCCCCACGCCCATTCAAGTTACTGCTAACGCTTTAAATAAAGTACGCAGTTTGGTCGAGGAAGAAGAAAACCCCAACCTAGCTTTGCGCGTTTATGTCACCGGCGGCGGCTGCTCGGGCTTTCAATATGGCTTTAGCTTCGAGGAAACCCTCGACGACGAAGATACACTCATCGAAAAAGACGGCGTAAAAGTGATCGTTGACGCCATGAGCTACCCCTATCTTGTGGGCGCCAAAGTGGATTATAAAGAAGGCCTACAAGGCTCGCGCTTTACCGTAGAGAATCCCAACGCCAGCTCAACCTGTGGTTGCGGCTCGTCGTTTTCAATATGATTGTCGTACCAAAGCCGCCATAAAAAAACGCCCGATAATGGGCGTTTTTTTATGGCGGCCTCACTCTCGTAAGAGCGTGAAACTTACAGCGTTAACGAGCGATTACTCGCTTTGATAAATTCTTTTTTCAGGTCTTCAAAAGTATGCACAGCGGGAAATTGAGGGAACTCATTAATCACGTTTTGGGGCGCGTGAAATAAAATACCCGCGTCAGCCTCGGCCAGCATGGTGGTATCGTTATAAGAATCTCCCGCCGCGATAGTGCGGTAATAAATACTTTTAAGCGCAACAATAGATTGGCGTTTGGGATTGACTTGGCGAAGGTTGTAATCAATCACTTTACCGGTGTCATCGACTGTTAATTTGTGGCAAAGCAGCGTTGGGTAGCCTAATTGCGCCATCAAAGGCCCAGCGAACTCATAAAAAGTATCGGATAAAATCACCACCTGAAAACGCTCACGCAACCAATCAATGAACTCTTTGGCGCCCTCTAAAGGCTTGAGTGTCGCAATCACCTCCTGAATTTCTTTTAAACCCAAACCGTGTTTGGCTAAAATACCCAAGCGCTGAGTCATCAGTTGATCGTAATCGGGAATATCGCGCGTTGTTGCTTTCAGCTCTTCGATACCCGTTTTTTCAGCAAAAGCGATCCAAATTTCTGGGACCAAAACACCTTCAAGATCAAGACATGCGATTTCCACGAAAATACTCCAAACAGTTAGCGTGCGTTATGCACAAGGGTTAAAAAAAATAGGGGCCTGACGAGCACTTAAACAAACCGACACTCTTGAGGAGAGGCCGCAATCTAACGGTTAAAATGTTTTGGTGCAACTAAAGTCACGGCATTCCAACTGAAAAATATCACTCCGCAGGGCGGCGCTTAAAAATACTCCTAAATCGATCAACTGCTGTCGAAATAGCCTCTCCGGCTTTTTCAGCAGGATCCGTTTCCACGGGTGGTGTAGGCTGCGAGGGCACACGTCTAGGCTCAATACGCACCGATTCCTGGCGATCTTTATCGCTATGAAGATCAGCAATAATGGTTTCTAGCTCAACCATTTTTTGCTCTTGATCCGACAGTTTTTGCACTTGTTCGACGAGTACCTGCTGCCAACGGTTTTGCTGTTGGGTCCACTTAAGATGCTGAACAATCAATGCCGTAGATGCGCAACCCGCCAAAATCCAACCCACCAACAACAATATAACTGGCACGCTAAACACAACTTTCATAGCTTATTATTCCGACAATTGAACGCCAACGCGTATTAAATACAGTAAAACAACCAAGTCAAATATTCATTACTTTATACTGTTTAACTAAAAAATGACCGAGTGCGGCGGTACTCTACCCATCCAAAACGTTATCGGCCTATCCAGTTTCAAGTCTTTAACTCTTTAGTTCGAGCCCCTGAAACTCGTCAGAAACAATTCCTAAGGTAAAAAACATGAAAGCATTTATCACACTGGTCCTGCTCCTTTCATTATTGGCGACCACAGCCCACGCGGCAGATAACACCGAAGTAAAACTGAGCGAGATAAATTGGATCGATAAAAAATACTTCGACAAACAGCGCGCGCAAATTGATGAGCTAGGCCGCAGCCAATTTGGCACACGCTTACGCGGCAGTACCGCCGATCTCGAATTACTACAACGCATTATTGATAATGAATTGATTAACACAACGGACGTAAACGACCACAAAGCTCTCGGTGTTGTACTGGGCGATATTTATGTTGTCGACAAAGGCTGGGAATGGAAGGAGTATCAAGATAAAGAAGGGAAAAGTCGCGGCGTTTGCGCCCCAAAAACAGAACAATGTGTATTTCCTATTTCAATGATGACGCGCAGATTAAAAGTCACCACCAAAATCAATATTGAGAGGATCTATCAGCGCGGCCTCGACTTTATGGCCGAAAGTTTGCCAAAGCTACCCTACTCGGCACCTGTCCCCCAAGAAAAAACACCTGAAACACGCGACAGAAATACGATCGTTGTACCGTTTCGGTAGATCGGCTTTAGCTAAACCACGCCACTAAAAAAACGACCCTCGATGAGGGCCGTTTTTTAAGTTTTTTTGAAAGTTCTAACCTACCTAAAACGCAGAACTTATCTCAACGCCTCTAACTCAAGCTCTACCCGACGATTTTGGCCACGGCCTTGCTCTGAATCATTTGACGCTACAGGGTAACGCTCGCCATAACCTATTGCTTGAACGCGACCACTCGGTACACCCGCAGAGGCCAGATAGTTTTTCACGCTAAAAGCGCGGCGCTCACTTAATGCTTGGTTTGATGCATCATTACCTACCGAATCGGTATGGCCTGTCACCAAAATAGAGTTATCTTTAAACTCTTTTAAAACCAATACCACAGAATCTAATACGGAATAAAAATCGCCACGAATATCAGACTTAGCCGTTTCGAAAGTGATGTTACCCGGCATAATCAAACGCAACTTATCGCCATCACGCTGCACTTGCACGCCAGATCCTACCAAGCGATCACGCAAGACTTTTTCTTGGCGATCCATGTAATAACCCACGCCGCCACCCAATGCAGCACCAGCAACAGCACCCGTCAAAATAGCGCGGTCTTTATTGCCTTTGCCCGCAGTCGCAGCGCCTAGTACGGCGCCACCAATCGCGCCAAGGGTGGCACCAGTAGTCGCCTTGCCTACTTTTTTATCGCCAGAGTAAGGGTCCATTGTTGTACAAGCGGTCATAGATGCTGCCAACAAAGCAACGGTTAGAATACGCATAGCGCAAGCTCCTCGGTAAGTAAATAATCATTGAAATAACGGCGCAATCGTTAACTTATTCGTTAATCCATTGCACACGCGAAGGTTACAGAAAGGTCATTTTAGGGTAGTTGTGTGAATTATTGCTGAATATCATCAAAGCAATAATTCACAAGGGGTATAAACAACGAAGAAATTCCATTTAACGCGCCACGAACATAAGGCCAACAAGGTTTTTATGGGTGTGCATTACACGCATAGTCACTGGATTCTCGTTAACAGTGCCCACAATACGCTTAAAAATAACCTCAACCAGTGTCCCCACCGGCGGTATTAACTCGTTATCTATTTGCACTTGAGCACCGCCATCCGATAAGTCGCAGGTGCTGCCAACTAAAGTGCCAAAAGCGGGGTTCGTTAGCTCAACACGAATGGCTGCTGATGTTCGCGTAAAACGGCGACGCTCTTCCATAAAACACTCCAAATGCTGTAAGAAATACAATCATCCTAAGCTTAGCACGCGACAAAAAGGACGCTGAGACTATTCTCTAAGCAATATGCAGCCATGCAAAACCATCATCTTGCTCGGCAAGATGCAAGCGCGAGCGCACTTGCGGTATATGCTCAAAAACAGCTAATACACGCTCGGCCGAATTGTTTTTTTGGCTGATATGAGCCAACACTAAATGTTGCAGCTGCTCAATATCCAACTGTTCAACCAAATCAACACATTGATGATTGCTGAGATGCCCCCAAGATCCAGCCACTCGCTCCTTTAAGCTCGGAGGGTAAGGACCCCTCGATAGCATTTCAGGGCAATAATTGGCCTCTAAAATCAATGCATCCAACTGTTTATACTTATCGACCAAAGCATCCGGGATACTGCCGGTATCGGTTAGCAATCCCAAGCGTTTACTCAGCGCATTAAAAATAAATTGTACGGGCTCGCGGGCATCGTGGGGGACGGCATTGACCTCCACCTGAATATCGCCAAGCACTAAGGTTTTATCTGCCGAAATAATATGCTTTTGATGCAACACACCCAGAGCTTTACTTTGTGCGGTACCTTGCGTGAGATAAATCGGCAATTGATATTTACGACTTAAAGGCCCAATACCACGAATATGATCAGCATGCTCATGCGTCACCAAAACAGCTGTAAGCTGATCTGGCTGAAGGTTAATAGTCGCCATACGCTGTACCAAAGTACGCAAGGAAAAGCCGCAATCAATCAATAGCAGCGTATTGCCAGCACTCACAAGACTGGCATTACCTTGGCTACCACTACCTAATAACGCAAACTTCACGCCCGCTCCTTCGACACATAAATCACCTCACCAAGATAAAAAAAAGCCCCTAAAAAGGGGCCCTTAGCATTAAGCTTTTTAAATAAGATTACGACGAATCACAATCATTAATTGCTTGGCCTCGCGGTAAGGCAATACTTCGCCACGGCTATTGCGTACACGCACAGTCATTTTGTTTTGGCTAAATTGTGAGCGCAATAAATAACCCATCGGGGCCTTGCTCATTGATTTTTTTTCAGCAAAGCCCACCACATCACCAAACAACGGCGTAGCCTTGGACGACATGTTGACCAACAAATCACGCAACTCAACGGGTGCATTAACAGGAAGATCGTCATTGCCACGGAAAGTCATTTTTTTCCAGAGACCGGGCTCGTCGAGCGGATTATCGTAACCGAAGTAAGAGACGCCGTACTCCGACACATCAGCCCACAACAACAAACCCTCTTTAGAAAGTGCATTGGCTAAAGTAGCTTGGGCGCGCTCACGATCCAAATGAATGTCCAATACGGGCTCATCACCTTCACGACGCAAGACAATTTTATCGTCGCCGCCCACCGACTGCCCCAACAAAGAAGCCGCACGATTACTAATGCCTTCTGCAATGCTGACCGATAACTCATCCAGTAACCAGGCTTCGCGCACGGCATCACTTGAACGTGCAGGCCAAGTGCTGACCGTTTGACCTTTAGCGCTTTGCTGATGCAAAACATGCACTTCTGTCGATTGCTCACGAACGCCTTTTTCAATACGAATGTGATAGCGCGACTGCGTTGCAGCATCGACTTTAAAGCCTAACCACGCAGTATCAATTTCACCCGTCACTGGACGCGCTTTATCAACCAAAATACCGTTGCGCGCCAAAAAGCTTTGTACCAGCGGCCATACTTGACTGGTAGGCACCTCGGCTAAAATCCAGCGACGATCGCCCACTTTTTGAATTTTAACGCGGGCAAACTCTGAATCCTGGCTCATCGGCGCTGGACGTGGTACCACAAGACTATTGCCCTCCATCAAGTCGTCCAACTCATTAGCTTTAACCTCTGGCACGGCATAAATCGGCTCCAATGGCCCAGATTTAATGCCGTCAGGCACAGCAATTGTCGGCATCACAGCCGCTTCGCGGTATTCCGTACTGCGATCAGAAAACATACCGCAGCCTTGAAGTAACGATGCCGCCACGCCAAGTACACCAACCACCAAAATTTTATTCATAACAACCCTAAAGTTTTAGTAACTATTCAGCACCGAACCTAAATGCAGTCGCGCGGTCATTTTCTGGGCCGATCAAGCCATCCATGGGCGCTATATAAGCGCTCCTGGCGCTTAAATGCCCCGAAAACAACCACCCAACTGCATTCTCTGTATGACATTGACGGAATGCCGAATGGTTACAAGTTTTATTGAGCACCAAGGTATTCAAACCTTTCACTCGGTTTTTACACCAAGCCGCAGCTGCGCATTGCATTCAATAATTGCTGATGAAATTTTTCATCCATCGGTGTTAACGGTAAGCGCAAGGTGCCGCCACATTTACCCATTTTCTCAAGCACCCATTTAACAGGGATTGGATTGGCCTCAACAAATAAACTTTTATGCAGCGGCATGAGGGAGTCATGGATAGCTTTTGCCATCTCAAGTTCACCATCAACAATTAAATTACACATTCTGGCGGTTTCGGCTGGAGCAACGTTTGCCGTCACCGAAATTTCGCCGTGGCCGCCATGCTTCATGAAATCAAACGCCGTTTCGTCATCGCCGGATAACAATAAAAAGCCGGGTGTCACTAAAGGTTTTAAATGCGTCAGGCGCGCCAAATCGCCGGTAGCTTCTTTAATGCCCACAATATTAGAAATACGCGATAAACGCGCTACCGTTTGTGGCTTCATATCCACACCAGTACGGCCCGGTACGTTGTATAAAATTTGCGGAATAGCGACAGCATTAGCAATCAGCTGATGATGCAAAAACAAACCTTCTTGCGAGGGTTTGTTGTAGTAAGGCGTCACGAGCAAACAGGCGTCGGCTCCAACATCTTTAGCGGCTTGCGTTAGCTCGACGGCTTCGGTTGTGGAGTTAGCGCCCGTACCGGCAATCACAGGAATGCGGCCAGCCACTTGATCCACCACACGACGAATCACCTCGATATGCTCGGTGACTGAAAGCGTTGGAGACTCACCCGTAGTACCCACGGCAACAATGCCGTGACTACCTTGCTCGAGGTGCCAGTCCACTAAATTGTGTAACGCTTGCCAGTCGACCGATGAATCAGCGTTCATGGGCGTTACTAGCGCCACCATGCTGCCTCGAAACATGTTTATCTCCAACAGATAATAAAAGGGGCGTCATCTTACTAACGCGATTAGGTGGTTACAAGTCCAGCACCAACAAGCTGATCATCGACAAGAAAAAATACGTGATCATCGCTTACTGGCGCTTACCTTTTGCAATGCCAACTTCGGCATAAATATCGGGCTTGCCTGGTGGGCGAGTTTTAAAGCGTCGGTGTACCCATAAATACTGCTCGGGCGCCAACATTACCGATTGCTCAACAATGTGATTGATGCGCTCAGCGTCTTGAGTTTCATCACCCGAAGGAAAATTCTCTAGCGCGGGCGACACTTTATAGTGATAACCCCCGCTGGGTTTGCGCAAACAGGTAAAAGGGATGATTTTAGCTTTACCCAAGCGCGCCAATTGTGTTGTGGCGGTAAGCGTCGCCGCTTCAACACCAAAAAAAGGAACAAAAACACTGTGTGCGGCGCCGTAGTCTTGATCGGGCGCATACCACATGGCTCGCCCTTTTTTTAATTGGCGCACCATGGTGCGAACATCTCGGCGCTCTATCACTATATTGTCAGTGTTAAAACGCTCACGCGCGCTGCGCTGAATCCAATCGTAAACAGGATTAGCGTGTTGGCGGTAGCTAGCATCAATCGAATGCGCCATTGCCGAAAAAATACCGCCGCAATCCAAGTGGGTAAAGTGCATGCCCATGAGCAAAACACCCTGCCCTTCGCGCTCGGCCTGCTGTAAGCACTCAAGCCCTTCGTAAGTCACTAAGCCCGCTAAACGTTTACGTGACCAAAACCAAGCTATACCCAACTCAAACATCCCCATACCAATGGATTCCAAATGGCGATGGAGTAAATCAGTTTGCTCGCGCGGCGACAAGTGCGGGAAACACAATTCTAAATTGCGCTTAGCAATGGCTGTGCGCCGCACTGCCATGCGCCCGAATAATTTACCGATTTTGGCGCCCAAAAACATTTGCACGCGATAGGGCAAAAGCTGAGTAATCAACCACCAACTCACAAAGCCCATCCAAGTTGGCCAGTATTTGGGAGCCAACAAGGCAATACGGAAGACAGGACGCGACATAACAAAAAACCGATGTCTACAACAGAATGGCTAAAAATCAAAATACTAGAGAAATGACTCTTCGACTTCTTGCGCTATATCCGCATCATAATTTATACCCGCCACAGCAAAACCAAAAAGATTCAAGAAGGCATCGTTGTAGCCTTTGTAGTCAGTCACATCAAAGAGGTTTTCTTCGGTCACTTGCGGCCAAACCGCTTCGATTTGTGCTTGCACACTCGGGCTCAACTCAAGGTTATCCATGCGTAAACGATTATTGTCATCAAGACGTGGCGTGGTGCTATACAAACCTTCAGTGAATAAACGGTATAACTGCTCGATACAACCTTCGTGCGAGCCTTCAGCCTTCATCACCTTGTACAAAATAGAAATATATAAAGGCATGATAGGAATCGCCGAACTCGCTTGCGTAACCAAGGCTTTGAGTACAGCAACATTGGCCTGTCCGTTAATTGGGGCAAGTTTTTTATTCAATGCCGCCGAGGCACGGTCGAGATCTTCTTTCGCTTTACCGATGGTCGCATGACCATAAATAGGCCAAGTTAATTTCTCACCTAAATAAGTGTACGAAACGGTTTTACAGCCTTCAGCCAACACACCCGCAGCCATCAATGCATCCAGCCACAACTCCCAATCTTCGCCACCCATCACCTTCACGGTGTTGGCGATTTCTTCATCGTTGGCTGCATCCATAGTGATGTCAGCAATTTTTAAGGTATCGGTATTGAGGTTTTTTTCGGTATAGCTTTGGCCAATAGGCTTTAACACAGAATTGTAGGTAATACCTGTGGCAGGGTCGGTACGACGCGGTGACGCCAAGCTGTAAACCACCAAGTCTACTTTGCCTAAATCTTGTTTGATCAAATCAATAACTTGCTCTTTAACCACCGCCGAAAAAGCATCGCCATTTATGCTTTTAGCGTAAAGACCGGCCGCATGCGCGGCTTTTTCAAACGCGGCAGCATTGTAATAACCCGCCGAGCCCGTTTTTTTATCGCTCGCCGGTTTTTCGAAAAATACGCCTAAAGTATTGGCGCCCGAACCAAATGCGGCGGTGATACGAGAAGCCAAACCGTAGCCGGTTGACGCGCCAATCACCAACACGTTTTTAGGACCATTGTTGACGGCGCCCTGCGCTTTAACAAAATTAATCTGTGTTTGAACATTTGCAGCGCAGCCTGCCGGATGTGCATTAGTGCAAATAAAGCCACGAACTTTAGGTTTGATAATCATGGTCGATCCTAATAGTTAATTCGGTGTAAATGGCGCGGCGCGCCGACAAAAAAAGTGGCCGCATTATATATCAGCACATCAAATTCTGTGCTGATTTAAAAATCAAACACCCATAGACCCGTTAAGCCTTATGCGCCAGAGCTAAATAGTCTTCACTTTGCATTTCCAATAATCGGCTTTGGGTACGCTCAAACTCAAACCTAAGCCGCCCTTCGGGACTGTAAAGCGCCACAATAGGCTCAGCCGCCGAAATAACTAACTTCACACCACGATCATAAAATTCATCAACCATATAAATAAAGCGACGCGCCTGATCATCATTGCCTTGCCCCAGCAAAGGCACGTTAGACACCACCACGGCGTGGTACTCGCGGGCGAGTTCGATGTAATCCCGCTGCGAACGAGGGCCATCACAGAGCGCATAAAAATCAAACCAAGCCACATCATCGGCCACCTTGCGCGCCATAATCGTGCGGCCTTCCACTGTTAAAGCGACATCGGAAACAATCGCTTGTGCATCCGGCGCTAAACGCAAAAAACACTCGACCAGTTGCGCATCAGCTTCGGGAGTAAGCGGTGAGTAATACAATGCGGCCTGCTGCAATGCGCGCAAGCGGTAATCAATACCACCATCAATATTGACCACCTCAGTATGCTGCTGCAACAAGGCAATAGCCGGCAAAAAACGGGCGCGCTGTAAACCGTTTTGATACAAGCCTGTAGGCACAATATTCGAGGTCGCCACCAAAGTTACGCCGCGCTCAAACAAGGCCGTGAGCAAACCGGCCAAGATCATGGCATCGGTAATATCGGTGACAAAAAACTCATCAAAACAAATCACTCGCGCCTCGCGGCTCAAACGCTCAGCCACTTTAATTAAGGGATTTTTCTCGCCTTTTAGTTCGTTCAATTCTTGATGCACGCGGCGCATAAAGCGATGAAAGTGGGTACGCATTTTTTGCTCGAACGGCAAGGTTTCAAAAAAAATATCCATCAAATAGGTTTTACCGCGCCCAACCCCGCCCCAAAAATACAAGCCTTTAACGGGTAGTTGTGGTTTTTTTACCCAAATACTCCACGCACGCTGCATGCGCACAGCAAGGTTTAGCGGCCGAGATTGTGAACATAAGCGCTCAAAAAGATCTTGCAGCTTTGCAATAGCCAAGGCCTGCGAGGCATCGGCCATAAAATCCGGTTGTAACAGGTCTTGCTGATAACGTTGTAAGGGTGATGGCATGACACAACTCAAAAAAATATAGCGATTAGCCGCCTCACTAAAGAAGGCGGGCATAGAAAGAATAAATACCAAGACGCGCGCATTGTAAAAGCGCACGCCTGCAAAGCAAAGCGGTGCGATTATTGCTAAAAGCACTGCGCCTAAGCACTGATAAAAGTGTCATCCGTGCAGCGCGCATGTGTGAGTTATTGTATGATTCGCACGCTAGTTAACCTCAGAGGAAAGAAATGTGATCTCTACCACTGCGCTTGTCGCTACCTGCCTTGTTTGCCTTATTGCTGGCGCCGGACTTGGCGCACTCATCATGCGCGCTGTTATTGCCAAACAAATACCCAAAGACCTACAAAGTAAGTACAACGCTTTGCAAGCCGAGCACCAACAATACCAGCAAGATGTTGCCCAACATTTTGTAGATTCTTCGCGCTTAATTCTCGAAACCCAACAGCGCCAAAAAGAATTACGCCAACACATGGTGACGGGTGCGTTAAACCTTACCAGTGCCGACGTTAGCCGAGCCATTTTGGCACTCGGTGATGATGATAAAGCCGCACTCGATAACGATGCGCTGATCGACCCCAGTAATCTCATACCACCGAAAGATTGGGCGCCTAAAACACCAGGACAAAATGGTGTATTAAGCGAAGAGTTTGGCTTAAAAGAAGAGCGGGAAGAACACGACAACATTGAAGCCAAAACAGCAAACCCCAAATTTTACCAGAGCTAAATTCATGCTCTACCCTGTGTTTTTATACCTTCGAGGCCCACTACTTGTGGGCCTTTTAGCCGCTGCGGTGGCCATGGTCTTTATGCCACAACTGCGCCCCAAGCAAATCATTGATAATAACAATAGCGACTGGCAAGGGCCGGTCTCTTATTCGCAGGCCGTACAGCGTGCGGCGCCTGCCGTGGTGAATATTTACACCCGCAAAAAAATGGCGCGCGCCAATCACCCACTATTCGACGACCCACTATTTAGGCACTTTTTCAATAGTGCCGACAGCTCTCGCCAAGAACGCATGCAATCAGCATTAGGTTCGGGCGTTATCGTTACGCAAAGCGGTTATTTACTGACCAACAACCATGTGATTGATGGAGCCGACGAGATTGTCGTACAACTACAAGATGGACGCGATGCGCAAGCAGAGCTGATTGGTATCGACAAAGAAAACGATTTAGCCGTACTTAAAATCACCCTCGACAACCTCACCGCAATTCCCGTTAAAAACCATCAAGCTAATCGCGTCGGCGATGTGGTACTCGCTATCGGCAATCCCTTTGGTATGGGTCAAACCGTCACCCAAGGTATTATTTCTGCTGTTGGCCGCTATGGCCTTGGTATCAACGACTTCGAAAATTTTATTCAGACCGACGCCGCCATTAATCCTGGCAACAGTGGCGGGGCGCTTATTGATACCTCAGGCAATATCGTGGGCATTAACTCGGCCATTCTTGATCGTATTGGCAATAACAGCTTAAACGGCATTGGCTTAGCAATACCCGCCGATACCGCCATGCAAAGCCTTAACGACATTGTTGAATTTGGCCAGGTGGTACGCGGATGGCTGGGCATAGCGGCTATCGAAATCTCACCGCAACTTGCCAGCCGCTATCAATTGCCATCGAGTAATGGATTATTAGTCACTGGAGTTTATAAAAATGGCCCCGCCGACCGCGCAGGCATTGCGCCTGGCGATATAATCACCAAAATCAATAATCAAGTGATTGGGAATGGCGCTATTGGCGGTTTACGCAGTATGCAGGCCGTAAAAGAGTCGCGCCCCGGCGAAGAAATTGCGCTGGAAATCCATCGCGGCAACAAGATACTCACGGTCACCCCTGTATTAACCACCAAACCCAACATGCCAGAAGACGCCTCTCCCACCAGCGAAACTCCTTAAACTCTGCGCCATTACAGCCATGCCTCAAACCCAAATTATTCTTGCGTCTTCGTCGCCCTACCGCAAACAATTGCTAGAGCGTTTACACATTTATGCGCAATGCATAGCTCCCGATATTGACGAACAAGCGTTTGCCAACGAGTCACCCCATGCGCTCGCCCTGCGCTTAGCAATCAGTAAAGCGGGTGCCGTCGTCACAGTTACGAACCCAAAAAGCATCATTATTGGCAGCGATCAAGTTGCAATCGTCAATGGCGAGATACTCGGCAAACCGCACACGGCTGTGCAAGCTGTTTTGCAACTGCAAAAACAATCAGGACAACGTGTAATTTTTTACACCGCGCTTTGCGTGCAGCAAGGAGACAACATACTCAGCGCCGTAGCCACTACCGAGGTGGTATTTCGCACGCTAAGTACGCAGGAGATAAAAACCTATATTGCTTTGGAACAGCCACTCGATTGTGCCGGTAGTTTTAAATGTGAAGGGCTAGGAATTACCCTTTTCGAGAAAATTATCAGCGACGATCCCAGTGCATTAATTGGGTTACCGCTGATAAAAACGGCGCAATTTTTACGCGAATTAGGTGTTAATCCGCTGCTACAAAATCAACCAAAAAACTAACCACGCATCTCGATCAACCAAGGCACCATGTCGCGCAAATCGCTTACGCACATCACGGGCGCAAAGCGCTCAAGTCGCTCAACCGAGTGCGCGCCATAAGTCACGCCAATACGCGGCATCGCAATCGTCTGCGCCATGGCCAAGTCAAATTCAGTATCGCCAATCATTACCGCTTGCGCATGATGGCGCTGACATTCAACGAGCAATTCATTCAGCATTAAAGGATCGGGCTTGGACGCGGTCTCATCAGCGCAGCGCGTTGCCACAAACCAATGCGCTGCATTTAGCTGCGCCAACACTCGATCCAGACCTTTACGGCTTTTACCGGTGGCAACAGCCAACAAAAAACCAGCGTCTTTTAACTGACTCAAGGTTTCTAACGCACCATCATAAAATGCAGGGATATGCTCATCTTCAAGATAATGGCGACTATACGCAGCCGACAAACACTCGACATCCGCCACCGACAACAATGGATACAAACGCTGTAAGGCCACCGACAAGCTCAAACCAATAATGTCTTTAACCGTATCGTCAGCTAACGCAGGCAACTGCAGCTCGGCAGCGGCACGCTGCACACAACGCACAATTTTTGCTGTGGAATCACTCAGCGTGCCATCCCAATCAAAAATGACTAACATCCAACCCCTCCAAGTTGCGGGTATCCAAGCCCATAACCTCCAAAGGCCGCATCAAATCGTAGGGTAAAGGCGCCGACACATTCAAAACCGCCTCATCAGGCAAACTCAAACCAAGGTTGTAGGCGTGCAAAAATAAGCGCTTAAAACCTTTGGAGCGCATAGCTTTATTGAAGTCACTGCTGGCGTATTTTTCGTCCCCCACTAAAGCGTGGCCAGAATGCTGCGCATGTACGCGAATTTGGTGCGTACGGCCTGTTAAAGGCTTGGCAATAACTAGCGTGCAGCCGTCAAAATACTGCACCACTTTAAAATGCGTTTCCGACTCTTTACCGTCGTCGCTTACCCGCACGATGCGCTCACCGTTAGGGTATTCACAGCGCTTTAAGGGCACATTAACGACCGACAAAGTTTTAGGCCAATGCCCCTCCACTAACGCCAAATAACGTTTTTGAATCACGCCTTTGTTGCGCAAGCCTTCTTGTAAATACTTGAGCATGCTGCGCTTGCGCGCCACCATCACACAACCTGATGTATCGCGATCTAAGCGATGCACCAATTCTAAATACGATGCGTTATAGGCTTGTCGCAGCGTTTCGATCATACCGATATTAATGCCGCTGCCACCATGCACCGCCAAACCCGATGGTTTATTGATAATAATTAAACCGTTGTCGTCATAGAGCACCGCATCGCTCAGGGTATTCACCAAACCCTGAGATGGCGCCACCAGCTCAACTTCGCGCGTGCGCATGGGCGGTACGCGAACAATTTCCCCCGCTTCCAATTTGCGCTCGGGTTTTGCGCGGCCTTTATTAACACGCACTTCGCCTTTGCGAATAACCCGATAAATAAGCGATTTGGGTACACCTTTTAACCGCGCCAATAAAAAATTATCGAGGCGCTGCCCAGCATAATCGGCCGTTACTTCAAAAAACTGAACTTCATTCATGGTTTTTTTCCGACACAAAACCGGCATTCTACACGGCCACCACTTGTATCTCTAGAAAGGTTGATCGACGCCATTTTCATCAAACGCGTTAAAAATTAACTAACCAGTAGTTGACTATCGAAAAAACAAGACCGATAGATTTGAAAATCAACAAGCTCAGTGATAGAATCCGGCGGCTTTCACACCGCGCAGGGGCGAATATGTAACACCTCGCGGGCCGATTGAGTGATAGCCGCAAGCCTTGCCGAACCAACCGTCACATTCAGTGACTTCAAGACGACAACGCACTAATGAATAATCGCACTCGCAGACTTAAACAACCTTCGAGCGCGACGGCCTACGAATTTGTTCATATCAATAAATTTGGGGCCACAATAGCTGTAGAACAACCGCCAAAATAGGGCATCAAATCCCAAAACGCAGCGGCAAAAATAACGCCCACACGGGCATAAATAACATTACGCACAGCCATTATGTGCGAGCAGTTTTGGCGGTGCACTGACACATACCCAGCGCACACCACCACTTGAGTAGCTCAACAAAAGACTACTCAAGCGATGACGATAGACAAATTACAGCAGTGAATAAAAGCGACAAGGTCGCCCAAGCAAGCGCAATTTAAGTATCTACGGCCACCATAATGCCGACGTTACCCCACAGGAAACCCGCAAGATTAAGCTTGCGACGTCCTTGTTGGTTTGCTAATTACTGCCAAGCGCAACTCGCACACGACCGCTGATTTAGTCGGCCGATTCAACTAAAAGCCACTAAAAACTGAGCTGTAGTTGATCCGCAAGGAGCCTTAGGGCTCGCGCTTTTTAAGCCGCTATCGCCTGCCCGCTCACAATGGCTTGTGTTTGCACAGAGAACACAACCCATGAAAAGAATGCTAATTAACGCCAGCCAACCCGAAGAAATTCGCGTAGCACTTGTCGACGGCCAATGGCTCTACGACCTTGATATCGAAAATCAACAACGTGAACAAAAAAAATCCAACATCTACAAAGGCCGAATCACGCGAGTAGAGCCGAGCCTTGAAGCCGCTTTTGTTGAATACGGTGCCGACCGTCACGGATTTTTACCGCTCAAAGAAATTTCTCGCGAATACTTCATTAAACAAGACAGCAAAAACGGTGCTCCCAGCACTCGCATCAAAGACCTTGTTAAAGAAGGCACAGAAATACTTGTTCAAGTAGACAAAGAAGAGCGCGGTAACAAAGGCGCCGCGCTCACTACATTTATCAGTCTTGCCGGTCGCTACCTTGTTTTAATGCCCAACAACCCGCGAGGCGGCGGCATTTCTCGTCGCATCGACGGTGATGATCGCACCCAATTAAAAGACGCACTGGGTTCACTGGAAATCCCTAAGGGCATGAGCCTGATCGTACGCACAGCAGGCGTAGGCCGCAGCGCCATCGATATGCAAAACGACTTCAATTATTTGTTACGCGTATGGCAATCGATTACTGAGGCCGGCGAAAAAGTCAGCGCGCCTAAATTTTTATTCCAAGAAAGTAACGTCATTATTCGTGCTATCCGCGACTATCTGCGCCACGATATCGGCGAAGTGATCGTTGACACTCACGAGTCGTTCACGCTTGCCCAGCAGTTTGTACAGCAAGTAATGCCGCAAGAAAAAAACAAGATCAAACACTACGTTGACGAAGTACCACTGTTCAACCGCTACCAAATTGAAGGCCAAATCGAAACCGCCTTTGAGCGCGAAGTAAAATTACCCTCGGGCGGCTCGATCGTCATCGACCCTACCGAAGCATTAGTTTCTATCGACATCAACTCGGCGCGTGCAACCAAAGGTGGCGATATCGAAGAAACCGCGCTAGCCACCAATCTTGAAGCGGCCGACGAAATTGCCCGCCAAATGCGCCTGCGCGATATTGGTGGTTTAGTGGTGATCGACTTTATCGACATGCAACCCGAGCGCAATCGCCGCGACGTTGAAAATCGCATGCGTGACGCCTTAGGCATGGACCGCGCACGCGTTCAAATCGGAAAAATCTCGCGCTTTGGCTTGCTCGAAATGTCGCGCCAGCGCTTGCGGCCATCACTCGAAGAAACCACCTCCAAGATGTGTCCACGCTGTAGCGGCCAAGGCACCATTCGCAGCACCCGTTCACTATCATTGTCTATTTTGCGATTAGTAGAAGAAGAGGCTAAAAAAGAGCGCAGCGCCGAAATTCGCGCAATTGTTCCTGTTTCCGTTGGCACCTATTTGCTTAACGAGAAACGCAAAGATATTAGCGACATCGAAAACCGTCATCACACCCGCGTTGTGATACTCCCGAACGAACATATGATGACGCCGCACTACGAAGTACAGCGTATTCGCGACGATGAAGTGGAAAGCGTACAGCGCAGCTACAAAATTAGCCTACCCGACCCGCATGCCGATGAATTAATCGACGAAGCTAAAGCCGAGAATTTTGTTGCCGATCGCCCATTGGTAGGCCAAATAGCGCCGCTAGCCCCAATTGAAGCAGCAGCACCAACGCCAACCCAAAGGGTAACTTCATCTGTCAGCGAAAGCGCTCCCACCCCAGTGCCAAGCCTGCTAACAACCCTATGGCAATTTATTTTAGGGCTCTTTGAAACCAAAACAGAAGAAAAACCCCAAGAAAATACCGAGCAGAAAAACGACAGGCCGCGCAGCAATAGCAATAATCGTCGTCCACGCAGCAGTAATCCACGCACGCAGCGCAACAACCGTCGCGACCACAAGCAAAACAATAGTGATTCCGATGAAATTGTCGACAACTTGACCGACAATGTTTATCAAGACACCGAGGTGACCAGCGACAAACCCCAAAACCGCAATCGCCGCAATCGTCGTGGCGGCGGGCGCGAAAATAACATTAACGCGAACGAAGCAAGCAACATAACAAACGACAGCGCCACTAATGACGGCGTTAGTAATACGAACACCAATAACGGCATAGCTAGCCATAACAATGCCGAAACCAACGACACTGGCGCGCCACCAAGACGCCCAAACAATCGTCGCACCCGCCCGAACGAGCGTAAGCGCGGCACTGAAGCAACACAAAGCGAAGCACTTGGCGGCAGTAATGCAATCGATAACCACGAGTCTACCCCCGAAATCGAAGCCGCTATTACTAACAACCCATCGCAAGAGCCTACTCAAGCACAAGAAAATATCGATAGCGAAGGCAGACCACGCCGTCGTCGCGGTCGCGGTGGTGATCGCAAACGTCGCGAGCACACTGATAGCGATGGCGACAACACAAGCAGCAATACCAGCAACAATACCAGCAACACTGAAGATGAAAGCGACAACGATAGCAAATTCGTTGACGGCAATAACGATGCAGCCTTACTAAGGATTAACGAAAATGCTATCACTCCAGAGCCCAAACTAGCGCGGCCAGTACTCGCTGCCGAGCTACTGCATACCCGCACCGAAAAAGACATCGCCGCCGCCGCCAAAGCGGCTGAGGCCGCGCTATCCGAAGCCTTTGCACAATTTGAGACTCGAGAAGTATTGGCCGCATCATCAACCACGACTCAAACCGCTACTAATAACACAGAGACGACAGTGGCAAGCGAGCCAGCGCCAGAAACTAGCCATCAAACCGACGCAAATACAGCTGCGCTAGAGGCTGAAGTCATTGCCGCACCCACCGCGACGTTAATTCCAGCACCTATAACAGTGGCCGCTCTCGCAACAGCATCTCAAGCTATTGCAGCAGCACAAGACTTCCCGACAAAAGAGCAACCCGCAAAAAATGAGCACACAAAAACCGCACCAGCAAAGGTCGAGCATGAAAAAACGGACTACGCGCGCGCGACTAACGATCCGCGCATAACCCCCAAACCCGTCAGCGATCTCAGCATTGAAAGTATTGCGGTTAATTTTGTTGCTGGCCCTCCGCTTGATACAACAAAGCCTGCCAACATCACTCGCCAACCACGCCCACTGGCACGCGCAACAAATGATCCACGCGGTCAAACTTCAACTAAAACAGAAAGTGTCGAAAAAAATAATACGGAAGCTACTGAATAAACGTTGTTTTTTTCACTTATGGGGCTTGCAGGCTATATAAATTTATATATAATTTGCGCCTCTTCGGAGGGGTGGCAGAGTGGTCGAATGCGGCGGTCTTGAAAACCGTTGAGTGTTAAAGCTCCCAGGGTTCAAATCCCTGCCCCTCCGCCAAATTAAAAAAGGCTCACTGAAAAGTGGGCCTTTTTGCTTTTTTGCCCATTGAAAATCAGCACCCAACCCATATCTTCTGCAAACGCCAAAAGGCGATTTTCATCCAGTATTCGCATCGTTGAACTTTTACATGTAACCTGTATCATACGACGCAAACCTCACCATTGGAGATCATCATGCAAGACGTTTTTTCTTCCAGCAGTAGTTCAATTACGCAATCAGAAACGCAGAAAGTTCTGCGCAACACCTATAGCTTATTAGCGGTTACTTTATTAGTTAGCGCGGTTGCTGCCTTTATTGGTATGGCAATTGGAATTTCACCGGTAATGTCGATTGTTTTTTCACTTGCAGCGTTTGGTGTTATTTGGCTTGTTTTGCCAAAAATGGCTAATTCAGCCAATGGTATTTGGGTTGTCTTGGGGGTTGCCGCGCTATTAGGTGCAGGCCTTGCCCCCACACTTAACCATTACCTTGCCAGCGCCAACGGCGGCATGATTATCATGCAAGCCTTGGGTGGCACTGCTTTGGTATTTTTTGCTCTTTCTGGTTATGTATTAACCACCCGCAAAGACTTTAGCTTTATGGGCGGCTTTTTGATGGTTGGCCTTATTACCGTTGTCATTGCCTCACTTGCATTTATGGTGCTTGGCCTATTTGGCGTACAAGTTTCTGGCATTCAACTGGCCATCAGTGCAGCGGTTGTCCTTTTGATGTCTGGTTTTATTCTTTATGACACCAGCGCCATCATCAATGGCGGCGAAACCAACTATGTAATGGCTACCGTGCGCCTTTACCTCGACATCCTCAATCTGTTCACCGCCTTGCTTCATCTTTTAGGCTTCCTTAACGACGATTAATCGTTTTTAACTTTATTACCCAAGACCGCCAGTTTTGCACTGGCGGTCTTTTTATTTGTGCCCACCATGCTGTTTACTCTCGTTATAAATACTGCACCGATCTCGCTTCACAATGGTCAAGCGCATTCCGCACTTTTATTTGCCAAAACACTCATTGCTCAAAAGCACAGTATCCACCGCCTTTTTTTTTACGGCGAAGGCATTCAGAACCTCAACGCCCAAGCTCTGCCTCCACAAGGTGAAGCCGATCTTTGCCAGCAATGGCAGGCGTTTATTAACGCCCATCAATTGGATGCCGTCGTCTGCATAGCCGCCGCCATTAGGCGTGGTGTTTTTGATACAACCGAGGCCAACCGCCACCAGCGCAGCGCAGCGCTCGCTGAAGGTGTAAGCTTAAGCGGCTTAGGTCAGCTGATTGAGGCAACTACCACAAGTGACCGAACAATTACCTTTGGTTAAGAGCAATCAATGTCACACGAACTTCTTTTTGTTTTTCGACATTCACCCTATGGCAGCAGTTTGGGCCGTGAAGGGCTCGAAGCGGCACTTGCCGCCGGTGCCTTTGATCGCGATATGGCCATTCTTTTTTTAGATGACGCCGTTTGGCAATTGAAGTCGGAACAAAACACCACAAACACTCAATACAAAAACCATCAAAAAATGACCTCTGCATTATCCATGTTCGGTATCGACGAACTCTATGCCGAAGAATGCAGCTTAAACACACGCCAACTCTGTGCTGACGATCTTTTTTTAGAGGTAAAAGTTCTCGATAGCGCAGCCATTGGCGCACTCATTCGCAACGCCAAAACGGTTTTAAGCTTTTAATGACACTTCACATTGTTAGCCAATCGCCCGAAGCGGGTCCAGCTCTCGCCAGCTGCTTGCGAGTAATCGCTGGAGATGACGTGGTGATATTACTCAACGATGGCATTTATGCGCTCGCCAGCCAAAAAGCCACGCTGCTGCCACTCATAGCAGAGCGCAGACTGTTTGCACTAGCGGATGATTTAAAACTGCGTGGATTCAAGGGTTTTGAAGCGCAAACCATTAACTATGAGCGCTTTGTTGAGCTCAGCTGTCAACACAACCCCATTCAGAGCTGGTATTGATGAGCACGCTACCACCTTTGGACGAAAACGGTTTTTTACAGCATTTAAGCGATTGGAATGAAGAAGTAGCCGAACTTATCGCCCACCAAGAAGGCATTAAACTCACGCCTGCACACTGGGAAATCATCAATGTGTTACAGGCTTTTTACCGCGAATTTGATGTAGCGCCAGCGATGCGCCCTTTTGTAAAGTATGTCGGCCTACATTTAGGCAAAGAGAAAGGCAACAGCCTTTATCTCCTAGATTTATTCCCCGGCAGCCCCGCTAAATACGCTGCAAAAATCGCCGGCCTTCCAAGGCCCGAAAACTGCCTTTAACACCTATTCGGATCAACACAACTACTCTCCTTGCAGCGTTAACACTAAGCGACGAGAACCACCATAGTTGCGATGCTCACACAAATAAATACCCTGCCAAGTACCCACATTCAAACAGCCCGCTTTAACCGGCAAGGTCACACCCACACCCAACAAGCTCGATTTCAAATGCGCAGGCATATCATCACTACCTTCATCGTCATGTAAATAATAGGGTTCGTTTTCAGGTACGGCGCGATTAAAAAACTGCTCAAAATCCTGCCGAACTGTTGGATCAGCGTTTTCGTTAACCGTGAGTGAGGCCGATGTATGCATAATATGCACATGCAATAAGCCCACACTCAGATCCGCCAACTCTGGTAGCTGCTCAAGAATTTCGCGAGTCACCAAGTGAAACCCTCGGGAGCGCGCGCGCAATTGAATTTCTTTTTGCAGCCACATCGTCTTTTTTTCCGGCCTCTTAGGATTTTTTAACGAAACAACTGAGTATTACGATTCGTTGGCCTTCAACACGACCTTCAATATGTTCGGGGTTGCTCGTTAGTGATATGCCCCGCACCGCAGTGCCACGTTTAGCCACTAAACTAGTGCCTTTAACGGGTAAATCTTTAATGATTACCACGTTATCACCCGCCGCCAAACGCACGCCATTGCTATCGCGACAATCAACCGCATTGGCATCTTCCACCACAATACCCGCTTCAGCCCAGGCTTTAAGTACATCATCCAAATACAGCATGTCACGTAAATCGTGCGCCCAGCTTTCGCCTTCTAAACGCCCCAACAATCGCCACGCCAACACCTGCACGGCAGGTGTTGTGCTCCACATGCTATCGCTCAAACAACGCCAATGATTGGCTTCCAGAGCATTACCTTCAGGCAACTGCACGCGGCAGGTTTCGCAGGCCAAAATATCACTATCCAGCCGGCCATCCGAATGCGGCACAGCAAAAACTTGGTAGTTATCTGTGCTACCGCACAACTCACACTTATGATCGGCTCGGGCCAACAATTGGCTATCAATACTCATATTACCCCCTCAAAAAGTGCGGCATTATGCCACAGCACAGCCTTTTACGCCGCCCATAAAAAAACCCTCAACACTTACGAAGTTGAGGGCTTTTACAAGAGCTTTAACTATTAATGCAGCTATTAATTAATTGCAGCCAATACGATCAGTAGCTACAACAATGTCATCAAGCCACATATTGACATTAGTCTGACTAAAACTTTGCCAGCCGAACATCACGTAACCCATTTTATCTTTTAAGTAATTTGCACCAACGGGTGCATGCCAATCCGCAGCTTTTGTCACAGAGTTAACCAATACACCATTTACCCAAAAATAAGTTTCGTTGTAGGCAGTATCAGCATGGTAGCCAACTTCAACGCAATACCAAGTGTTCTTAGGCGTGGTTGGACCCTTATACCATTTGCTGTACTCCGGTGAAATTGCATCGCTATCAGGCACGATGTTGAAACCCAAGTGCCCCTTACCAGTGCCAATACGAATCTCTTTATCGGCGCTAAAAGGACGATCGCCACCTAAATCGGCTTTAAGACCCGTGAAATGCTCATGATTATCGGTAGCATCAGCCCCCATTGATTGGTCCATATAAACCCACATACGGGTGTAAATACGATTAAGGTTAGTAGGCAGCTTGTAAACAATTTCTGCAGGATTGCCGCCCGCCTTAACATAAAGCGAATTAGCGCCACTGCGCGCACGAGTGCTATCCGTCAAAATAAACTCGTTGCCGTTGCGTGAATTATTATTAGCGTTGGCTTGGTAACCAATAAAGGTACCCCAACCGGCAGGTATAGTATTGACGGCTAGGTTGTCAAAGTTGGCACTCACGATAACATTCCCATTACCCGTAGGCACTGAAGAGGTCGTACCACTTGAGCTTGACGATGCAGCCGAACTACTCGCCTGCACATTGCCGTTGGTTGGCTCGTAGCGAATCTCAAAGTTGCGAATAGAGATATTCATTTCTTTAAAGTCTTCGGTAATATTCAACGCTGCCCAATCAGCATCGGCGCCTACATTAAGAATATTACGCACCACGTTGCCGTAGTTCACGGGACCGTCATTACCCAAGGTTTCGGGGTTCATGTAGATATTGTCCACGGTTGCCGTATTGGCGGCCGCCAGACCTACTGGTGTTTTTATCCAGTTTTCGCCCGTCCAAAAGACCAGCTTATTTTTGGGAATAGTAATGCGAATCCATTGATCAGCGTACAAGCCTTGATCAATTTCCATAAACACTTCACCACGCACACCCGTGCTGCCATCAGGGTCATTTAAGGTCAGTGCAAAAGCCACTTTACCCGCATCCAAACGATCCAAGCCCTTTTGGTTCAACTTGCTGCCATATAAAGCGGCGATTTCGGCTTTAGTCGGCACATCAGTCAAAGCACTGTTAATGCGCAGCTCCAAAACGATGCTATCGATATCGCCAATTTTGCGATTTACCGAGGCTTTCATACTGTTGGAATGCTGACTGCTCCAGTTGGCAAGCTTTTTAAGCCAAGTTCCTGTATGCACTTTACGGTTCGAGCAAGACGCATCATTCACGGCATTTTGCGTTAGGGTGTAATCCGAAGAACTGCCTGCACGCGAGAGGTTTTGATATTCAGACGAATTGAAGTTTTTGTTGGTGAACGAGCCATTAAACGCGCCTGAGCCATTAAAGATCACTGTGGCATCACCGCTGTAATCATCGGGGTCGTTGCAGCCAATTTTTTCGATTGTATAAGGTCGATCCTGTGCTAACGCTGCAGAAGAACTTGAGCTGGCAACGGAGCTTGAGCTCACAGCCGCGCGCGAAGAGCTTTGCATAGCACTTGACATCATCGGCACCGAGCTTGCAATGACCGAGGCGGAGCTTAGGCTAACAGGTACAGAACTCTGTGCCACCGCGATTGAACTGATTACCGCAACACTGCTATTGACGCTGATAACCTGGGGCTGGGGCTTGGCGTCGCAGGCCGACAATGCAATTGTGGCCGACGCCATCATCACTATGCGCCAAGGGTTAGTTACCGCAGTTTTAATCATTCGATGTAAATTCAACATAATTATCCTCAGGAGCCGCCACAGAGTGCGCGGCAATTATTTTAGTCATGCCCGCAAGCCGCAAACTAGTCATCACAGCGACTTGACGGGGAACCTCGAGATAGTAAAAAAAACAGTCTTGCAACTCAAGGAACTAGCTAGCAACCCCGCAAAAGTTAATCAAAGCTCTATTGATACCGCTAATTGCACTGCCGATTATTACTTTTCATCCAGTAATTGAATGCCATCTTTTTGAATAACAATCACGCCTTTTTTATACAAATTACCAATCGTCTTTTTAAACGCCGCTTTGCTAATGCCAAAAGCGACAGCAATGTCTTTAGGGTCGGTTTTATCGTGCAATGGCGCAAAACCTTGGTGCTTCTTTAAATAAGCCACGATTGTTTCGGCGTGTTTATCGCGCGTTTGTTGGCCGGCTTGCAAGCTCACATCAATTTTGCCATCAGGCCGAATATGCTTGATCACGCCTTTAATACTTTGGCCAAAACTCAGACGCTGAAAAACTTCAGACTGATACAAAACGCCCCAATGGCTATTATCGACAATCGTTTTAAAACCCAAGTTGGTGCTATTGGCCACCAACAAATTAACCTCTTGGCGCGGCTGAAAACTATGCGGACGATCGTCTGATAAAAACTTATCGATTTTTGACGATGCCGTAATGCGGCCATCGATACGATCAACATAACAATGCACAATGTATGAGTGCCCTACTTCCATAGGCTTATGCTGCTCACCAAAAGGCACCAACAAATCTTTATCCAAACCCCAATCCAAAAACATACCCACAGGCGTACTGGCAACCGCTTTTAAATAAGCAAACTCGCCCACCTGTATTTTGGGTTTTTGGGTAGTGGCAATCGGCCGATCTTCGGAATCGAGGTAAATAAACACCTCAATCACTTGTCCTTCGCTCGCTTTATTGCCGCCATTTTTGTTGGGCAGCAATATTTCGCCCAGCTCATTAGCGGCTAAATAGGCACCAAAATGCGTGGTTTTTGCAACTTTAAATAAGTAGGTTTGGCCGAGGGTTGTGGTCATGAGGCGTGCTCTAAAACGTTGGGCGGCGATTATACAAGAAGCCATATCCTTGCGCCTTAACCCGTAGCGTCCAGTAAAAGGCCCAGTAAAAAAACAGACATCACTCGAAAAAAGGCAATCGTAGGCTATGCTGACCACCACTCAAACAGAGACAAATCTATGAACAAGCTCAGCGCGTTACCCCTACTTATTACTGCCCTTGCCGCACCTTTTTTGTTATCCAGCTGCGACCGAATCAACAACGCCAACCGCACCATCGACACCGTGCTAGGCGGCGATTACGACGTTTACATCCAAGGTTATCCAGAGGTATTGCACGTCAAAAACGGTAAAGTCACCTCCGTTTCCGCACAAATAATTTTTGATATTTTGCGCGGCAGCAATAAGCGTGGGCGCAGCAATATCGGTGGTATGGGTGCGAGTTAATTCGGCAATAACTATTCACCACCCTCAATCTCTCGCCGAATAAATTCCGGCCAAGTGCCTTTAAACAAACAGTCCAGCGCCTCACCAGCACCAACGCCTTGTTTACGAAAAATCGACAAATACGAACGAATTAAACCAAACCTATAAGCGCCATCCATTGAGCGAAAGCAGCCGGATATTTTTTGCTGCACTTTACTCATGCGAATATCGCGTTCGCCTAAATTATTGGTAAACGGCACGCCGGCTTCATTTAAAAAGCGCAACACATCCGCCTCGCAATCGCGTAAGCGTACAAGCAGGTTGCGCGATTTGCTGCGTTTTATTCGCCCGCGTTGATGCGGATCTTTTTTGTCGGGTTGCTGCTGTTGCGGCTATCGAGATTGGCTTTATCGGCGAGTAATTGCACGGCGATAATTAACATGCGAACGCCGCATTGAGTGCGGGCGATAGGGTTGCATCCTGCACGAGTAATTGCTCAACATCGGCAATGGTTTTATTGATGGAAATGCGATCAAGCGTCACCGTAAATTACCGGCGTTATAAATTGTGTGGTCATTATCGCACGGGGTTTTAATGGTAAAAAAGGCAGGCTCAGTGATTTCTGAGTCTGCCTGCAAAGGCTATTTAGCTGAATAATATATAGCTAAATAATTACAGAGCCTACGCCAGCGCCTCGGCCTCTTTAATTTTGGCCAAAATCTCGGGGCTGTATTTCACCGTAAAATGGCTAAAAAACTCTTCGCGCAGCATATTATCAAAAGCTTCTTGTTCATTTTTGGTGATGATGCAGGCCTCATCACCATAGGTGAAAAATTCCGAATAAAATTGCGCAATAACAATACTGCGATCTGATATTGGAATAACGATAATGCTTTCCCAAGAATAGTAATTTGTTTTTTGGCGGCGGCGATTCATATACCAAGGCAGGATGTCTTGCTTAACTATAGGTAAAAGCGAAGGGTCGTTAATTACCTCCCATTCGCGCAGCGCATCTTCTTTACTGATATCTGGATTATCACTTTGCTCACCCATCAAAATGAGATTAATAAAAAAATCAACAGCTAATTCTCTCAGGTCAGGCTTTCTAACAAAAGAATAAGGGCCAGTTTTCCAGTCTTGTTCAAAACTTGCCTTATCAAAACTAAAAATATCCATGCCCAGCGTAACTAAACCAATCCGGCGTAAAAGTCCATTTACATTCTCTTGTAGCGCCCACTCCGATTTAATGAAATGAAGGTGTGAGGTAGAGTTTTTCCAGCCATCAACAATTTCCTGTGATTGCACAAAATTATCGTCAGCTTTAGGGTCATTCGGTAAACGAAATTGTATTTCTGCATCGCCAAAGTTATAACTCACAATATCGCAGCGATTAAGATCGGGGCCTAAAAGGCCATTTTTATACGACTTCATTATTTAAATCCTACTTTATTAATCAACTCAACAAAGTTGGCGACATTCATAGAAAAGCTGTAATTGAGTCGTTGATCGGCGCCCGTTAAGCGGTTGCCCACATTAATACCATCCTCAAGCTTATTAACGGGGAGGTTGGTAATATTGCCATACAATTCCATAACCACCTTGGCGTAGGGATTACCAGAATCTCGCGATAATATTTTACCAACCAAGGTTAGTCGGCTATAGGCCAAAGCGACTTTGGAAGCATTAAGCTCGCTTGCATTAGAGGTAGAGCCGGGCTGAAGGCGCACAACATCTTTTTTATATTTTGCGCCTTTCGCATCCAGTGATTGGATTAGCTGCGCCACATCCGTGACCGGATTAATAATTTTAAACATGAAACGACTTAAATTATTAACACTGCTTAACGCAGAATTTAATAGGTGGGCACCATAACCTTCCACATACACCTGCACTTCATTTTGACCTGTATAAGCATTTAACGCTTTAGCTAAGGCCTCCGGCACCGGGTAGCGACCAAGCTCCCAGCTTTGCCAAAGCCATACCAGAAGAATAAAATAAATCAAAATCTACACTTTGAAACGCCGCAGAACCATTAGAAACTGCTTCTTGAATATCCTCTGCCGCCCCGTTAATAAATAATTTATTGGTTGTAATGCCGTTACTTTTTGCATATTTAGATGTATGACGAGTGCTACCTCTATAAATAGGTTTGGGTGTGATTTTGTAAAAACCTGAACCCTCATTATCAGTTGCAAAAACATTCCGTAAATTGGTGATATACACAGTAGTACCGCGATCCCCCGGCGCTTGAGTCACCACATAACACACACTAATAGTGCCTATGGATTTCATTTTTACGGCGGCATTATTGGCGCTAGTGGCAGAGTCACTGGCATGGGCCAGTGCGGTGAGTTGTTCGATACCAATAACAAGGCTTTTACCTTCTTGGGATTTTGGATCGACGGCAGCGATAAAAGCCACGGCGAGATTTTTATTGATTTTGACCGACTTACCTGGGCAACCATCGGTTGTTTTTGAAGAAAAATAAATATAATCGGCGGAATTAATAGTGGACAGCGAGGCGCTCATTTAAAAGTCCTTTTTGTGGGTTTAAATAAATAAGGGGCTTTATTGCCCCTTCCTTTTGGCTTGCGCATCATACCAGAGGCAATTGTGAACAAAAAAATTAAAATCGAAAAAGGCAGCCATGTATTAGCGCAATGACTGCGCCAACCATCAACTGCTAATTAACACGATTAAAGCCGCCAGTGCCACCATGCTGTGGGCACTTTACACCCACCAAAATACCCCCCCAATAATGACCAAAGTCACAACAGCCGCCGCCATCAACCACAGCTTTTGGTGGCCCTGTGCCGCCTCAAATTCGTCCACTTGTATGGGTGCTGCGCGCTTAACGTCGGTTCTAAATATGGCCTCTACTCGGCCAAACTGCACCTTATCGCCGTGGCGCAAAATGGCGTTGGGCGCTTGGTTTTCGCCGTTAATTAATAAGCGGTTAGAGGCGTGGGTGGCGTCGATATGGAATTGTTTATCGACATACAAAATGCGCGCGTGCTGGCGCGAAATCGATGCCTCGGCAATACGTAAATCGCAACGCTCATCGCGCCCGATCGTTACCGCGCGGCCAGCGTCTGGCAAACCTACGGGGTAAACCTTACCGCGCAACGGTGCTGTTAAAACAATAAAACGCGGGCCGCTGCCAACGTCTAAATCGGCATAATGCTCGAGATTGCGCTGGGCAATGGACAAAATTTGATCGGGTGAATACAAGCGCGTTAACGCGTCATCACCTTGGTGTGCCGCCGGTGTCGCAAAAGACTCCCCATAAACAGGTTCAAGGTTCTCGGCAGGCGCAACGCTAAAGGGCGGCGTAGGCGCTGCTGAAGCAGGTGATGGTGATGGTGATAAAGGAGCCTGATGCACTGGCGCATTATTAACACTGGCAGAAGCGTCCTGAGAGGGAATAAATAACTGTGTCGCGGCGCTATTACCCATGTTTTTTGTGGTTAAACGGTAACGCTGATCACCAAATGCCACCTCATCACCGAGTGACACCAAGGTGCGCGCCACAATACGCTGACCATTCACAAAAGTGCCGTTGGACGAGCGCAAATCCTCAAGGTACAAGTCGGCATTGAGCACAATAAATTTGGCGTGATAACGCGACACCTTGGTAAATTGCAGACGCACACCACAATCCAACTCGCGGCCCACCACCACACCATCCACCAAGGTGTGAGTATCGTCATTCACAAACGAGCGCAATAAAAATGGCTCGGCATTTCCCTGCCGACGTCGAAGGGTTGGCGCGTTCTCGCGATCGATCACTGGTAAACACCTCAAAAAGCCATAGATGGGCCGAATTAAACCACAAACCATCTCAACAGCCTACCGCGCGATATCCAAGGCGTATTTAAACCTAGGAATCAGCAAAGCCTGCACAACCCATTGACGCGCCTAGCAAAGGTTAAAAACGTGAACAACTAATAAGGTTGCCCTGCATTTTTAATATTCACTATTCACATCAAGGGCTTACACATCTTTTTGGCGCTCAACTGAGGCTTTTAGGTTAAATTCGATGCTGGCTGTGGGTTTTACCTGATTGCCTTTGATGGGCTTGATCGCTATTGCGCGAAGCCTAGTTTTTTGACTACTGGCTTGTGCAGTATCCCGGCATCGTAAAAGCTACTGCCCGTTACGCTAAATTCGTGATTTAAATAAAAGCCAAGCGCCGCAATTTGCGCATCGGCAACAATCTCGGTCATGCCTGCATGCATGGCGGCGCGGCAAACCGATTTAATCAACGCGCTGCCAATGCCCTGTTGACGGTAGTTTTTGAGTACTGCCATACGCGTGAGCTTGTGATGTTTGACTAAGCGTGCAACGCCTACTGGGCGGTCGTTAAAGTAAGCTAAAAAATGTTGCGACTCTTGCTCTAGCCCATCCCACTCTAAGTGGGGCGGGACTTGCTGCTCGCGAATAAAAACTTGCTCGCGAATTTTTTCGAGTTCTGCCGCTTGCGCAGGCCAACGAACTTGCCGAACTTTAATCATTGGTACAAGAGTCGGTGGTATTGGGCAGGTTAAGGTAGTCATTCTCAATCCATTCGTTGATGGCGGTTTGATCGGCCTGTGGGTAGTCGCTGGGACAAATTGTAGTATAGCTGCAGATTTTTTGGGCTAAAGCCAAACTCACCCGCCATGATTGGCCATTGATAAAAACTGTGGCCAATATGGGATTATTGCTCGCGTCGGCTTGCGTATAGGCCGCTCTGGCATTGACGGCCAATACCATGGCTTCTGGCTCTGACTCGCTGGTGGTGATTTCGGGCGTGTCGCGTTTGGCTTCGGTGAGGTATTTGCCCAGCCATGCGGCGACTTTTTCGGGTGTAAATAAAGCTTGGCAGCGTTCAGCAATTTCGCGAGCTACGGCGTGTGGGATTTCACCAGGATTGTAGTTGGCGTTGTCGCTAAAGCCATTGGCTTGATCTCGGTAGCGCACATCATTACTGAGCTGGCTAGCCAGTTCTTGGCTGAGCTCTAGCAAAATGTCGCTATAGCTGGGGGCGCGAAAACCAATCGAGTAGGTCGTGCAGTCGTCGCTTTGTGAGACACCCCAGTGCGCCACATTGGCGGGAATGTACAGCAGATCACCGGCTTCGGCGGTGTATTCGGCTTGGGTGTCGAAGTCGGTCAGAATTTTGAGTGGGCAATCGTCTTGCAGGGGGCTTTGGGCGTTGCAGGTTTGGCCGATTTTCCATTGGCGGGTGCCGGTGGCTTGCAGCAAAAACACATCGTAATAATCAAAATGGGGGCCAACACTGCCGCCAGTTGGCGCAACGCTTGCCATGACATCATCTAAACGCCAGTTGGGTATAAATCTAAACTGGTTGAGTAGCGCGTGGACTTCGGGGCACATTTGATCGAGGGCTTGTACCAGTATGGTGAAGTGGTTTTCGGGCAATGTATCAAAGCGCTCTTCATCAATCGGCCCGTGCTCCATTTTCCACTGGCTTTTGAGTGGGTTACTGGTGGTTTTTTCGATAATCAAACGCGATTCAACCGATTCTTCTAGCGCTAAACCGGCAATGTCGCCGCCATCAAGCGGCGCTTTCCAATCGCCCAGTGCGTTTTTAATAAACAGGGGTTTTTGCTGCCAGTAATCGCGCAAAAATGCTTCGACGGGTAAATCACCCAAAAAACGGAGGGGGATGGTATTCATGGCTAGCCTGCTTTATGGGTTATTTGGCAATAACATCGGGTGTTGGTTTGAGCATCAAACCTTAGCCTTTTAGGGCCGCCAAATGTTTGCTTAGGTCGTTGGCTTGTGCAATCGCGTTGCCTATATAGTTGGCGGGCGTTAGGGCTTGTAGCTCGGCTTTGGCTTCTGCTGGCATATCTAAACCTTCAACAAAGGTTTTGATGGTGGTGGCGTCGATGCTATTGCCACGGGTCAATGCTTTGAGTTTTTCGTAGGGTTTTTCGATGCCGTAACGGCGCATTACGGTTTGGATCGGCTCGGCAAGGACTTCCCAGGCGGCGTTTAAATCGGCGGCCAGACGTTCTTCGTTAATTTGCAATTTGCCAATGCCTTTTAAAGCGGCTTCGTAAGCGATGGTGCTGTAACCAAAACCCACGCCCATATTGCGCAATACGGTCGAGTCGGTCAGGTCGCGCTGCCAGCGGGAGATGGGCAGTTTGGCGCCCATGTGGCCAAAAATCGCATTGGCTAAGCCCAAATTGCCTTCGGAGTTTTCGAAGTCGATGGGGTTCACTTTATGCGGCATGGTCGATGAGCCCACTTCGCCTTCGATGGTGCGCTGCTTGAAAAAGCCCATCGAGATATAACCCCAGACATCGCGGTTAAAGTCGATAAGAATGGTATTGAAGCGGGCGATGGCGTCGAACAGCTCGGCAATGTAATCGTGCGGTTCGATTTGGGTGGTGTAGGGATTGAAGGTCAAGCCCAGCGAAGTCACAAAAGTCTCGGCATTTTGTTGCCAATCAACATTGCTGTATGCACTGAGGTGGGCGTTGTAGTTGCCCACCGCACCGTTAATTTTGCCGAGCATTTGCACTTGGCTAATTTGTTTGATTTGACGCTGTAAACGGATCGCCACATTGGCGAATTCTTTACCCATAGTGCTGGGTGATGCGGTTTGGCCGTGGGTGCGACTGAGCATGGGCGTGGCGGCGTAGCGAATCGCACCTGCGGCTATAGCATCCACAATGTTTTGCATTAAGGGCAGTAATACCTCATCGCGGCCCGCTTTTAACATTAAACCATGGGACAAATTGTTGATGTCTTCACTGGTACAGGCAAAATGTACAAACTCGGTGATGACGTTGAGTTCGGCATTGTGGGCAATGCGCTTTTTGATGAAGTATTCAACCGCTTTTACATCGTGATTGGTGACGCGCTCTTCGGCTTTAATCGCTTCGGCATCAGCTTCGCTAAAATTGGTGACTATGGCGTCGAGTTCGGCGTTGGCGGCGGCGCTTAATGCGGGCACTTCGGTAATGGCGGGGTGGGCGGCAAGTTGCTGGAGCCAGCGTACTTCCACTTCGACGCGGGCGCGGATCAGGCCAAATTCACTAAAAATGCCACGCAGGCTTTGGGTTTTGCTGCCGTAGCGGCCATCGATAGGTGACACGGCGGTCAAGGATGAAAGATTCATGTGTTTACTCACCAACAGGAAAAAAAGGGCGCCATTGTAGCGGAAAAGACTTTTAAGGGCATTGCCGAGTTGATGTCGATTAAGTTTTGGGGCGACAGCGCCGAGACTCTAAGGGTGGCAGCCTATACTCTGTCGCTATTATCTTGTCGTTTTGTAAATTAAGGAGTTGAAGTCATGAGTTCTGAAGCCCACGCGATTGTGGCGGTACCTTATGTATTCGAGGTGGTGGCCTTTTTGGTAACAGTGGTAGTGATGGTGCCGTTGGTTAAGCGTTTAAAGATCAGCCCTGTTTTAGGTTATTTAGCCGTAGGTGCTGTGATTGGGCCTTACGCCATGGGCTTGGTGGGCGATGTTACGGGTATTCAGCATGTTGCTGAGCTTGGGGTAATCTTTTTATTGTTCACCATCGGGCTTGAGTTGTCGTTTGAGCGTTTGCGCACTTATAGCCGCCTGATTTTTGGTTTAGGTAGTTTGCAGGTGCTATTAACCGGCGGCGTGATTGCAGCAGTGGCGTGGTGGTGGGGCAATGGCGTTAAAACCTCGATCATTATTGGTTTGTGTTTGGCGCTTTCCAGTACCGCGATGGTGATGCAGTTATTGGCCGAACGCGGTGAGGGCGCGGCGATACATGGGCGAGCGTCGTTTGCGGTGTTGTTACTGCAAGATTTAGCCGTAGTGCCCATTTTAATTTTGCTGGGTGTGTTTGGCGCCGACAGTGGTGAAAGTTTGTTATTGAGTGTGAGTACGGCGCTGGCCAAGGCGGTGGGCGTGGTGTTGGCCATTGTGGTGCTTGGCCGTTATGTGCTGCGTTATTTGTTTCGAGTCGCTTCGACGACCCGCAGTGTGGATGTGTTTACCGCGATGATTTTGTTGTCGGTGTTAGCGACCTCGGTGGCCACCGGTATGGCGGGTTTGTCGATGGCCCTAGGGGCATTTTTGGCGGGCTTGTTATTGGCCGAAACCGAGTTTCGCCATCAGATCGAAAGCGAAATAGAGCCGTTTAAAGGGTTGTTGCTGGGCTTATTTTTTATGAGCGTGGGCATGAATATCGACTTTGTGATGGCCTTCAGCCACGGCATTTGGGTGGTTTTGTCGGTGATGGGTTTGATCGGGATAAAAGCGGTGATTGCGGGCGGTGTAGCGCGCTTATTTTTACCCACGTGGGGCGCAAGCATTCGTACGGGGTTGGTGTTGGCCGAAGCGGGTGAGTTTGCCTTTGTGGTAATTGGGCAAGCAACGCTGATGTACGGATTGCTACCGAGCGATATTGGCCAATTTATGGTGGTGGTCGCGGGCCTTTCCATGGCGCTAACGCCGGTATTGGCGTGGTTAGGTGCGCATATCGAGCGTTTATTGCAGCGTGGCGAGCCAACCTTGGAAGTTTGCGAGACCGATGCCGAGGGCTTGCGTGGTCATGTGGTGATTGTGGGGTTTGGTCGTGTTGGGCAATCGGTGGCGTCGGTTTTAACTAAGCAGCATGTGCCTTATGTGGCGTTTGATGCCGACAGTAAATTGGTTAAGCAGCTGCGCGAAAAAGGTGAGCCGGTATTTTATGGGGACGGTACTAATGCCGAGGTATTGGCGCGGGCGGGGGTTGAGCATGCGGCAGCACTGTTGGTGACCAGTGGCGAGGCCAGAAGCTCGGCTTTATCGGTTGCGCTCGCGCATCACCACTGGCCCGATTTACCGATTTTGGTTCGCTCGCGCGATTTAACCCATTCCCACGAATTGATGGCCGCCGGTGCCAGCAATGTGGTGCCAGAAACGCTAGAGGCTAGCTTGCAGTTAAGCGGCCATGTGTTGTGCACGCTCGGCTTATCGCGTGAAGAGGCTAACGCCTGTATGGAAGTGATACGCCGCAATAACTACGACGATTTGCCGCAACCTAAAACCAAAACGGTTTAGCGGGTGTTAACACAAAAAGCCCTGCAGCAAAGATTGGCGCAGGGCTTTTTTTGTGTGGCGGGATTATTGAGCTTAGCTCAGCGCCTTACCAATAAGGTCAAGCAAGGCCTGATCTAGGGGTAATTGCAGCGCAGCGGCGTGGCCTTTGTCCGACATTTTTGCCCAGGTCTTTTGAATGATGTCGATCAATTTAGCCTCGTCGTAGCCGCTTTTGTTGGCAAAGGCGGCCATGTAGTGCTCGATAAAGACGAGGCATGCCACATCTTCTAAACATTGGCTGTCATCATCGCGTTTGATGCTACGTTTTTGAGTGATGTATTTGGCGCGCTCGCAGGCGTCGTCGTCGTATCCCGCTTCGGCCATCAATTCGGCGACACGTTTTGCGTGAAATAGCCCTAACTCTGCCCGCCATTGTTTGTAGCCTGTGCGGCCTTCGGGGTAATCGCTGCGCAAGCTGGTCCAGCGCTCGATATGTTGGCCGCGCGCAGCGATATGTAAAAGCTCCGATGCCTCGGGGTTAAATTTTGTGAGTGTGGCCGTCATGCGTTGGCTGTAAAGCAGTTCTTTGGGAGCATTGTTGCCGTCGTGCACCTCACTATTGGGATCTTGGCTATTGGCGGCGTCAATAAGCGCGATGGTTTGACTGTAGACTGAGTGAGTCATGGGATTCTCTGTGTTGGCTGTGTTGGCTGTGTTGGCTGTGTTGGCTGTGTTGGCTGTGTTGGCTGTGTTGATTGTGTTGATTGTGTCACTGGGATCTTGGCGCGCAGTTTGACGTCTCTTTTTTCGTATTTTCAACCTAAAAGCCTCAACTGAGGTTTTTAGGTTGAATGGCTTCCACACGCGTTTGCAGTTGCCCATCGCGCAGTTTTAGGGTGATGGGCTGGCCTGCCGCTGTTTCGTGAACGCTACTAATTACATGCCCCTCACTATTGGCCGCGATGGCATAACCGCGCTGCAAGGTTTGCAGTGGGCTTAGGCTGTTGAGCAGGTTAGCGGCGTTGCCCAGCTGTTGGCGTTTGTTTTTTACTAGTTGTTTAAATGTGGTCGCGAGCCGATGTTGTAGATCGTTACTTTGCCGTTGCGCATTTTTGAGCTGCCACGCAGGGCTGGCGAGCTGTAGTTGGTGTTTAAAGTTTTGCAGTTCAATTTTTTTCTCTATCAAGCAACGGGTTAAGGCTTGCTTGAGTTGCAGCTCGGCATAGTCCAAGCGTTGCCGTTGTTGTTGCAGTTGGTTGACGGGGTTTTGCAGTCGATTTTGGGTGAGGTTAAGGCGCTGTTTGGCATGATGAATATGCGCTTGCATCAACCGTGTTAATTGGTTGCGGCGTTGTTTGATGAGCTGCCGTAGCGCGTGCGCATCGGGTGTGGCGGCTTCGGCGGCGGCCGACGGTGTAGGCGCGCGCAAATCGGCGACAAAATCGGCCAACGTAAAATCGATCTCGTGGCCTACGGCGCTAATCACGGGTGTGGCGCTTTCGTAAAGCGCGCGCACAAACGCTTCATTATTAAAAGCCCATAAGTCTTCTAGCGAACCGCCGCCGCGCCCCACAATTAATAACTCGCAGCGCTGTTGTGCGTTGGCCAGCGCAAGTGCGTTGATCAGGCTGGCAGGCGCTTCGGCACCTTGCACAAGGGCGGGATAAATAATCACTTGTGCGACCGGGTAGCGGCGTTTGAGTACGGTAAGAATATCGTGCACAGCGGCGCCGGTTGGGCTACTAATCACGCCAATGGTGGCAGGGAATTGTGGTAGCTGGCGCTTGGTTTCGGCTTCAAATAAACCTTCGGCGGCTAGCGCTGCTTTTAAAGTTTCGTACTGTTGGTGTAAATCGCCTAAGCCTGCTTTTTGTAGACTATCAACAATTAATTGATAATCGCCGCGCCCCTCATACAGGCTCACACTGGCATTAACTACAACGTGATCGCCCGCGTTAAGCGGCGTGCGTACCATCATGTTGCGGCCACGGAACATGGCGCAGCGCACTTGAGCGCAACTGTCTTTGAGCGTGAAGTACCAATGCCCCGAACTAGGCTGGGATAAATTGCTCAGCTCGCCTTGAATCCACACATTGGGCAGCGCGCCTTCCAGCGCCTGTTTGGCGCGCAAGTTAAGCTGACTAACGGTAATAATGGCGGGCTTTGCAGGAGTAGGCATAACGTTAACTGGCCGGAGACAACAGAAAGTGCGCGCCAGTGTAGGCGGCAAGCCTATTGAGGTAAACCTAGAAACCGCCGTTGAATCACCAAAGCCTGCGCAATCCCTTGACGCGCCTAGCAAATGTTAAAAATTTGAACAACCCATAAGGTTGCTCGGCATTTTTAACACTCACTATTCACATCAAGGGCTTACACATCTTTTTGGCGCTCAACTGAGGTTTCTAGGGTAAAGTCAGTTTACCCCGCTAACCCGCTAAAGTTGTACAAAATCGGCTTTAAACGGTTGACACTCTTAAAGCGCGCCATTAAGATGCGCCCACTCTTTACGGCAGTGCTGGACTGAGTTTCCCAAGTGATTGATTTTAAATGTTTTCTCTTGTTAGCGGCTGCTATTGTAGAGAATATTCATCACAGCCTAATACGGGGCTTTAGCTCAGCTGGGAGAGCGCAACACTGGCAGTGTTGAGGTCAGCGGTTCGATCCCGCTAAGCTCCACCAATAACTCTTTGACTATCAAAGAAAAAACAAAAAGGCCGACTCGGAAGAGTCGGCCTTTTTGCATTTCTGGGTTAGTTTTGGGTTAGTTTTTTTGGTGGGATTGCTCGCAAAGTGTCTGTTGCTAACTTACTCAGCTCGGTAACACTCAATCCAGTCATTTTCATGCTGCTGCGGTAGGCTTGGCGCAGCTCGACCAATGGGCTCAAATCGAAGCGGCGAGTTTTACTGGTCAGTGCATGGAATAGTGCCCATTTGTCAGTAAAATTGAATTCCTGGTCGTTGTGCCAAAAGTCAAACAAAGCCACTGCAATTTTTCCAACTTCACCACTGGTAGAAGGCACTATCTGGTTTGCAAAAATTACAACAGTGTCCGGCCAACCTCAAATATACGCAAGATACAATGGCCGCAGCTGGCGCTCATACAGGGATTTTGAGGGCGTTTTCATCAAACAGCTCCTCAAAAATCGAAGTATTTGACGCGTCACTTTGGATAATAAGCTTGTTGATGTTTTTGTCGCAGAAGAAATGAATAGAAATCGACTCGAGAAAAGAGAGTGTCTAGCGACAGATCAACTTGATTGGCTGGCAATGAAAGATCAATGGCCAGGGATTAAGTCATGTGTTGCCGTGAAGTCTCAGCGAACAATAAATGGCAAGCAGTCCACAGAGTTTCGATATTATATAAGTAGTCGCGCGGCTAACGCGGAAGAGCACAATAAAATTATTCGCGCGCATTGGGCTATTGAAAATAGTCTGCATTGGGTTTTGGATGTTGTTTTTAATGAAGACGATAGCCGAATTCGCACGAAAAATGCTGCAGAAAATATGGCGATAATTAAACATATTGTGATGAATAAATTAAGGATTGCGCAAGCTGACCGCCCTCGTAAAGTCAGTTTAAAAGGCCTGAGAAAATCAGCAGGCTGGAGTGATGATTCATTACTCTCAATTCTGTGTAAGCGAATTTAAATTTAAGTGGGATTACCCTGACTGCGCACCCAACACTTTGAGCAACAATACCAAACCCTCTTTGCCAAACGGCGGCGCAAGCCTGCGACCTAATATTAAAAACTAACGCAAAAAATAAAAAAACCTCGCACGGCGAGGTTTTTAGCTGGGTGACGGGGACCGGGGGGATGACGGGGACCGGGTGTTGTGGTCTACTAATCTCGGACAAATTGATAGGTGGTATTCTACCCCCATAGGAGTATCACATGACCAGACCTACATTTAGCCCCGAGTTCAAACGAGAAGCCGCCGAGCTGATCAGCCTCAAAGACTACAGCTACCCCAAAGCCTGCGAAGCACGCGGTATTAGCGAAAGCGCTTTGCGTCGCTGGGTCAAGCAGCTGGAAGGCGAATTGGCCGGTATTACGCCGGTCGGCGCCCGCGCCATCACCGAAGAACAGCGAGAAATTCAGCAGCTTAAAGCCAAAATTCTCGACCTTGAAGAGGACAATGAAATCCTAAAAAAGGCCACAGCTCTTTTCGCATCGATGTCGAAGAAAAAAACAAGTAGTCACGACGTTAAAAGAGCAATACCCGTTAACTAAATTATTTCGATTGTATGGAATTGCCGCCAGCACCTATTACGACAGTCAGCAAAAAATAATAACGCCGGTCGATAAATACCCCGTATTACGAGAAAAAATTAAAGCGCTATTTATTGAAAGTGAAGGCTCTGCGGGGCAGCGAACATTATGCAGCATGCTTAAAAATGACAAGATACATAGCACCCGATATTTAGTCCGTAAAATTATGCAAGAAGAAGAATTACAATCAAGGCAACCGCCTAAACACAGCTACCCCAAGGGAGGTAAAGAATCATTAGTATGCCCCAATTTATTACAGCGCCGATTCAATGTGACAGCCATAAATCGCTGGTGGTGTGGCGATGTTACGTATATTTGGACACAGCTGGGCTGGTGTTATTTAGCGGTTGTGATGGATTTAATGTCGCGTCGAATAGTGGGTCACGCGCTCTCGAAAAACCCCGACAGCGAATTAACGCTTAAAGCTTTTAATCGTGCTTTTGAGGCGCGCGGAAAACCACAAAATTTGGTTTTTCATTCAGACCAGGGGTGCCAATACAGTAGCCATATTTTTCGTGACACGCTAAAAAATAATCGTGTTCAACAAAGCATGAGCCGCCGAGGTAATTGTTGGGATAATGCACCCATGGAACGATTTTTTAGATCGTTTAAAACCGAGCGTATGCCACGTTTAGGCTATGAAACGTTTGAGGATGCCGAGGCGGATGTGAACCACTATAACAGGTGAATTACTTCATCGATTAGATTTAACGCCGCAAAAACCATTGCGCAGAGCTTATGAGCGTGATGAGGAAGCGGTTGCAGAGTGGAAAGAAAAAGAATACCCAGAAATTCTAAAAGAAGCTAAAAAACAAGGTGCAAACATCTTTTGGTTGGATGAAGCATCGATCCGATCAGACGATCCATTACAGCGAACATGGGGCCTAAAAGGTCAAACACCTGTTGTCAAAACAAGCGGTCAGCGACAAAGAATTAATGCTATTTCGGCATTATCGAATAGTGGTGGTTTTTGGTATCACGTCTACTCAGGTAGTTTTAATGCTGATAAATTCATTTCGTGCTTAAAAGATTTTTTAAAAGGCAGAAAAAAACCAGTATTTATAATTACAGATGGTCATCCGGTGCACAAAGCCAAAAAAGTTAAAGATTTCATCAAAGAAAACGAAACCAAGATAAAGCTGTATTTGCTACCCCCATATGCACCTGATTTAAATCCTGATGAGCTAGTTTGGAATCAGATGCGTAATATAGGGACATCAAAAAAGCCACTTAAAAAAGGCGAATCATTAATTAATAGAGCCATCGCCGATTTGGAGCTAATTAAAAACAATAAAAAATTAGTTAAGTCTTTTTTTAATGAATCAAATGTACGCTTTGCTGCCGCCTAGGTAGTAGCAACCACTTCGCGGTCAAAATAGGTAAATAGATTTTCTACCGCGCTGGCCTCGCGCACCGCTAAATGCTCGCTCATCTCTTCTTGCAAACAATCAAATTCTTTTTTGACTTGGTCATCGGTTCGGCATTTTTGGTAAATCTCGTAAATACGTTTTTCAATATCAATACTGCTAGCGATTGCGCCGAGCACTTCGTCTGATGCGCCAAAAACGCCTTCAAATAAATTAAGTTTATCGTTTAAGAGTTCGTAAACCCGTTGATCGGCTGGATTTTTACGGTTTACAAAGTTAAAAATAACCACATCATTTTTTTGCCCGTAGCGATGCACGCGACCTATACGCTGCTCGATTTTTTGTGGATTCCACGGCAAATCGTAATTAATTAGTAGCGAGCAAAATTGTAAGTTAATGCCTTCGCCGCCCGCTTCGGTGGCAATAAGAATATCCGCCTCATCACTTTTAAACTTTTCGACCAGTGCGGCTTTCATATCGGCAGGTTTAGAGCCGCTAACACGCGATGAGCCCGCATGTTGCGATTTCCATTGGTTGTAAATTTTTAATGACGAGGCATCATTATTCGAGCCATTTAATAAAACGATGCGGTCTTTGTATTCGTGCTGCTGGAGTAAATTGTAAAGGTACTCTTGCGTGCGGCATGACTCGGTAAAAATAACCGCTTTACGCTGGCCACCCAAATTTTGCGTACTGGCCATAGCATTACTTAAAACCTTCAATAATGCCTGACCTTTTGCATTCGTTTTAATGGCTTGCGCTAAGGCTTGGCAATCGGCAAGTACGGCGATTTCTTGTTGTATTTTGGTTTTTTTACGCTGTTTTTCTTGTAGCTCATCACCCTCAATATCACCGAGGTCAATATCCAGCCAGTCATCTTTAGCCTCAAGATCGACGATGGCATCGTCATCTAATAATTGTTCATTTTGCAGGCGCTTAACCATTCCCTTTAGGGTGTCGGCCACCGCAAAAGAGGACGACGCTAATATTTTACGCAAGCCAATACTCACCAAGTGTTTAGCCGTAGGGTGAATCGCTTGATTATCGGGGGCTTGTAAATACTCTGATAAACGCTCGTATAGTTCCCACTCTTGCGCGCTGGGGGTAAAGTCTTCGGTAAAGGCATAACGATTGGTAAAATTAATCCCGCCTTCTTCTTGTACCTGCCTACGCAATGTGCGGTGGCACAAAGGTTTAATTCGCTGTTTTAATTCAGTTAATGCTTCGGTATTTTTTTTACGTAAATAACGGCTACGAAAAGATTTTTCGTCGCCAAAAAAATGCGGGTCAATCACTTGGCTTAAACCAAACAATTCCATTAAATTATTTTGAATCGGTGTCGCCGATAACAGCACTCGGCTAGCAGCATGTGCAGTAGCATCAACAACAGCACTCGCCCGCTTAGAAGTGTTTTTTTGATAAACATTGCGCAGTTTATGGGCCTCATCAAAAACCACTAAATCCCAACTCACCAGCATGACTTGCTCTTTTTGGCGGGCAACATATTCGTAGGAGCAAATTACAATTCTATCTGTTTGCTCAAAGGGATTATTAACACCTTCTTTTTTAAGCTGTTGTGCCACTTTGCTATCGATAATAATCGATGGTAACTCAAACTTTTCTTGCAGTTCTTGGCTCCACTGTTTACGCAAGGCGGCAGGTGCTATCAATAATATATTGCGTTTGTGCTCGGCCCATTTTTGGGCCATCACTAAGCTTGCCTCGATGGTTTTACCCAGCCCCACTTCATCGGCCAATAACACGCCTTTTTCTAACGGTGATTTAAGCGCAAAACACGCGGCTTCTATTTGATGCGGGTTCATATCGACCCGCGCCGACGCAACCGCACGCGATACCTGCTCTTGAACCTTGCCCGTTTGGGTTAGCCAGTGGGCAAAATAGGCGCTTTGATGGGGGGTAAACATGGGATTATTCCTATTTTTCATCTAAAACAAATCGCTAAAATACCAGCACATCACTTATTCGGGTATCCCGCCAATTTCCAAAAAGAAGATTTTCGCCAGTGCTGGTAAAACGAGCGGAATATTCATCGCCGCCAAAGTATTCGGTAAATTCATCCCCACCTAAAAAGTTATTTATTTGCAGTAGTATGGTGCGATTTAAACTGTCGTCCGTTTTAACCGCAGCACTTAAATGCCGTTCGATAATTTCGTCAACACTATCAGTTGTACCGTAAATTTCGGCAATCAGACTCACCAAAGCAGGTTTGTTAAGTTGTTTTAATTTTTTATGAATACTCACAAGCTCGTCTCTAGTGCAGTTGGCTATTTGATAGATGCAGCACAACAATAAAAAAGGCGGCCAAAGCCGCCTTTTTTAAATTTACAAAAAACTACGCGCCATATACGGGGAATTTTGCGCAGATGTCTAACACTTTGGCTTTAACGCTGGCGATGACTTCTTCTGAATTGCCATTTTCGAGGCTGTCGAGAACATCGACCATCCAGTTAGCCAAATTCTCACATTCAGCCTCTTTAAAGCCACGGGTAGTCACTGCGGGCGTACCCACGCGCAAACCTGAAGTTACAAAGGGTGAGCGTGGGTCGTTGGGTACGGCGTTTTTGTTGACGGTAATAAAAGCTTCACCTAAGGCCGCGTCGGCATCTTTACCGGTGTATTCTTTGCCGATTAAATCCACCAACATCAGGTGATTTTCGGTGCCGCCCGATACGATTTTCAAGCCGCGCTTGATAAAGGTACTGGCCATGACTTTAGCGTTTTTAACCACTTGTTGTTGGTAGGCTTTGTAGTCGTCGCTCATGGCTTCTTTAAAGCTGACCGCTTTGGCCGCAATAACGTGCATTAAGGGGCCGCCTTGGCCGCCGGGGAACACGGCTGAGTTGAGTTTTTTCTCAAGCGCTTCGTTAGCTTTGGCCAAAATAATACCGCCGCGTGGGCCACGTAAGGTTTTGTGGGTGGTTGAGGTGGTGACGTCGGCAATTTGCACGGGGTTGGGGTAAACGCCCGCCGCCACTAAACCGGCAACGTGCGCCATATCCACAAACAAATAAGCGCCAACTTTATCGGCGATATCGCGAAAACGCTGCCAATCAACCACTTGAGAATAAGCCGAGAAGCCTGCAACCACCATTTTAGGCTTATGCTCAAGCGCCAAACGCTCAACTTCGTCGTAATCGATCAGGCCAGTTTCCGGGTTCAAACCGTATTGAATGGCTTTGTAATATTTGCCCGAAAAGCTCACCGAAGCACCATGAGTTAAGTGGCCGCCGTGGGCCAAACTCATACCTAAAATGGTGTCACCTGGCTCACACAATGCGGCATAAACCGCAGCGTTCGCTTGCGAGCCTGAGTGCGGTTGCACGTTGGCGTAGTCGGCGCCGAAGAGTTCTTTTACGCGAGAAATGGCCAAGGCTTCGGATTGGTCAACGTATTCGCAGCCACCGTAATAACGCTTGCCGGGGTAACCTTCGGCGTATTTGTTGGTGAGTTTGGTGCCCTGCACGGCCATCACGAGGGGGCTGGTGTAGTTTTCGCTGGCAATGAGCTCGATGTGCTCTTCTTGGCGACGGCTTTCGTTTTGTACAGAGGCCCAAATTTCGGGATCAAAATCAGCAACGGTAAGGTTTTTATCAAACATGGTAATCCTCAAATCACGATAGGCACTCAGGCCTGAAAGTTATCAAAAGTAGTTACAGGAGGGGGTAAAAATAAAGGCCGCGATTGTACACGATTTCGACGACTGAATCCTTTACTCGCCGTACTCTTGCGCGGGTTTTGCTCGCTTAACTTGGGCATTCGCCCTTGCGGCGGTAGAATCCTCCACCCAAACCACAAACACAAACACAAACACAAACACAAACACAAACACAGGCTGACCATGTATCAAACGCTATCGGCGCCTGCGAGTTATAGACTCGAAGAAAAACGCAGCGAATTTATCTGCCATTTATTTCCGGTAAATAGTCGCGAGGCCGCACTCGAGTATTTGGCAAAGCTGAAGCTGGAATTTCCCGATGCCCGCCACTACTGCTGGGCCTACTTAATTGGCGACCCAAAGCAACCCAAAACCGCCGCCTTTAATGACGACGGCGAACCCGCCGGAACCGCTGGCAAGCCCATATTGCACGTACTCACCCAGCGCGGTGCCGGCGATTGTTGCGCGATAGTTGTACGTTATTTTGGCGGTATTAAATTGGGGGCGGGAGGTTTAGTGCGCGCCTACGGGCAAAGTGTTTCGCGGGCGCTCGATATTGCGATATGGCAGGAAGTCATTCCTAAACGCACTGTAATCATCATCACGAGTTACGAAGACGAGCCTCACGCTCGTCACTTTATTATGCACTTTGAAGGGGAGGTTTTAGTCCAGCGCTACAGCGAGCGCGTTGAATTATCCGTTGAGCTACCCAGCAAGTATGTCACCCTATTAAAAGACGCGCTTACCGAAAAAACCGGCGGGCGCTGCCGTATTCAAGAAGCAAACATCAAAAATCAAGACCCAAACATCAACACGACTCCAGACGAGACAAGTCAATAATTGGCAAGCCATTATTGGCGCGCAGCCAACCAAATATTTAAATCGGCCTCAGGCATGGGCTTAGCAAAATAAAAGCCCTGCACCTCATCGCAATTAAGATTTTTTAATAAGTTCGCCTGCTCCAATGTTTCGACACCTTCGGCGACTACTTTTAAGCCCAAGGTTTTAGCGAGCTGCACGATCATTTCAATAATTTCGTAACCGCTGGCGGTATTAGAGGTATTGACAAAGGCTCTATCAATTTTTAAACAGTCAATGGGCATTTGTTGCAAATAATTCAACGACGAAAAGCCCGTTCCAAAATCATCCATCGCCAATTTAAAGCCCATACTTTTAATTCGATTAAGGGTTGCGATATTACCCACAATATCGCCCATCGCAATTGACTCAGTTATTTCCAGCTCGATATGTGCTGGCGATATTTGATGGAACTCACCCATAACCTCGCCCAACATTTTTAACATATCCGGATGCTGTAATTGTGCCACCGATAAGTTCACAGCCATATGCACATCGCTGTAACCCTGCTGACGCAAATTCACCAATTGCTGAATAGCACTACGCAGCACCCATTCACCCATGCGAATAATTAAACCTGATTGCTCGGCCAGCGGAATAAATTGATCGGGCGGAATAAATTCACCGTGCCGCGTACGCCAACGCAGTAACGCTTCCATGCCAACCACGCGCTCGCTCTCGAGGCTTAATTTAGGCTGAAACACTAAAAATAATTCGTTGTTATCAAATGCCTCGCGCAATTTTTTTAGCATTTCTAAACGATGACGGGCACCATCAACCACCGCACGATCAAACATCAAAACATTACCACGATGCGTTTTTTTAGCTTGCTTTAATACGATGCTAACGTCCTTAATAACATCACTGCCAGCAGCGGAATTTTCATTCATTGGAGCCATAACGGCAGTAACATTTAATAATTGCGGCTCACCGGCTATTTCAAAGGGATCGCTAAAAGGTGCTAACAAATTGGCTTTGGTAACGCGTGATTCAGGCCCCAAAATAGCAAAAGCATTAGAACTAATGCGAGCCAAAAAACAAGCGCCACGAAAACGATTTTTCAAACGTTCAGCTGATACTTGCAATAAAAGGTCGGCATAACGCTGGCCGAGCGACGCATTTAATTCCGCAAAACCATCTATATCAATAATGGCTAACATCAGGCTACTATCGGACTTTTCTTGCTGCTCAGTAATTTCTTTTTCGAGGGCATTACGGTTAGGCAGCCCTGTTAACGCATCGGTATAGGCATGGTTTTTTAAACGTTCAACAAACAAAATATTATCGCCAGAAATAGCGCAATTGCGCGCAAAAATGGCCATCATATCGTCGGTGACTTCATTACGTTTTTTATCGCCATAAATGTAGCAGTAGCGCTCCCCTCTCGTCACCGAACCCAAATATAAAACCATCGCATCATGAGTAATTACATTGCGTTTAAGCGGCATAGCATTTTCAAGCTGTGCCTTCACACCCGCATCATCCAGAGCCGACAACAACAATCCTTTAGATTCAGCATAAATACCCTGCGCATGAATTATCTCAACGCCATTACCTTTATTCACAATCAACATTGCGCCATCGGGCTGGTGTGTCATCTTGCAGGCATGCCTAAAGACAGCATCATGAAAAGCATTTTCGCTATCGCAAGTTAATAGCGCTCGCCCCATAGTTAACACATCATTTAATGTCTCCTTTCCCTCCTTAATCGTTTTAATTTGTTCGTAACAGCGAACAGCCGACGTTAAACAGGCATAGAGACTCTTCTGGGTTATTTCAGATTTTATTTTGTAATCATTAATATCATAATCACGAATCACTGCCATTTCGGGCGCTTGATTGGGCTCACCCGTTCGCAAAACAATGCGCACATTATCCAAGCCCAAATCACCGCGAATATAAGCAATAAGGTCTAAGCCTGCATTGGGCGTTTCCATAACAACATCTAACAAAATAACAGCAATATCTTTTGTTGTTTGCAGTAACTCTTTAGCTTCTCTCGCCGAATAAGCATCTATAAAATTAATCGTATGATGCAATATCTCTGTGCCCTTAAGCGCAAATTTTGTTGCCGCATGAACCTGCGCATCATCGTCCACGATTAAGATATTCCACTGTGCATCATTAGCACACGAGGCATCGTCAACCTCGTCGGTAAACATCATTAAATCATCACCACTCATACATCACCTACAACAACATTACGGCATACTAGCTCGGTCACATTCATACAATAATTAAATACCCTAAGCATTCGCATACTAGCCAATTTCGCCATCAACATTTTTAAGCGGCGGAGCGACAAGCGGTATGCAAATAGAAAACTCAACACCCTTGCCCAGCTCAGACTTTAGGGTGATGTCGCCACCCAATGCGCCAGTGACTAAGTTGTGAACAATATGCATACCCAAGCCATTACCGCCACTGCCAAACTTGGTCGTAAAAAAAGGGTCAAATATTTTCTTTTGTATCTCTGGGGCAATACCCTTACCAGAGTCCTTCACCAATAGCTCAACCCACCCTTTATCATTCGCCTCATAAACGCGAAGATTACTTATGGTAATCTCACCAGACCCTGTCGTATCAAAACCATGCAGTACCGAGTTATTCACAAGATTGGTAATAATTTGACTCAACGGCCCCGGAAAACTATCCAATAAAATATCAGCGTCGACGTTATTATTAATCGTAATTTCTTTATTTTTAAAATTAGGCTTTAGCGTTAAAATAGTCTCTGCAATGATTTTCTTTAAATCAAAATTTCGACGTTTCGCCGTAGTTTGATCAATTGAGGTTTGTTTAAAGCCTGCAACTAATTCCGCTGCACGCGTTAAATTGTACTCGATCATTTTTGCGCCTTCGCCTACCGATGCAATAAATTGATCCAGCGCTGTACGGGTGATACCAGCTTTCATTTTTTCTTCAATTTCAACCGCGCTTGCCGTCAAACTTGTGGCCACCATCAAGGCATTGCCAACTGGCGTATTTAACTCGTGTGAAATCCCTGCAACTAAACCACCCAGCGCCGCTAGCTTTTCTTGCTGTACTAATTTTTTTTGCGCCATTTTTACCTGATCTACTGACTCCGTCAGCGCCATATTTAATTTTTCTTGATCGCGAGTACGCTGGCTAACACGTAATTCCAACAACATCACATGGCGCTCCAACGAACTGCGCATCAACTCCAACTGTTTCGATAACTCACCAAATTCATCATCAACGACCGACGGTATATTGGTTTTTAAATCGCCTGATGCAATCCCTTGGGCAGCGGCCTTTAATTTAATTAAGGGTTTTAGAACGCGCTTATTCAATACAAAACTTAAAACAACAAAACTAATAAATAATTGCAAGCTCAACATTTGCACAAGTATCAAACTCTCTTCTTTAGCTTTTGATAAGCTTTTTTGAAGACCGTAATGTAATACCACATACCCCACCTCTTGGCCTTGATAAAAAATATCGCCTTGCGTTGTTATTTTATTTTTCTCGTTATCAATAATTTCTTTTGGCCAACGGTGATAATCTAAAAAAATATCGCCATTTTTATAAACCACATAAATAGCCAACACGCTCTCGTCAAGCTGCAAGCTATCAACAATCGGCTTCGCCAGTTCTGGTGCCAAATTCCACAACGCCAGAGAAAGCCCACCCTGCAATACATCGATATAGTTTTGGGCGCTAATGCGTGCATCAAAATCGACGCTACGGGTGTAGTTTTTATGCATCACAAAAGCGCCAGTAAACAGTGCAGGCATCGCAATGCTCAACACTACAACAATGGCCAAGTAATACTGCAAACGACGTTGAATAAACTTCATAGAACTGCCAGCTCCCTGCGCTGGCTAGATTTAAAATGGCGATGGCTGAGATCTAGTCACCTTAAGCAACTATCATTTAGATTGATGAACTATAGTTGAAGTCTGAAATATAGTTGATGACACGCCAATCAACGTGCCATTTGGCGCTATTAAGGTTTCAGTTTTGGCGCAGTTTTCTACATCAAGAACAGATTACGCATCTTTCCTGCGCCAAAAGCCCTGGCAAGACCAGACAAAAGGTAATGACCCAAAGCTACAACCATCAAATATTTGATACCAAAAAATTTAACGACGTCATTAAAAATAAACAAAAAAAGAAATAACTAGGCGGCACCATTATTACAAATAGCAATCCTATCTACTCGGTACATTAGCGCCTGCGAAAAAGAGGTAGGAAAAACGAGGATGTCTGTGTTGCACCCATTAAAGAGTACATATAAGCGCTCGATTACCCGATATTTGAGTGGCGTATTAATAGCCTTCAATATATTGGCATGTAAACCTGCGCTCGCCGTAGATGAAATAGTTTTTTACAATCTTTCGTTTACACCATCACTCCAAGCACTACTAAAAGAAATGGTTGAACGCGCACTCGATTTGACAATAGAAGACTATGGGCCCTATCACTTAAATTATATCGCGCTGCCATCTGATCTCGGGCGACTCTGTAAGGACTCACAGGAAGGTAATCTTGATATATTTTTTACTGCGCACAGGCCTAAAGAAGTAGAAAATTGCGGCGCCCATGTCATAGAAACAAGCCTGCTCAATAAAGCTATGGGGTTACGCTTAATTACAATACATAAAGATAATGTAGAGCAATTCTCACAGATTCAAACACTGAATGATTTACGAAAATTTTCCATGGGCATAGGCCACAATTGGGAAGAAAACAAAATATTGGCTAAATACAACTTACCACGGGAAATCGCCATTTTAAATTCCAGTTTATTACCTATGTTAGAGCAAAAGCGGTTTGGTTATTTGGCCACTAGCACGCTCGACAAGCTCAACTACGGATCGCTCACTTACATTTACAACAACGAGAATCTCGGAGGGCTAACACATAAAATTCATACAAACAAAACAGAGGACTTGATCACCCTCGATGATTTTTTTATTTACTATCCTATACCGATAGAAATACATCTTAGCCAACGCAATCCAAAGCTATCCGAAAGACTAAAAGAAGGGGCAAAACGTTTTGCACAAACGGGGGAAGGAAAAAAAATAATCGATGAAACAATAAAAGATATAAAGTTAAGCAAGGACAAAACTATTAGGTTGCTTCTATTAGACAACTATTTATTTGATGATGATAAAAACAAAATTTATAAAGAAAGATTTTTATCTGATATGCCAAAAAACATCACCATACTAGCCCACTAACGAAGCGATAAAAATTTAACTGGGCAGCTGCCAATTGATGGGGGCTTTATTATTCTTAACCAAAATATCGTTAGCTTGTGAAAAGTTTTTACAGCCAAAAAAACCACGATACGCCGACAGCGGCGATGGATGTGGCGCCATTAAAATATGGTGTTTATTAGCATCGATAAAAGCGCATTTTTTTTGTGCGTAACTACCCCACAATAAAAAAACCACGCCCTCGCAATAATCATTAACCGCATGAATCACGGCATCCGTAAAAAGCTCCCAACCTTTGCCTTGATGCGAACCCGCCTTACGAGCCTCAACGGTTAAAGTCGCATTTAATAATAAAACACCTTGCGCAGCCCAGTTTTGCAAACAGCCGTGTGTAGGCGCAATAAATCCTACATCCGACCCTAACTCCTTATACATATTGCGCAGTGACGGTGGAATATCGACACCCGGCAATACCGAAAAAGCAAGCCCATGTGCTTGCTTTGGACCATGGTAGGGGTCTTGCCCCAAAATCACCACTTTGACATTATCGAGCGGGGTTGAATTTAACGCATTAAAGATATTTTTACCTTCTGGGTAAATTGTTCGCCCCGCGCTTTTTTCGCCCAATAAAAACGCCCGTAAACCTTGCATATAAGGCTTATCAAATTCGCTTTGTAACGGCACCAACCACGATGGGTGTACCTCTACTTTTTTCTTCATTTTACAACCTTATAAAAAAACCCAGCAACGCTGGGTGTTTTTATTAACAACAAGATTTAATGGTAGATAGTAAAGCCCGTTAATTAAGCCTCGGGGCGCATATGAGGAAACAATAAAACATCCCGAATTGATGGCGAATCAGTTAATAACATCACCAAACGATCGATACCAATACCTTGCCCAGCCGTTGGAGGCAACCCGTATTCCAACGCACGAATAAAGTCGGCATCGTAATGCATAGCTTCGTCATCACCGGCATTTTTTTCGGTGACTTGCTGCTGGAAGCGCTCGGCTTGGTCTTCGGCATCATTAAGCTCCGAGAAACCATTGGCCAATTCACGGCCACCCACAAAAAACTCAAAACGATCCGTCACAAAAGGGTTGGCATCGTTACGGCGCGCCAAAGGTGAAATTTCGGCGGGATATTCTGTAATAAAAGTGGGCTCATCTAATAAATGCTCGGCGACGGCTTCAAAAATTTCGATTTGAATTTTCCCCAAGCCCCAAGTGGATTTGCAATCGATGCCCAATTTTTTCGCAATCGCAGTAGCCTCGTCCATATCATTTAATTGCGCGAGGGTAATATCACTACGGTATTTTATAATTGCATCTAACACACTTAGGCGCGCAAAAGGCTTGGCGAAATCATAGGTTACTTGGTGCGCTTCCACGCCTTTTTTCGCAGGTTTAGTGCTCACAACCTCGGTAGTCCCTAAAATAGTTTGCGCCATTTTACGCAGCATATCTTCGGTTAAATCCATTAAATCATTCACGTCGGCGTAGGCTTGGTAAAACTCAAGCATGGTGAACTCGGGATTGTGACGTGTACTTAAACCTTCGTTGCGGAAGTTGCGGTTAATTTCGTAAACGCGCTCAAAACCACCCACCACCAAACGTTTTAAATAGAGCTCGGGGGCAATACGTAAATACATATCAATATCGAGCGCATTATGGTGAGTCACAAAAGGTTTAGCCGAAGCGCCGCCAGGAATCACATGCAACATCGGTGTTTCAACTTCAAGAAAATCTAAGCCATTTAAATAGTTGCGAATAAATTCGATGACTTTTGAGCGAAGCATAAAAGTATTACGAATTTCGGGATTAACAATTAAATCGACATAACGCTGACGGTAACGCATTTCTTGATCAGCCAAGCCGTGGAATTTATCGGGTAATGGACGCAAGGATTTTGTGAGCATCGCGGTATTGTCGCAATTCACGTATAAATCGCCTTTGCCCGATTTATGTAAAACGCCTTTTACGCCCACAATGTCACCAATATCCCACTGACCATCGCGATCTTTCATGGCAACTTGCGCGGTTTTATCGGCGTAAATTTGAATGCGACCACTAAAGTCTTGCAGCACCATAAAAGGCCCGCGCTTAGCCATCACTCGGCCAGAAACCGCCGCAATAATACCAATACCTTCTAATTCCTCTTTAGTTTTTTCGCCGTAAGCGTTTTGCAACTCTTGCGCTTTGTGACTACGACGAAAGTCGTTAGGAAAAGCATTACCGCGCTCGCGAATGGCATTTAATTTACTGCGACGCTCGGCAATTAATTTGTTTTCGTCGAGCGTATTTTCGTTGTGAGTATTTTCGTTGTGAGTAGTATCAGACATAAGTCAAACCATTACTTTGAATCATTAATTTTTAAGGCGAGCTATTGATTAACCGTTATAAACCGGCCTTTAAACTCGCCTCGATAAACATATCTAAACCGCCATCTAAAACGGCTTGGCAATTACTTGTTTGCACGCTGGTGCGCAAGTCTTTAATGCGCGAATCATCTAAAACATAACTGCGAATTTGGCTGCCCCAGCCGATGTCAGATTTACTGTCTTCCAACACTTGTTTTTCGGCATTGCGCTTTTGCATTTCGTGCTCGTATAAACGGGCACGCAACATTTTGTAGGCTTGATCGCGGTTGGCATGTTGCGAACGCTGATTTTGGCATTGCACCACAATGCCAGTTGGCGCATGGGTAATACGAATCGCTGAATCGGTTTTGTTAACATGCTGACCACCAGCGCCGCTAGCGCGATAGGTATCGATACGCAAATCGGAAGGATTAATATCAATTTCAATATTGTCGTCAATTTCTGGCGACACAAAAACGGACGAAAATGACGTATGGCGGCGATTGCCCGAATCAAACGGTGATTTGCGCACCAAACGATGCACGCCGGTTTCAGTGCGTAGCCAACCAAACGCATAAGAACCTTCAAAACGAATAGTGGCACTTTTAATGCCCGCAACATCGCCGGGCGATGCTTCTTCGAGTGTGGTTTTAAAGCCTCTTGCCTCACCCCAACGCAAGTACATGCGCAAAATCATTTCGGCCCAATCTTGCGCCTCGGTGCCGCCGGAACCCGATTGAATATCCAAATAAGCATTGTTGGGGTCCATCTCGTTGGAGAACATACGGCGAAATTCGAGCTTGGCCAATTGCGCATCCAGCGCGGTAATTTCGGCTTCTACATCTTCAACACTGGCGGCATCATCTTCTTCCACCGCCAGAGCTAATAATTCGCGGTTATCGGCCACGCCAATTTCTAACTCAACAATGGTTTTTACAACATCTTCTAAGGCCGAGCGCTCGCGCCCCAGCGCTTGGGCTTTAGCGGGGTCGTTCCAAACATCGGACTCCCCCAACAACAATTCAACTTCGTCTAGACGCTCTTTTTTAGCATCGTAGTCAAAGATACCCCCTAAGCACAGCCGTGCGCTTAGCGATATCGTTTAGGGCATTCACAATGGGGTTGATTTCCATGGAGGCTAATCTCTCTGGTTGCAGAATAAAAGGGCGCGATTGTACTCTTTATCGCGCAAAAAGTGTGGTGCTAACGCCGGCCAAAAACACGATCACGAAACTTAACACTGCTTTCACGAGCGAAAATTAATCTTTCCAAAAACCTGCACCCATCAATAAGGGGCATGCCAGGGTAATCCCTCTTAAACCTAGAAACCGCCGTTGAATCACCAAAGTCTGCGCAATCCCTTGACGCGCCTAGCAAAGGTTAAAAATTTGAACAACCCATAAGGTTGCCCGGCATTTTTAACATTCACTATTCACATCAAGGGCTTACACATCTTTTTGGCGCTCAACTGAGGTTTCTAGGTTAAATTTAAATCCGCTTACACAGAATTGAAAGCAATGAATCATCACTCCAGCCTGCTGCTTTTCTTAGACCTTTTAAGCTAATTTTACGAGGGTGGTCAGCTTGAAAAACAGCAGGACAGGCCCCCATGAAAGGAAAAAACCTAAAATAAAAAAATTGTAAAAAAATTGTTGGCCATCGTAGTTAATGAGTTTTCGCATTTAAAACCGAATAACCGAATAACCGAATAGGGTTATAAGCCTTCAACTTTAAGCATTAAAAGCAATAACATCACCCAGCCAAAAACCTCGCCGCGCGAGGTTTTTTATTTTTTGCGTTAATTTTTAAAATTAGGCGGCAGGCTTACGCCGCCTTTTGGCAAAGAGGGTTTGGTATTGTTGCTCGAAGTTTTGAGTGCGCCGCAACCAATCTTTAATGTTGAGGTTTAGGCGTTTTAATATTGGCGGGAGGTTGTGATTTATGTGGCCTTTTTTGTCGTCACGAAGGATTACCCTGTGCCTGTCCTCGGTTCTGCGGTTCTCTGCGTATTTAAACACCTAACACTTGATCGCGAAGCGGCTGATGCTTACCAAACACTTCTCTGAAATGCCGCTACTTGCGCATCCCAACAATAATTTTTTCCAGTGCGTTATCAAATAAATGGCTGTTATCCACCAACTGCAAAACACCTGTGCGCAACGCCTCTACTAATTCGGCTAATTTTTTCTCCATAATTTTTTGGCCGTGACGATTCACAAAAATATACACATCCACACCCTCAATAACCGCCACTAAACGGCAGCGTTTAGTGCTTTGTTTATCATCAGTAAAATCAAACCAGCTGCCGCGCTTTAAGCTCTTAGTCATCAGCACCACAGGGTCGGCATCTGCAACTTTTGCCGTTGCATTTTCAATCGTTGTTAAGGATTCCGTTAATAACAGCACCTCAGCAGAAGTGTCTTGCGCTGTCCCTAAACGAGATGTATCAATCGCAGTATTTTCGGCTTGCAGCTTAGCGGCGCTATTAACTCCATCCGCCGTCTTGCCTTTATCGGACAAGGTTTGCGTAGCTTGCCGTGACCCAGACACAACAGAATCGGTTAACAAAGGCGCTGCGTTTTGCGCACCAACCCCCGTTGTACTGGCGAGCGAATTAAGTGATGTCTTCACAGAAGAATTAACGGATGCATTTACAGGCTGCGTTTTTTTTGCTTTTGCAAATGAAGCCATTTTAATCGCATCGGCAACCGGAGTAATTAAACGCTCACCGTCAAAAACATCAAAACCAATTACCTGCAAACCAGTTTTTAATTCTTCTAATAACTTGCGAACAAAAATCGGATCGGCGCGCTCCAAAGTCGCATCTAAGCTATCGCGCAAAACTTGCAGCGCACCCACAAACTCCAGCGAATCCTCACCATGCTTTAGGTATTCCATAAATAACACTTGATGCCAAGCAGAATGAATAAGATCGTTAATCGCACCACATAAGGTTTTATTTTTACAGACATCAGCAATAGCTTTTGCAACCGCCAAACGCGCCTGTTCCGATTTAGCACGTCCTTCCTCTACGGCCAATAAACGTTTTTCAATCAGCTCCATGCGCTGCTGTTCACGCTGATTAAATTTTTCGAAATCAGTTAATAATTCGCTAAATACTGTTTCGTTATGGGGAGCCTCGGTAACAGCACGCCCAACAATTTCTGCCATTTTTTGGTAAAGAGGATCCGATGTCAGTTGTTCTGCATCATTTTTATGCCACGAAGAACCCGAGCGCAGTAGCGCATTTAATAACAAGCGCGCACTGTGTTGCTCGTTGTGTAAAAATTCCGGATTAACCTCCATGATTTTTGCCAACGAAATTTGCAGCCGACCAAGCAAAGTTTTAACCGGCAAGGCCAGCGACTCTTCAGCAAATGCCGCCGCCATTAATTCATTTAATAACACCTTAGAATGAGCATCGGCATTTGAACTCATGGGCGACTTAATGGCAGAATTTAATTCTTTAACCAACGCCAAAACCTGTTCAACACCCGAAGATTGAGCCAGCTGAGCCATTGTATGCTGTGAGGATTGGGCACCCACTTGCTTATCGTTGCGATTAAAAATTTGTAGCTGCTCTAAAATGGAATGCAGCGATTTTTCTAACGGCGAGCCGCTCGACGACATCGAAACGCCATCGCGATTGATATTCTCATTGTTACTATTTAATTCCGTACTGCTGCGGTTTAATTCTGTCGATCCGCTACTTGCATGTGCTGTGGGTGCACTCGTCCTCATTATGTGTTGTTTTAATTGCGCGCAGGCATTGGCCAACTCACTCTCATAATTTTCTTCTTTAGTTGGCATGCCCACTAAAAAATCACATTGATGATCACCACCCAACAAATAGCCCGACTCGTCCTCACTGGTTTTTTTAGCCGTTTTTTTCGCTTTACTGGAGGTGCTAGAACGCGCATCTAAACCCGCAGGTAAAATACCGTGATCGGACAAATGCGCATTTAACGATACATAAAAATTGGGTAAAAACTTTTGCATTTCCAAATCAAAAAAATTGTAAATTTTTAAACGTACAACAATATCCAAATCCAATGCCGCCAACGCTGAACTCAGCGCATTAGCAATAACCATTGGTGATGCAGGCATCTCGTTAACGCTTAATGCACCGCTACAAAAAACTTCAATCCGCGCGGTTAATAACAGCAATGATTTTTTATTGTTGATAAAACACTTTTTAGCGAGATATTGCAGTGCAAGTAACTCATCCGTCGCTTCATTTTCTAACACGGCTAAATCATTAATGGAGGGCTCACTGTCTTCGCGATCTTTATCCAATAACGCAACCAATGCTTGCGTTACGGCATAGTTAAAACTTTCGAGCACATCTATTTTTCGCTCGCGCAGCGCACGCATTGCAAAGTAAAAAGCATTTTGTTCTGTTTGATGATGGCACGTAGTGGCTTCAGTTAATAACAATGTGTCCAAATTCAGCAAAAAAGCATTCAGGTTTTCACCCAAAAAGCCTAAAGCCAACGACTTAAGTTCGCGCAGGGGCGTCGGCATACTGGCCAAGAGCTGGTCAGCTGTTTTTTGCGTCACTATAGGAGTGGATCTACCGCCGACAAGCGACAACCGAGTCGATGATGGTTTTGAACTGTTCATTGTTGGTATTACATCCTCCAACTATGCCAAAACAAAGCGCTCTTCTCGAGGATAACGAGCCTACCCGAGGATAACGAGCCGACACAAGCTATGTTTCGATAGGAAATAAAAAACATGCTTATATATAGCTTTGTTGATAAATGGCTTTTAGTCAAAATCTATTTATAAAGAATGTAACAATTTCACGAAGTTTTTTGTGCGCAAAAATAACAAATGAATCAGGCGAAAAAATTAAGAATATATAATTATAAAGTCGCATCAAAAAACGCATTATAGGTATATAAAAAATCACTTATATCACTAATTTTTTTGAGCTTTTAAAAGCAGAAAATAAAGCATAAAAACATGCTGAAAACGTCAAGAAATACTCAAAAGCGTCTGAAAGAATCTAAAACACAAGCTAAAAGACATTCATATTTTTAAATTTAAAAAATAAATGTACATGCCGCTAAACAATAATCGCCAAGGACGGCGATTATTAGCGGCTTAACGCTTAAATTCTCTTCTTAAAAATAGGCGCCAAAATTATGACTAAAAACACAAGCCATAAAAACGTTAAATCGTCGAACCTCCAGTAATGAAGCCGATTTCTATTGATAAAAATTTGAAAAGAATAATGAAGGAGGTGGAGAGATTTAATTTTTATTGGCCAGTGTATCTAATAGCGCTCAACTGAGGTTTCTAGGTTGAAAAGAGGTGGTGCTTTCGTCGTAACGCAAGGCTCCATCGGTTTGGCCAATAGCCCCGCCGATATAGAAGCCCGCCAAACTCTGTTGTGCCGCCAAAACACAGCCGGTGGCAACCAAGGTTTTCAGTGTGAGTCGTGCCGTTTGTTTTTGCATTTTACTGCCTCGCGTAAAAGGGGTAGAGGCCAGCAACTTAAGTGCCGATGCGTTAACACCACCTTGATCACCGCAAAAAAATCGAGCAGCAAAAGCAATTAGTGCCTAGGCTAAAGACAATAAGTAGGAGATACCTCTATGAGTTTTGACAGCCTTTTTAGCCATGCCACACGTCTACCCAGCATTCCAAAAATTGTCCAAGAATTAATCGACAGTTTTGAGAATCCCAATGCCGATATGAATAAAATATCGGTCAAAATTGCCCAAGAACCGGTCATTACCGCCAAGCTCTTACGGGTCGCCAATTCGGCGCACTACGGCCTGCCCAAGCAGGTATCGTCGGTGCAAGATGCGTGCATTATTATGGGATTTCCCGCCGTACGCACCTTGGTAATGGCCAGCGGTTTGGTCGACTCCATGCAAATGCCGATGGCTTTAAATAAAAAAGAGTTTTGGCTAAATGCCTTTGAAGTGGCGGGCTGTGCTAAATGGCTCAGCAAGATGAAAAAAGGCTCCGACGCTAATACCGCATTTACAGCGGGCTTGATTCATACCATCGGGCAGCTATTAATGTATGCAGCCGAACCGACACTCGCCCTGCAACTTAATCAATCCATGGAAAACGGAACCTCCCGCTTGCAAGCCGAGCTCAAGATTTTTGGCTACACCCATAATGATGTTGGCGCAGAACTGGCTAAACGCTGGAAATTTCCAGAAATCATTAATGCCGGACTTAAGTTTCAAGACGATCCACAAAAAGCCACGCCCGCTTCGGAGATGGCCACATTGTTGTATCTGGCCAAACATATAGTTGTACTCGATCCCAAGTCGATTAATGGCGAAGCATTTATCGCTAACCTGCCTAAAGAAATCATTGCCAATCCACCCGTTGATTTAAGTCTGTTATCTAAAGCCCTGGCTGACTTACCGGATTTTACGGGTGGTATTAGCTCGCTACTGGAATAACACCCAGCAAAACCTAAGCTCACAATCCTTTGTCTAAAAAGCGTTTCCACTGCTGCGCCTCGCTGAACTTAGCGGGGCGTTATTTTTTCTACGGCGTAGTGATGCTCTGGGGCATTGTGCTTACGAATAATGGCGCCCCCCGCCATAGCAATTCACATAATCGACCAATAAACGGGCGGTAAAACCCCACACGCAATAGCCGTCAAAGCGGTACAACGGCGCCCAATATTCCTTGCCCGCACGCTCAAAAATATCGGTGCGCTCACGCTGATCGGCCAATACAATATCCAGTGGCATCCAAAACAGTGCCTGCAACTCCTGCATACAAGCCACCAGTTGTAACTCGCATCCAGACGCTACCGACAACTCAGCCACAAACGGCGTCACCCTGATACCTTGACGCGTAAAGCGGCTTGGCATGGCCTGCAGTGTCGCAATGTCCGTCGCTTTGAGTCCCACCTCTTCAAAAGCTTCTCGCCGTGCCGTTGCGGCTAAATCCGCATCACCAATCTCCCATTTGCCACCCGGCAAAGCCACTTCACCCGCATGGCTATTGAGGTGCAGTGCGCGCTGCACCAACAAGACCTGCTTGCCCGTTGGGCTATTGCGTACGCAGATCACTACGGCGGCATCAATTATTGCTTTCTCCATTTAAGCCTCACCCTAAGCTGTAAAGTCTCGTCAAATTTATGACTTTTTCATGATCACTTTTTAATCAATGTCGGTTTTACACCAAAAACAGCACCGATAATGTCACAAAAAACATTATTTATTTTTTGGCGACAGCGCGCTAAACCGCATCAACACTACTTATAGATATTCGATATATCCATCCACATACCCATAGCGATTAGAAATTGATAGCATATTTTTTAACCGAAATGCTACTTTCAGCGTCAATCTACAAACTGAGGTATGACCATGCAATCACAATGGCCAACAACTGATGAGCTTTTAAGGCTCGCCAAAGAAAATCCCGATGCACTAGAAGCCCTTCGTCAACGCGAAATTGAAAAGCTAATTAACTCTGCACCCGAAAAAATGCAGCGTCGTTTGCGTGGCTTACAATTTCAAATTGATGCCAAGCGCCAGATCAGTAAAAACCCCATGGCGTCGTGCATTGAGATTTCACGCATGATGTTTGATGCCGTGCACGACCTTAACCGCTGCTTAAATGGCCAATTTCAAGAACCTACGCCAGCCAAGCGCAAAGAGACTGGCGCTGTTATCGCCTTTCCTGTAGCGGCAATGATTTAGGCAACCCACGTCACAGGCCAAACGGTGTTAAATCTAACATCGCAAATACACCAAAAGCGGGCTCCTCGTAAGGATGAGCCTGCTTTAATGCCTGAACAACTGGCACTAGGTATTCATCCTCCAGCACCATTTCCACGAGATATTCATCGACTCGCTCTAAAACTGGCGATTGATGCTCGCTGGGCGTTTGTCCTATCGCTGGGTTGGCGCCCAATAACGGGCGAAATTGCCCCTGCCCCAACACTTGCCAAGCACAGTGATCGTACAAACCGATGCGCCCAGCGCCCGCGTTAAACAACGCCAACTTCACCACCTCAAGCGCGGCTTCTGGCACGTAAAAACTTAACTTAAGCATACAAAACTCCGCAATATTTATGCTGTTTACGGCTTATCAGCCCCGACAACGCCTTGCTGGTGTAACATGCGCGGGCTTTATTATCACCTTTTAGTGCGCGCTTTAAGCCGAGCGCTTTAATCCGAGAATGCTATGCGATTATTTGTCGACAACCTCACCAATGTTGATTTCAGCTACCTCTGCCCAGCGCGTGGCATGGTCGGCGAAACTTGGCTGGCGCATATTGAACTGGTGGGTGGCTTAGATGAGCAAGGCATGGTGTGCGATTTTGGAGTGGTGAAAAAAAAGCTACGCCACTGGTTAGATACCGAAATTGACCACCGCTTATTAGTGCCTACCTTACACACAGGCTGCCAAGTAACAGCGGGCGGGCGAGTCGCCGTAGACTTCCCATTACATAATCAAACCAATATCAAAACCGCTGGCCCCGCGCAAGCCATTACCTTGGTGCCCGTTGCAGCCATTACCCCAAGCAGCGTAGCGCGCTGGTGCGAAACGCAACTGAAAGATACCTTTGGCAGCGCTGTTTCCAGTGTGCAACTGCGCTTTACCAACGAGGCCATCGACACGCCTTTTTACCATTACAGCCACGGCCTTAAAAAACACGGCGGCAACTGCCAGCGCATTGCCCACGGCCACCGGTCAAAACTGCTGATTTGGAAAAACGGCACCCCCGACGATGCGCTCATCGAAGAGTGGACCGATCAATTCCACGATATTTATCTCGGCACCCGCGACGATATTTGTGCGCAAGACGAGCATTACATCCACTTTAGCTACACCGCACAGCAAGGCGATTTCACCCTAAGCATGCCCAAAGCGGCGTGCTACCTAATGGATACCGATACCACCGTCGAACTGATTGCCGAGCATATCGCCAGCAAACTCAAGGCTCAATATCCCAGCGACAGCTTTACCGTTAAAGCTTTTGAAGGCATCGGCAAAGGCGCGATTGCTAGCGCGTAATCGCGCAACAACAAATAAGCCCTGCAAAAAAAGTGTCATAACAGCTTGTTAGGCTTGGATCCCTTTTGGAAGCCCTGCCACTCGAGCCTTACTATGTTTTTTTCCCCTGTATTTATTGCCACATTCCTTCTCTTTTTTGCCAACAGCAGTCATGCCAATAGCAGCCTTGCAGCAGCACTGACTCTGCCAGAAGTCCCCGTCAACCAACGCACGCCCGTTAGCAATAGCATCATCACCAACTTAGAAGCCCCCATCCCCTCCCAGTGCTACACCAAAACCGAAAGCCGCCATAACCCCTGCTACACCTGTCACCAAATTTACGACCGCAGCAAAGGCCAGTTCCGCATGAACGAGCTCGATGATGGCGGCCTGCAGGGCATGTACATTTTTTCTGACGATGGTTTAAGCAATCACTGGAAAAATCTTTTTGTCGATCGACAAGACTGGTTGGCGAGTGTCAGCGACGAGGCCATTCAAACTTACGTGAACCGCGAAAACTACAGCCAGCTCGCGCCCACATTAACCGCGCGTAAGTGGCAGGGTTTTATTCCTGATCTCGCTAATTTTGATCAGGCCGAACGTGCCTTTGATCAACATGGCGTCGCTAAAGATGGCAGCCATTGGATCGCCTTTAATTACAAACCCTTCCCCGGTACTTTTTGGCCCACCAACGGCGCCACCGATGATGTGGTGATACGCCTGCCCAAAGCCTATCGGGAAGACAAAGGCCAATATCACCAAACACTGTATTTTTTAAACCTCGCGCTAGTTGAGCTCAACATCAAACAACTGGCCACGATTGCCATTGCCTCACAGGATGAAAAAGCCCTAAAAATCGACCTCGATGGCGATGGCAAACTCGGCACTGCCACTCAACTCATTAAACGCAGCCACTATTTAGGTGATGCCTCACAATCGCCGGTTGTAGCGCAACAGTACCCCGAGGACACCGAATTTATGCACTCGGTGCGCTATGTCGGCAGCGAGGGTGAGGGCAACATTTTTGTGCCTGCGCGCATGAAGGAGCTGCGCTACATGAAAAAAATCCGTGCGTTAGCGCAATATGATGTTGCCAGTCGCTACGCCCGCGAACGCAAAGAAAAACAACAGGGTCAACTGCCCAACTTCAACGATCACGGCGAGCGTGGCATGGAAAACGGTTTTGGTTGGATGCTGCAAGGCTATATCGAGGACTACGATGGCACACTGCGCCCCCAAAGCCACGAAGAAACCTTTTTTTGTATGGGTTGCCATGCTGCAGTCGGTGCCACTATTGACCAAACCTTTGCCTTTGCACGCAAAATCACGGGGCCACGAGGCTGGGGCTATATCGATTTAAAAAATATGCCCGATGCCCGAAGCGTAAGCGAAAGCGGCGGCGAAATTCTCCATTATTTACAACGTGCGGGCGGCGGCAGCGAGTTCCGCGAAAACCCCGAAATGCTGGCGCGTTGGTTTAAAGCCGACGGCAGTGTCGATGCCAACAAAGTCGCGGCTGCCGATGTCTATAGCTTGATTACACCGTCACACGCACGCGCCATGCAGCTGAATAAGGCTTACGCTCACATCGTTCGCCATCAGAGTTTTATTGATGGCCGCGACGCTACTTGGCTGCCTGCGCGCAATGTCTTTGCCACTATTGATGAATCCACCCCGCCGCTGGCGCCGGAATTTCGTTTTTACGACTGGGATATTCGCCTCGATTGGAGCCAATACTAAGCCACAGCTGGCGCCTCACTTAAACAGTTGAATCACACCCTATTCACTCTGCTAGCCGTAGCTGCACGTCAAAAAACCTTCACCAAACTGCCATAAATATGTTGCTAAAAAGTCATCCACTTTACCTAGCCTAAGCACGCTAAGAACAACACGCCACAACCCTACAACCTACGATGGAAATAGTTTTATGACATTCAATAAAAAAACACTCAGTGTGCTGATTGCTTCAGCCCTTTTGCTCACGGCCTGCAGCACTGGCAAAGACGGTAAAATAGGTAGCGCTGGCGCAGCAGGCGCTAAAGGCGATGCTGGCGTTCAAGGTCCTGCAGGCCCCAAAGGCGATACCGGCGCGACTGGCCCACAAGGCCCCGCCGGATCTAACGGCAGCAATGGATCAAATGGCAGCACTGGTGCTAACGGAACCGATGCCACCGCACCGGCTAAAATGATCCGCCTTGCCACCATACCTATGGGCGCGGAATTAACCGGTATGTTTAAAACTGATAACGGTGAATTCTTTTTCAACGTACAACATCCCTCCGATACCTTACCCGGCGATGAAAAGAAAGCCGCAATTGGTGTATGGCATGACGTAGATATGGATAATCTCAGTACTAAAATTGCGCCGGTTCCTGCACCAGTAAAAGGCTCTGCAGAATCACAAACCACCAAAGTTGCCGTAGGTAGTTATCAAGTACTTGGCCGTGAAGGCGACACCTATGCCGGTGCCCTGCCTTTCGGTTTGGGCAATATGACCAACCCTGCCGGCACAGTCAGTATCAAGCAATCTAACAACCCTGACTTCAATGCCTTTATTCCAACCAACGCAACGGGCAGTGAAGGGTTTTTATTTACCGCATGGGAAGATCGCCCAGGTGGCGTAAACCGCTTAAATATCGCCAAACAAAGCGACGGCACCTGGCGAGTAAACGATGCCATGAACGTTAATTTTGGCAATATTAAGGGCACTATTATCAATTGCTTTGGTAGTGTTTCTCCTTGGGGCACGCTATTCACTGCCGAAGAAAATTTCGAGGCAGAAAATACAAAGCGCTGGAACGACATGACTTACTCCACCGGCTACCCTAACTACGCCGATGTGTTGAAAATTAAAGATTACTTGGGCGGCACCTTCCCCAACCCCTACGACTACGGCTACATCGTTGAAATTACCCAACCAAAAGCGGCAGCACCGGTTGCGGTAAAACACTTCACTATGGGGCGGGTTGCACACGAAAACCCAATTGTCATGCCCGACAAGAAAACCGTTTACCTGACCGAAGACGGCTCTGCTAAAGCTTTTTATAAGTTTGTAGCCGATGTGGCGGGCGATATGAACGCAGGTACCCTTTACGCCGCAAAAGTCACTCAAGACGCGACGAATGATCCTGCCAAAGCGGGCTTCGATATCGAGTGGGTCATGCTGGCACACGGTACCAATGCAGAAATTGAAAGCTGGGCTCGCAGCTATGACGGCATCGACGAAACTGACTATGCAGCGGGTTCAACCAACTTTATCACTGATGCTGAAGTAACCACTTGGGCCGCTGGTGGTGCTGCCGATAACCGTGTAGCATTTTTGGAAACACTACGTGCAGCCAAAGCCAAAGGCGCAACGGTTGAATTTAATAAAATGGAAGGGATTAATATTAACTACGACGGCGTTAAAGATCGCAGCGTGCCATTTATGTATGTGGCTATGGCTGAAGTGCGCGGTGCAATGGCCGATACAACGGGCGACATTCAAGTCAAAGAAAACCGTTGTGGTGCCGTGTATCGTTTCGGTTTGGATGCAAACTATAACGTTGATCGCATGCAACCAATTATCGTAGGCGGTGCTTACAACGGCACCAGCACTACCGATAAATGCGATGCAAACGGTATTGCTCAGCCAGATAATATCGAAGTGCTAGATGATGGCCGCGTATTAATCGGCGAAGACAGCAGCAACCACATCAACAACATGCTGTGGATTTACAACCCTAAAGGGGTGTAAATCCCGCGCATTAACGCGTGCAAAACCTAGGGCCGAAAGGCCCTTTTTTATTGCTGCTCCTATGCCCGTCACCTAGAGCACGCCAAAAACAACCGACGAAAAAAAACCGAAGGCTTACACCTTCGGTTTTTTGTTTCGCTAAGCGCTAACTACTTTCTAGCAGCTTCACGTTTTGCACGCTGGTCAGCAATAACGCCTTCAGCCACAGAGTTGGGGCAAGGTGCGTAGTGCGCAAATTCCATCGAGAACTGACCACGGCCAGAGGTCATGGTACGCAAGGTGCCGATGTAACCAAACATTTCTGACAGCGGAACGTCGGCTTTGATACGCACACCGGTAGAGCTTGGCTCTTGACCTTTGATCATGCCACGGCGACGGTTCAAGTCACCAATCACATCACCTACGTGATCTTCTGGCGAGAACACGTCAACTGCCATGATGGGCTCAAGTAATTGAGCGCCCGCTTTAGGCATAGATTGACGGAAAGCACCTTTAGCCGCGATTTCGAACGCGATGGCCGAGGAGTCAACGGCGTGGAAACCACCGTCAAACAATTCAACTTCAACGTCAAGCACAGGGAAGCCCGCCAAGGGGCCAGTGGCCATCATGCTGGCAAAGCCTTTTTCAATCGCAGGGAAGAATTCTTTAGGAACGTTACCACCAACAACCACTGATTTGAACTTGAAGCCAGAGTTAGGCTCGCCGGGACGAATGCGGTAATCAATCTTACCGAACTGACCAGAACCACCGGATTGTTTCTTGTGGGTGTAGCTGTCTTCGATAGGCTTGGTGATGGTTTCGCGGTAGGCCACTTGCGGCTCACCAACCACTAACTCAACGCCGTAAGTACGTCGAAGGATGTCCACTTTAATATCTAAGTGAAGTTCACCCATGCCGCGCAGAATGGTTTCGCCTGAATCTTCGTCGGTTTCAACACGGAAGGTTGGATCTTCGGCCACCATTTTACCAATGGCGTTAGCCATTTTCTCGGCGCCACCCTTGTCTTTCGGTGCAACAGCAATAGAGATAACGGGCTCTGGGAATACCATGGCCTCAAGCGTACATTCATGCTTAGGATCACAAAGCGTGTGACCGGTTTGCACGTTTTTCATGCCCACGATGGCAATAATGTCGCCCGCTTGGGCCGTGGTAATTTCGTTACGATCGTTCGCCTGCATCTCAACCATACGGCCAACACGCTCGGTTTTACCGGTAAAGCTGTTAAGGATGGTGTCACCCTTGTTCAATACACCCGAGTAAACGCGCACGAAGGTCAAGGCACCAAAACGGTCATCCATGATCTTGAAGGCTAATGCACGGAAGGGCTCGTCAACAGAAACGATGGCTTTTTGGCCGTTCGGCGCACCTTCTTCGTCGGTTAAGTCTTGTGGCTGAACTTCGGTAGGGTTAGGCAAGTAGTCAACAACCGCATCTAACAACAACTGCATGCCTTTGTTTTTAAAGGCAGAACCACAGTATGTTGGGAAGAATTTAAGATCGCGAGTACCAATACGAACGCAACGCTTGATATCTTCAATAGAGGGCTCTTCGCCTTCCATGTAGGCCATCATCACGTCGTCGTCCATTTCAACCGCAGTTTCGATCAATTGATCGCGGTACATTTCTACGTCATCAACCATGTCCGCAGGAACGTCTTGAACGCTGTAGTTTTCGGGTTGACCTGTTTCGTCCCAAACGTAAGCTTTGCGAGTCAAGAGATCAACAACACCCACAAAAGTATCTTCACGGCCAATCGGCAGCACCATGATTAATGGGTGTGCGCCCAATACATTCTTAACTTGCTCGGTCACTTTAAGGAAATCGGCACCGATACGGTCAAGCTTGTTCACGAAAATAATACGTGAAACTTCTGAGTCGTTGGCATAACGCCAGTTGGTTTCTGATTGGGGCTCAACACCACCAGAACCACAGAACACACCAATACCGCCATCCAATACTTTTAACGAACGGTAAACTTCAACGGTAAAGTCAACGTGGCCGGGTGTATCAATAACGTTAAAACGGTGTTTGTTCCAAAAGCAGCTAACAGCTGCCGACTGGATGGTAATTCCGCGCTCGGCTTCTTGCACCATGAAGTCGGTAGTCGATTCACCTTCGTGAACTTCACCAATTTTGTGGATCATACCGGTGAGCTTCAAAATACGCTCTGTAGTGGTAGTTTTACCCGCGTCAACGTGGGCAAAAATACCGATGTTTCTGTAAAGGGATAAGTCAGCCATTACTTTTACTCGGATTAAAGTGTGTGAAAAAATCGCGCGCCAGTATACAGGGCAAAGCGGTGGAAATCTCGCCTAAATTGTGCGAGCCGTTTGCCTATCCTTGCGTAAACGCTCTAAATAAGGGTTTTTGGGTGGCACTTGCAGCCTATACACCACTTGGGCAGCCTATATACCGCTTGGCCGCAATGCACATCAACAGGTACAGCAACAATAGATAGAAATATGGTAATGCTTCAGCGACGCACAGCCCAACTATCGGCATGAGCCGCTATAAATCAAGATCACTCACGGCAGGAGCGCAACCGCGCGGCGCATTGTACTGCAAGACATAAAGAAGAGCACAGGCCGCACCGATAAAACTCACTCACACGGCTTACATCAATCGTGATCATGGTGATCGACAGCATGATTAACCACGCTGGGCGCAGTAAAACATTCCACTAAACTGGCTGCGACCGACTGCAGCAGTAATGGCAGCGAATGAATCGACTCATCGCGCCCCAGCACATCCACAGTCACCTCAGGTAAACTTATGCTGTTCGCCAATTTATGGCCATGATGATCATGCGGTTCGACCAATAAACATTTCGCATTCTTTAGCATGTGATTAAGCTCTGCCATGCGCCGAACCGATAACTGCTCTTCTGGAAGACGTGTTGCTGCAGCGCGCTGATTAAGTCCAAACGCCTGCACAAAATGACCAAAACCATCGTGACTCACAGCAAAAGGCTCCTGTTTAAAAGGCGCCAACTGAAGCTCTATGTGCGCTTGCGCTTGCGCAGTCGCGGCCAATTGCGCCGTCAAACGCGCGGCAATAACATCTGCCGCCGCCGGCTTAATCAATACCAACTGCTGTGCTAATGCACGATAAGCCACCGCAATATTATTGGGATTCAACCACAAATGCAGATCAGCGCCCGCATCGCCAGGCCACTGCATGCCCGCCTCAAGCCCTAGCTGTAACTGCGCTTGCTTGGCGCTGCTCATTGACTTAGCCAAAAAACGTTCAAAATTAGGCCCCAACCACACCACAAGATCGGCCCGAGCTAGCACCGCGCGATCGGTAATCGTCATCGCCTGCGCATGCGGGTCGGACGAGCCACTGCCCAGCGTATGCACAGTAAAGTCCTCGCCCGCCAAATCTTGCGCCATCAACGCCAAGGGCTTGATGCTGACCACCACGTTCGGCTTTACAGGCGCGGATTGATCACCCGCACCGCAACCAGCCACCATTGCCGTCAAAGCCATAAGCACTAATAAATAAAACGTTTTATACATAAGGAAGGGTTCCGGCGCGCACCGTAAAATGTTGTAGTGTATCATTGCGCGTTATTTTTTTGAGCCGCAGCCATGTCGCAAATGACCTCATCCGCCGCCGAACTACCCCTGATCGAAATCAAAGAGGCTTATCTCGATTTTGCCGGCAACAGGGTGCTTAACAATATCAACCTCACGCTCAACCCCAACGAAATTGTGACAGTCATCGGCCCCAATGGCGCAGGCAAAAGCTCGCTGGTGAAGCTCGCCGTTGGACTCCAGACGCCAAGTCAAGGCAGCGTAAAGCGCAAAACCAAACTGCGCATCGGCTACATGCCACAGAAATTGATTATCGACCAACAACTTCCCCTCAATACCCAGCGCTTTTTATCACTGTGCGGCAATAAAGCCGCACTCGAAAATGCCGTTGCGCGGCTGGATATCCACTGTTTACTTAAAACACCGATACAAAAATTATCGGGTGGCGAAATGCAGCGCGTTTTACTCGCGCGCGCACTGATGGGCAAACCCGAGCTGCTCGTACTGGATGAACCCGCCCAAGGTGTTGACGTGATTGGCCAAGCCGAGCTTTATCATTTAATCGGCCAGCTGCGCAAAGAGCTGGGCTGCGGCGTACTCATGGTCTCGCACGATCTACACATTGTGATGGCACAAACCGACCAAGTGCTTTGTTTGAACAAACATATCTGCTGCCATGGCGCACCTGAAAGCGTCAGTAAACATCCAGAATATTTACAGCTTTTTGGCAAAAAAGCCGCTGCCGATATCGCCATTTACACTCACAATCACGATCATCAACACGATATGCACGGCGATGTCATTGGCGACAGTCACCACAACTGCCAGCACGACCACACCTAATAGCCGTAACCTACAAACTCAAATAATCCAAGCGCTTTCACTATGCCCGACTTTCTCATCTACGCCATTATCGTCGCCTTGGCCATTGCCATTGTTGCGGGCCCACTCGGCGCTTTTGTTGTTTGGCAGAGGCTCTCTTATTTTGGTGACACACTTGCACACGGCGCGTTACTGGGCGTGGCAGTTGGCGTATTTGCAAAAATCAATATTACCTTTGCTGTGGTCGCGTGCTGCCTGCTTTTAGCCGCGCTGCTCTTTATTTTGCAGAAAAAAACAGGTCTAGGGGATGATGCCATGCTCGGCCTTTTGTCCCATTCAGCATTAGCAGCGGGACTGGTTAGCATCAGCCTAATGGGTACTTCGGTCGATTTATTTGCGTTTTTATTTGGCGACTTACTCACCACTACGCTCGGCGATTTACTGCTCATTACGGGCGTATGTTTGTGCGTGTTAACGCTGATCATTGTATTTTGGCGCAAGCTACTACTGTGTGTGATCGACGCCAATCTAGCCAAAGTTGAGGGCATTCCCGTAGCATTAATGCGCGCACTGCTGCTGTTTGCGATGGCCCTTGTAGTCGCCTTTGCCATGCGCGTGGTCGGCGTTTTACTTATTACCGCGCTACTCGTCATTCCCGCAACGGCCAGCCGAAGACTCAGTCAATCACCCGAAGCCATGGCCATCGGCGCTGCCATTATTGGCTGTCTTGCAACTGGTTTTGGGCTTATCGCCTCGTACATTTATAACACTCCCGCAGGCCCCAGCATTGCGCTCTCGGCCACCGGTCTTTTTGCGCTTACACTTTTAATCAAACAAAAATAGGCCAAAGAAACCTACAGCATGCTCAACTGAAGCTTTTAGGCTTAATATCTCCTGTGAATATGGCCTCTGTACCTTGGTGGACACTCAAGAACTTGTACAAAACGGCTTCCCGCCAGAGCTTAACTAGCCATAGGTTTAGCTAGCCCTCTATAATCGTCCATTTACCCCTTTAGAAGGTATCCATGGGCGCTACTTTTTTTTCGCATTTTTCGCACGTACGGCCATCAATCAGCAGCTATTTCTCCCTCATCACATACACCACACTTCTTTTTTTTATACCTTTGCTTGGGCAAACCAATGAAGACATTTCACCGTTGGAACCAAAATATTGGGTTGCCGCCGAATCACTGCAGCTCGCCCACCACAACCATCCTGCGCCACCGCCTATCGAAAGACTAACCGAAAAACTGCCGCAAACGTCCAGACCCAATACTTTTCCTTATAAAGAAAGCGCCGCTTTTTCACTACTGCCGCCGCCCGTGCCACAAGGTAAAGACAAAATACTACTTGGCTATCGAGTTCCACCCGGTACCGCCACACGCATGACGTGGGTGCCATCGCAAGGCTTTACTGGACTGGATGTAGACACTCCGGTACTGGTTGTCAACGGCGAGCGCCCGGGCAAAACGCTGTGTATCACCGCTGCGGTTCATGGTGATGAGCTCAACGGTATCGAGATGGTTCGGCAAATCATGTATGGCCTGAACCCTAGTTCATTAAGAGGCACGGTAGTCGGTGTACCGATTGTGAATTTGTTAGCGTTTGGCCGTAACTCGCGCTATCTGCCCGACCGACGCGACCTCAATCGTCACTTTCCTGGCAGCCCTAACGGCAGTCTAGCCTCGCGCTTTGCTTATTCGTTTTTTAATGACATTGTTCGCCATTGTGATGCGCTCGTTGACCTACACACCGGCTCCTTTCACCGCACCAATCTCACCCAAGTGCGCGCCGATCTTAGCCATACCAGCGTCTACGATCTGGCCCATGCTTTTGGTTATGTGGTAGTTCTTAACACCTCAGGTAACGACCACTCTTTGCGCTCTGCGGCTGTTAGCGCAGGCATTCCCACGGTGACCATGGAGGCAGGAGAGCCGTTACGAATGCAGAAACATATCGTTCGCGAAGGTGTTGAAGCGCTCAAAATCTTACTCAAAAAACGCAATATGATTGACCACTCTCTATTTTGGCGCGAGCCTGAGCCTGCTTTTTATCAGTCAACGTGGGTGCGCTCGCAAGACTCTGGCATTTTATTTAGCAGAGTAAAACTTGGCGCCAACGTTGTGCGCGGTGATATCCTCGGCACAATTACCAACCCCGTCACCAGCGAACAAGCCACCATAAAGTCGCCTTATGCAGGTAAGATCATTGGCATGGCGCTCGATCAATTTGTACTACCCGGCTTTGCTTCCTATCACATAGGCATTGTCACCAAGGACAAAGACAGCCTTCCGACTGCGCACAATCCAGACCAAGATAGCCTAGAAGATGAATAACACGCCCTTAATAAACCACATCGTCCAGCATGGTTTTTCCACCACAAAAGCATGGTGTATGATGGCCCACCTTTTACCACGGCAAGCTCTAAAACTATGACTACTCGCGGCAACCTCTACACGGTATCGGCACCCTCGGGCGCAGGCAAAACCAGTCTTGTAAAAGCAGTAATTGAATCGACCCGCGATATTTGTGTATCGGTATCGCACACCACCCGCAAGATGCGCCCCGGCGAAACGAATGGTGTTAACTATCACTTTGTTGATCAAGCGCAGTTTATGGCGATGCTCGAAGAGACCGCGTTTATAGAGCATGCTCAAGTTTTCGATAATTACTACGGCAGCTCTCGCCAGTGGGTTGAAGCTACGCTCAATACGGGCGTCGACGTTATTTTAGAAATCGACTGGCAAGGCGCCGAACAAGTACGCCACCAAATACCCGACACCATTAGTCTTTTTATATTGCCGCCATCACAAGATACCCTGCGTGACCGCTTAACAAATCGCGGCCAAGACGACCAAAGTATTATTGAGCGCCGCATGCGCGACGCCCGCAAAGAACTTGAGCACTACATCGAAAGCGACTACCTCATAGTCAACGACAATTTCGATATTGCCATCAGTGAATTTAAAGCCATTATCACCGCGCAGCGCTTAACACAACAAAAACAACAACAAAGACACCAAAGCCTATTAACCAGCCTGTTGTCCTAAGCACCCACTTTCCGTACAATCACCGCCCTTTTTCGCCCTGTGAAACCTTTGTGCTTACAGGGCATTTTGTATAACAAAGCAGACCTTGCTATGCAAAATTAAATCATGCACATTTAAGAATCCTATTGAACAGGCAAATACCATGGCTCGCATTACCGTAGAAGACTGCTTAGATCACGTAGAAAACCGCTTTGAATTAGTCATAATCGGCAGCAAACGCGCTCGCCAAATCGCTGTAGGCGGCAAAGAGCCAATGGTCCCGCCCGAAAATGACAAGCCCACCGTGATTGCACTTCGCGAGATCGAAAAAGGCCTGATTGATCGCAGCATCTTAAAAGAGCCCGATCCAGCCATCGCGCCGATGATGACGCCAGAGCTCAACCTTGATATGAACATGCACGACTAAGTCACCTTGAGGAGGGCAACGTGCTAACCATTGATTCGCTCAGTCACAGACTGTCCTCCTATTTAAAGCCCGATGAAATTCGGGCCGTCAAACGCGCCTACTACTACGCCGAACAAGCGCACAGCGGCCAATATCGTCGCAGCGGCGAACCCTACATTACCCACCCCTTAGCCGTCGCCAACATTCTTGCCTCCATGCACATGGGCTATCAAAGCCTCATTGCCGCCATGTTGCACGATGTTATCGAAGACACTGGCATCAGCAAAACGGCCATTGCCCAACAATTTGGCGAAGTGATTGCCGATCTTGTTGATGGCGTCAGTAAGCTCGCTAAGATCGAATACGAATCCCACGCCGAAAAACAAGCCAAAAACTTCCAAAAAATGGCCATGGCCATGGCCCACGACTTACGTGTTATTGTCGTAAAGCTTGCCGACCGCCTGCACAACTTGCGCACCCTCGGTTCGCTTGCCCCCGAAAAAAAGCGCCGCATTGCCAAAGAAACCTTAGAAATTTACGCGCCCATCGCCCACCGCCTCGGCATGAATGATCTTCGCATCGAATACGAAGATCGCTGCTTTATGGCCATGTACCCACTACGGGCATCGCGCTTACAAGCGGCGCTCAAACAAGTGCGCGGCAATCGCAAAGCCTTAGTCGAAAACATTCAAGACGCGATCGAAAATCGCCTTCAGCGCGAAGGCATACCATCATTAGTGATTGGGCGTGAAAAACACCTGTATAGCATTTACAACAAGATGCGCAGCAAGAAAAAGTCTTTCAAAGAAATCATGGACGTATACGCTTTTCGCATCATTGTTGAAGACATAGATACCTGCTACCGCGCCTTTGGTGCCGTCCATAACCTCTACAAACCCATGTCGAGCGAGTTCAAAGATTACATCGCCATCCCAAAAATTAACGGCTATCAGAGTTTGCATACCGTGGTTATTGGCATGCACGGCGTACCCATTGAAGTGCAAATACGCACCAAAGAAATGGACGAACTCGCCAGCCGAGGCATTGCCGCGCACTGGTTGTATAAATCGGTTAACGGCAAAGATCACGGCGAAGAATCACAAGCGCGAGTTGATCGCTGGATTCAGCGCATTCTCGAAATCCAGCAGCATGCCGGCAACTCGATGGAATTTATCGAGAGCGTCAAAACCGATCTGTTCCGCGAAGAAGTTTACGTATTCACCCCCAAAGGGGCGATTGTGGAATTGCCCGCAGGCGCAACACCGGTCGATTTTGCTTACGGCGTGCATACGGATATTGGCAATGCCTGCGTCGCTTGCCGCATTAATGATCGTCCAGCACCGCTTTCGCAGCCTTTGCAAAGCGGGCAAAAAATTAAAATTATCACCTCCAACGAATCGCAACCTAACCCTAACTGGCTCAATTTTGCTGTAACTGCCAAAGCCCGCGCCGCGATTCGCCACTATTTAAAACATCAGCGCCATATCGAATCGGTCGAGCTGGGCGAGCGCATGCTGTCGCGCGCGCTCGCGAATAACAACCTATCGCTAGAAGGCATTCGCGACGACCAAATGGCCTACTTGCTCGACATCAATAAACTGCAAAGCCGCGAAGAACTGTTTGAACAAATTGGCTTAGGTAAGATTGCCACCATATCGGTACTTAAAGGCCTTAATCCCGACTCAACACCCGAGAATTGCGGCGCGCCCATTACTATCGATTCACCCGATGGCTTGCTCATTAAATTTTCACGTTGCTGCCGCCCTATTCCCGGCGACCCAATTATTGGGCACTTTAGTACCGGCAAAGGCATTGTGGTACACCGCGAGACCTGTAAAAACATTAACGACCTACGCAGCAAAGGCGAGAATCTCAACCCCATTAATTGGGCTGATCACGTTAGCGGCGAGTACTACACCGAGATACGCGTAGAAGTCGAAGCCGAGCGCGGTATTATTGCCTCCATTGCCACCCGCATCGCCGAAACACGCACCAATATCGAAGGCATTCAAGTGGCCGAACGCGATGCCGAACACAGCGTTATCACCCTCACCATTGCGGTCAAAAACCGCAAACACCTAGCCGATGTGATGCGCCGAGTTCGTGGCATGCGCTCGGTAAGCTCGATTCATCGCGGCAAAAACTAACGGCCATTTCGCATTTATGGCGTTTCATTTCCCCGAGTAACACTTCACTTTTTTATTGATGCAGGAGTCATTAATGACCAACAAAGCGATTATTTCTACCGAACATGCGCCCAGCGCGATTGGCACTTATTCACAAGCGATCAAAGTGAACAACACCGTTTACTTGTCGGGCCAAATCCCACTCGATCCCGTTACCATGACCATGGTTGAAGGTGATTTTGCCACCGAAGCTCACCAAGTCTTTAAAAACTTGCGCGCCGTATGCGAAGCCAGTAACGGCAATCTTGGCGACATCGTTAAACTCAACATCTACCTTACCGACCTCAGCAACTTTGCCGTGGTTAACGAGGTAATGTCGCAATACTTCAGCGCGCCCTACCCTGCGCGCGCAGCCATTGGTATCAATCAACTGCCTAAAGGCGCATTGATTGAAGCCGACGGCATAATGGTGATCTAACACCTTTTACGGGTCGATCACTCGATCGGCCCGCCGCTTTTCACTTGACCGATCAAAAAATGCACAAGCCATCACACCCGTCGCACCATGTCCGATAAAGTACGGCTCGAGCATTGCCATCGCCACTAATACATACATCACCACTAATACATACATTGTCATTTTGGCCAGCTACACTGCTAGGGACTTAAAAAGCACAAGGCAATCTGTCTTTTTAAGCACACCCCATTTATTTAACGAGGCCATTATGAAAACCCTGATTACCACCGCCATTGCCGCCAGTCTTTTTGCCAGTACTCTCAGCTTTGCCGAAACCAACAAAGTCACCACCTGCACACTCAATGGCGCCACCCGCACAATTACCGTTGAATACCCCAACAGCACCGCCGTACCCTGCCAAGTCACCTACGCCAAAAATGGCGAAAGCAGCGTGCTTTGGAATGCCCAAATAGAAACCGGTTATTGCGAAGCCAATGGCCAAGCCTTTGTCGAAAAACAACACGCGTGGGGCTGGCAGTGCAGCGCCGAATCAACGCCAGAAACGACAGCGACAACCCACTAATCCCCCCCCTCTTTTTAGCCCAACATATCCCTTTACTTCAAGGCGCGCAGTCGCTAGATTGCGCGCCTTCTTCACAACCAACCCCCTAATTGCGGGCACACTAGCGCACGCCACGCCTCGATTATCCCGCCCAATTAGCCACTTTTGGCGCCACACTCATCGTCTAGATTGATAGGAATACTTATGAGAATTGCCGTACTCTCGCGCAACAGTAACCTTTACTCGACCCGCCGCTTAAAAGAGGCTGGCGAGGCGCGAGGTCATCAAGTAGATGTTATCGATACGCTGCATTGCTACATGGACATCACCCAAAACCGCCCCACCGTACGCTACAACGGCGAAGAACTGCCCGATTACGACGCCATCATCCCGCGCATTGGCGCCTCGGTAACCTTTTACGGCACTGCCGTCGTGCGCCAGTTCGAGATGATGGGCACTTTCAGCGTTAATGAATCGGTCGCCATTAGCCGCTCGCGCGATAAATTGCGCTCGCTGCAATTGTTATCGCGCAAAGGCATCGGTTTGCCGCGCACCGGTTTTGCCTGCCGTCCCGACAAAATTAAAGATCTCGTCAAAAACGTGGGCGGCGCGCCGCTGGTGATTAAATTATTAGAAGGCACGCAAGGTATTGGCGTGGTTTTAGCCGATACCAATAAAACCGCCGAGGCCATTATCGAAGCCTTTATGGGCCTCAAAGCCAATATTTTGGTCCAGGAATATATTAAAGAAGCGGGCGGCGCCGATATCCGCTGTTTTGTAGTCGGCAACCGAGTAGTTGCCGCCATGAAACGCCAAGGCGCCGAAGGTGAGTTTCGCTCCAACCTCCATCGCGGCGGCACCGCCTCAGTTATTAAGCTCAGCCCTGCCGAGCGCGCCACCGCTGTTAATGCCGCTAAAGTGATGGGCTTGGGCGTGTGTGGCGTCGATATTTTACAATCGATCAACGGCCCAGTAGTGATGGAGGTCAACTCATCGCCTGGTCTAGAAGGCATCGAAGCCGCCACGGGACTCGACGTATCAGGTTTGATTTTTGAATATATCGAGCTAAACGCCAAACCCAACAACAACCGCACACGCGGCAAAGGCTAATGATTCAAGAGCTTGTGATTGTGGGGGTATCACAATAGCTAAGATCGAATACTGCGCCACAGAATAACCTGCAACACTTAGCATTCACGCCAACCACACCACCTACGCAAACCACACCACCTACGCCATCACCGGAAAATAAGCCCGAGGTTAAACCATGACACCCCCACTCGCCCCCTGTGAATCCAAAATTATTATTGGCAGCTTAGAAACCTGCGACTTACCGCAGCTGGGCATTAGCAACTTACAAATTCGCGTAGATACCGGCGCAAAAACTTCGTCCCTGCACGTTGACAACATTAAAGGCTATAAAAAAAGCGGCAAGCCGTGGGTGAAATTTGATCTTCATCCCGACATTTACAACGTTAATAGCATTGTGACTTGCGATACCGCCATCTGCGATATCCGCCGCATCAAATCGTCCAATGGCGACGCGCAAGAACGCTACGTGATCAAAACCCCGATCCAACTAGGCTCCATGAGCTGGCCCATCGAGATCACCCTCACCGACCGCTCGGACATGAGTTACCTGATGTTATTCGGCCGAGAAGGCATGGGCGACCGCGTTTTAGTCGATCCTAGTCAAACGTTTTTATTGAATGATGGGAGTTGATGGGGAGAGGCTAAACGCCCGCCGAGCATGGTGTTCCAGCGCAAGCTGCCATCGGTATTGATGGCATACAATTTATGGTTAACAGTGTCCGGCCAACCAAGGTTAAGCCCTGAAAGAAAACGTCACCAAAAGCCCCTACAGCCTCACACAATCGCGTTGCTATCGAATGAAAAAAGAAAAACGTTTTTTAAAAAAGATGATACGCTGCGGTCGGGGTCATACGTGCGGTCGGGGTCAGGCCTTACATTTGACATTTCATGGCGCCGAGTTAAGCCTGAGGCAAGTTCAAGTATAGGTGAGTGGTATGGCAAGGCCATTACGGATCGAATACGCAGGAGCGCTTTATCATATTACTGCCCGCGGTAACGCGCAGCAGAGTATTTACCTTACAGATAAAGACAGGAAGCTTTTTCTGTCTTTACTCGCGACGGCTTGTGAGCGTTTTGGTTGGTTTTGCCACAGCTATTGTTTGATGACTAATCACTATCACTTGCTCATCGAAACCGCCAATCCCAATCTGTCAAAAGGGATGAAGTACCTTAATGGTACTTATACTCAGTCTTTTAATCGCGGGCATCAACGAGTCGGTCGCGTTTTTCAAGGTCGGTTTAAAGCCATTATGGTTGAGCGTGATAGCTATTTACTCGAACTCTGTCGTTATATCGTTTTAAATCCCTGTGCGTGCTCAAAATGGTAAGAGCGGCTAAAGATTGGCCGTGGAGCAACGCGTGGCAGCTGCACTTATCCTGAAACCGGCGCATGTGTTTAATAACAGGCTGGGTGCTCGGCAAAATTTCGGTAAGAAGGCGCATGGCAAAGCGGTGCAGGGCTACCGCCTTTTGTTGCCGAAGCGAAAATCAAAGCCTGCACCTTGGCGACAATTAAAAAATCAGGTGTTTTTGGGCTCAGATAAATTTGTCGAAGACACTCAGTGCTTACTGAGTTTGGATCAATCACTCCATGATATCCCCAAGCCACAAAAGCTAGCACCACCAAAACTGCTTCAGTATTATGTCGATACTTTTGCCGGGCGCGAGGGTATGGCTCGCGCTTCTTTAAGTTGGTCATTTTACGCTGACCGAAGTAGGGGATGCTTATCAAAAGAGCTACGCTACCGTTAGTCGGGCAGTAAAGGCATTTGAAAGTAACGGTAAATGATTCGTTGTTTTGGCTGAATGTCAAATGTAAGGTCTGACCCCGATTTCCTTCGGTTTAGGTTCGTTCCCCAATTAAATGTTAAGCATTGGCAATACCCCATCTGCTACAATCTAGCGGCAACGCTAGGTTCTATTACTGACATCATTACTCTCCTTGTTTTTCGATTGAGTCCCATTTACAGGACGTAGCAAATAAACTACTAAAATCTTCAATATAAACAGCCTCATCGGTAAGCTCACAACGGAAATTCTTTGGCCTTCCACCCAGCTCACCATATTCATCTAAATCATTTTTGCGAATACCCCAAATCAAAAACTCTTGCCCCTTATAAAAAACACTCATCTCTTGGGTAAGTACAAATTCTATGAGCATTGGCAAGCGAACCTTAGCTCGTTTAATCGGCAGCTTAAATGTGCCATCTTCAGAGGTATAAAAAATATGGTTTCTGCCCTCTGTCACCTTTCCAAATCACGGTTCCTAACAATTTTTGCATTTGCGGCAGGTTTCCCCTCAAGAAGTCATTTACCACCATTGGGGAAAATAACACAACGTCTGTACCCGAAAAAAAAGACATAGCAACTCCTTTAGTTGAACAAAGTGAAAATATTAAAAAACTAGTAGCAAAGAGAGAAATGCGAAAATATTTATTATTAGCGTGAATCATAAAATACTCCTTGAAAAAAATATTACACATCCAATTCAATCGTCACCTGCAGCGTTTTAGCGCCACCGGCAAACCATTTTTGTACATACAGAGTGCCCACAATGGGCGCTTTTCCAGCTTCGGTGATTTCTTTGTAGCGCACGCTGTTTTTCACTTCTTTTTCAAATTCGAATTTAACTACTTCTGTTGTCATCACATTTTTCGCTTATAAATTTGCATGAATTGGAGCGGGGTACGAGATTCGAACTCGCGACTTTCAGATTGGGAAACTGACACTCTACCCACTGAGCTAACCCCGCATTTTTAATTTAAAAAATTTAAACCATTAAACCTAAATTTTTTAATTCACGCGCCACGCAAAATCCCACATAGGCATCATCGGCGGCGTATTTTAGTTGGTGCTGTTGGAGCGGGTAATTCGCCCAATTAGAGGTTTGTGCCGACTTAGCTAATCGCGTTTTAAATAAAATGGCTACGGCGGCGCGTGCGCCCACGGCTTCTTTTAACGCAAAGGCTTTTTTGGCCACCACCGCCAAGTCCACCGTATTTTTAATGTCGGCATTAAATTTTCGTTTAAAGAGTTTTTTATCACCCGACAAACCAAAACCGTATTTTGTAATATTCTCGGCGGCCAGCACACTAATAGCCAAGGCTATGCCCGGCAAAAAATGGGGTGTGAATACAAAAGCATACTGGCCGGTTGCCAGTTGTATTACATGCGGCCCGCTGGATTTTTCGCCTTTGATAAAGGTCGGTTTGCTTTCGGTATCAAAACCCAGCTCGGTTACATCCGCTAGAATTTCGGCGGCCACCGACAAGGTAGTCGCATCGGCCACCATAATTATTTTGTCGCTCGCCAAGCCTTTAAATAAAGGCATTAAAGCGATGGCCTCTTTACTGGGGCGGATAAAATCAGGGTTCATGATGAGATCTTTTATTCGATGATGATTGGGAGTAGAGCTATAGATATAAGTGCCGCGATAATTCAATGACTGGATCGTCTTGCTTATATTGATCCAGCGCATCAAAAAATTATGCATCGCCCGTTTTGTGCATCTGTAGATTCATTTGTAATATCTGTGATTAAAGTTGGTTAACCGAATGGCTATTTAAGGTAACCTTTGGTCAGTCCAATTTTGATTGTACTGTATGGAGATTGAAGATATTCCGATCGATAATTCAGATAACCATCCTAAATATTCAACCCACAACGGAGTTTTTATGCAAAAAAAGATTGCAATGGTAGCCATGATAATTGCTTTAGCGAGCGGCTGCACGGGGGAGGGAGCAAGCTCTAGCAGCGCACCGTCCAGTACATCAAACAGTGTTTTCAATACATCTAGCCGTGTTTCAAGCTCATCGTCCAGTGTATCTTCGGTGCCGGTCTCTAGCTTAAGCTCTGCTGTGAGTTTATCGAGCTCCAGCAGTGCCATAGGGCAAGCCAATAGCGACTTAGTGGGCTTTGCCACAGTACCGGCATATGGTGTGCAAACCACTACCGGCGGCGCGGCTGGGCGTACCGTAATTGCAGCGACCTATGAAGATTTGGTGGCTTATGCCGGTTCGGACGAAGCCTTAACTATTGAAATTCGTGGCACCCTAAGTGGCCCTGTCACTGGCTACGAAAAAGTACGTGTTGCCTCCAACAAAACCATTATTGGCGTGGGCACCGATGCGACTTTTTCGGAGATTGGTTTGCGCGTAGGCGGTCTTGTAGGCTGTAGCGATGCCTACAATGAGGCCAACAACTATGTCTCGAATGTGATTATTCGCAATATTAAATTCACCAATATTTACGATACGAAATCCAACCCAGACGCCGATGGTGTGACCATCGAATGTTTTTCTCACCATGTATGGGTCGACCACAACACCTTTATTTATAAGCCGGTAGCGGGCGTAAGCGCAGGTAGTTTTGATGGTGCCTTGGACTCCAAGCGCGGTGCCGATTACATCACGTTGTCGTGGAACCATTTTTACCATTACGACAAAGTGTCGCTGGTGGGCCATGTCGATACGAATTCGCTACAAGATGCTGGCCGCTTACACGTCACCTTTCATCACAATTATTACGAAAACACCCAACAGCGTCACCCCTTGTTGCGCTTTGGTAAAGTTCATACTTTTAATAATTATGTCTTTAATAATAAAGCGCGTGGTTCGCAAATTGGCTATTTTGCCAGCGTGCGTGCTGGTGCCGAAATTTATATAGAAGGCAATTATTTTGATATAGATTCCGGCGAATTTGCCTTTGTTAACGAAGACAGCGGTAGCGATATTAAAGTGACCATTGTTCCCGATAACATCATCGACCTCGTCAATCCCAATGCCGATACGGTGATTCACGTGAATAATGGCAACGCCTTTAACCCTAGTGATTTTTACGACTATAGCCACGTATTAGATTCGGCAGAATCGCTACCGGTATTAGTTCCCGCGATGGCGGGGGCGGGTAAGTTGTAATTTTTTAAGATTATTCACCCTATTAAAAGGCCGCATTTTTTGCGGCCTTTTTTTAATAACTGATGTTACGCAGCCCGCAAAAGCTGGAGCTCCTCGTAAGCTTTTGCGAGGTGCGTAACATCAGTTTTTAAGTTGGATAACGTGAGCGGCGATGCACTGCGTGCCATTGAGGATTCCATGGAATCCGGCGGGAAAATAGAAGTGATATTCGGCGTCTATACCGCCAGCGATTTAACCCAGCCCGCCGAAGCCCCTTTTTATATGGTGGGGGGGGGGGGGGGGGGGGGGGGGGGGGGGGGGAGGGGGGGGGGGGGGGGGGGGAGGAGGGGGAAAGGGGAGAGAGGGGGGAGGGGGAAAAGGAGAAGAAAGAAAAAAGGGGAAGAAAAAGAAAAAGAAGAGGGGGGAGAGAAAAAGGGAAGGAGGGGGAGAAAGGGGAAAGAGAAGAAAAAAGAGGGGGAGGAAAGAGGAAAAAAAAAAAAAAAAAAGGGGAGAAGGGGGGGGGCGCCGAAAGTTGTGAGGGCGATTTAAACAGCATCAGCGTGAATGCCACCTTTCATGATCTCGTAAATAAAGCGTGGCCCACAAAACGCTATACATCGGCGTTTGCCCCCGGTCTGAAATACTTCGGTTAACACAAAACATGGACATCACTGCCCAGCACATTCAACGTTATTTAAACGTCCCTTATCTTAATTGCGGGCGCTGTGGCAGCAGGCTTTAAAAGAGGCCTGTTAATTCATGTGAGTGTGATTATTAATGATGGCGCAGGCTTAAAAGTCCTGCATACCGGTCGCATCACGGGGCCTTCCAAAATCCCCCTACGTCGCTTTGAGGCATTATTTTCGCGAGTTAACTACTATGCCCATTATTCGCGTATTCCCCAACGCGCTTGATAACCAACCGCTCGAAACCTTTACGGCCAACGCTGGCATAACGTTTGAAGTATGGCTAAATGCTAACGTCCCCGCGTATCAACCGCTCGTTAACCCACCATTTACAGCGCATTTAAACGGGTGTGAATTCCCTGTTGGTGCGTGGCCGTCTTACTGCTTACTGCCCAATGATTGTATCGATGCAATAGTCAGCCCTAAGGATCCAGCGACATGGATTTACTGGATTGTTACCGCTATATCTATCGGTTATTCCATTTATGTGCAAAACCAAATCCCCGACAACTACAACAAAACAACCCCCGATGGCTCCAGCATCTATAGCGCCAACCTGCAAGT
>JAXHOG010000072.1:0-145254 GCA_034519605.1 Marinagarivorans sp.
ATAGTTACGTATTGCTCCAAACAAACTCATTCAGAGATTCATTCATTTTTCTATATCTAAAACCTGGCTAGGCATCACAATCACTTTCTATAACAGGTATTGCTCCACACATAATTGCTTCAAAAAACCTTATAAGTCCATATGAAATCGCCATTCGGGCAAAGTACAAATTTTGATTCAAGCATGTCATTATAGTAAATCAAATCAAGAGATTTATTAGGATAAAGCCTACCATTAATAGAGTTAGTTAAGGTGGTTAATGGTCCAAACTTTAAAACAACTGAATTTAAAATCTTGCACCTAAACCTCATAGGCAATCGCTGTACCATCTCTAAAAATAATAGCTTGAATGTACCAGTTTTAATTTAATATATGAAAGCCATTTAATTATAGCTTTTTTTCTTCCCTGTTATCAATCCCGAAAAAGTAAAATCTTTCTCTCTCTTTTTTGGCCATCTATCTTTGAAAAAAAACAGAAAACTCCTTTGGAAAATAAGTGTTTTAGTAACAGAAAAAATTGATACAGAAGGTTTAGAGTGTGATATGAAAATATCATCTATACTTTTCACATCAAAAGTATTTTGTTTACAATCATCATTAAAAATCTTCAAATCAAAGTATCTAGACAGTTCTAAAATTTTAAAGAATCTTCATTTTTTATAATAACACTAATACCTATCTCTGAAAGAGCATGCAACAATCTAACATTTTGTATTAAGTGTAAACTAAATTATTTTGGATTTTTCATCAAAAAGCCTTTGTTTTTAATTACCCATCAATTTAAAGCTGAAAGCTTATTCTCACATTTGATATTACTAATTAAATAAAACTTAATTTACTATTTTAATCCAAGAAATCGCGTTCAAAAGAAAGCAAACATCATTTCCAATAGAAAATCTATTTTTTATTAACTTAAACATATTATAAGATATTATAAGATATTATAAGATATTATTTTTTCCAATTATCAGCCCTCAGACTACCTATATAATCAGACAATGTTCGCTTTGCAGACCAACCTAACGCTTTGGTTTTATTCGCAATAACATCAGCCATCATTCGATTGCCCTTACGCTCTGGCAACATTTCGATCTGACCGCCCAAACATCTTAGCAACTTCTAAAATGCTAAAAACCTTCTTCGCTACCAATACCAAACTCATCGCCATAACCGTTCTCACCAACTAAAACCAAGCCATCAATTATGTCGTCAATATGAGTAAAGTTACGCTTTTGAGAGCCTGGGCTAACTACTGTTAAGGCCTCACCCTTTCTCATTTTTTCTTTAAACAAAGCGATCAGCGTAGCGTATTTACCTGTTTGAATTTCACGCTCACCATACACATTATAAAAATACGTAATCGCATAGGGTACATTGAACCAATTGCCATAGTTCATCACAAGCTCAGTAATATTTGTCGCTTTTGTCCAGGCGTAAGGGGGAAGCGCTGCGCCCAAAACCACCATCACCAAATTTAGTACTGCTACCCGCATATAAAATTTTGCAGCCTACTTTACGGACGAACTCTAATACGGCAAAAATACCTTCTTTGTTGTATGCCCATACCTTTTCAATATCGTCGAAGCTTTGCTCTACGCGCGAATATTCACTCAAGGTGATATACCATATGAGGTTCAAAAATCGACCAGCGCTGCAATGTTTTTTGTTTCGCCACGAATATAAGTCACACCAGCAACATGATTCGTTTCACTTCCTGTGAAGTAATTATCCAGTGAATACACATCATACCCACCCATTGCGACCAAGCGCTCACATAAGTGACTACCAACAAAACCAGCACCGCCGGTCACTAATACTTTTTTATCTTTCATTTTTAATCCTTAGCAAACAAATCACGCGTATACACTTTATCCACCACATCATTCAAAACCTTGTCTTGTCTGTTGGCGATAATCACATCCGCTACTTTTTTAAATTCAGCCAGATCTTTTATGACTTTCGAATGGAAGAATTCCGTTTCCTCTAACACTGGCTCGTAAATCACTACTTCAATGCCTTTGGCCTTGATGCGTTTCATAATGCCCTGAATGGCCGAGGCTCTAAAGTTGTCACTGCCAGTTTTCATCACCAATCGATAAATACCCACTACTCTAGGGTTGCGCTTAATCACAGAATCAGCAATGAAGTCTTTGCGGGTTGAGTTGGAATCCACAATCGCTCGTATTAGGTTATTGGGTACGTCTTGATAATTCGCCAACAACTGCTTGGTGTCTTTTGGCAAACAATAGCCGCCGTAACCAAAGCTGGGATTGTTGTAGTGGTTGCCAATGCGCGGGTCTAATGACACGCCGTCAATAATTTGCTTGGTGTCTAGGCCATGGGATTCACAGTAGGTGTCTAACTCATTGAAATAGGCAACACGAAGGGCCAAATAGGTATTGGAAAACAGCTTAACGGCTTCGGCTTCTGTGCTGTCGGTGAAGAGGATGTCGATCTCATCTTTTAGAGCGCCCTGTTTCAGCAAGCCCGCAAAGACCTCAAGCGCGCTCACTGCGCTCCCCGACGATGATTCGAGACGGATACAAGTTGTCATGTAGAGCTTTGCCTTCTCGTAGAAATTCAGGCGAAAAGAAAATATTCGACGTGTTGAATTTTCCATTCACGCTTTTCGTGTAGCCCACTGGGACGGTGGATTTAATCACCATGGCTGCATTGGGGTTAATCGCCAATACGTCTTGGATGACACTTTCAACCGACTTGGTATTGAAGTAGTTCGTATTAGGGTCGTAATCCGTTGGCGTGGCAATAATCACAAATTCCGCATTTTTATAGGCGGCTTGCTTATCTAACGTCGCGGTAAAGTTCAGTGTTTTATTGGCTAAAAAATCTTCTATTTCCGTGTCGACAATCGGCGACTGTTTGTTGTTCAACATGGCAACTTTTTCAGGAACAATGTCCACCGCCATGACATCATTGTGCTGTGCTAGCAACATGGCATTCGATAGGCCAACGTAGCCGGTTCCGGCAATGGCGATTTTGTATTTTTTCATTGTGTTTTCCATAATATATAAAGTCATTTGCCAGATGACGACGTCTTAGCGTTCATCGCAGGTTTATCATTCAACGCAGGATGACATCTTCGTTCCTCGGCTCATCCGACCTACAGGCGCGATCTACATAATACAGTGATTTGCCGTGGCCCACTTTTTTGACGGCCTAAAGGCCGACCTACATAACGCGTTTCTCGGCTCATCTGACCTACGAGCGCGACCTACATAATACTGTGATTTGCCGTGGCACATCTTTTGACGGCCTAAAGGCCGACCTACATAACGCGTTTCTAGGCTCAATCCCGGCCTACGGGCGCGATCTACATAGTACAGTGGTTTGCTGTGGCCCATCTTTTTGACGGTCTAAAGGCTGACCTACATAACGCGTTTCTAGGCTCATTCTGACTTACAGGCACGACCTACATAATACTGTGATTTGCCGTGGCACATCTTTTGACGGCCTAAAGGCCGGACCTTGCCATAACGCGTTTCTAGGCTCATCTGACCTACGGGCGCGATCTACATAATACTGTGATTTGCCGTGGCACATCTTTGACGGCCCAAGGCTGACCTACATAACGCTCTTCGGCTCATCTGACTTTACAGGCACGACCTGCTCATAATGCTGTATTTCCTGCCGTGGCTCATCTGATTTGCCTAAAGGCCGACCTACATAACCCGCTTCTCGGCTCATCCGGCCTACAAGTGTCACGTTATGTTTTTTAACTTCTTGGCGCAGTTGTTCTATTTCTTTTTCTAGGGTTTCGTGTTCTTTCAGTTTTCGTTGTAAAAAGCGTTGTGTGAGGGCGATTTTTTCTTCTATGCCTTTTGGTGTTAGTAGGTATAGGTAGCCCATTTTGTTGGTGCTGTTTTTAAAGTTGTCGGCTTTTATCATGCCTTTTTCGATAAGGGCATTTAGGCAGTAGTTTGTTTTTCCTAGGCTGATCTCCAAACGTTTGGCTAAAGCGCGTTGGCTCATGTTTGGGTCTTGTTGCAGCTCTTTTAGGATTTTGTAGCGGTATTCGTCGTCTAGCATACCGTCTCACTTTGTGGCGTTAGGTTGACAGGGCTGCGGGCTGTGTTTGACCAATAAAAAATCACCATTGGTAGGCGCAATGGCAAGTATGAAGACGTGTGAGTGCAATCCATGCGTTTCCCTCCGGTGTTATTGATTGTGTTTTTAAACAAAAGTCCATTCACCCCATCCCTTATCCTTGGATTAAATAAGGCTGTTTGGGAGGGTGTTCAATTGGTGAACGATGATAATTCAGGCTGTAACATTATGCAAACAATGTGTTTGAAAAATGTTTGTAAAGTAAGCGTTGGTAAGTTTTTTTTGTTATATGGATATGTTGGTTTCGTAGGGCATCATGAACGAAGTGTAATGCGCCGGTTGATGATGCGGGTTGGGAATGTCAGATTACGCCTCGTGCCTCGTCTCATTTGACCTACGTTTTGGAAGGGATAAGGGACAGGGAAACAACCCCATCCTAGCCTTCCCCTTCAAAGACACAAGGGGAAGGTACTGTGCAAAAATCAATGAAAGATGTCTTCTATTTTATCGGCAAAAAGCAATCGTTCAGACCATTCCAGTAGGGTTTCAGGATCGGCTTTTTCAATCTGTTCACGATACGCCGCCGTTACATCAACACCGTATTTGCGTGTCATCAGACGTAACAGCATAATAGTCGCTTCACCTTGCTGCATTCCTTGTTGCATTCCTTGTTGCATTCCTTGTTGCATTCCTTGCTGTATCCCTTTCTCAATTCCAAAACGCTCAGCACTGGTGACGTAAGGCATTTTTTTAGACTCCTCTAGTTGGTATACCGATTCTAGGAACTGGCGCTCCAAAACCTCTGGTAAACGTATCATCCAATCAATCACTCGGAATAATTCCAGTATAACATCACGCTCATAGCCCCGCTCGTACATTAATTGCACAAGCTGAAACTTCCACGCTTGGCGTTCTTCCGCTCTTTTACTGCTCTTTGCCCGAAGTTGCGCCATGACCACCAAGGCAAACACATTATCGCTGTTTTCTAACTGCTCCCAGCGGGCTTGCCAATCCAGCAGTTTCACACTGGGAAAGCGAAAATCCAATGCACAGCCCCAACGCCCCCAGTGATAGCTATTGGGCCGAAAGTTTCGATGACTATCAGCGAGCACACCTAAGCTGACCACATCCATCTGATATCGATCAAACAGCCGATAATGATACACATACATACGCTCGGCAAAATCCCGCTCTGCTTCGCCCTGCACTTCCACATGGATCAATACCCATGTCTCTGTGCCATCCCGTGCAAAAACCTTAACCAGCTTATCAGCATAACGTCGTCCCAGCTCGGCATCTTGCACAATCTGCTGAAGCTCTTTATCCAAAAACACTCGCTCTCGGCGCCAATCCACCTGCTCGTAAACATCGGGAAACAACAAGGCTAAAAACTCTGGAAAACGCTGCTCCAAGGCCTCTTTCCATGGGCTATCATGATCATCCATTGATCTCGTATTCATTTAAAATCCCTCTTTCAGTAACATCAACCTCATCCTGAGATTGCCGTGTATTACCCCTCTAATACTATATAAAAACCACCAAAATACAAACACCAGACCATGATCGTGGGTTGGTGTTGGGTGATATGTTTGGGGATTTTGTGACCTTGGTTGGGAATGTCACTATTTTTTACAGATAAGCGCCTCGTGCCTCGTCTCATCTGACCTACGGGATGTTATGCGTATAGTTGGTTTGTATTGTGTTTTCGTAGGGCATCATGAACGCAGTGTAATGTGCCGTTTGATGATGCGCGGGTTGGGAATGTCACTATTTTTTCGTAGGGCATCATGAACGAAGTGTAATGTGCCGGTTGACAACGTTGGTTTTTCGTAGGGCATCATGAACGAAGTGTAATGTGCGCGGTTGATGATGCGGGTTGGGATGTCAGATTACGCCTCGTACCTCGTCTCATCTGACCTTGTGCTCTACTTTTGCTCTGATACTAAGGTTTCCGGATCTGCCCCCTTTTATTTCACTACCAGCCCAACCTCGCTGAATGTGATTCAGCAGGTCAGGATTGTCGATATGGTGTTTCAGTATTAGATCAAGGCTGTAGGGTAACACCAACTCATCCAGTACGGATGCAAGCTTTGCAGAAAGCTCTGAAACGACAGATCAGGTGCATCAAGGCAAAGATCAATATCCGAGTTAGCACGATGTGTTCCCATGGCACGGGAGCCAAACAGGGATGGCATGTTGCACTTGCGGATAATGACTAACTCAGCCTGAGCCTTTGCCAGTATACCGCATGGCAAACCCGCCAAAGCCTTACGACCTGTCACGCTGTTTCTCAAGCGCCGCTAAAAGAGATTTCAACAACGGATGGTAGGTATTCAAAATCTGATCTGCAATCAAGCGGGCTGTTTCACGGTTGTAGGTATGTGATGTCAAAGTACGACTTTTAATCATCGCAAACCATTGATCACCGGCTTCAATCAATCCCCTCTCAAATGCTAGGCGTATGGCGTCCCGACTACCTTGTATGTCTGTTTCACCCTGATCCTTGTAAAAATCCTTAATGGTATTCCAGGATAGCTCATAGGTGTACTCAAACGCCTGAATCAGCCCCTGCTCTTCCAGCTTGGAAAGACCCCGCTGATTGCTTAACGCAACAGCCCTCATCCAACTCATTAAATGCTGCTTGGTAATTCTGCAAACGCTGGTGCCAGCGAATATCCAAAAAGAACGGCTCATGGTTTTGCTTTCTCCCTGATCGGTTTCCTGCAATCAACAAGCAGGCATCTTTATTCGTACTATAGGACTTAATTGGGTGACCCCTTTTATTATTCTCGTACTTCTTCAAAACTACACAACTTTTCAGTTTCATTAAGCTCATGTTTACGAGCTTCTAATTTTTGCAAATGCCATTTAGGTGAGTCAAATTCAGCTTGGTTCTGAGCCAATGCACTCATCACAGCTTCCATTAATTCAATTTGCCCTCAAACGGCAGTTCTAAGATTTTTTTAGTATCAATCAACATACCATGCCCTTTTTTTCGGTTTCTCGAAAAATAAGTACACCTATATTAACAAAATAATCATTTCCTCTTTTCGCTTCGCTTCTTTGCAATATCGTTTTCGCACATGTTGTTTTCGTAGGCTGGATGAGAGAGGCACGATCGTTATCCGGCGTTGGATGGTTTATGGCGACAATGGAGTTGGAGCGTTTAAAAACTTTATGGCTTTATCACTAAATGTATCTAGCCGTATGTAGTGCGACTCTCTGATAATTCGCTCTAAAATGGAGAGGTCTATTTTTAGGTAGTCGTGCACCAGTCCATTGCGAAGGCCGATGATTTTTTTCCATTCTTGCAGTTCGTCACTGCTTAGGAAGCCCAGCTCCCGAAGTTGGCTGAAGGTTTGATAGGCGTCTGTAGCAGAATGACCTTGTAAGTTTTTTAGGCAGTGTTTGGCCAAGCCAATACAAAGCTCTGTGTACACTTGCAGTAGCCTTTCTACCGCTAGGTAATCTCTGCTACGGAAGTTGTCGGCGATTAGGTCTTGTCGTAGTTCATCCAGTTCATGGCGGTATTTTTGCTTGTGCTTTTTGATTTCTATTAGGTAGTGCTGTAGCCCTACGCTATCTGTCGATTCTGTCATGGTGCTGACTCTCTATTCGCTGATGCTCAAACTGGCTGTAGATTCTGTCTTGTTCTCGCCATATTCTTGATGTGCCTTGATTATACAATAGTTTGCCCGTTTCTATTATGTTGTAAGCGAGGTAAACCGGTGCGAGGTTTATATCGACTATGCTGAGTTTGTCGCTCGGTAAGTTAAGTAGTGCACACCAGTCGATGGACAGCTCATTGGGTCTTAAATATTTTTCTAGGCTGTCCAATTGGAAGTTGTTAAATGCGATGGCAAAGTCATAGTCGCTATGCGGTTGGGCTTTTCCTTTGCTTCTGGAACCGTAGAGCCAAACCGCAGCAATGTCGTTGTTGCTGGCAGCAAGTTTCTTGACGGTGTCTATCACTTCTGTTGGTTGCGGCAAGGATACGGCCTTTTTCATTTAGGTATTTGCCATTGGAATATACGGTTTATTTTGAGGGAGTCAATGTTGAACCGCTATTTGGGGATAACGATGGTTACGGGGTATTTTTTTCAAGTTCGATGAGTCCTGTGTCTATAAAGTCGAAGATGTCTTGATAATATTGGTTGGTGATGACAGATCGAACAATAGTGGGGTCTATGTTTAGGTAGTCGTGTACTAAGGCGTTTCTTAGCCCGATGACTTTACGCCAGTTGATGAGTTTCTCTAATGGTATAAAGCCTTGCTGGGAGAGCACTTCAAATGACTGGTAAGCGTCTACGGGAGACGTTCCTCTGGCGATTTTTGCCCAATGTTTGGCAACGCCTATCGCCACTTCAATGCTTATTTGCAAACTACGCTCGCATGCTCGGTATTCAAACGTGCTTAGGTTTCGAGTTTGTAGTATTTGGCGGAGCTCTTCTAGCTCTGCTTTATATACCTTGGCATTTTGACGTACCGAAGATAGGTAGTAAGAGTCAGCCATTGTTGAGCCTTAATAGTGTGTTAGATGGTAGTGGTAGTCTATTTCCGCCTTGGACATGATAACACCTTCGGCGATTAAACGAGCGCTGTGGTTGTTGCAGCAAAGCTGTTGCCCTGAAATGGCGTTCATAGCAAGCGGGATCGGGGCAATTTGGATGTCTATGACGCTGATTAGGCTTTCTTTTACACCAAGTAGTTTTACCCAATCCAAGGCAAGCAATTCAGGCCTTAGACGACGATCTAAAGGATCGCTTATGTAATCACTGAATAGGACAGCAAAAATCATAATCACTGTCTGCGTGAGCCAATCCATTGCTCCTTGAACCATAAAGCCAGAGCGCGGCAATCCTATCGTCATGACTGGCGAGTTCTTTTACGATTTCAATCACTTCTTTCGGTTGTTGCAATGGAGCGGCCTTTTTTGTTTCGTCTTTGCCATTGGAATATACGGTTTATTATGAGGGAGTCAATGTTAGACAACCGTTTGGGGATAGCGATGGAATCGTAGGCCGAATGAGAGGCACGGCCATTATCGGCGCTGGACGCTTTGGGATGTGTTGGTTTTTCGTTGGGCATCATGGAACGAAGTGTAATGCCGTTTGGTGTGTGTGGTTTTTTTCGTAGGGCATCATGAACGAAGTGTAATGTGCCGTTTGATGATATGGGGGGGGTATCGCCCCGTGCCCGTTTGCCTCGGGGGGGTTGGTATATGTGGTTGGTGGTATATTTTCGTAGGGCATCATGAACGAAGTGTAATGTGCCGGTTGATGATATGGGTTGGGGATGTCAGATTACGCCTCGTGCCTCGTCTCATCTGACCTACGGGGTGGGTTGGTATAGATCATGTGGTTGGTGGTTTCGTAGGGCATCATGAACGAAGTGTAATGTGCCGTTTGATGATGTGTTGTTGGGGATGTCAGATTACGCCAGCGCCTCGTCTCATCTGACCTACGGGTGGGTGGGTTGTGGTTGGTGGTTTTGGATGACGAAGTGTATGTGCCGTTTGATGGTGTGTTGGTTTTTTTCGAGGGCATCAAGAAGTAATATGCCGTTTGATGTTGTGGGATTCGTAGGGCATCATGACTGGGGGACGAGATGGACAGGATAAGGGTATGGCGAGTAAAACCTCTAGCCTTCCTTAAAGACAAAGGAAGGAATAGTGACAATATCAATGGAAAATGTCTCTATTTCTCGGCGGAGTGTAATGTGCCGTTGGTAGTTTCGTGATGTTTTCGTAGGCCGGATGAGGGAGGCACGACCGTTATCCGGCGTTGGGTGGTGTTGCAGGTTGGTTTACGCATTGACTCATTTGTTGAGCTCAATTTTTCGTCCATGTTGTGCTATGTGTGCCAGCATTTCTTCGGATTTTATGGTGTTTAAATCTAAGATATCAAAGAAATAGGGGAAGGTGGTTTCTTCATTGAGCTGGTTAGATAACCGTGCAACCACTGAGTGGTCTAGTTTATTTCCAGAGATAACGATGTCTACGTCAGAACCTGGCTTGTAGGTACCTTTGGCCCTTGACCCAAAAATCATTACAGATTCTATCTCATGAAAGCTTTGGATGATGCTATTTAGCTCTTCAAGCTCTGTTGAGGTTAACCCAAAGTCGGCTTCCATCATTTGGTTAGTCTCTGAGTAAAGTTTCGATGAAAATCCTTTAAGATTGGGTAATAAGTCGACTTTATTTTTAGCTCGACGAGTTGAGCGGTTTCTCTTGATAAGTGTGTACGGTTAAATTTCTGTCGCTCAGGGCCTCTAGCCGATTCTTTGCCGTTTCCAATCAGCTGATATTGAAACGCGGTTTTTATTGCGTCACGTGGGCTGCTTATCGAAAAGCCTTCTTCTTCTTGATAGTCTTTCAGCACTTTCCAAGCGAGCTCAAAGGATATTTCGAAAAACTGAATCATTCCTGCACGTTCAATAACAGATAGTTTTTCCAGCTCAGTGGTGGTTTTTAGCAGCATAAAACTTCTAGAAAAGTTTTGAAATCGTTGCTTCCAGCGTGATTCATGATAGTTCATATATTCATTCCAAATACACTATAACGACAAAAATCATACTAACAAAATGCAGCGCGGTTGACCATTAGTGACTATGCGTTCCCACGCAGGAGCGTGGGAACGAGAAAAAACACATTGTCACTGCGTTCTAACTGCGCCCAGTGAATGTTGGTTGAGAATGTCAGATTACGCCTCGTGCCTCGTCTCATCTGACCTACGGGGTGGGTTGGCGTAGATAATGTGGTTGGTGGTCTCGTAGGGCATCATGAACGAAGTGTAATGTGCCGTTTGATGATGTGGGTTTGATGTTGGTCTGGTTGATGGTATACCCTTGATACTTGTTTAAAAAATAATGCAGAGGGATTTGTATGTTAGATATTAAGCACCACGGTGCGGTTCAGGGGGTGACTGGGTCTTGCCATGAGTTGTTGATAGATGCAGACAATTCGGTGTTGGTGGATATTGGCTTGTTTCAGGGGGCGGAGACGTCTGGGTCTGGAGCGGATTCGAATCAGTTGGCGATTGAGTTTGATGTATCGACGGTGCGGGCGTTGGTGGTGACGCATGTGCATATCGATCATGTGGGCCGTTTGCCGTATTTGTTGGCGGCGGGGTTTACGGGGCCGATTTACTGCTCTAAACCCAGTGCCGAGTTATTGCCTTTGGTGATTGAAGACGCGCTGAAGGTGGGTGTAACGCGCAATGCCAGTATTATTGAGGCGTGTTTGGCGCGTTTGACATCGCAGTTGGTGCCGTTGGAATACAAAACTTGGACCACTATTCCGCTGGTTGGAAAAGGTTCCAGCGTACAGGTGCATTTGTGTCGGGCGGGGCATATTTTGGGGTCAGCGTATGTGACGTTTCGGGTCACCCATCCCCCGTTAAAAGCCGTCGGAAAAAAGTATCACGATGTGGTGTTTTCGGGGGATTTGGGCGCGCCCTATTCGCCTTTGCTGCCTGCGCCGCAGTCACCTTATCGCGCCGATCAGTTGGTTTTAGAAAGTACTTACGGTGATAGAAATCATGAAAACCGCGCCACGCGCCGTCAAAAACTGCAGCAAAGTTTAGAGCACGCGCTTGCAGTGATTCGGGCACTGTGCTCATTCCAGCTTTTAGTATTGGTCGTACACAAGAACTATTGTACGAGCTGGAACATATCATTCACCAAAACAAACAAAAAGCCGTGAGTCGAAACCCGCTCCGGTGTTTCGTTAAATTGGCAGGACATCGATATTATTATCGACTCCCCACTAGCGAGTCGCTTTACCCAGTGTTTATCGATCTCTTGAGCGCGCTACTGGGATGACGAAGCAAAACGCCGCGTGAAGTGCGGGGCGGCATCCGCTGAGTTTTGATCAAGTCACCACGATAGACGACCATGCTACCCATCTACAAACTGTGTCTTATCTACAACGCCAAACCCGCCCTGCTATTGTGATTGCCGCCTCGGGCATGTGTGCTGGCGGTCGTATTGTGAATTATTTAAAAGCCTTATTGGGCGATGAACGTAACGATGTGTTGTTCGTGGGTTATCAGGCCGCGGGGACGCCAGGACGGGATATTTTGCGGTATCACGATAAACCAAATGGTTATGTGGTGTTTGATGGGGAGCGTTATGCCATTAATGCCAAGGTACAGCAGATCAGCGGTTATTCCGCCCACGCCGGACAACGGGATTTATTGAATTTTATCAAGCGTATGCGCGTCCCGCCGAAGAAAGTGCATTTGGTGCATGGGGACGACAATGCCAAGCAAACCTTAAAGGGATTGATTGAAATAGAACATCCAGCGTGTGAGGTGGTGGTGCCGTAGGAAATAAAAGTTTGATGATGTTGTTTTTTCGTAGGGCATCATGAACGAAGTGTAATGTGCCGGTTGATGATGTGGGTTGGGGATGTCAGATTACGCCTCGTGCCTCGTCTCATCTGACCTACGGGATGGGTTGGTGTATGGATCATGTATGGATTGGTGATTTCGTCGGGCATCATGAACGAAGTGTAATTGTGCCGGTTCATCGATGTGTTGGTTGGTTTCGTAGGGCATCATGAACGAAGTGTAATGTGCCGGTTGATGATGTGTTGGCGGTTTCGTAGGGCATCATGATCTGAAGTGTAATGTGGCCGGTTGATGATGTGTTGGTGGTTTTCGTAGGGCATCATGAACGAAGTGTAATGTGCCGGTTGATGACGTTGTTTTTTTCGTAGGGCATCATGAACGAAGTGCTAATGTGGCCGATTGATGATGTGTTGGTGGTTTTCGTAGGGCATCATGAACGAAGTGTAATGTGCCGTTTGATGACGTTGGTTTTCGTAGGGCATCGTGAACGAAGCTAATATGCCGGTTGATGATGTGTTGGTGGTTTCGTAGGGCATCATGAACGAAGTGTAATGTGCCGGTTGATGATGTGTTGGTGGTTTCGTAGGGCATCATGAACGAAGTGTAATGTGCCGTTTGATGATGTGTTGGTGGTTTCGTAGGGCATCATGAACGAAGTGTAATGTGCCGTTTGATGATGCGGGTTGGGAATGTCAGATTACGCCTCGTGCCTCGTCTCATCTGACCTACGGGATGGGTTGGTGTATGATAATGTGGTTGGTGGTTTCGCAGGGCATCATGAACGGAGTGTAATGTGCCGTTTAATGATGTGTGGTTGGGGAATGTCAGATTACGCCTCGTAATGTGCCCGTTTCATCTGACCTACGGTGTTGGTGGTCTCGTAGGGCATCGCGAACGAAGTGTAATGGCCGGTTGATGATGTGTTGGTGGTTTCGTAGGGCATCATGAACGAAGTGTAATGTGCCGGTTGATGATGTGTTGGTGGTTTCGTAGGGCATCATGAACGAAGTGTAACACAACTCGAAAGCAAGGCTGGTTTGCCATACGGACGCTCTCAGACACATTACAATGCTCTCCTCTGCGTTTCAGTGGCTGTCTGGGCGCGATGGATGGAGTGGTATACGGCGTCCACAAAATCTTAGAGCGTGGAGTGAGGTCGCACGTTTCGAATCCCGCCCCCAGACCCAGAAGTAAGCTCTAGTTAAACCAATACTCCGTGAGAGCTGTGTTTGGTGATACAAATGTTACACATATTGCACGCTTCGGCATCACGCCGGGCCTACTATCATCAAAAAAAGAAAAAATTAATAATGTTCCATCAAAACATTGCAACGCCGTCGAGTGCGTCAGCGTGGTAACGAAAACTAAAATGAACTTACTTATGGCATTTCTTAAGTATTGACCTCCGATTGTCTGAATAAAGTTTTTCGGGATGAGTTGCAATAGATCAGCTGCGGAGGCCAGTTGTCTGCCTTCACCTCAGGCAGACCTGTGGATGCATCCAAGTTACAGCTGATACTGCATTCGACCTAGCGTGAGGAGTTTTTCCCTTGCCGCATGGCTAAAAACAGATAAAAATGAATGTTTCTTTACCTCTTATTAATTTTGCACATACAAACAAGTAAAAAGGAGTCGCATGGTGTCTCCTCGGGATTTTCTAGTTTTTCCAAAATCAGCAAAGGGATAAGCAACGATCACACGAGAATTGTACACATAATTTCTATGAAGGGTAAATTAAGATACCAATTTTAGTGGAAACTTATTGCAAAGTTTTTTTTGTTTTAACGTTTTGTCTTAAACCTGGAGATAATTTGGGAATATATATATCTCCTTGTTATACAAACTTTTACTCGGCACTACCCCACTTTTATAAACTCGACTGATTGGTCAGTTTAACCGTCAAGTTCATAAAACATTGCAAAGTTACCTTCTATGTTAGAATTGTCGTTCCAGCAGAGTTCTCCAGACCAGATATAGTCTTTGCTCATAATTGTTTGTTGAATAGGTTGTTGTTGTTGTTGCTGTTGCATATGCTGCTGTTGTTGATTTCTGATAAAAAATAGCATTGGATTTATCACAAAAAAATTTCTAAAACCAAATTTTTTGCGGTAATTTAAGAACAAATATACTTTTTTAAATACCGCTTTCCACAAATAAAAGGTCACATTTACGCACATGTATGACAAATAACATTTTCTATTACAGTGTAAGAATCAAGTTCAATCAAGTTTAAAGCCGAGTTAATTTTTTAAAAAATCGATTTCATATGAGAATAATGAGAATAATATTTGAACATTTGTCCAAATAATGTCTGATATACTCGAGAATATTAAAAAAAAAGTTTTTTGTCAAATTGATCAAAAGTCTAGTTTATTCTAATGAAAATGAAACATTAATTTGGATTTAAAAAACTAATAATTTTATTCATCATACCACGAATGTGAATGATATTGTAGTCGTTGAATAATTAGACTCGTCAATCCATTGGGTTTAGCTTATTAGCTTCAATTTCAATTCAATTTCAATCAAGTAAAAGCTCACCTCAATAAGTCGAAATTTTTGGTTGCTTTTGCAAATAAAATATTTTTCAAATATATTGGTTGATTTATAGTGCATTTTTTTGATCATCCATAGAACAAAAATAAATAACTAAATAATTGAATTTATATTCTGTTCATTTTCACCTATTTTGCATTAAAATCTATTTAATTTAGTTTGTTTGGTCCTTAAATGTCTAATTGGTAGAATTTATTTCTATGTACAAAGAAATTCTAAATTATTATTTGAATGAGTTTATAAAGAATACCTCCTTTATATTTCTTTTCGAAGGTCTACGTTGAGAGAATCGTCCTACATATGGCAAGGGTTAATACTATATACCTATACTAAAATAATTGTGTAAGAATTTGATTTTTTTTCAGTTTTTTTGTGGATACCCTTCCAGATACCTGGCATCATCCCCATGCCCATGGGATTTTGACCTCTCTGTCCTTGCTGCATTTGACCCATCATTATGTTGGGCATTGGGTTGGCTGCTCTTGCCATTTGTTGTTGTTGTTGTTGAATGGGTGGATTCATTCGGTTCATTTGCTGCTGGATTCCTTGTGGTGGCTGGTGGAGTAGTGTTTTAAGGGTTGTGTTATCTCCCAACCCTTGTTGTTGCTGCTGCTGCTGCTGCTGCTGCTGCTGCTGTTGTTGTTGTTGCTGCTGTTGTTGTTGTTGCTGCTGCTGTTGTTGTTGAAGAGCAGCTCTCTGATTAAGCCTCTCTCTCAAAATCAAAGACTGGTTCATAGGTTGCTGGGCTGTACCAGGAGTTTGCCACTGAAAAAAATATAACAGGATTGTAAAGAAAATATTTTCGCTATTACGACAATTTTTTCAAATCTTTCATTACATCTAGACGACAATGACAGCTAGTACTAAATGACACCTGGTTGCAAATGACAGGTGGTTGCAAATGACAGTTGTTGCAAACCACAGCTGGTTGCAAACGACAGCTGGTTGCAAACGACAGCTGGTTGCAAACGACAGATAGTTGCAAATAACAGAGAGTTGTAAATGACAGTAGGTTGCAAATGACAGCTGGTTGCAATGACGGTTGGTAAACGACAGCTAGTTGCATACAACAGCTAGTTGCATACAACAGCTAGTTGCATACAACAGCTAGTTGCATACGACAGCTAGTTGCATACGACAGCTAGTTGCATACGACAGCTAGCTACAAATGACACCAGGTTGCAAATGACAGTAGGTTGCAAATGACAGCTGGTTGCAAATGACGGCTGGGTGCAAACGACAGCTAGTTGCATACGACAGCTAGTTGCATACAACAGCTAGTTGCATACGACAGTCAGTTGCATACGACAGCTAGTTGCATACAACAGCTAGCTACAAATGACACCAGGTTGCAAATGACAGCTAGTTGCAAATGACTGTTAGTTGCAAATGACAGCTACTTAGTTGCAAATGACAGATATTCAAAAATAACAACTAGCTGCCAAACAACATCTAGTTTAAAATAACCACTCCCTATCAGATACAAAAGGATGCAAGTAACAAATTGATATGACTTATTATTCTAAATAACTCAAAGTAAAATTAAAAATATATTATAAGTAACTTACAATTGGTTGAAAATTACATTTACAGCGAAAGTTTGCTGAAATTTCAATACGATCGAGATATCATTGGTCGAAAATTACGAATGAGTAAATACCTACAAGCCGACCAAGTTTACTTGTCTTCATGTCTATCTGTCTGTCTGCTAGTCTATATAGTATGTCCATCCGTCTGTATGTAAAAATATCCATGATAAGGTAAATGCTTATAAATACCACTAAGCTAACGCTCAGCGAGAGGTGTCATCTATCTGTTTGTTAGATGACATTATCTAAGCTTATTAAGTAGAACACATTCATAATGCTTTAAAGTAAACTAATCTAATATCTAAAAAAAAAGGTTGAAATTAGCTTGTTTTGTCAATTCCAAATACTTTTATGATTTTTGTAAAAAGGTACACATTACTATTATTTCCCTTGAAATTATTAATTCAAAAGAAGTTTTAAGAATGTAAAGAGCACAAAAACCTATCACAAACCACCATTTTTTCAGAATTCGTACCTTAATAATGCTATAGTTTACTAAAAATGTAATTTTACAGAAGAAGAGCTGTAAATTTCTACGAATTGTAAAAAAGGGCAAAACTATTGGTGCATTATAATTCTAATATTAAACTTAAATCGCAACTTATGACTCTGGACATATCTGCAGAAAGTTTCAGTTGAATTTTTCAAACACTTTTCTCTTAAATCAAAATTTCGTACTTTTTTTACAAAAATCGTAAAAGTTTTAGGAATTGATCCACTGTTGCTTTGCATCAAAATTTAAATAATTACTTGCTGTTGTTGTAAAGAAGCCTTGGGGTTTGGCATCCTATTCATGTTCAAAGATTGATTTGGACTCATCATTGTTGACGGCCTGGTTATCTGTTGCTGCTGCTGTTGTTGTTGTTGTTGTTGTTGTTGTGGAATCTGGTTTCGTATGCCTAGCAAATTGGAAAATAAAGGTATATATATATATTTAATAAATCAAGGTTACTTTGAAATACTAATTTTGTGAGAAAACGTTCGTAAATTAAATAGCAATAGGGAATAAGTCCTCAGTGTGAAAATTTTGAACAAAGTTTGTCTACACAAGTAACAAACAGGCCAATCAAACCTATGCTATGTACTGGCCCCTGGCAATGTCAAGCTTTCAAAGAATTTTTGATTACCTACTTAATTTAATTCCTTAAAACTACACCGACATCCTCATTTTATAACAATCCAGGCTTTCAGTATAGATTACACTAGCTTACAATTCAGTGCTGTCAACAAATTAAGGACTTTCTTGTGCAAATTAGTTTAAGAAAGTTTTATAGGCCAACTTATGAAAAATCGTGTACATTTTCTCTAGATAATAGGTACTTCAATCTTTGCTAAAACACTCCAGGGTACTGGGCTAGATTTTATAAAAAAGTGAGTCGCGCAAATTTTTTGCTTGCGCGCAGAAAGCTGGGGTGTTTGTAACACGAAAAATTTTCCCCTTTTTCCACGCAGCAGTTTTTCGAGAGCTAGTGTAAAATTTTGCGCAAGCGCGCTTTATAAAATCCGGCGACTTTAAATTCTTTGTCCTTACGGCGAATGCGTGAAATAGCTTTAAAGACTTGATCGCGATATTTCTCCACACTATCGGCCGATAAACGCACGGCAATATCGGGCTGGAAACGCTTCTCCATAAAATCAAAAAATTGCTCGGTGGCCTGCTGCACCATGCGCTGGGATTCCACCTCTTGCACCAGTTCGCGCTTGCGTTCTTCTAGCTCGCTAATAATGTCGCTAAAGTCGGTGATGATGCGCTCGGAATATTCAAAGGCGTCGAGTAAATCGTGAATCTCGCCACGGCTGGCAAAAGCTTCTAGCGAATTTAAAGTGTTGCGGGTATTGCGGTGGCGAGTGCGCACGCGGCGGGTGCCGATTTCGACCATGGGCGCAATAAATAAACGCCCCGCGCGCGATAATGGGTAGCTCGACTGTAAAGTGGCGGCATCGACTTGGCGCTCGATCCAGCCGTGCTCTAATAATAACTTAAGAATAAAACCGGCGTGCTCGCGGTGGCTTTTAAAGCGTTGCTCTAAGGTTTCGCTGTCGCCATCGCCATCTAATTCGGGCGCGCGCGCTAGCGCTTCCTCAAAAACATCCAACGCCTGTTCGCGCCCCAGCGATTGACCGTATTCGGCGGTGGCGCCGTACAAGCGCTCATGCAGCAAACACAAGCATTCCAACACCTGCTGGCGGTACTTGCTGGTAAGCGGTTTAAAAAAGTGCAATCGCTCGCGTTCAAAAAACATAGGCCAATGCCAAAGGGCTATTCAAAAAAAGGGGCGCGAGTATAACGCGATTTCCCCCAATCCGAGACCTTAGCGTGCAGACCCGCAACACCAAAACCAGTCGCAAACGTAAAGATCAGTAAAGACCGTGAATTGCGCCGCTGAAGTATTGGACTCGCGTGCTATTGCACATACAATAGCGCGCGACTTGAGGCCGCCGCGCGATTGGCCTAGCTTTACGAGAATGCCTTTTTATTCATCCACTTTTTAGGGCTCAGCGTTTTAAAAATGAGTTTTGTCATACGCAATAATCCGTTTACAGTTCCTGCCAACAACGCAGCACCTAAACGTACGCCCGTCACTATCGAGGGCGAAGCGATAGTCGAGAAAACTCGCGCGAGGCCGCAAGACAAAAACACCCCTACAGAACATCAAACACAACGGCCAGAAACCTACACCTTCAAGACTGAGCCTATTCAATCAGGCCGCGATGCACGCCTCGAAAAATACGACGAGCAACTTATAGGTAGCCAACGCATCCTACCCCCGCGTTCGCCCATGGCCGCTTTTGCACAAGCATCCATAGCCGCACCGCGCTTAGGCTCAAGCATTGATGTTTATGCTTAACGCGATCATTGAGCGCATAGGTTTTTATTAAAAAGTCAGTACTCGCTATTGTGTAGAGAGATGCCATTCGACCTGTAAATTAGACCCGATTTAATAGGGTATTTTCACCGACCAAGGACCGCCCAATGCCAACGCCATTTTTTTCATCTAAAAAATTAGCCACCCTCATTAGCGCCGCGTTTATTTTTTCTGTCACGCCGGGCATGGCCGATTCGCTCAGCGACATTTACCAGCTTGCGCTGCAAAACGATGCCACCTTTAAGCTGGCCGAAGCCAATTTAGCCGCTGGCCAATTAAACACCAATGTTGGCCGCGCAAGTTTACTGCCGCAAATTAACGGCAGCGCGAGCTATAAACAATCTGATGGAGCCATCACCCAACCCAAACCTAACCTGAATAACAAGACTCAAACAATGAGCTACGGCGTGTCCTTGTCGCAGCCATTATTTGATGCTGCGGCGTGGTACAACTATCAACTATCAAAATCCAGTGTTGATGTTAGCGAAACCGATTTTAAAAACGAGCAACAAGCACTCATTTTACGCGCCGCTACCGCTTACTTTGCGGCGCTAAAAGGCGTGGATGATTTATCGACCGCGATGGCCGAAGAAAACGCCTTAAGCAGTAGCCTTGAGCAAACCAAACAGCGTTTTCAGGTAGGGTTAACCGCGATTACTGAAGTACACGAAGCCCAAGCCGCCTACGACTCGGCCCGCGCCAACCGTTTAATACAAGAAGGTGCCTTGGCGATTTCATTTGAAGGCTTAGAAGTTTTAACCGGCAAAAATCATAACGCTTTAGCACCGCTTAAAAATGATTTCCCGGTTACGTCGCCCATCCCCGCCGAGCGTATTAGCTGGGAAGAAATCGGAAAAAATCACAACCTCGATATGATTCGCGCCAATTACAGTCTCGACCTAGCCAAAGCGGATTACAAGGTTAAACGCAGCGGCCATTTACCCACACTCTCGGCTAACCTTGGCTACGACAAGAGCACAACCGATAGCGAAAAAAACAATCTTGCCTTGCCAGACTCGGCCAGCAACGGCACCAGTGCCAACTTAACCTTGAATGTGCCGATTTTTAGCGGCGGCCGTGTTTCGGCGCAGCGCCAACAAGCGGCCAGCCGCCAACTGGCTGCCAGTGAAATCGTTAACCAAACACAAAGACGTGTACTACAAGATATTCGCACCCAGTACCAGTTAGTCACCACCGGCGTAGCCACGATTAAAGCGCGCCAACAAGCAATTGTTTCGAGCGAAAGCGCATTGCAAGCGACCAAAGCGGGTTACGACGTGGGCACACGCAACTTGGTTAACCTACTGGATGCTCAGCGCAAGGTTTACGCTGCCAAACGCGATTACCTGAGCGCGCTTTACGACTATGTATTGTCGGGTTTACGCCTAAAACAATCGGCGGGCACTTTGGCCGGTGAAGATGTGGCGCAGTTGGATCAGTGGTTAAATAAAGCGCAGTTAGTCGGGCCATCAAAACCCACTTACATCGCGCCGTAAAACGCAGTCGCGATCAACAAAATCCATTACAACAACCTAAAAAAGCCCCAAAGATTTTTAACTTTTTGGGCTTTTTTAGGGGTGTCATAGAAATACAGGTAATAGGCGTAGCTTAAACCTAAAATTTTCAGTGGAAGCTAAAAACCTCAGTTAATAGACGTAAAGCAGAAATTTCAGTTTGGGAGTCAGCTGCGTATACTCGAGCGCAATAGTTTTATGTAGATTTTTAGCGCTGATCGTCAAACATTTAAAAGCAATAACCGTAAGATAGCCTGCTTATTGATAAATTTTTTAGGAGATTACATGACAACGTTCATTAACAAATACCCCCTCACAGCCGCGCCAACACTTCTCTTAGCCGCACTATTGGCCAATGTTTGCTCGGCAGGTGAGTATTACAAATGGGTCGATGAAAAAGGCATTACGCATTTTTCTGAGCGCCCCGTACAGGCACAAGGCGTACAAAAAATTTCAACATCGGCAGCAGCACCCAGCACCAAAGAAGAAACCACACCAGAAGCAACTACCAACACACAAGTAACTACTAACGCACAAGAAGCCACCAATACTCAAGAAACGTCCGACGCAGAAGAAACTGCCGCCACCGAGGCTGCCAATACTAAAAAAGCACAATATGATCAAGCTCGCTGCGCCGACTCACAAGCGCGGCTACAAACCTTAAGCTCGGGTTCGCGTATTAAAATGGATGATGGCAAAGGCGGGTTTTACTTTTTAGATCAACAACAAATAACACAAGAACTGCAAAAAACCCGCAGCGCTATTAGCGAAAGCTGCCAGAAATAAAAATGGCGTCAAATAACATAGTTAGCGTGTAACTATTCAGCTATCGAATTAAATCAGGCGAATCCCACGTAAAAATGCAGTTGAGTGGTTGTTTTCAGGGCATTTAAGCGTCGGCCCAGCATGGATGCGTGGGGGTAGAAGAGCTTTGCAGGAACATAAAGCCGAGATGGCCAGTAATTAAGCCACTGGGGATTATTTTTTAACCGACAACACATGCAAATTTAACTGCGCCTGTACTGCAAAGTGATGAAAACTATCCACTTGATCCTGCGTAATCACACCACCGAAATCGGCACGATCGGCATAAATCAACGCAGGTCGTTTACCCTTAACGTCCAGCACGTACACCAGTGCGTCCACATCACCCAAAACCTTGCAGGTATCCTTACGCGAAATATCTTTGTGGGCCGCATAAAAAGCCTCGTTAATCCAGCTTAAGCCGCCCAACTCCAGCGCACGAATAAAAAAATTATCGCTAAAAGGACCGGTATCAAAATCAAAGGTTGTACGCCAATCATGGGTGCCATGGCCCAAGCTGTAACGCGCTTGCGTACGGTAACTTTGCACAAAGGCCACTGCCACACGCTCAAGCCCAATACCACGATGCATGCCCTCAATCACCATTTGGAAAACAGTATTAACGTTCTTTTTTTGCGCGGTGGTATTGGTGAGCTCACGTAAAATATTCAACTGTAATTGCGGATCACTCTTCATCACCAGCGAGCTCGACAATACCGGCTCACAAACACTAGCGCTGCGTTGGTTGCGGCTAGGAATCATGTAGGCTACGTGCCCTGCCCCAAACTGCTTGGCCACATCCAAGGCCACTTCAGCCTGTTCTTTTAAATTTTCCAAACAGGTTTTGGCATCCAAATAGCTATAGCGACAAGCCTCCTCGATCAAGGTTTTCATCGCAGGTGAATCCCAACCCTTGCGCGATGCACGACTAATTTGCTCGCCCAAATTTACCGCTAAGGATTTATCACTGGGTGTTTTTGTGGGCATAAGCGCGTCCTCCAGTACTGCCCCTAACTTCCACTGCTTGGCCAAACCCCGCGTAATTTTTTTAAACGACGCCCCCAAAATACTCTCGGCTGCCTCAAGACGAATGCTTTCTATAGGATTTAAGAGCTGATCATTTTTAACCGTCAGCTCATTACTCGACCAATAGGCCATTTCGCCAAGGTTGTATAACAGCGCCGCGATAAACACTTCTTCGGCGGCTTCGGGGTCTCGAAAAATCATGAGCGCGCGCGCTTGAGTTGCGGCATGAAAACTCTGCGCCATCAGCTCCAGCATGCGCTCTTTGGGGCCGCTTTTAAGCAGCGAATCAATAAGCATTAACGAGATACACACCGCGCGCATGCCCTTTAAACCGATCATTACAATCGCGCGGGTCACCGTATTAATTTGCGCATTAGACGCGTTGTACTGCACACTATTGGCAATGCGCAACACATGAGAAGTCAAATTCGGGTCGCGTAAAATCAGCTCGGCCAAACGGTTTATATCGGAATCACCCACTTCCGATAGTTTATTCAACTCGGCAATAACGGTACCGGCAACGGGCATGCTTTTACGCATCAAGCGTTTTACCCAGTAATCGGTACCTTTATTCTCACCCTCAAAATTAAACGGTCGCATCAAATTGCCTTAATCTACTTAAAATGGCCTTTGCCTCTTTAAATTGCCTTTGCATAAGCAAAAGAAACCCATCAATATTGCCAGCACTTGTCATAAATGGAACATTGCGTGCTTACACGCAGTCAAGCTTGATTAAAATCATTACCCTACAATCGTTGCCCAGACACATTTACAGGCTATTTAAAAAGTAGCATCAAATTGGTAACTTGTGCCCACTTCCTTAGATTAAAGGCCTTATATCTCCAGTGTTTATAAGAAATCTTCTTATTTTTCATGCACGTCATTACTTAATTTGCTCAACTGCGTGTTTTGCAGAAACACTCATAAAATCCCACGCCATTGCCATGCACGGCCAGCCTAAATACCCCGCAGGATTTGAGCGCTTTGAATACACATCGAGCAAAGCCGTTAAAGGCGGAGCCCTAAAAATAGCAGGCACGGGCAGTTTTGATAGTTTGAACCAATTCATATCCAAAGGTGTCGCCGAGCCCAACCTTGGCTTAATCTACGATTCGCTCATGGTGGGCTCCGCCGATGAACCGTCTACGCTTTACGGTTTAGTGGCGCAATCCATCGAGTACCCTAAGGATCGAAGCGAAATCACCTTTAACTTAAACCCCAACGCTATTTTTTCAGACGGTAAAAAAATTACCGCGAGTGATGTTGAGTTCACATTTAAGAAACTCACGACTGAAGGTGACCCACAATACAAATTGTATTTTGCCGACGTTGAGAAAATCACTGTGCTGTCCGAAAACGCTGTTAATTTCAAACTCAAACATAATCGTAATCAAGAACTCATCATGTCGATTGCCACCCTGCCAATATTGCCAAAGCATTATTGGCAAGGACGCGAATTCAATAAAACCACTCTAGAAATTCCCGTAGGTAGTGGCCCCTATACCATCGAGCGCCTTGATGCTGGCCGCCAAGTCACCTACCTGCGTAATGCCAATTATTGGGCACAAGATATAAACGTGAATAAAGGCCTTTATAACTTTAACCGTGTGATCGTTGATTATTACCGCGACCTTGATGTCGCGCTCGAAGCATTTAAATCGGGTGCTTACGATTATCAGTACGAGCTTATGTCTAAAGCATGGGCGACCGCCTACGATGTACCCGCCGTGAAAAATGGTGACATCCAAAAAATTATGCTGCCCGACGACAACATTCAAGGCATGCTTGGAATTTTATTTAATACTCGTAAACCACCCCTGAACGATGCCGCATTAAGAGAAGCGATGAGCTTGGCATTTGATTTTGAATGGACCAATAAAAATATGTTTTATGGGCTTTATGCCCGAAGCGATAGCTTTTTTGAAAACTCCGAACTTGAAGCCACTGGCACACCCTCAAAAGAAGAGCTGGCCTTACTAACCCCTCTTAAAGATCAACTACCTCCCACCACTTTTGGAGAAAAATATGCTGTTGCCGTCACCGATGGTAGCGGCAATAACCGCACAAGTTTAGGCAGAGCAAAACAACTGCTCGATAAAGCCGGTTACACCATTAAAAACAATCAACTGATCGACCCCAAAACCCAAAAAGCCGTTGAGTTTGAATACCTCGAGCGTCAGCAAGGTTTTGAGCGCGTAATAAGCCCGTGGTTAGCCAATCTAAAAAAGCTCGGTATTAGCGTAAACTTTCGCATGCTCGACCAAGCCCAATGGATTACCCGCTTACAAGATTACGATTTTGACATGCTCGCACTCAGCTACCCGCCAACCTTAAGCCCAGGTGCAGAACAAGCTTTATATTGGGGCTCAGAGAGCGCAAAAACGCCCATGAGTAGCAATTACATTGGCATTCAAAACCCCGCTATTGATAGTTTAATTACTCACGTCGTAGAGGCAAAAAACCGAGAGGCGCAAATAATTGCCGCGCGCGCGCTAGACCGCGCCTTAATCAACAACCATTATCTTGTACCGCTTTACCACAACAGAAGCCACCGCATAGCTTATTGGAATAAATTCGAACGTCCCGAAACTACCACCCACTATGACTTTCGCCAGCGCGTAGGTATGTACACATGGTGGTACTCCAAAGAAAAAGATCAAGCCCTTAAAAAAGCACAAAAACAAAAATGATCCACTACATTAGCCGCAGGCTACTTCTCATTATCCCGACACTGTTTGGGATAATGCTAATCAACTTCGCCATTATCCAATTTGCCCCGGGCGGGCCCGTTGAGCAGGCAATCTACAAACTCCAACACGGCACACAAATACAAGGCACCTTAAGCAAGGGCATAGAGAGCAACGCCGTTGCCAGCAATCAATACAAAGGCAGCGAAGGCCTTCCGCCCGAAATTATCGAACAAATTAAAGCACAATACGGTTTTGATAAACCTGCCCACACCCGCTTTTTTTAATGCTAAAAAACTATTTATCCTTCGATTTTGGCAATAGTTATTTTAGAGATCAAAGCGTCATTGATTTGCTGCTCGAAAAAATGCCCGTTTCTATATCTTTAGGGCTTTGGAGCACGCTATTGATCTATCTAATATCCATTCCGCTCGGCATTAAAAAAGCGATTCAACACAATAGCTCGTTTGATGTGTGGACAAGCTCAGTGGTTATTGTTGGCTATGCAATACCGGGATTTTTATTTGCCATGATTTTAATTGTGTTTTTTGCTGGAGGCAGTTTTTTTGATTTTTTCCCCTTGCGGGGACTAACCTCTGAAAATTTTAGCGAGCTCTCAACATTAGGTAAAATTAAAGATTATTTTTGGCACTTAGTACTGCCCTTACTCGCCTATACCATCGGTGGTTTCGCCACACTGACATTCCTAACAAAAAACTCATTTTTAGACGAAATAAACAAACAGTACGTTATTACTGCAACCGCAAAAGGCTTAAACAATAAACAGATCCTTTACGGGCACGTATTTAGAAACGCCATGCTCATTATTATCGCGGGCTTCCCTGCAGCATTTGTAGGAATATTTTTTACGGGCTCGCTCCTTATTGAGGTTATCTTCTCACTTGACGGCATAGGGCTACTCAATTACGAAGCTATCATCAACCGAGATTACCCCATTGTTTTTGCTACCTTGTATTTATTTACACTTCTGAGCCTAATATTAAAATTAATGTCTGATTTGGTTTATCGCTGGGTTGATCCACGCATTAATTTTGAAGGATCGCGATAATATGTCTTTTCTTCGTTTAAACCATTTAACTCCGCTCACAGAACGTCGCATTAAGGTTTTTTTTGGTAATCGTCGCGCCAAATGGAGCCTCTGGGTTTTTATTGGTTTATTTATTATCTCCATGCTGGCCAATATTATTGCTAACGACAAACCACTCATCATTAAATACAACAGCGACATTTACTTCCCCTTCATCAAAGAATATTCCGAAACCACCTTTGGCGGTATTTTTTGAAACCGAAGCCGATTACACCGACCCTTATGTGCAAGAACTGATCACCGAAAATGGCTGGATAGTGAATGCGCCTATCCCATACAGCTACCACACGCACATTAGCAATTTAAAAGATCCTGCGCCCTCCGCACCCACGCAAGATAACCTGCTCGGCACCGACGACCAAGCGCGCGACGTGCTGGCGCGGGTTATTTATGGTTATCGTGTCTCTATTTTATTTGCGATTGCGCTAACGCTGGGCAGTAGTTTGATTGGAATTTTTATTGGTGCAGTGCAAGGTTATTTTGGTGGCAAAATTGATTTAATCGGCCAGCGTTTTTTAGAAATTTGGTCGGGTTTGCCAGAGCTTTATTTATTAATTATTTTATCCAGCATGATTACGCCTAACGTCCTTTGGTTGCTGCTTATTATGTTGGCGTTTAGCTGGACAAGGCTTGTCGATTTAATCAGGGCAGAATGTTTGCGTGCGCGTAATTTTGACTATGTTAAAGCCGCAAAAGCGTTGGGGGTCTCCGACTTCACTATTATGCGAAGGCATGTTTTACCCAACGCTATGGTCGCCACCATGACCTATGTGCCTTTTATTTTGGCCGGTTCCATATCAACCTTAACCGCACTGGATTTCTTAGGTTTTGGTCTGCCGCCAGGCTCTGCCTCTTTAGGTGAATTAGTCATGCAAGGCAAAAATAATTTACAAGCACCATGGCTAGGCTTAACCGCATTTGCAGTATTGTCATTAATGTTGACATTAATTGTTTTTATTGGCGAAGGTGTACGCGATGCCTTTGACCCTAGGCTTAAGGTATAAATTGTGGCAATGCCCCTACTCGAAATTAAAAATCTAGATGTTTGTTTTAAAAATAGCCTTGCCGATAAAGTCGTTAACAATGTGAGTTTTAATCTTTACGAAGGCGAAACACTGGCACTTGTGGGCGAAAGTGGCTCGGGTAAAAGTGTTACCGCGATGTCGATATTAAAACTATTGCCTTACCCCAATGCCAGTCATCCAAATGGTCAAATATTATTTGAAGGGCATGATCTTTTAACGGCTACTGACAAATACTTACGCCAAATACGCGGTAATAAAATTGGCATGATTTTCCAAGAACCCATGACCGCGCTTAACCCGCTGCATAGCATCGAAAAACAAATTGCCGAAGTTCTCCTGATTCACCAAGGTTTGGATAAAACCAGCGCACAAAAAAAGGTTATTCAACTACTTGGCGAAGTCGGTATTAAAAATCCCGAATCACGGCTTAAAAGCTTTCCGCACGAATTATCAGGCGGCCAAAGGCAGCGCGTTGTTATTGCCATGGCACTCGCCAATTCACCCAAAATTTTAATTGCCGACGAACCTACCACCGCGCTGGATGTAACGGTTCAAAAACAAGTATTGGAGTTAATTAATCACCTTAAACAACAATTTAATATGGCGGTGTTATTAATTAGCCACGATTTAGGCGTAGTAAAACATTACAGCAGCGCAATCGCGGTCATGCAAAACGGCGCTATTGTCGAGCAAGGTTCTACCACTGACATTTTTAAATCACCCCAACATAGCTATACACAACAGCTTATGGCCTCGGCACCCAGCGGCAAACCACACGCCAGTATTCAACCCACGCTATGCCTTAGCACGCAAAATTTGAATGTGTCTTTTACGCTGCAAAAAAGCCTGTTAGGTAAAACACTCAAAGCCTTGCACGCCGTTAATAACGTGAGCATTAGTATTAATAAAGGCGAAACACTGGGTATTATTGGCGAGAGCGGGTCGGGAAAATCCACCTTAGCGATGGCAATATTAAAATTACAACACAGCCACGGTGTGATTGATTTAAAAGGTTTGCGACTTGATCAGTTAAATCGAAAACAAATGTTACCGATTCGTAAAATATTACAAGTGGTTTTTCAAGACCCGTTTGCCAGCCTCAGTCCACGCATGACCATCGCGCAAATTATTGCCGAAGGTTTATTACTGCAAGCCACAAGCACCGCGCAAAATATAGAAATTGCCGTTATTGAAATATTAAAAGAAGTGGGCCTCGATCCCGAATCCCGCCACCGCTACCCACACGAATTTTCGGGTGGGCAACGCCAACGCGTCGCGATTGCGCGCGCCTTAATTTTAAAACCGGAAGTGATCGTGCTCGACGAACCCACCTCGGCATTAGATCGCACCGTGCAGGTTCAAATTGTTGAGCTATTAAGAAATTTACAACACAAACACCAACTAACCTATTTATTTATTAGTCACGATATTAGTGTTGTAAAAGCGCTAAGCCACAAAATTGCGGTAATGAAAGATGGTGAAATTGTAGAAATGGACGATACCGAAACGCTACTTAACGAGCCAAAAACGCAATACACCCGCACGCTAATAGCATCAACGCTGCATTAAGATTGTGTGCATACAATTTTAATGCGGCGTCTAAAAAATCCTTAAATTACAGTGTGGGCACAAAATAAAAGCTGCCGCCTTCATGGCCAGCTTCGCGCACAGGCTTCATTTCGGGTTTTTGATATAAACCTAAAGTTTCTGCACGTTTACCCACATTCACAGACAGTAACGCAAATAATTGACTGTCGCGTAGTGGCTGTTGATTAGCCTCAAGCGCTTCGATCAACGCACCGGCAAAAATAGAATGGTAAGCCTCATTGCCGTCGAGCACAGGCTTTTCGCCGCCCGACGAAATAACCACTCTTGCACGACGCTTAATGCCGCGTTCGATAGAACTGCGCGATTGTGTCGATTCGGTTAAACCAAATAAATAAGGGCTATTGTCCGCACCCAAATAACCGGCAAAACAAGAATCCGAAACCACTAAAATTGAACGCGCACGCAAACGGTCTAAATGATCACTAATAACGGCATTATTAATCCAATGACTAATATTGTCCGATTGTGCATCCACTGGCAGCCAATAACCACGCTCAGTTTTACTTAATCCTGCCGACGAAATCTCACCGTGGCCCGCGTAAAAAATAACAAGATTGTCGTGCTCGGTGAGCTCACCAAACAATTGATTGATAGCCAGAAGAATATCTTTTTCTGTGGCATTTTCCAAAAAGCGGGTTTTAAAACCATAGCGCTGCTCTAACACCGCTTGCAAACGTTTGGCATCTTGGATGGGCGAACGTAAATCATCGAGATATTCATAATTTTGATTACCAATGATTAACGCATAATAACGGCCAAAATTAATATCTTTAACCACCACAGGCTCACCCATATCAATAGCTGCAGGCCCGGTTAATAAATTTTTACTAAAGCTACGGTAAGCCAATGCCATAGAATCTAATTGATCTTGTAACCGCGAGCGATCCACTAACGAATGCTCATAAAGCGCACGCAAAGCCTTTGAATGTGCTCCATCTTTAGCTTGTGCATAATTTTTTTCTGAGGCGGCCAGCTGTTTTTCTAAGGACTGAGATTGCTCGGTGGCCACTTGCAAAGCCACCTCGGCAGTATTTTTTTCAGATTCTAAAGCGGCTAAGGCATCTTGGCTCAGTAACACTGCGTCTTTATCAACGCCCGAGGCCATGCGGTAAAGTTCAAGCGCGCGGTACAAATTGCGATCAGCGCCTAAACCTTGCTCATACAATAAACCCAAATTAATTTGCGCACGTGCAAAATCTTGCTCGGCAGCTTGGCTATACCAAAAAAGTGCTTGGCTATAATCTGTGGCTATCCCAAGTCCTTTTTCATAAATTTCACCCACATAATTTTGCGCGCTGGCATCGCCCGTTTTTGCAAGCGGCAGCCACACGGCTAATGCACTTTCGTAACTAGCGCGATCGTAAGCCACATATTCGCCGCCACGCATATTGCAATCACTCGCGGTGGTTTTAGTGGCGCGACGAGCACTGTTATAAGTTGCGGTGCCGAGCTTTCGAATTTGCCCAGGCAATAAACAATCGACAATCGCTAAATCATCTTTATGAACAATGTTTGATGTCGCGGAATTCTCTTTAACGCAACCTAATAGACTCAGCACTGAGATGCTGACAGCAGGTAAAAACCAATATTTCATGAATAAACCTTTTTAGGCGAATAAAATTAATTTTTAGCGAGATTAAGTGTTTTTATTCAGATTAAGTGTTGGCAGGCGGGTAATTATGTTTAATCGGCCAAAACTATTGCTCAACACGGTATTGTAAGTCGGCAATTGTTTTGCGAATTTTATGAGGGCGAGTAATAAATTCTGTTTGCACAAAAAACTCTAATGCCGCGATCATCTCGCGAAGTTGAAACTCCGTTAGCGCTGTATTATTAGATCGTGCCATGAGTTGCTCGGCAATATTGTCGGCTCTATCACTTACTATAAAACGTACTTTACGTACAGAATCAGAATTATCGGCACTGTTTTTTTGCACATTTTGCCATGCTTGCGCATACAACCTATAGGCTAGATCAAGATCATTTTGACCCAGAGAACGATCACCTTCGAGCAATAATTCTTTTACATCTCTGAATTCGGCGGGCAGCTCATTGATGTTGGGTACACGACTCGCCAAATAAGATTCGCCTGCTACCCACAAGAACACCGCCATTAATGCCACCAAGGTTAAAATAACCAATGGTTTAGCGTGATTACGAGGCTTAATAGCCTCGATAAATTCGCCTGCATTTTTGAAGCTGTGAGCACTATCAAAACGCAAAGCTTTGCGTAATGCACGCATGTGACGATGGTTAAGACCAATAATAGTATCGACACGTAAACCCAGTTTTTGCGCTTCGGTTGCCGGAACAGGCATGCCCTGAGCATTGGTATAAGGGTGTCTACCGGTTATTAATTGATAAGACACGCAGGCTAGAGCAAAAATATCGTCTTGCTTTGTAGCTTGCGCACCCAATAAATTTGCGACAGTCGCGTAATTGGGGGTCAATGCTAGCGCCGTCAGATTATCGCTTGCAGAAAACGGCTCACCGATACGATTGACGGCGCGTGCAATACCAAAATCCAGTATTTTTACATTACCGTCTTGCTGTAAAAAAATATTCGCAGGCTTGATATCAGCATGCACAATGCCCTGCTGATGCGCATAGGCCAACCCGCGTGCGGCGCGCTCGATAAGTTTCATGGCTTTAGACGCACCCATGGGGCCATGACTGGTTAAATATTCGTTGACGGTTTGCCCCTGCAAATATTCCATCGAAATAAATGCGGTGTCGCCACAACGGTCAAAATCATAGACAGTCACGATATTGGGGTGGGATAAAGCTTGCGCTTTTTTGGCTTCTCGTTGAAGCGCTTGCAGTGCTCCTGCACGCGACTCGCAATTTTGATTCAGCAATTTGAGTGCGACGTAGGGCGAGCTATCATCCATCTCTTCGCGCAGAAGATCTTTTGCGAGATAAACATCGCCCATACCTCCGCTGCCTAAAGATTTGATCAACTGAAAGCGGTTGCGCAGTATCTTCCCTTCTGGCTGTGATCGTAAGCGTTGGCGCTCGGCGGCTTTATCTATGCGTGCAAAAAAATTAAATTTATGGTCAATAGGTGAACTAGATAAAGCATGGACAGGCTCGGTGTTTTGGTGTGCGCTGGCATCGTCGGCGTCACCGGAGCGAATAAGCGTTTCATTTAGGTCGTAATCAATAGCATCGGACGACTGCGCAGAAGCCAAGCTTTCTCCCGAACGCCCTCCCGAAAGAGGGTCTTCTTTCTCTATCGCATTCATGGCCTATCCCTCAAGAATGAACGACGCTGCCTTGTTGTACCAGCTCAACGTGTTGGGATCTAACTAAACCGAATTAATTCGTATTTCGTCTAAGAAAAGGCGTCATTATTCAATATTTTTTAAGCTTTTGGTAGCTTATTTAATTCCAAAGTACCAACACCAATCATCGCGCGCAATGTTTTAGAATGGAATTCTCGCTCATATAACACAGCCATAGTGTAAGCAACAGCCAGCATAAACAACCAAGTGTTAAGCAGCCACGCCAATACCGCGAGCGAAAAATAAAAAGCTCGCAAACCGTAATTGTAAGTATGTCCAGCGCGATCAATCACTTTAGCCATGTAACGCACATAAGTTTCGCCGGTTTCGCCATAAATTTCTGGATCCGTATCCAGTGGAGCGGCGCCCAATAAAATGGCACAAAACCCATACTGGCGCATTGCCCATGTAAAGGTAAAAAAAGCGTAGATATGAATCAACAAAACCACTAACAATTTAAATTGCACACTGCTATTGCTGGTGACCAGAGCAAAGGGTAGCGTCGGCAAAATTTGACTTAGCTGCTCGGACGACGCCACACCCGTAAAAAGACCCGCGATAACAAATAGCGACGTCGATGCTAAAAAGCTCGCATTGCGTTCTAGATTATTGAGCAGTGAGGCATCTGCAATTCGGTTCGAGCGCCGCAGCATTTTTGTCATCCATTGTTTACGGTACTGATGCAGTACCGAAGAGATACAAAAAACGCGCTTCGCACGATTACGGGCAAAAATGGTGTAGCCAAGCCAGCACACCAACAACCAACACAAGCCCAATAAATCTTGCATATGCATGATTATCCATTGATCCAAATTCATAAAAACACCTTATATTTAGTTGAACTCCATGTGCCGCTAAATGCACAATGTTTAATTAACCCGATTGTTTAGCCGCAGTTTTAAACTCAACATTTAACTTATGCTGGCAAATTGCCTTAACCCAACAAGAGATTTCCCTATGCCCAATGCGCAGCCGAGTTTTCACAAGGCTTTTCGATTAATACGCACTCAATCTGTTGAATCATTAAACATAATGGTCGAAGAATACGAGCATATAAAAACAGGTGCGCAACATATTCATCTGGCTTGCGATAATCCAGAAAATGTTTTTTTGGTGGCCTTGCGCACGGTACCCGAGGATTCCACGGGTGTAGCCCATATTTTAGAGCATACGGCCCTGTGCGGAAGTAAAAAATACCCCGTGCGCGACCCCTTCTTTATGATGACGCGCCGCTCGCTTAATACATTTATGAATGCCTTTACCAGCTCTGATTGGACCGCCTACCCCTTTGCGAGCATCAACCGTAAAGATTTTAATAATTTATTAGATGTGTATTTAGATGCGGTTTTTTTCTCGCGCCTCGACCCACTCGATTTTGCACAAGAAGGCCATCGTTTAGAATTTGCCGAAGCTAACAATTCTTCCAGTGAGCTAAAATACAAAGGCGTAGTATTTAATGAAATGAAAGGTGCGATGAGTTCGGTCAATTCGCAGCTATGGCAAACACTCACTAAATACTTATTCCCTAGCAATACCTATCATCACAACAGTGGTGGCGAGCCCTCGTGTATTCCCGACCTTAGTTACGACGAACTATTAGCCTTTTACAAAACCCATTATCACCCCACTAACGCAATTTTCATGACCTACGGCGATATTCCCGCCGTAGAGCTGCAAACCAAATTTGAACAACAAGCTTTGTGCGAATTTAATAAACTGGACACACAAATTAGCGTGGCTGATGAAAAACGTTATTTAGCGCCGCTGCGCATTGAAGAGCATTACCCGTTAAATGAAGATGATTTAAACGATCAAACGCATATTGTTTTGGGCTGGTTGTTAGGCCAATCCACAAACCTAGAAGACGTATTAACCGCACATTTATTAAGCGGTGTATTACTCGACAATAGCGCCAGTCCTTTAATGCAAGCATTAGAAACTACCGAGCTCGGACAATCACCCAGCCCTTTGTGCGGTCTTGATGATTCATCCAAAGAATTAATTTTTGTCAGCGGTGTAGCTGGCAGTAACCGCGATGATGCCGACGCTGTTGAAACGCTTATTTTAGAAACGCTGCAAAAAATTGTTACCGACGGTGTGCCACTGGAAGATTTAGAAGCGTCATTACACCAATTAGAATTACAGCAACGCGAAGTGGGTGGCGATAATTACCCCTACGGATTACAGCTTATTTTAAATAGCTTAACGGCCGCCACCCACCGAGGCGACCCTGCCGCGCAATTAAATATAGATAGCGCACTGGCAGACTTAAGAGAAAAAATTCAAGACCCCGCATTCTTAGGCAATGCCATTAATGCGTGGCTAATTAATAACCCACACCGCGTGCGCTTAACACTAACACCCGACGCCACGTTAAACGAAGCCAAAGAAGCCGCCGAAAAAGCTCAGCTGAGTAAAATTGCTGCCGCATTATCGGCGCAAGAAAAACAGCAGATTATCGATCAAGCCCAAGCACTCGCGCAGCGCCAAACGCAGATTGACGATGATAGTATTTTACCCAAAGTGACGCTTACCGATGTTTCGCCTATTGAAGTGATGATCCCCGCCGACTTCATCACCACCATGAATAATCGCAACAGCGAATTATTTGGCTTTAGCGCTGGCACCAATGGTTTGGTATATCAACAGTTAGTGTGCGACTTGCCTGATCTCGATGCGACCTTACTGCCATATTTGCCGATTTACACCACATTAATTACCGAAGTGGGTCTAGGCAAACAGGATTATTTAAGCGTACAGCGCTGGCAAGCACGAGTATGCGGCAGCATTAGTGCTTATTGCAGTTTGCGTGGCAGCGCTAATGACAGCCATAAAATTAATGGTTTTATTACGCTGTCGGGCAAAGCGCTTAATCATAACCACCAAGGTTTATGTGAATTAATGGAAGCCACTCTGGATCAGCCGCGCTTTGATGAATCCAGCCGTATCGTCGAATTAATCGCCCAAATGCGTGCCAGTCGCGAACAAAGCGTTACCGGCGGTGGCCACGGACTGGCCATGCAAGCGGCCGCTAAAGGCATTAGTCCCAGCGCGCACATTGCGTTTGATTTAACCGGATTAGAAGGTATTCGCCGCATTAAAGCCTTGGACGACGCATTAACCCAACCGGAAAAACTGGAAGAATTAAAAACGCACCTTAATAGCATCCATCAAAAAGTCATCAATGCGCCGCGCCGTTTTTTAGTGGTGGGCGAAGAAACTCAACTACCAGGGCTTTCACAAACATTTAATCAGTATTTTGATAAAGCTTCAGCGAGCAACAATCACGCATTATTCACACCGCAATTTGAAGCCAAAATTACTCGCGAAGCATGGCTAGCCAATACACAAGTTAATTTTTGTGCGCACGCTTATCCCACCGTAGCATCTGACCATCCCGATGCTGCTGCATTGGTAGTATTAGGTAATGTTATGCGCAACGGCTTTTTACACCGCGCGATTCGCGAACAAGGTGGCGCTTATGGTGGCGGCGCAGGCCAAGATAATAATATCGGCGCTTTCCGCTTTTATTCTTACCGAGACCCGCGCCTAAGCGAAACCCTAAATGATTTTACCGCCGCTATTGATTGGACACTCAACACCCAACACGGATGGCAAAGTATTGAAGAGGCTATATTAGGCGTGGTCAGCGGATTAGATAAACCCGATTCTCCTGCGGGCGGTGCTAAGCGTGAATTTCATGCGCTACTTAACGGCCGCACACCAGAAATTCGCCAGCGCTTTCGCGATCGTTTATTAGCGGTTAAAGAGGATGATTTAAAACGCGTAGCCACGAACTATTTACACAATAAAGAGCCCAATATTTGCGTCATTACCGACAAAAATAAACCCGACGCCGCGACAGCTTTAAATCTCACCCTCGAAACCTTGTAAATTTAAATATTAATGAGCCGATTAACAGCCCGCAATTTTTAATCGGTAATTACACATAAAAAAACCTCGGCGATTGAATCAATTACCGAGGTTTTTTTATGTGTTTAATTAGCGGTACTAATGATTTGCCCTGCAAAATTATATTAACGGGCGCAAACCTACCGCATATTTTACTTGCGCTAATAACGCACGGCTTTTTTTGCGAGCCTTCTCGGCGCCTTTGATTAAGTGCTGCTCAATTTCGGCGGGATTGGTCATTAGATAATCATACTTTTCGCGCGCGGGTCCAACTGCAGACTCCACCAATGCCGCCAATTGTTTTTTGGCTTCACCCCAAGCAATTCCCTCGGCAAAGGCTTGACGCATCTCCTGGCATTGCTCGGGTGTTGCGAAGGCTTGCCAAATCTGAAATACCGTTGAGGTCTCGGGATCTTTAGGTTCACCTGGCTCCAGTAAATTTGTTTTAATTTTATTGATGTGTTTTTGCATTTGTTTAGGTGACAAAAATAACGGGATAGTATTGCCGTAGCTTTTACTCATTTTACGGCCGTCAAGCCCTTGCAGTATGGCGACGTTATCGCCCACTACAGCTTCGGGCAAGGTAAATACCTCACCAAAATGATGATTAAAACGCTGGGCAATATCACGCGCCATTTCCACATGCTGTATTTGATCTTTACCCACCGGAACCTTGTGCGCACCAAACATTAAAATATCGGCGGCCATTAAAACGGGGTAACTGTATAAGCCCATTGTTACGCCAAAATCGGGGTCTTGCTGCTCGTCTATATTCGCGACCACGGCGGCTTTATAGGCATGGGCGCGATTCATTAAACCTTTAGCGGTCATGCAATTAAGCACCCAGCATAATTCCGAAATTTCAGGCACATCCGACTGGCGGTAAAAATAAGTTTTATCAGTGTCCAATCCCATCGCCAGCCATGTCGCGGCTATTTCACGAGTGGATTGATTAATGGTTTCGGGATCTTGGCATTTAATTAAGGCGTGTAGATCGGCTAAAAATAAATAGCTCTCGACATCGGGTTGCAAGCTAGCTTCTATCGCGGGACGAATAGCACCCACATAATTGCCAAGGTGAGGTGTGCCGGTGGTTGTTATGCCGGTTAAAACACGTACGCTCATAGCTATCTTCTCTCCATTACCTTTTTATTTGCTATTGATTAGCTAATCATTCTTATAAAATCTATTGTATTAAATGCTTTGTGATAACGGCGCCGGATTATTTAAAAACGCGGTTAACAACTCAAATAATGCTACAGGGTCTTTAGCGCCAGCTAATTCACGAATGGAATGCATTGCAAAGGTCGGCACCCCAATATCTAAGGTCTCAATACCTGTTGCCGTTGCCGTAATAGGGCCAATAGTGCTGCCACAACGCATATCGGCACGCGTAACATAAGATTGCACCGCAACGCCCGCATGTTTAGCAATTAAGCGCAACTGCGAGCTAATCATGGATTGGGTGGCGTAACTTTGGTTAGCATCAAACTTAAATACAGGGCCTGAATTTAAATGGGGGGCATGGTTAGCGTCGTGTTTAGCCGCAAAATTAGGATGCACGCCATGGGCGTTATCGACACTCAGCATCATCGATTGTGATTCAATTCGGTGACGCTGCTGTGCATTAGGAAAAATACGTTCAAGCAACCCCGTTAATAAATTACCGCATGCGCCCGCCGTCGAGCGACTGCCGACTTCTTCGTGATCATTTAATACGACCAGCGAGGTCACTTGACCATCACTTGCCATTAAACTTTGCAGCGTTACAAAACAACTCAATAGATTATCCAGCCGCGCGCTGGCAATAAATTCATTGCGGGCACCAATAATACTGCCCGTTTGAACGTCATAAAAACTCAAATCAAAATCGAGAATTTCTGCCACCAACTTACCTTGCGCGGTTAAATGCTCGATAAGCCACTCATTTAAATTACCCTCCCCGCTCTGCCACAAAATGGGCGACATTTGCTCTTGTGGGTTAATCGAGCGCTCGGCATTTACAGTGCGATCAAGGTGAATGGCTAAACTCGGGATGGTAGCGACAGGGCGCTTAAAATCAATTAAATGATGTTCTAACTCACCCGCGAGATTCACAACACTGACACGCCCCGCCAGAGACAAATCGCGATCAAACCACGGCGATAATAAAACCCCACCGTAAACCTCTATTCCAACCTGATGAAAACCATGACGTTTAATGTCGGGGTTAGGCTTAATTTTTAGGCAAGGGCTATCCGTATGCGAACCCAAAACCCGCAGGCCGGTTTTGGCAATATCTTGCTCCCCATACACAAACGCGATAATCGAACTGTCACGACGCGTCACAAAATACTTTTTACCTGGCGACAAATCCCATTCGTCAGCCTCATAAAGAGGATTAAATCCCGCACTTAAAAGCTGGGTTTTAGCATATTTAATCGCATGAAAAGGCGTGGGCGATGCCGAAATAAAATCTAACAATTGCTGATTAAAAAGCATACTCTTTGAACCTCAAAAATCGACTAAAAACAAAATGTAATCGTTAAAATGTTATAGCGCGCGAATGCGCTGGCGCTTATTCCAGGCCACCGAATCACGGCAATAAAATAAATCGGCTTTTTGCGGATCAATGAGACAGCCATCAGTTACGGCAAATACTTCGGCTAATTGTGCTACGGCAAGCGAATGAGGCTCGGCAGTATTAATAAGTTCAATATTGAGCTGAGTTAATGCGGCCTGCGCAAAAGGCACCGTTTGCCAAGCCTGTCCCAATGCTACAACCGAAGAATGCTGGGTCAGTAACATTTTAAGCTGCGCTAAAAAATTTTCTTTATTACCCATTAAAGCCGGTACCGATGAATCCAATGGGCGGCCATCGCAAGAATATGCCCCCCAATAAACCTCATCTATGCGCGCGTCCATTAAAGGCAAACAAAGCGTTGGCTGCAGAGTAAAATCAACCGACTGCACCATGGCGGCCAAACTATTAATTAAAATAATCGATTTATTCGAGGCATAAGCCAAACCCTGCGCAACACTCAAGGCAATACGCAAACCGGTAAAAGACCCAGGCCCAGCGGAACACGCAATTACATCAATATCAGCAAGATTACAATTAGCTTGATCCAGTAATGTTTGCGTAAAAGGTAATAATTTAGCCGCATGCGAACGCGGCTCTGAACTTTGCAATGTGTGAATAAAACCCGATGCCAGTTTTAGCGTAACAGAGCAGCAATCACCGCTCGCATCAAAAGCAAGAATAGAACGCATAGAACCCAAGCTCAAAAAGCCAGCATTGTACCGCTTAAAAATTGCAGACACAAAAAAGCCCGCAAAAATGCGGGCTTTTAAGAATCTAAAAATTACTCTGCGCTAGGTGCTGTTTCAGTTGCAGCAGGCGCTTCAACGACGGCTACTTTGGCTGGACGGCCACGACGCTTAACTACGCCATCAGCTGCAACTACAACAGCTTTGGGTGCAGCTTTCGCTTTGGGAGACTCTTTAACTTTTGCAGTTGCTTTGGCTTTTGGAACCGCTTTAACTTTTTCAGCTGCCGCCTTAGCAACAGAAGCTAATTTTGCTTTTGACTTTGCTTTAGCGATGCTAAGTTTTTTAGCATCGCTAGCAACGCGTACTTTTTTCCATTTTTTAGTAAACGCCGCAATAGCTCTTGCCAAATCGGCGTCAGCCGCTGCGCTTAATTTGGCGGTCAATACGCTTACGCGATTTTCTTCTACCAATTTAACGCCATCAACTTTTGATAACCGTTTAGACATAGCGGCTTCTTTTTTAGCTACAGCTAAAGCAGCACGCGCTTCTTTAGCGACTAAAGCTAAAGGCGCTACTTTTTCTTTAGCGGCAGCAGCGGTGCGTTTAGCAGCGGGGGTTTTCGTTGCGGTAGCTTTTGCTATAGCAGCTACTGCCTTTTCGCGCGCAGCCGATAATTTCTCTGCAGCTTTAGCAACAGCAGCCTCAGCTTTTAATACGCTGGGCGCCGATGCTGCTACAACAGTTTTCACAGCGGCTTTTTTAACTGCAGAAGTTTTAACTGCGCTTGCTGCAGCCTTGGCCGGACGACCTGCTTTTTTAACAGGGGCGCCTGCTTTTTTTACTGTGCTTGATTTTTTTACTGTGCTTGCCACTGCATTTGCAGGACGACCACGTTTTTTAGTTACTATCGCCATTTTGTTTCTCCTCACTCGAAATAGGGTGCACCTTTTCGAAACCTTAGCAGAAAATTTCAAACAAAAGGCGCACTGTGCGAATATTATTTTAAAAAAAGATTATTTGCACGCCCTTTTTATGTTTTTAACTATTAATATTCAGTATTTCGCGATGCCATTGATGAATAAAAAACACATAATAAATTCCACATTAAAAATAAAACACCCAAATATCAACAAAAAAATACCGATTAAGCCTTGCAAGCGCACCACTTTTCTAAAGCACAAAAAAACGGGCCGATGGCCCGCTTTAAATCCCCCTATATTTTTTAGCTTAAGGCCTTTAATACAGCCGACTTAATGTCAGCCAAATCGCCGACACCTTGAATTTGAGTGTAACTCAACGACTCAGATTCTAATGCGCGGTAAAACTCAACCAAAGGTTCTGTTTGCTCATGGTAAATCGCTAAACGTTTACGGATAGTTTCTTCTTTATCATCGTCGCGCTGAATTAAAGACTCGCCCGTTTCATCATCAATACCGGCAACTTTGGGTGCATTATATTTAATATGGTAAACACGACCCGAGGCTTCGTGCATACGGCGACCACTTAAACGAGAAACAATTTCTTCATCATCGACATGAATTTCTACGACATGATCTATTGCAACGCCCGCAGTTTGCAGTGCATTAGCCTGAGGAATGGTTCTAGGAAAACCATCCAGCATAAAACCATTTTTACAATCATCTAGAGCTATGCGCTCTTTCACCAAGTTGATAATTAAATCATCCGAAACCAAACCACCACTGGCCATAATACTTTTAACTTGAACACCCAAGGGCGTACCCGCTTTAACAGCGGCACGCAGCATGTCGCCCGTTGAGATTTGTGGAATACCAAATTCCGCCATAATAAATGCTGCTTGTGTGCCTTTGCCGGCACCTGGCGCGCCTAATAAGATAATCCGCACTGGATGTCTCCTCATAATTGATCCCGCAAGGGAAAGTGGTGGAACCAAAAACTGGCGCCGTGAAAGAGCGCGTAAGATACACGCCGACTGTAGGTTTCTCAAGGCACTTAAGTATTACTGCTAATACCCACACATAAAACTAAAGCGTTTCCATTCTGTTTTTTTCTCAACCATATTGGTTTTACAACTGTTTTGAGCGCAACCACAACTCATCAAGTTGCTCTGCACTTAATGCATCAAGTAAAACACCCTCTTGCTCGGCGATAGCAGCCATAGCATTAAATCGTTGAGTGAATTTATTATTGGCACCGCGTAAAGCTGTTTCTGGCTCAACATTAATATGTCGGGCCAAATTGATAACCGTAAACAAAACATCGCCTAGTTCATTTTCAATTGCACTTGCGCGCAGCTGAGTTTGCGCACTATTGGTTGCTGATAACGACAGAGCCTGCTGTAACTCACTAATTTCTTCTTGTAATTTTTCAAGTACTTGAGTGCAACTTGACCAATCAAAATTAACCGCCGCCGCCCTTTTTTGCAATTTAGTCGCGCGAGTTATTGCCGGCAAGGTTACGGGAATATCGCTTAATAACGAGGCTTTACCTTTATCCGCGCGCTCTCCAGACTTAATCGCTTCCCACTGAGCCTTAACATCTACATTTACATCGGCTTTGTCATACCTTAAATAGAGTTTTTGGTCTGGAAATACATGCGGGTGGCGCCTTACTAATTTTTGCACCAAGCCTGCAACAATCGCATCAAAATCAAACGCATTTTGCTCGCGGCCTAGCTCAGCATAAAAAATAACCTGAAAAAGTAAATCGCCCAACTCCTCTTTAATATCGGCCATATTTTCACGCTCGATTGCATCGACAACTTCATAGGCCTCCTCGATGGTAGACGGCGCAATTGATTTAAAAGATTGTTTAATATCCCACGGACAACCATCTTTTGGGTCTCGAAGACGCCGCATGAGATAAAGAAGATCAACCAAGCCATAAGGAATAGCCATAAAAAAAGCCTCGCCATTTCATAGAAAAAACTGATTTAGAATACAAGTGAAGAGGAACTAGCCTCTTGAGTTACGAAAACCACATTAAAAAAACAATAGTGAAACGCAAAAAAAAGGCGCTAGTGGCTGCGCCACTAGCGCCTATAACAATGAGCTAAAATCAAAAAAAACAACCAACATCAGTAGCAAACATTAACAACCTATTTAATTATCGGGCCGAGTGCCGGCGCTTAACAGAAGTAATGTTAGGCATTTGACTCAGGCGTGTAAATAAACGACTTAGTGTTGTAAAGCTAGCAATTTCAACGTGCAGAGTCATATCTACTGTATTGCGATGCTTATCCGATAATGTCTGCAATGCACTCACGTTCACGCGCTCACGATCCAACAAGGCGGTTATATCGCGCAATAAACCATGGCGATCAAAAGCTTCTATATGAATTTCAACCGAATAAACCTGCTCGGGTTTTTCGGCCCAATCTACTTTAATAATTTTTTGAGGTTCTTCATTGCTGTGCTGCAATAAATTAATACAATCTTGGCGGTGAATAGACACTCCGCGCCCTTGCGTGATGTAACCCGAAATACTTTCACCGGGCAGTGGTTTACAGCATTGCGCAATATACGACAGTAAATTACCCACGCCATCAATATATACATCAGAGCCATCGGCTTGATCTTCTCGCTTAGCGCGACCAACAATAGAAATTGCTGGCTCTTGATACTTGTTGCTAAATAAACGCTGCGCCGATTGAATAACTCGCTCGACGGTTAAATCGCCCGTACCTACCGCCGCATACAAGTCATCGAGCGTTTGTAGGCTTAATTTTCTCGCTAACTTTTCGTAATCAATATCATCAACAGCCAAACGTAAAAATTCGCGATCAAGTAGTGCGCGACCATGATCAATATTTTGATCGCGATCTTGCGCCCTAAACCATGCCTGTAAACGTGTACGCGCGCGCGAAGTGGTGATATAGCCCATGGACGAATTTAGCCAATCGCGACTAGGGGCTTCGCGATTACCCGTTAATATTTCAACTTGGTCAGCATTTTTAAGCGCACGATTAAGCGGCACTATCAAGCCGTTCACTTTTGCACCTTTGCAATGAATACCAATATCGGAGTGAATACGGAAAGCAAAATCCACCGGCGTAGCATGCTCGGGCAAATCCACCACATGGCCTTCGGGTGTAAACACATAAATACGATCTTGCTCGATGCTGGTTGGCAAACTTTCTTCTAGGGAACTACCGCCAATTTCATCGTGCCACTCCAAAACTTCACGCAGCCACGCAATTTTTTGCTCGTAACCGGCCGATGTATCGCTTTTATCAGAATTTTTATAACGCCAATGAGCACAGACACCAAACTCAGATTCTGAGTGCATTTTTTCGGTACGAATTTGCACTTCTAATACACGATTAGCTGGCCCCTTAACAGCGGTATGCAACGAGCGATAACCGTTCTCTTTAGGGTTGGCAATATAATCATCAAACTCATTAGGAATACTGTGCCACAGCGAATGCACCACACCTAAAACACGGTAACAATCTTGCTCGGTGTCAACTAAAATGCGCACCGCACGAATATCGTAAACTTCCGAGAAACTAATTTCTTTACGGCGCATTTTTCGCCAAATACTGTAAATATGTTTGGCGCGCCCGCTAATTTCGGCAAGTCGAATACCTTCATTTTCAAGTGCTTTTTCAAGAATAGCTAAAACGCTATCGATATACACTTGACGATCTAAACGTCGCTCATCCAATAATTTGGCAATGTATTTATAATCGTAGGGCTGCAAATAACGGAAAGAAACATCTTCTAACTCCCATTTAATATGGCCAATACCTAAACGATGCGCCAAAGGGGCATAAATATCAGCGACTTCGCGGGCAATGCGCTGTCTTTTTTCGATGGGTGCTGTTTTAACAGCGCGAATTGCGCTGGTACGCTCGGCTAATTTAATCAGTGCAACACGCACATCATCAACCATTGCCACCAGCATTTTACGAACATTATCGCCGTGCTCTTTTGCATCTTGACCGATTGCTTTTTCGCCAGAGTGATTGGTTAAATTACTGATGGCGGCCATTTTTCTTACGCCATCAATCAAAGAGCCTACACGTTCACCAAATTGCTGAATAATAGCCGCGAGGGATATTTTATTTTCACGCACGCTACGGTATAGCAGAGCGGCAGCCAAAGACTCTTCATCTAATTGCAGCTCGGCTAAAATCTCGGCCATTTCGAGGCCAGCTGCAAACGAGGTATAACCTTCCCCCCAACCCGTTAACTTGTCGCCTGGTAATTTTTCTAATTGCTGAGCGAGCTGGCACGCATTGGTTAACGCCTTGCTATCAACTTCTCGCAAGCCTGCAATATCAGCAACACGATGAATCCAAGCTTCTACATTCAATAAACCGTCAGCATTAATGGGTCTATCTTCGCGAACCTTAACCATATTAAAACCGTCGTTATTAAACGTTAAATAAACCTGACGATAAATAACGATCGCCACGATCACAAATAATAGCCACTATTACGGCGTTTTCGACTTTTTCACAAAGCGCTAACGCCGCCGCAACCGCCCCGCCCGAAGACACGCCACAAAAGATGCCTTCTTTAACCGCCAAGTCTCGCATTGTTTGCTCGGCGCGAGACTGCTCCATATAAACGATGTCATCGATATTTTCGTCAGTATAGATAGCGGGTAAATATTCTTGTGGCCATTTGCGAATACCGGGAATTGCGGCACCCTCGCTCGGCTGTAAACCAATAATTTTTATAGCGGCGTTTTGTTCTTTTAAATATCGCGAAGTTCCAACGATGGTGCCTGTCGTCCCCATTGAACTAATAAAATGCGTCACTCGACCGTAGCTTTGTCGCCAAATTTCTGGGCCGGTACCCAAATAATGCGCCATGGGGTTATTTAGATTGGCAAATTGATTAAGGACCACTCCCTCGCCATTAACTTGCATTGCCAGCGCCAAATCGCGAGCACCCTCCATGCCTTGCGCTTGCGAAACTAAAATTAATTGTGCGCCATAGGCAGTCATCGAGGCTTTTCGTTCTGCGGTACTATTTTCAGGCATGATGAGAATCATCTTATAACCTTTAATGGCAGCCACCATCGCTAAAGCAATTCCAGTATTACCACTAGTCGCCTCTATTAAGGTGTCGCCCGTTTTAATGAGTCCGTCCTTTTCGGCGCGCTCAATCATTGCAAAAGCAGCGCGGTCTTTAACCGAACCAGCGGGGTTATTACCTTCAAGTTTAAGCAGTACGGTGTTGCTGGTTTTACCCGGCAAGCGCTGCAAACGCACTAAAGGCGTTTCGCCGATAAATGACTCGATGGTTGGAAAAGAAAAAATAGAAAATGACATTAATTTCTCACGCTAAAGCCAGCTAATTTAAGCAAAATGAAAAGTTGATGGGTTTAAAATGCGCGCATTCTACCCCCTAGAAGCAGGTTTATAAAGCAACCATCTAGCCCCACAAAGGCGCAGCTGCACTTACAAAAATATCCTTACTTCGCGAAGTCACGTAAAATCAAGCAGGGCCAACTGAGTATTTTCTTGCAGAGCCAAATAATTACATAATTGATAGGAGCAAATAGGTGTCGCTATTGAACGCACTACCACAAATGGGCGCGGGTAAAGCCACTAAAAGACTGTTTGTTATTCCCGTGATAATAACCTGCACTTTTTGCATCGCCATTTTTGTTGCTGTACATATTCAGTACCGACAATACATGAATTTAGCTGCACAAGAATTTACCCGTGCCTATTTTAATGCCGAACTCAGCACATCAGATACCAGCATTCCAATCGAGCAGTGGTTTGAAAAAACGGCGATTAAACTACTGCAAACCAGCCATTACGAATCCTTTGTTTTACTGGATGAACAGAGCCGCATCATTACTCAAACTGGACTTCCTCACCTTCAGATTAAGCCTGACAACAAATCGTCTCGCGACGCTCGTAATATTATTAGCAATAATCACACATCTAAAGACAACCACAAGCCTTACAAAAAATACATTCTTAACAACGGTTACATGTTCAACAACAGTTTTAACAGCACAGCCATAACCTATGCCGATGAGCACCAGTATTGGATCTTGGCCAACATCAGCCATCAATGGCATACCATTCTTTTTTTAAAGGCATTAATTTGGGGATTACTGGGGATTTTTGCCACAAGTCTACTCACACTCAAATTTATCCGCCTATTTCAGCGAGAGCTTGTCAGCCCTATTAATCGTTTAAACGCCGAACTCAACAGCATAATTAATAATGATTTACAGCGCATGCTCAGCAATCCCAAAAGCGAGCACTATCTCGCCCTCACAAACACAATTAACAAACTGATTGAGCTTAATCAAGACTTAAAAAATAGCTTTAACACTCATATCGAAAACGCCACCCAAGAGATTCGTGAAATACTAGAAAGCGTTGAGGTTCAAAATATTGAGCTCGATATGGAACGTAAAAAAGCACAGCAAATATCGACTGAAAAATCGGAACTTTTAGCCTCCACCAGCCATGAAATACGCACGCCACTCAATGGAATCTTAGGTTTTAGTCAACTGCTCTTAAAAACAGAACTCAACGACAGCCAAAAAGACTACCTCGCTACCATAGAGCAATCTGCTCAGAGTTTATTGATGGTCATTAATGACATACTCGATTACTCGCGACTTGAAACAGGCACAATGAGTTTTGAATATAAGCCCACCAACATACGCGAGCTCATTGGTGATATTTTTCAATTTTATGCCCCGAGTGCCAACGAAAGTCATTTACGCTTAATTCAATGGACAGCTCCAGATTTGCCAAACTCGTTGCTAGGCGACCCACTGAGGCTAGGACAAGTCATTAACAACCTTATTCATCACCTTATATCGCTAAGCAATGGGGGTGACTTAATTGTAGAGACGCAGGTTCTTGAAAAACGAGATAGCAAAATCACACTGAACTTTCGTATTTTTAATACAACACTGGATATAACACCGCAACAAAAAAGTTTATTAGCGTCGGCATTAAAATCGCCGCGTGATTTGCAAGCAGGAAATAGTTTGCAAGCAGGAAATAGCCGTAGCATGGGCATTATGATTGCTCAAACCCTTGCAGAAAGAATGCGAGGGAAAATTGAGTTGCAACACGACAATCACTATTCAGCATTGAATTTCACCATTGAGCTAGGCTTAGCCGTGATCGAAGATGTAGCGCCCTCATTCGCACACCGAAATATTCAAGCACTCATTTGCGATACCAATCCAAACAGTCAAAAAGAGCTAAAGCTAGAGCTATTACGCTGCGGTATTCGTGCGATCATCGAGCCGCAATTAAATAATATCGCGATATCGATACGGCAAAAAAATATCAATCTAATTTTTATTGATTGCGCAACACAAGGGGTAAATTTTAATAAAGCACAGCTTTTATTGGATTTGGACAAACTCCAGTGCCGGCACCCTCTTACCATTGCGATTGTTGCGCCATCTAATATTCGGCGGCAGCTCGAAAAAGATACCCAAAACAACAACATTTTCTTTATTCAGCGCCCAATTTTAGGGACCGCTATTGTGAAATTACTACAAAATGTAACCGGCATACCGGTAGAGTCGGCCGCAATACCCAGTAAAAACTTACGCATTTTGATTGCAGATGACAACCCATCAAACAGCATATTGGTACAGACATTTTTGCAGGAGCAAGGGCATATTACCTACACGGTCGAAAATGGCGCGCAAGCAATTGAGGCATACTCAAACAACCATCCCGACATTATTTTTATGGATGTACAAATGCCGCTAATGGATGGACTGCAAGCCACTATAGCGATTCGTCAGCGCGAAAAAAATGGCCAGCGAATCCCGATTATTGCACTCACAGCCAATACACAAAGCGAGCAGCGCGCCCGCATTTTAAGAGCAGGCATGGATGATTACTTAACCAAACCCGTAAGTGCCGACGATCTAAAACACGCACTTCACCGATGGGAAAAATACTCCCCTAACAGTACCGCTCACGCTGTCGACAACAGCATCAACAATATCAATGAACAAGCGCAGGCCGTAAACGTTACAACCACAACGCCCAATCTTAAGCATGAGCTTAAAGAAGAACTGCCATCATCCTGGGATCGTCAGATTTTTAGCCTCAAAGAAAGTTTAAGAATTACCCATAACAATGCGCAATTAGCCTACGACATGGCCACGCAATTAATGACGGAGTTGCCAACATTTAAGCGCATTATCGAAAACCCCAATGCGGATAATACTGAACTCATTACCGCCATTCACAAATTAAATGGCGCCGCCGCTTACAGCGGCTTTATGACACTTAAAAAAATAACCGCCGAGGCCGATGCGGCATTACAAAAAAATGAAGCATGCGCACAACAGTATTATGTCAATAGCATCACAAAAGCTATAGACACTATTTTACTGTTCGAAAATAACACCGATATTGCGGCACTATTTGAAGTGCCGGTTGAAGTGCCGGAAGATTAAATAGCGAAGTGAATTACGCACCCAGCGAGATTCACCGCAGACAACACAATAGAACTTTGTTGGGTTACCAAACTCCGACACACACGCGATAAAATACCGCTAAAATAGCCGCTATCATTCATGTACGCAGTACTCAAGGACACCCAATGCCCATTAAATATGCTTTAAAAACCCTTAGTTTAGCAGCGCTTTGCCTAAGCTTTACCGCTTGCAAATCGGGCTACAACCGTTTGTACACCAGCAGCGATCCCGACGAAAATGCACCACCTTGCACAGAGAATTCCATCACCGATTCACCCAGCACACAAGCGGCGGCAGTGTATTCTTTGATCTCCGATTTGACCTGTAAAAAAACGAAAGGCTATATTTTATCAGGCCAAAGTTTGGGCGACGGCAATCAAATTAACGGCAATGACAACAATAAAAACTACGCGACCTTAATCGATAATATTGCCCGCAGCGAAAAACGACGCATCGCCATCGCGAGCATAGACTACGAAAACAGCGCGCAATTTAGCGCCGCCGAACTGACAGAAGCCAACAAGCAGTTAATTACCCACGCAAATACTCACGGCGGTATTGTGAGTATATCTTGGACGCCTCAAAACCCGTTTCCCAACGCAAACAATTCTCTCGCGCACACCGCCGACGTTGCTCTGGCCAACCTCTATAGCACCGACGAGGTTAAGCCCATAGGCTATACCGATTTTAATGATCGCTTAGCCCCTTGTAATTGACCAGCTGCACAAACTGAGCGACGAGTCTGTACCTGTCTTATTTTCACCTTTTCCATCCATGAATACATCAGCTATGTGGTACGGCCCGCAAGGCAATAACGATAAAGATGATGCGTTTATAAAATTATGGAATTACACCATCGACAAAATTAAAGCCGAAGGATTAAAAAATATTATTTGGGTATACGCACCCAGAGCTGGGCGCGCGTCAGAACGCATCACCGCTACTTGGGGCTATCCCGGCATTAACTCGGTCGATGTCGTTGCGCCCATTGCTTTTAGCGATGAGGTCAACATTAATAATTTTGACGACTACAAAAAACTGGATAAACCCCTTGGCATGACGCGGCTTTCTCCAATATCGGGCACGGGGGAATTTGATAACACCATCTATGCCGCCGAGTGGGAAGATCAATATGGCTACCTTGCTTATTGGATTGCCGACCACGACGACGCCAATAAAAAACATTCTCTCTACGGCAATAAAAAATATAGCGAACTCTTTAAAAACTCAAAAATCGCCACAACAGAAACCATTAAAAATAAAGAATGGCTAAAACAATAAAGTGCGACGAGCATAAAAAAAGGTCGCAATTGCGACCTTTTTTTATGCTCTAAATTAAAATCACGAATATTAGCTTTTTAGCGCAGCCAAAAAGCTTTGATAGGCTGGATTAAGTGTTTCTTCGCAGAAAGGATAATTTAATTCTTGCAGTGACTTTTCAACATCCACACGCTGCGTTTGTGTTACTTGCAAACCAATTAAAACACGCCCATAAGCAGCACCATGATTGCGGTAATGGAACAACGAAATATTCCAGCGGTTTCCCAGCAAGGTCAAAAACTTTAGCAAGGCACCGGGACGTTCAGGAAACTCTAAACGATAAATCACCTCATCACCCAAATTACTCGGTGCGTGGCCGCCAATCATATGGCGAATGTGTAATTTAGCAATCTCGTTATCGGTCATATCAACCACACTATAACCTTCAGTTTCAAGCAAAGTTATTAATTTGGTTTTATCGCTATTGTCGGGGCTAATTTGCAACCCGACAAAAATAATCGCTTTATCACCACCGCTATAACGGTAATTAAATTCGGTGATGTTACGACGCCCCAACAACTCGCAAAATTTAAGGTAAGCACCGGGAGACTCGGGAATTGTCACAGCCATGACGGCTTCGCGACGTTCACCAATTTCTGTGCGCTCAGAAATATACCGCAAACGATCAAAGTTGGTATTGGCGCCACTGTGAATAGCCACCAAGGTTTCATTTTTACAGCCAGTTTGCTCAACATATTTTTTTAGCCCTGCCAGCGAGCAAGCACCTGCAGGCTCAGCAATCGAGCGGGTATCTTCAAAAATATCTTTTATAGCCGCACAGATTTCATCGGTGGTTACTGTAATGACGCCATCAATCACTTCTTTTAAAATACGGTAATTTTCTTCACCAATTTGCGCCACCGCAACGCCATCGGCAAAAATACCCACCTGCGGTAAAATCACGCGGCATCGGTTATCCATCGCTGCTTTTAAGCACGCGGCATCTTCAGGCTCAACCGCAAAAATTTTAATTTCGGGCCGCAAAAACTTAATGTACGCCGCCATACCTGCACACAATCCGCCACCACCCACGGGAATAAATACCGCGTGAATATCGCTGGTGTATTGGCGCAAAATTTCCATTGCCACCGTTCCCTGCCCTGCAATCACATCGGGGTCGTCATAAGGTGCGATGTAGGTAAGATTTTTTTCAATGACTAATTGTTTGGCAAATTTAGACGCTTCGTCGTAAGTATCGCCATGCAAAATCACGGTGGCGCCATGACGCCTAACAGCGTTAACTTTGATGGCTGGCGTGGTTTGCGGCATAACAATGGTGGCAGATACCTTCAAATGTTTGGCCGAATATGCCAAACCCTGTGCATGATTACCCGCCGAGGCGGCAATAACGCCACGCGCGCGCAATTCCGGTGATAGCTGTAAAAGTTTGTTATAGGCGCCGCGCAATTTAAATGAAAATACCGGCTGTAAATCTTCGCGCTTTAATAACACGTTATTACCGGTTTTTTCACCCATTAAAGGCGCTTTATCGAGAGGAGTTTCGATGGCGAGATCATAAATGCGCGCATCTAAAATGCGCTTAATGTAGGACTGAGGCATAGCATCCGCTGTCTAAGTTTGAAATGAGAGCGCAATGGTACTGGATGCACCTTGGGATGTCATGAATCATGAGTAAGTATTTAAGCCAAAAAAAAACCCCAATCATTTGGGGTTTTTAGAAAACATAATACTAACGCAAGCTATTTAGCAGGCTTGGCTTCAGCGTCAGCATGAGGTGCTTCAGCATGAGGTGCCTCTGGATTAACTTCAATTAACTCAACTTCGAAAGTCAATACTGCGTTGGGGCCAATAGACCCTGGACCATTTTCGCCATAAGCTAAATCAGATGGAATATAAAATTCCATTTTGTCGCCAGTCTTCATCAGCTGTAAACCTTCTACCCAACCTTGAATAACACCCGACACTGGAAAAGTTACAGGCTCGCCACGGTCTTTTGAACTATCAAATACAGTGCCGTCAACCAAAGTACCGTGATAATGCACTTTTACACTATCTTCAGCTTTAGGCGCTACGCTACCTTCTGCACCTGCAGAAATTAATTTGTACTGCAAGCCAGACGCGGTAACTTTAACGCCTTCCTTTTTAGCATTTTCAGCCAAGTAAGCTTTGCCTTTTTCTAAATTTTCGGCAGCAAGCTTACTGGCCTCTGCTTGATGCTTAGCTTCTTGCTCAGTTTGAAAATCCATCATAATTTTTTGTTGGTCTTCTTGGCTAATGCGCGCTTCTTTAGCATCAGCTACGTCTTGAATGGCCATAGACATTACGGCTTTATCCAGCGCAAAGCTACCTTGTTTGGCTTGTGTCGCCATACGGAAACCGACAATGTAGGTTACTTTTTGCTCAAGCGTAGTCAGCTCGCTCGCAGTCGCAACGGGTGCAACTTCTTTAGCGCCAGGCTTATTGCAACCAGCGGTGAATAATGCAGCCGATACAGCTGCCGCCAATAATATATTTTTGCGAGAAAACAACGTAGTCATAACTGGTCCTATTAATTAAATATCAATCTAATGGCTAAAAGCCAAGGTTATAAAAGCGCGCTATCTTACCTCATTAAGTAAGCGACCCGCCAACCCCTTATGTGAATAAAACCGTAAAGCGTCTCAATCCAAACTTGCAGCCGCATGGGTATAGAGCAAGTAAACTGCTTGTTCGGCATCATTAACACCGCACCAAAGTAGGTAGTCGAATAAGCCTACAGTCTCAGGGGAGATGTGGGAGACAATACCATGTGCGGTTTGTTCAGCAACCAACTCTAATTGATTTTTTTCTAATAAAATTTCGGCTTGTAAAATAGCCTTAGCTATTTTTTCGGTGTGCGGTTGTTGCTGTAGTAGCGAGTGTTTGCGTAATTGCCGCAAGGGTAAAATCAATTGCTGTTGCGACACACTAATAATTTTTTCTGCCTGTTTAAAAATATTTATAGGTATAAAACGATCATGCGCGTAATGCCAGCAAAACCAAATAACCAGCCCAACAACAACATTATTTTCTTGCTGTAAACGCAAACTCAGTATTTCAACGGGTTGACGACCATAAAAGGACTCACAAAACGACCAAATATCCATAAACATTCCAGACAATAAAAAGGCGCCTTGCGGCGCCTTTGGTTTTATTCAGTGATTACTTTTTTTCCATCACTTCTTTTTTAGCGCTAACTTTAGCGATAACACGGCGGTTTTTCGCTTTATCTTCGGCAGTCACTTCTTTTACCAGCACTTGTTCTTCACCAAAACCCACCGCAGTAACGCGATCAGCCGCTACGCCATATTGCTCAACTAAAATTTTAGCGACGGCATTGGCGCGTTTTTGTGAAAGGTTTTTGTTAAGCTCCGCAGAACCTGAAGTATCTGTATGTCCTTCAATAACCACTTGGCTATTTTCGTACTGTTCCATAAAACGGCCAACACCACGAATTTCTTCGAAGAAGTTGGGCTCAACAACATCGCTGCCGCTCGCGAAGGTAACGTTTAATTTAATAGAAACATCTTCAGTCAATACAACGGGGCAACCTTTAGCATCAACTTTTAACTTACTGCTTGTATCAGGACATTGATCAAGGTAATCAGCAACGCCGTCTTTATCGCTATCAACCGGGCAGCCGTCGGCAGTTACTGCGACGCCAGCGGGAGTATTCGGGCACTTATCGCCAGAATCTTCAACGCCGTCTTTATCCGCATCCATAAATACAACAGCAGGCGCTGTTTTGGCACCACCAAATACATAGCTCAAACCTAGGGTTAAAACACTGTGATCTTGGTAAGTGTCGTGGCTATACAACCAGCGCGCATCAAGACGTGCGCGAATGTTTTGGGATAAATGGGCTTTAACACCTAAACCAAAGTTTACAGCCTCTTCAGAATCAGAATCAAAACCTTCAACATCGGCGTCAAGCATACCCACACCTAAAGCCGCGTAAGGTAAAACTTTACCTTCGTTGACTAAATACCAAAGGCCATCCAAATGAATGTCTTGAATCTTAGCGTCGGCGCGAGAAGGATCGATATCGGTATTCACCTGCGAGTAAGAAAGCTCTACACCGAAAGGGCGATCAAAACGGTAACCCATGTTTAGGTTAAAGCCTGCTTTGTCGTCCAATGTGGTTTCTTTGTCAAATGCGTAGTAAGGAACACCCGCTCCGACTTCAAAATCACTCGCGTTTACGGTTAATGCAACAGCGTTAAAACCAACTGCCGCAACGGCAAGCGCTAAAAGTTTCTGGGTTTTCATGGGTGGTACTCCTAAATTTCAAATCGGAAATTGTGAGATTAATAAGTAACAAATTGATAGATTCAAAGTCCAACTCATCACAGCGGCGGCGATTATAGAGCATAAAAGGCTGAATGAATGCTTAATATGGGAATAAATAACACACTCGCTACACCCCTGTTGTGTTACCGTCCGCCTTTTTTTCATACAACAAATCCCAAACGCCGTGACCTAAACGCTCGCCGCGCTTTTCAAATTTTGTTTTAGGTCGGTAGTCTGGCGCAGGCGAAAACAACACATCGCCCGCCTTATTCACGTAATCATTACTGCCCGCTAGCACCTCAACCATATATTCAGAATAAGGCTGCCAGTCAGTAGCCATATGTAAAACTCCACCTACACGCAACTTTTTTGCAATTGTGGAAATAAAAGGCAACTGCACAATGCGACGCTTATTATGTTTTTTCTTATGCCATGGATCGGGGAAAAATAACTGCAAACGCTCGAGACTATTATCGGAAAAACAATCGGTTAAGACGTCGGTAGCATCAGCCATAAACACCCAAAGATTGTCGAGATTGTTGCGGCCAGCCTCATTAATTAAACGGCCAACGCCAGGAGGGTGGACTTCTATACCGACAAAAAGTGTTTCGGGGTCAGCCATGGCCATCTCCAACAGCGAATCACCCATACCAAAACCGACTTCTACAACTACAGGTTTGCCTAACGCAAAAATATCGGCTGTCGCAGCCAAACCATCGTGTAACGAGCGCCCATATTTTGGCCACCACTCATCAAAAGCCGACAACTGGCCTTCAGTCATACGGCCACCGCGAATAACAAAACTGCGAATGGATTTATCTTTAAATTCTGGTTTTACAATCATCTGAGTAATTACCGATAAATATGCTGCATTTGTTGCGTGCGCTGTTTAAGCCAGTTTTTAGCATTGCGGACTTCTACGCGATCAAAAATGCGACCAACTTCAGCCCAAAACTGCGCTGAATGATTAAGATGCTTTAAATGGCAAAGCTCGTGCACCACGACATAATCGCGCACCCAATCGGGCGCCATCATTAATAAAGTATTGAGCGTGAGCTCGCCCTTACTTGAGCAACTTCCCCAGCGCGATTTATAGGCGCGCAGTTTAACGGAGCAAGCATACAAGCCAAGTTTTTCTTGAAAATGAAACACTCGAGGCGGCAAATCTTTTTCTGCCGCCAGCGCACAGGCATCGAGTAAAAAATAAGTCTGCTCATCAACCGGCAACTCAAATAAATAAGAGGGCAAAGCCAAACCGTGGCTCGGATCTAAAATGTCTTGCATCACAATTTTTTGGCCCATCCAATAAAAAATATCGCTGGGTTTAAAGGCTTGCATCGGTGCTGGTTTTTTATAATGTTTGAGTATCCACTGCTCTTGACTGGCTACCCATTTATCCAGTTCTGCGCGCGATGCATGCGCAGGATACGAAACGATGACCTCGCCATTCATAATTTTCATGCCGAGGGTTTTGCGTTTTCGGGATCGTTTAAAAATAAAAGGGATATGGGCTAAAGATTTCATCACTCAAACTACAACTATATTCGTTCTATTTATCAACCTAAGCCCTGGATAAAAATACGCACAATTCTAAATGCGGCGTATTGGGAAACATATCAACAGGTTGGATTTGTTTGATTTTATAGCCCGCCGCTACAAAACGTTTAACGTCGCGAGTGCAGGTGGCGAGATCACAAGAGAGGTAAGCAATGCGCTTAAAACCTCGGTGTTTTAATAAAGGCTCGATGCACGCAAGGCCGTCGCGCGGTGGATCCAACACTAAGGTTCTGGCCGTAGCGCTGTCTTTGCACAATGCTGTTAACGCTGCCTCATCAAATAAATCCAATTCGTGAACGACAACACCCGCCAATTTTTTTTCACGCAATTGTGTGAGGGTATCGCTCGCCAATTCGGCGGCTATTATTTGCGTTAAACCTGCCGCATGAATAATCTCGGTAAAATTACCCGAGCCACAAAATAGTTCGAGCACAGGTGCGCCACTATCGCACGACTGCAGCACCTGAATTAGCCACTGCTTTAATGCCGTATTTTGCTCGCTATTACCTTGCTTAAACGGCAAGCGTTGATTCACCAAAACCTCGCTCTGAGGCATATCATCATCCACCGCAATTAAGGTGTAATGCGGCGAGGCTTTACCCTTACGCGGTTGTTTTTGTTGCTGCCAATTTACGTTGGGCAACAATTGGCGCAAGCTTAATAACTGTGTTGCCAAAGCTGGCACTAATACAGGACAGCCTTTAACGTCAATTAAATCACTTGAATTAGTCGCCAAAAAACCCAGCTTCGTACCATCCGTTTTAAACTCCGCCCGATTGCGATAACCCAACGCCTTAGTACTGCCCACAATGGGTAAAATAGGTGATGTTTTGGCGGGATTTAATAACTCGGCAAAACTTTTTTCGACCCAACTTTGTTTGACCCTAAGCTGCGCGGCGTAATTAACAAACAACCATGCGCAGCCGCCGCAACCTTCAGCTAAGGGTGAAAAGTGCTCACACGGCGAACTCACACGCTCAGCACAGGGCGCTATAACATCTAATAATACGGCTTGCGCAAAACGGTTTTTTACCTCTGTAATTTTTACGCTCACGCGCTCACCCAACCAAGCGCCGCGCACAAAAACAGCCAGCCCACTCGGATGTTCTAAAATAGCATTGCCGCTATTAACAACATCGCGCACGACACCTTCGAATATTTCACCCAACAATTGAGTATTAATAACAGGATTTTTTTGAGTGGCGCGCGTCATCACACGATTGCCAATTTTAGATCCACTCGAACTTTTAAAACCCATAATATTGTCCAAATAACTCTTCAAAAAAAATCAAAAGAAATCGCCCGATCAATAAACGGTAAGCGATTCTAAATAACTATGTGCATCTGTTAGCTCAGGCTTAATACAGGCACGGGTTGCATGATAATGAGCATTAAAAATGGTAAACAATTGCAATAAATGATGGCTTGCTTTTTTTTGCCCCACTTGATCCAGTGCAATCGCTGCGGCCTCAGCGGTAGATAAGCGTGTCGCTTGCGTAGCCTTGCGCATTGCATAATTACTGCCCTTTTCTATCGCGGTAATGTCTAGCACTAAAGAAGGAACATGGGCCAGCCACTGACTGTGATTAATCATTCGCGCTGCTTGTCGCCATGTGCCATCCAATAAAATAATGGTGAGGCGCTTAGCGGGCACCTCTATCGGCGCAACGAGTTCGTATTCTGGGCGCATTAATGTTGATGGATAAACAACCACGCATTGACGTGCTGGATCTTCAAGCAGTGCTATTAATTCCTTCGAAGGCTCTAAACGAGACCACTCAAAAACCCAGCAGTTATTGGGGAATGCATCAGCCGCTAAACGCCCAGTATTGGTGGGTTTAAGAATTTCATCACTGTGCATTAAAAGCACTAAATCTACGGCCATTGTATCGCTTGATAAATGCCCGCCACTAAAAGGTTTTAACCACTGACATATACAATGGGTTTTAGCAATCATGCAATGGCCGCAACGTTTAATGGCGCTACCTCGGGCCAAAAAAGGGCGGCGCGTTGTTGCTAATCGGCGATTAAATACGGTAATAAAAGCATTAGTCATAGGTTTTTTTCTTCGCTAACCCGCACTTACCGCGCGCGTTGCTGCCCAAGCGCGCAATTTTGCCATGGGCTCGGCCATGACTACAGATAAAGGTTTAGTTTTATGCACCGCCGTTAAAATACATTCGGTGTCGATGGTGCGTTTGCGCGCGGTAGCATTGTAAATAGCGGATACCACGGCCTGCTCTATTTCAGCGCCAGTAAAACCTTCGGTCGCGTCGGCCAATGCCGATAAATTAAAGTTCGCAATATCCATTTCACGCTTTTGCAAATGAATACTGAATATTTGCTGGCGAATATTTTTATCGGGCAAATCAATAAAAAAGATTTCGTCGAAACGGCCCTTACGTAACAGCTCGGGAGGTAAATCGGAAATTTCATTACTGGTTGCCACAATAAATACGCGACTTTTTCGTTCGCTCATCCAGGTCAGTAATGTGCCTAAAATTCGCTGCGTTAAACCACCTTCACTGCTATTTGTCGCCAAGCCTTTTTCAAGCTCATCAATCCACAATACGCATGGTGACAACGTATCGGCTAGCGCTAAAGCTTGCCGTAGATTTTTCTCGGTCTCACCAATATATTTATTAAACAGCTGCGCCATATCGAGACGTAATAAAGGAATGCTCCATACACCCGCCACTGCTTTTGCGGCCAAACTTTTACCACCGCCTTGCACACCCAGCAACAATACGCCCTTGGGAATATCTTTGGAGCCCTCTAAAAAAGCAGGGCGGCGCTCATTCAACCAGCGTTTAAAAACCATCAAACCCGCTACATCGCTCATGCTGGCCGTATCAAACTCAAAATGTAAAACGCTATCCATATTCATTAACTGGAATTTGGCTTTATTGACGAAGGGCAAATCCGATGCGGTAATTGCGCCATCGTCGGCTATTGCACCGCGCGCTAAACGCCGAACATCCAAATGCGGCAAACCGCGTAAATTGCTCACCAATGCGAGCAAAGCTTGATTATCTGTTTTAATGCGATGGCCACCATTGAAACGAGACCAATGCTCGGCCTCCTCACGAATCATGCCTAATATTTCTTCATCTGAGGGTAAATTAACGGGGATTTTTACCGCAAAACGCGCCAGTTCGACGGGCAAATTAAGGGCATGACTTAATAAAATTATTTTATGCGCGGGCACTTTGCTAAATAAAATATCTTTAATTAAACGAATTATTTTAGGCTCGTCAATAAATGGATGGGTGTCGCACAACACGTAAATACCTTGAATACGCTGCACTTTAATGGCCTTTAATGCGACTTCTAGCTCAACGCTTTTTTCTTCACTGGTGGGCGTCGATGCCAAACTCAAGCCAGCTAACTGCAGACCCTCGGTAATACTCCAACGGTACAGCGGAGCGGGATCTCGTTTTAAAAAGTGTACCAATAAATCCAACGCGCGAGGTTCGTCAAAAGTTTCTATCACCAGCAAAGACGCAGAACCCTGTAATAATAATTGTAGATCTTGGCTTTCCACGACAAAGCTCCTCGCTAATTTGGAATTTTTTATGAAAAATACTGCTGTTACTGTTGTGCGCAGTCCGTATTATGCCAAGGCTATTTTGGCCTGAGGCGGCGCGATTAATATAGGCCGCCATCATTTAGTTTTAGGTAAACCCAATGACAAAAGCGCACGACAAGAACAATTTAATGCCCCACAAAAATAACTTCAGACAACATAATTTTCTGGACCATGGTATTGCGCAATTCGATTCGCTGTTGCGCACATTGCACGGTAAGCGCACGCAGGTTGCGCGCGCTAATCCGGCTAATGCCATCCCCGAAGCCGAATTATCCAGCCGCGAAAAAAATCACAGCGCAGGACTCATGCGCGTAAACCACACGGGTGAAGTTTGCGCGCAAGCGCTTTATCAAGGCCAAGCACTCACAGCTAAACTACCGACTATTCGTGCACAGTTACACGCCGCCGCTATTGAAGAAGAAGACCACCTTGCTTGGTGCCAACAACGTTTAAACGAATTAAACGCACAAAGCAGCTATTTAAATCCACTGTGGTATGGGCTTAGTTTTGGTATTGGCGCAGGTGCAGGCGCTATTAGCGATAAACTCAGCCTAGGTTTTGTAGCCGCCACTGAAGAGCAAGTGTGCAAGCACCTCCACGAACACATGCAATCACTGCCGAGCAACGATCTACGCTCAAAAGCTATAGTGACGCAAATGTATGCCGACGAAGCCGAGCACGCGAGCTTTGCCCTTAATGCTGGCGGCATAGACTTTCCCCAATCGGTTAAAAAACTGATGAGTTACGTCGCCACGCTCATGACATGGGCGAGTTATCGCCTTTAATGCCTAGCGCTAAAATCCATATTTCATAATGCCGCAAAAAAATCGAACTTCGCTATAGCTCAACCACTTCAAAATCGTGCGTTAATTCAACACCGGCGGCTTCTAACATAATCGACGCCGAGCAGTATTTAGTGGCCGATAAAACGACTGCGCGCTCGACTTGGACTTCTTTTAACGCCACGCCCGTTACCACAAAATGTAAATGTATTTTGGTAAACGGTGAAGGAGTGCCGTCTGCGCGCTCGGCCTTCAACTCAACACGGCAATCGGTCACTTGTTGACGTGATTTTTTCAAAATAGAAATAACATCAAACGACGCACAACCGCCCAGCCCCATCAAAATCATTTCCATGGGTCTGGCGGCCATATTGCGACCGCCATGATCAGGTGGGCCATCCATTGTTATGGCATGGCCACTACCCGACTCAGCGACAAACATTACACCATCGACCCACTTTACTGTTGCTTGCATAGAGTTCACTCCAAACGTGCAGTTTTTATACATTGACCCATCAAAAAGATGCGCAGGCTACCATAGGCTATGGTGAATTGCGTCAAAACTGTGGTTCCCATAACAAAACCATCACAGCGCAGGTAGCCATGCGTAGCCAAGCGATAGACGAAGAGTGATAATGCATAAGACTCGTTAAGTCCGTGCCGAGCTCGATTTTTTTTATTATTTTAATAATTACAAAGCTTTGTTTACCCTATAGTTAGAGCACGCTCGCAGCAAACATCAATAACAGCCTCAACGATTAAAAAGATCAGAAAACTTTTTGATGGCAAAATGAGCATTGAGAGCGTAAACATTATTCGTTGCTTACCTAACACGTAAAACAAGCATAATTCCCGCACACTACACAGAGGACATTCGTTTTGGTTGCCATTCCGCATACGCCACACATAAAGAACCTCGAAGGCTTTCTTATTCACTGCCATCGTCGCCGCTACCCGGCTAAAAGCACGCTGATTTACGCGGGCGACAATAGCAATTCGCTTTATTACATCATCAAAGGCTCGGTTACGGTTTTGATTGAAGACGATGAAGGCCGTGAAATGATTGTTGCTTATCTTAACGATGGCGACTTTTTTGGCGAAATGGGTCTATTCGACGAAAAAGATCCACGCAGTGCTTGGGTAAGGGCGAAATCGGAGTGTGAAATTGCTGAAATCAGTTACGCAAAGTTCATGGAGCTGAGCGCAAATAGCCCCGAGTATTTATTTTCGCTGAGCGCTCAAATGGCGCACCGTTTACGCGCTACGACTCGTAAGGTGGGCGATTTAGCCTTTCTTGATGTAACAGGTCGCGTTGCACGTACGCTACTTGAGTTATGCAAAGAACCCGATGCAATGACGCACCCTGACGGAATGCAAATTAAAATTACCCGTCAAGAAATTGGCCGCATTGTGGGTTGCTCGCGCGAAATGGTAGGGCGAGTTCTTAAAACTCTTGAGCTACAAGGCTTGGTGTCTGTAAAAGGTAAAACCATGGTTGTTTACGGTACGCGCTAAAGCCATATTATTAATAGCCATAAAAAAACCAGCCATGGCTGGTTTTTTTATGGCTTACATTAAATAACTATCAATCACAAAATCAACAAAAGATTTCCTGTAGTTTGTCGCCAGGACTTGGCGCGCGCATAAAAGATTCTCCCACCAAAAAACCAAACACCTCAGCGGCGCGCATGGCAGCAACATCTTCTCGGGTAAAAATTCCACTCTCGGTTATCACATACCTCCCCTTCGGTACCCTTTGCAACAATTCAAATGTGGTATTCAAAGTAACGTCAAAAGTATGCAAATTACGATTATTAATACCGACTAAGGGGTTATCGAGTGCCAAAGCCAACTCCATTTCGGCTGCATTGTGCACCTCGATTAAAACATCCAAACCCAAGTTCAGCGCCTGCTGATGAAAATCGTGTAATTGCATTTTTTCGAGCGCCGCAACAATTAATAAAATGCAGTCGGCTCCTAAAGCACGTGATTCTGTGATTTGGTAGCTATCCACCATAAAGTCTTTGCGGATTACAGGCAGTTGCGTGGCATTACGCGCCGCCTGCATATATTCATCACAACCTTGAAAAAAATCGCGATCCGTTAATACCGACAAACACGCAGCACCTGCTTGCTCGTATGATTTCGCAATAGCGACGGGATCAAAATTTTCGCGAATCACGCCCTTGCTCGGGCTCGCTTTTTTAATCTCTGCAATGACAGCGTTTTGCTGCTGCAAAATGCGTTGCACAAGCGCGACGCTAAAGCCGCGCGTCGCTGGCTGTTGCGTAGCGACACTCAACCATTGCGCTTCGCTTCGCAGTTGCTTAGCCGCCGCAACCTCTTCGTGTTTACGCGCAAGAATTTTTTTGAGTACTGTTGGAGTATCCGTCACGTCTTAATTTAGCCTCATACTTTAAATAGGTGTAGATGATAATTGGCGGATTAAAAACACGCCGTCATTTCAGCCAACTCTTTTAATTTTTCGCCCGGCAAACCCGTCGCCAAAGTATCCAGCGCAAGCTCGACGCCTTCGGAATAGGAATCGGCAATACCCGCTACATACAAAGCGGCGCCCGCATTAATCGCAACCATATCGCGAGCTTTATTGGCCCGAGGATTATCGACGCGCGCAAAAACTTCGCGCACTAACGCCAATGACTCTTGCGCATTACTCACGCGAAGACCTTCTAGCGATTGTATTTTTATGCCTGCGACTCCAGGGTAAATCTCATACTCGCAAACAACGCCTTCTTTAAGTTCGGCCACGTGCGTATTGACGGCCAAAGACACCTCATCAAGACCATCATCGGCGCTGACTACCATGACGTGCTCGCTACCCAAAGCTTTAAGCACCTCGGCCAGGGGGCGGCATAATGTTTTATCAAACACACCCAACACCTGTCGCTTGGCCTTGGCGGGGTTGGTGAGTGGACCCAAGACATTAAAAATAGTGCGCAAGCCCAGCTCTTTACGCGGAGCCGTGGCATATTTCATAGCGCCATGGTGTGCGGGCGCAAACATAAAGCCCACCCCCAAGGATTCCACACACTTGGCTACCTGCTCAGCGGTAATGTCCAGGTTAACGCCTGCTGCCTCTAATATATCGGCACTGCCCGTTGAACTAGTTACCGAGCGATTACCGTGTTTAGCAACATAACCACCCGCCGCCGCCACCACAAAAGCGGATGCCGTAGAGACATTAAATAAACCCGCACCATCGCCACCCGTACCGCAGGTATCCACAATGGCAGGCGCATTGATGGTGACGACTGTTGATAATTGGCGCATCACATCAGCGGCGCCGGTAATTTCTTCAACGGTTTCGCCCTTCATTGTTAAGGCCACTAAAAAGCCGCCAATCTGCGCTTGCGTAGCCTCCCCCGTCATAATTTGCATCATAACGGCGCTCATGGCATCGCGACCTAAAGAGTTGCCTGCCATGAGTTTTGCAATAGCCTGTTTAATTTCCATGGTTAGTTACCAGCCCATAATGTAATAAAAAAGATTTCAATAACGCATGCCCTTGCTCACTCAATACCGACTCGGGGTGAAACTGCACACCATGAATCGGTAGGCTAACGTGAGAAATCGCCATAATAACCGGACGACCTTCGTCAACCCAAGCATCCATCCTTAAACAAGAGGGTAAAGACTCGGCCGCCACCACCAACGAGTGATATCTCGCCACGCTGAAAGTGGGCGGCAAATGAGTAAATAAACCCTGACGGTTATGCACTAAAAGTGACGTTTTGCCGTGAATAGGCCGCTCGGCACGCTGTACCTTGGCGCCAAAACTTTGTGCTATAGCTTGATGACCAAGGCACACCCCCAGAATAGGGATGCGGCCAGAAAAATACGCGATGGCCGCCAAGGTAATGCCCGCTTGATCTGGCGTGCAAGGCCCTGGCGAAATAATTAATGCTTGCGGCGCAAGAGCTACCAAGTGATCGAGCGTGATGCCGTCGTTGCGCATTACAACTACTTCAGCGCCTAACTCCTCCAAATAACGCACTACGTTAAACGTAAACGAGTCGTAATTATCGATCATTACCAACATTAAATTAGAAGCCTTAATTCAATCAAGCCGCGATAATACCAGCCAGCATACACAAAGCCTACCTAAGGGTCCGTGTAAAGCTGCCACCTACCATGGACTTTATCCCGTTTAACTCAGTACAATGCGGCCAAATTTTTCTATAAGTATTTGCCTCCATGACAAACATTAATATCGACGATTTAAATCTTGTATCCCAAGAGATTCTTATTTCTCCTGATGATCTTAAAGCACAACTCCCCCTCAGCAGCGCGGCCGAGCGCTGCGTTACTCAAGGTCGCCATGCGGTGCGCAACATTCTCGACCGCCAAGATCACCGCCTCATCGTTGTTGTAGGGCCCTGCTCTATCCACGACCCGAAAGCCGCCATTGATTACGCACATCGTCTAAAAAACCTTGCCGATAAAGTTTCAGACACCCTACTGATTATTATGCGCGTGTACTTTGAAAAGCCCCGCACAACAACGGGCTGGAAAGGCTTAATTAATGACCCACACATTAATGATTCCTTCAAGATTGAAGAAGGTTTGTATGTGGGCCGTAAATTGTTATTGGATATTGCTGAAATTGGCCTGCCTGCAGCAACCGAAGCACTTGACCCCATTTCGCCGCAATACTTACAAGATCTTATTTCTTGGTCGGCGATTGGCGCACGCACCACCGAATCGCAAACACACCGCGAAATGGCCAGCGGCTTGTCATCACCAGTGGGGTTTAAAAATGGCACCGACGGTGGCTTAACGGTTGCTATTAATGCACTGCAATCAGTTAGCAACCCACATCGTTTTTTAGGCATTAACGGTAACGGCCAAGTGTCAATTATTCGAACCAGGGGCAACCCCTACGGACACGTTGTGCTGCGCGGCGGTAATGGCAAGCCTAATTACGACTCGGTCAGCGTTACGCTGTGCGAAAAAGAGCTCGCCGCCGCCAAGGTTCCGACCAACATCATGATCGACTGCAGCCACGCTAACTCCAATAAAACCCACGAGCTACAACCGCTGGTAATGGAAAACGTGACACACCAAATCGTTGACGGCAATACTTCAATTATTGGCATAATGGTCGAAAGCAATATTGGCGCTGGCAGCCAAAAAATTCCCGCCGATCTATCCAAATTAGAATATGGCGTTTCCATTACCGATGCCTGTATCGACTGGGGAACAACCGAGGAAGCCTTGTTGAATATGCACAACAGCCTAAAAAACCTATTGCCCAAACGCACCTAACGAAACAAAGTAGCGGCGCCGTAATAATCATGGTGCCGCTACACGCTTATTTCTACATCTTCCTCTACTGCCATAACCAGAATAATTGTTATAACAAAAATTATTGCTATAACCAAAATAACAGCTTAACTAAGTTCCGCACAAAACTGTAAAAATGAGCACAACGCCCACCCTTAAACGCCTACCGCCTCTCAGTATCCCCAACTAAGCACTGGCAATTTATTCAGCCTTTATACACACTAAAGTCGCACAAGAAATTACATTGTCATATCCAATGTAAAATAATCTCATTAGAGGCGACTCCCATGACGACTTCATACTCACCGCAACAAACACAGACCGCCCACTCACAAGACCGCGCCATCGGCCAGAATGATCTCACTAACAGCCTTGAGGGTACGTTAAATCTTTGGCGGGAACTGCGTTTGACCAGCATGTCGGGTGCAGACTATTTATTTATTCCAAACTTTATTCTTAATGCCTTAAATAGTTCCTACGCCTTATCGCAATTTATTGACGAAATTAGCACCGAATTTTGTGTCGAACGAGCACGTCTACAGTTGATTGGCATTGGCTTTGAAAACGAAGAGCCCATCTATGCGCGCAAGATTGTTGAGTGGCAAGCCAACCGAGTAAGCTGCACCCACACAGAGTCAATCCCACCAAGCTCTGAATACAACGACTATATTGAATCGCTCTACCAATACAGCTCTGCACTGGTTAACCCTACAGAACATTAAAAATACCCTGTTAACCTTTAATTTTGATGCGCGCCTTATCGAGGCTTTCGCACATTAACTGAGCGCCCTCAAGGATGCGGGCCGTATGGCGTTGAATAATATCAGGCGGCACAAAATACAAATTTCCCTTTTCTACCGCTTTTAAGCTTGGCCACCGCTTCCAATCATCAAGCCATTCTGGTCGAGCCACTCCCATTCCACTAGCCACTATCACATCCGGATTGCGCGCAAAAACAGCTTCCAAATTGATTTTTGGCGCAACAATCTTGGCATCACCAAAAACATTACGGCCACCACACAAATGAATTACATCACTAATAATGTGCTCGTCACTTAGTGTTTGTAGGGGCGTATGCCATACCTGATACAACACACTCAATTCGGCGCGATGTTGATATTGCACCTGTAAAGCCGTCAAATGGTTCAAGAATTGCTCTGCCGTAGCCTCGGCAATCTTCTCCGTACCCATCAAAAAACCGTAATCACGAATAGAGCGCGCAACATCGGGGAGTTTACGTGGATCGCTCATGTACACCGTCAAGCCTAATGCCTCTAACTGACCGAGCACTTTAGCGCCGCCAGAGCCTGTCCAGGCTACGACCAAATCGGGCTTAAGTGCAACAATGGCTTCCATGCTGTGAGAAGAAATAGTGCCTACGCGTGGGATTTTTTTAGCGGCCTCGGGATAATCGCTGTAATCCACCACTCCCACCAAGCGCTCGCCACCGCCCGCACTGAAAATATTCTCAACCACATGAGGCGCCAGCGCCACAATACGCTCGGCGGGCTTAGCAAGCCTGACTGTGCGCCCCAAATAATCAGTGACCTCTAACGCCGACACCTTAACGGCCCAAACACAGATACATAACAACCAACACTTAACGTTCAATAATCGCTTCATCCAATCACCGTTAGCTTATTTTGATGCATCAAAACCCGTACCTGCGCATCAAACACATCGTTAATTAATGACTCGGTCAAAATATCGACCGTTTTACCGTAAGCCTTTACATGACCGCACTGCAGCACCAGTAAATCATCACAATGATGCGCAACGGTATTTAAATCATGCTCGATAAACACTACTGCCACGCCCTGTGCAGCCAATGCGTGAATGGTCTTCATCAGTTGCTGCTTATGGCCTAAATCCAGCGAGCTAGTAGGCTCATCCAAAACCAACACGCGACTCCCCGCCGCATCCTCTGCGCGCCAAATTTGAGCCATCACGCGGGCCAGCTGGGTGCGCTGTTTTTCACCGCCCGATAAATCGGTATAACAGCGCCCCTGCAGGTAAGTGATGTCCATTAACGCCATTGCCTCATCGACTATGCGCGCGTCCGCCAGACGACCACTGGCGTGGGGAATCCGACCCAACTGCACCACCTCTTCGACGGTGAAAGGAAAACGCAATTCGGACATTTGCGGCAGCATGGCCACTTGTTTAGCTTTAACCTTGGCATCCATACGCGCTAACGCCTGACCATCGAGCAAAACTTTACCTGCCGTGGGTGTTGAATCGTTCAGCAATGCACGCACAAGCGTGGTTTTACCCGCGCCATTAGGCCCAATAACACCCAAAACAGTGCCTGCCATAAGCTCAAAATGAATATTCGAAAGAAACGCTGTGCCGCCCTTGCAGTAACACAGCCCCTGCACACTCAACACGAGAGGCTCCTCATTTTTTGATGTCGATACAGCAGTAAAATAAAGACCGGCGCACCCAAACAAGCCGTGAGTAAACCTACGGGTAACTCGGTCGGCGCAATCAATGTGCGGGCAAAAAGGTCGGCGACCACCAATAAAACCGCACCAAAGCACGCGCTCATCGGTAACAAATAACGGTGATTTGGGCCAACAAATGCGCGCACCATATGAGGAACAACTAGCCCAACAAACGCAATTGAACCTGCCAGCGCTACCGATACACCCACACCCGCCGCAATACAAATAACCACCCGGCGCTTAACACTATCAACTGCAATACCCAAATAGCGCGCCTCCGACTCCCCCAATAGCAACGCATTTAAAGCACGATGCTGCGCATAAAGTAGGGCAGTAACCATCACACATACCGCCGCAATTAAACTTACCGTCACTGCATTGGCGCCATCTAAACCGCCCATACGCCAAAGGCTCATTTGCCGTAAACGTTGATTGTCGGCCACAAACTCTAAAACACCCGTCAAGCTGCCCGCCAAATAGCTAAACGCCACGCCTGCCAGTAACATCGTTGCGACTGAGGTTCCCTGTGCACCCGTAGCCAAGCGATAAACACATAACACCACTAGCGTTGCACCCGCAAAAGCACCGAGTGAAATTACCGATAATCCCCACAATCCCCAGTAAGAAAAGTTAAGACACACAATCACTAGACTAGCGCCCGCCGAGGCTCCGGCAGTAACGCCAATCAAAGAGGGATCGGCCAAAGGATTACGGAACAAGCCCTGCGACGCCGCGCCACAAATGCCCAACAAAGCACCCACAACAGCCGCCAATAACGCGCGCGGTAGCCGCAAACTCCCAATGATCAACTGTGTTTGCGCATCGCCCTGCCCCAATGCCCACAAACCTAACTGCTTTAAAGTGATAACCGAGGCGCCAAATACGAGCGAGACTAATACCGAAAAAATCAACAATGCCAAGCCCGCACCCAGCAACCAAGGCCAAAAACGATTTAATTGGACGGGCGATAAACGCATAAAAATAACTCAAAAGTGAAGATCATAAAAAAAGCCCAATGGCTAACCAGCGGGCTTTTTAGATAAAAAAATAGTAACTATTCAGCCCTACAAAAAAACTTCGATCAAACAAGTCGTTGAGTGATTATTTTCAGGGCATTTAAGCGTCGGGAACGCTTGTATAGCGCCCATGGAAGGCTTGAGCGGCCCAGAAAATAATTGCGCAACGGCTTGTGGGCTATATGGCTGAATAGTTACAAAAAATAATTACTATGAATAACAATAACTACGAATAATAAGCTTGCGAACTGTCGGTGTGATCGGTGATGTCGCGCACGCCTTTTAAGCCCGGCACTTTTTCCATCAGGGTTTTTTCAACACCGCCTTTGAGTGTCATATCAACCGCGCTACAACCTTGGCAACCGCCACCAAACTTCAATACGGCAACATTATCAGCGGTCAACTCCTCTAGCGATACATTACCGCCATGCGAGGCCAAACCAGGGTTGATTTCGTTCACTAATACATAATTGATGATGTCTTCTATTGGGCTATCGTCGGTAATTTTTGGCATTTTTGAATTAGGCGCGCGAATCGTCAGCTGCCCACCCATGCGATCTGGCGAGTAATCCACTTTGGCATCGTCTAAAAACGGAATGCTGCGCCCCTCAAACCAAGCATCAAGACCATTGAGCGAAACTTTTACATCACCCTCTTTTTCTTCCCCTGGGCGACTATAGGCAATGCAGGTTTCGGCTTGCGCTGTGCCAGGCGAGGAAACAAACATGCGAATGGCAATGCCTTCGCAATTTTGTTTTTCCAGCAGGCCCGCTAAGTATGCTTGCGCAGACTCGGTAATATTCACATTCGGCAAGCGGCCAGCGCCTTGCTCTTGCGGTTTTGACTCAGATAGAACTTCGAATTGCGACATAAATAGCACTCAAGATTCGCTAATACTCAATAGCTTGGATCGGTAATCAAGGCAGCGTGAACTTGGCATGTGCCCGCAGCAATAGCTAAGACAACAGAAAAACGCTAACGCCAGATAACCTAGTGATTTAGTCGGGTATTCTACCCAAGTCACGGTCTATCGCCAATGGGCAGCGCGTTTAAACGGCAACATAACGGGTAGGATCAATAACGCCCGCCTCGCTAAAACCTTTTTTGCGCAGTTTGCAAGAATCACAACGACCACAGGCTCGACCTTGCCCATCAGCCTGATAACACGACACCGTCAAGCCGTAATCAATGCCCAGTGCCAAACCTTTTTCAACAATTTGCCTTTTGGATAAATCCAGCAAAGGCGTCACAATTTTTAAGGGTTTGCCTTCGACACCCGAGCGTGTGGCCAAATTGGCCATCGCCTGAAATGCCTGGATATACTCGGGGCGACAATCGGGATAACCCGAATAATCAACGGCATTCACGCCAATAAAAATGGCTTCGGCGTCTAATACTTCCGCCCACCCCAGCGCAATCGATAAAAACACGGTATTGCGCGCGGGCACGTAGGTCGAAGGAATACCTTCTGGATCATCCTCGGGCACCGCGATAGATTCATCGGTTAACGACGAGCCACCAATCGTGCGTAAATCCAGTGATACCACTTTGTGCACCACCGCACCGTAGGTTTTGGCGGTAACTTCAGCGGCAGCAAGCTCGGCTCGGTGGCGCTGACCGTAATCAAAACTGAGCGTATAACAGCTGTAACCCTCAGCTTGGGCAATCGCCAATACGGTGGTCGAATCCAAACCGCCCGAGACTAAAACAACCGCTCTTTTGTTTTTGACTTCACTCATTCCGCCCCCTAAACACCTGGCTTATCACCCCACAACAATTTGTGAAGCTGTATTTGAAAACGCACGGGAAGATTATCTTCCACTATCCAATCGGCTAATGTGCGCTCGGCCAATTGCCCATGCACCGGCGAAAACAACACCTCACCCACTCGCGCAGGCAATTGATATTCATCGAGCTTAAATTTGGCCCAGTCATAATCTTCACGCGTAGCCAATACGCACTTGATTTGATCTTTGGCCGATAACAACGCGATATTGGCATAACGATTTTTACTGACCTCGCCCGAACTCGGCGATTTTAAGTCCATCACTATACTAACCCGCACATCAACACCCGTAACATCGATGGCACCGCTGGTTTCTAAGGAGACCTCAAAACCGGCATCACACAATAAAGTGAGCAGTGGCCAGCAATTAGGTTGCGCCAAAGGCTCGCCACCAGTAACACACACATAACGCGGCTTGTATTTTTGCACTTCGGCCAAAATATCCACCAAGGCCCAGCGCTCGCCGCCGTAAAACGCATACTCAGAATCACAATAGCCGCAGCGCAGCGGGCAGCCCGTAAGGCGCACAAACACCGTAGGTAAACCTACAGTCTTGGCTTCGCCTTGTAGAGAATAAAATATTTCGGTAATACGCAAACTGGCATCAGACATTTAGGCCACATCAAATCGTAAAGGTCGGAGACTAACGCCCGAGCTCCTGATAGTGAAACAAGAGGAGGAGGCCATAGGCGCCAGACAAAAGGGGGCAATTTTAACCGTTTTTAACGGCTAAGCGCGAGCAGGTCTTTATTGGCAAGCTATACGAGATCAGTCAATCTAGGTTTTAGCGCCGTTAAGGGCAGTGCAGCAAAACAACACCAGACAAAATACGGCACCCAATAGGAAGTACTTATGCTCAAACGATTATTGTCAGTATTAGCGGCCACCACGCTATTTAGTCAATTCACACATGCCGATGCCATGGTATGGAAAGTCTCTAACGACCAAGGCGAGCTTTATTTAGGTGGCACCCTGCACATGCTGCGCGAAAGCGATTACCCGCTCAACCCCGAATACACAGAGGCGTTTAATAACAGCGACGTTATTGTTTTTGAAACGGATATTAAAGCGGCGATGGATATGGGTTTTCAGCAACAACTGATGATGCGAATGAGTTTACCGCCTGGAAAAACCTTAGAATCCAGTTTGCAACCAGCGACTTTTGCGAGACTCCAGCATTTTGCCGAAACACGCAACATTCCCATCGAAACCATGAAAACCTTTAAACCTGCGATGGCAATATTGATGCTGTCGCAAATCGAATTGCAAAAAATAGGCGTGCAAAATCACAGCGGTATCGAAAATTATTTTTCTACGCTGGCCACCAACGCCAAAAAGCCCATCGCCAGCCTAGAGACGCCCGACGAGCAAATCACTACGCTCGCGAGTCTCGGTGAAGGCTATGAAGACGACTATGTAAATGGCTCGCTGGATGATTTAGAAAATGTAGAAAAAGAATTTACGCAGCTCATTAAAGCGTGGAAAAACGCCGACCTTGTCGCCATCAATACAAAAATGATTCAAGTGATGAAGGACCGGCTTCCCGAGGCTTATAGTAATTTATTGCTAAAGCGAAACCTTAACTGGCTAAAACATATCGAACAAATGATTAAAACGCCTGAAAAAGAATTTATCTTAGTCGGTGCTGCCCATTTGGTAGGCGATGACAGCGTGCAAAATCTTCTACGAAAGCAAGGTTATAAAGTTGAAAAATTTAACCTTAAAAAATAGCGAACATAAAAAAGCCCCGCGTTGCTGCGGGGCTTTTATCAAAGACTCAAAACTCACCGATTAAAAATGAAAATGCTCGGCATCAAGCGTCAACAAGTTATCGGCGCCAGACTTCATTGTGGCTAAATAGGTGCGGGTGCGCGGCAATAATCGTTGATAGAAAAAACGCGCCGTTTTTAATTTCGCACCATAAAAATCGCCTTCCGCTTGTTTTGCCAATGCCACTTCGGCGGCTCTCGCCCAAAAATAAGCAAAAGTAATGTAACCCGAATACATAATGTAATCGACGCTTGCCGCACCCACTTCTTCGGCATTATTCATTGCCGCCAAACCTATGTGCATGGTCACATCGCCCCATTCTTTATTAAGTTCAGCCAAGGGCGTAACAAATTCGAGCATCGCTGGGTTAGCTTTTTGTGCTTCGCAATATTTATGAATCATTTTGGTAAAGCGGCGCAAGGTTGCACCTTGCGTATGTAGCACTTTACGACCCAACAAATCCAACGCTTGAATACCCGTAGTGCCTTCGTAAAGTGTCGATATACGGCTATCGCGCAGGTTTTGCTCGACTCCCCATTCGGCAATGTAACCGTGACCACCAAAACATTGCACCGCCAAGTTGGCCGACTCAAAACCCGTTTCGGTCATAAACGCTTTAGCAATAGGCGTTAACAGCGCCAATAATTCAGTCGCTTCTTCTTTAGCCGTGGCATCAATAGCGTACTCATCTAAATCCACCTGCTGCGCAAGAAAATAGGCCAGCATACGGCCACCTTCGGCAAAAGCTTTTTGTGTGAGTAGCATGCGACGTACATCGGGATGGCAAATAATCGGGTCGGCCGGACCGCTGGGGTTTTTAACGCCCGATAAAGCGCGCATTTGCAAACGGTCGGTAGCGTAGGCTAATGATTTTTGAAAACCCAACTCCGCATGCGCCAAACCTTGTAACGATGTACCTAAGCGCGCGCTATTCATAAACGTAAACATGCAATTAAGGCCACGGTTCACCTCGCCAATCAAAAAGCCCTGCGCGCCATCAAAATTTAAAACGCAGGTCGCATTACCATGAATACCCATTTTGTGCTCGATAGCGCCGCAACTTACGCCATTGAGCTCGCCCACCCCACCGTCTTTGGGTAATCGCTTAGGAACAATAAACAGCGAAATACCCTTAGTGCCTTCCGGCGCATCCGGTAACCGCGCCAGTACAATATGCACAATATTTTCGGCAAAATCGTGATCACCCGCCGAAATAAAAATCTTAGTGCCGGTGATGCGGTAACTACCATCGGCATTGGGCTCGGCTTTGGTTTTGAGCATGCCCAAATCGGTGCCGCAATGGGCTTCGGTCAAACACATAGTGCCTGTCCAGCGTCCTTCAATCAGCTTGGTCAAATAAATATCTTTTTGCTCATCGGTGCCGTGGGTAAAAATGGTTCGCATAGCCCCATGCGATAAACCGGGATACATACCCCAAGCCCAGTTAGCCGCACCCACCATTTCGGAAATAATAGTCTCAACCGAACCCGGCAAACCTTGGCCGCCGTATTCGACGGCGTGGCTCATACTCGGCCAACCCGCCTCAACATATTGCTGATAAGCCTCTTTAAACCCGTCGGGCGTAGTCACCTGCCCTGCATTAAATTGACAACCTTGTATGTCACCCATGCGATTGAGGGGCGCAATAACATTTTCACAAAACTTACCGGCTTCTTCGAGTACTGCATCAAAAACATCTCGACTAGCATCAGCACCGTTGGTAATGCGGGTAAAGTGGTTTTCATAATCTAACAGCTCGTGCAACACAAACTGCATATCACGCTGGGGGACCTTGTAATCGCTCATTGTTCGCCTCGTATCTCGCTTGTTTCCATGATGTTTGTATCCATGTCCATTAATAATAGCCTGCTTCACAACATAATCGCGCTTAGATGCTACTAACTACCTGCAGCAGCTTAGTGCTTGTCACTAGAATTTTAGTATTTGCAACTAGAATTTCTCGCATTTGTATCTATTGCGAAGGTCGAAACCCCAAAAAGTTGCGAATAATACGTCTAAGCCATACTGAACACGCTTTATTTCTCTGCCTATAAATGTTTTAAAAAAATCGACACTGTTTCTCAGATAAATATTACTCGTCAATGCTCTGCTGCTCTTTTTTTGCACGATATAATCGCAGCGCAAAACCTAACAAGGCCGATACCGCTAAAATCGCCACTAAAAAAACCATCAAAATAATAAAAAAAGCCAAAACCTCGGACATGGGCAAATCCCAACCCCAAATAAAAAGCCCAATAAAACACGCCGAGGCTAATAAATGGCTTATAAAACGTGTTTTTTTACTGATTCGATACTTAAACTTCACTGCAAATCACCTATAACACTGTTAGCTTTTACAATTAAATTAACTCATCCAGCTATTTAACTATCGCGTCTAACTATTTAATTAGCGCATCCAAAACATGCGCAACACCATCCTGCCAAACAGGCAATGTTTGAATATTCGCAATCGCCTTAACTTCATCGCTCGCATTACCCATGGCAACGCCAACACCCGCCAACGACAAAAACGTTTTATCCGATTGCGCATCACCAAAGCTGATCACATTACTGGCAGAAACCCCATAAAAACCCAATAAAAAATCAAACGCTTTTTGTTTACAAGCGGCGCCATCAATCACACTTGCAAACTGCCACTCGGGGTAAGCGGGCAAACATGCATAAGCAAAAATTACATCAGGGAATTGTCGTTCGATACGCTTTAGGATTTCGGCATCTTGCGCAATATTTGCGCCGAGTAGTAATTTAATGGCGCCACCCGTTAAACCATCAAAACGCTTAAAGTGAGGTGTCGCACGCAAATGCGATGCATGAAGCGCTAGGAGTTCGGGCGTATTATTATCTTCAACATAAAAACCCTCATCGGTGTAAAGCTCGTAATAAATACCACTGCCACGTAAAACTTCTAATAATTGCTTAACCTTAGACTCGGGCAAATAAATAGCTTGATGCGTGATATTTAATTTAGGCTCATAAATTTGTGCACCCGTGCAAAATACGCCCGCATCGGTCAAACCTAAACCCTCCCACAAAAAACGCGTGGCAAAATAAGGTCTACCACTAGCGATGGCGGTTTTGACACCTAACGATTGCACTCGAAGAATACTTTTTTGTAAACGCTCGGTGTAATTACCGTCAAGCCCCAACAAGGTGCCATCAATATCAAAAAAAGCGACCTTAATGTCGGCCTGCTGCAAACCTTGCTGCTGATAATCTTCGAGAGAGACACTCATAAATACACCCAGAATTAAAAAAACCAAAAACCACTGCTGTTGAGTTCTTTTTCGCAATGCGTGATTTGGCGTTGATACATTTGCGCACGTACCGATACTTTTTTAGCCACCGCTATAAGCGAAGGTTTTTTAGTGTAGGTTTTGCGTTTATAACCGCCATGGCCTTCGTGATAGGCCAAATATTGGTTATACGCATCACCCAAACCAATACCCAATTGTTTTTGGCTTTGCTGGTTATACCAACCTACAAATAAAACCGTATCACCAAAATCATCTCGATCCACACCCCATACGCCAGCTTTAGATTTATACCACTGCCATGTATCGTCTTTTACTTGTGCATAACCGTAAGCATCACTTTTTCTAGGGCCGGGAATAAAACCTAAAAAGGTTGTACGTGGCGGTCTCGCATTATCTTTAAAGCGTGATTCTTGATAAATAAATGCTAATTGTGTGGCGATAGGCGTGCCGTATTTTTCGGTTGAGTGACGCGCTTGTTTGTACCATTTTTTATGGTCGCCAAAAATCTTACAAGCATCGTCCATAGCACTAGGACGATAGGTTGAGCAAGCCTGCAATAATAAAATCGCCGCGATTACGGCGGTTTTTATTGCGGTCGTTTTCACAATCCTAGCTACGACTCTAATTGCGTCTTCAGTTACGTCTCTAGTTGCGATAGCCATGCAATAAATTCCTCCTCGTTAAGAATTTCTACGCCCAACTCTAAAGCTTTAGTTAATTTACTGCCCGATTTTTCTCCGGCTACTAGCCAATGCGTTTTAGCCGATACGCTACCGGCCACTTTGGCGCCTAATGCTAATAAACGCTCTTTAGCTTCGCTGCGTCCCATCTGTAAAAGTGTTCCAGTGAGCACTACCGTTTTATCTCGCAACGGTTGATATTCTGGAGTTTCGGGCACCGGCCAACAAATACCACAGGCCTGTAAGCGCTCAATTAATACCAAATTACTGTGTTGCTGAAAAAATATAACAATATGCTTCGCCACAACGGGACCAACATCGGGAATGCTTTTTAATTGCTCAATGTCAGCCGTGCTAATAGCCTCTAAAGAACCTAAAGATTGCGCCAGTGTTACTGCCGTTGTTTGACCCACTTCGCGAATTCCTAAGGCATAAATAAAACGCGCTAATGTTGTATTTTTACTGGCCGCTAAAGCATCCAATAAATTTTGCGCCGACTTTTCGGCCATACGCTCTAATTTCGCTAAAGGCTCTAAAGATAAATCGTATAAATCGGCAATATTTTTAATTAAACCTTCATCAACAAGTTGCTCAACTAATTTATCACCCAAGCCATCAATATCCATGGCTTTACGACTGGCAAAATGTTTTATGGCTTCTTTATTTTGCGCGCTGCACGCCAAACCGCCACTGCAACGAATAGCCGTTTCGCCTTCAACTTGTTCAGCAGCGCTGCCGCACACTGGGCATTTATCGGGATAAATAATGGCTATCGCATTGTCCGGTCTGCGATCTAAAACAACGCCCGCTATTTGCGGAATAACATCGCCCGCACGTCGAATAATAACGGTATCGCCCACCATCACACCCAGCCGATTTATTTCGTCTTTATTGTGTAATGTGGCATTAGAAACCGTCACGCCGCCGACAAAGACAGGGGTTAAACGGGCGACCGGTGTAATCGCCCCGGTTCGACCCACTTGAAATTCCACAGCATTTAAAATAGTCATTTCTTCTTGGGCAGGAAATTTTTGTGCAATCGCAAAACGCGGCGCACGCGCCACAAAACCCAAACGTTTTTGTAGCGCAAAATTATCAACTTTAAACACTAATCCATCGATATCGAAGGGTAAATTTTCGCGCTTTTTCTCCATACGCTGGTAATAATCAAGACAAGCCTCTATACCCTCAACACGCTCAGCCAAATCACTAACAACAAAACCTTTTTCTCGCAAAAAATGCAGGGTTTCAAAATGTGTGAGTGGTAATTGGCCGCTTACTTCACCGACCGAATAAGCATTAAAAACTAAAGGTCTGGAGGCGGTGATAGTAGAATCTAATTGACGCAAACTGCCTGCAGCGGCATTGCGTGGATTTACAAATGTTTTTTGGCCAGCAGCACGTGCAACGTCATTAATCGCCTCAAAACCTTTACGAGGCATATAAACCTCGCCACGCACTTCTAATAATTCGGGGTAATCACCTAAAAGTTTTAAAGGTACATTTTTAAGTGTGCGAATATTCTGGCTAATATCTTCACCCGTGATGCCGTCACCGCGTGTAGCCGCGCGCTCAAATAAACCATTTTTATATAACACGCTAATCGCAAGGCCATCAAACTTTGGCTCGCACACATAGGTTAAAGCATTAGTCGATTTAAGTCGGTCTTTGATGCGCTGATCAAAATCACGCATATCGTCGCTATTAAAAGCGTTATCGAGCGATAACATAGGTTGTAAATGCGCAACTGATTCAAAACGCGATAAAGGTGCTGCGCCCACACGCTGAGTCGGCGAGTCGGCGCTAATGAAATGGGGGTGCTCAACTTCAATAGCCATTAATTGCTGCATTAAACGATCGTATTCAGCATCCGGAACTACCGGCTCATCATTAACATAATAAGCAATATTATGACGATGAATTTGTAATTTTAAAAGCTCATAGTGTTCGCGAATGGATGCATTATCTGACATAGATTTTCCTGATCAGCAGAGTCATTTTTACTCTAGTTAATACCATAAAAATAAACCGCCTTGCGGCGGTTTTAAAATATTTAATAATGATCACATACTAACGACTAAGCCTGCGCTTGCGGTCAAACTCTATCACTCGCTGGCGGCAATGCTCAAAGGTTTGCTGCGTCATCACGCTGCGGTTTTCGTCTTTAATTTCGCCATCTAAAGCAGCCGCTAAAGCTTTGGCTGTGCGCGCCATCAATCCAAACGCCGATATTGCATCAGACTTTAAAGGCAGCATCATAAACATGCTAATACCGGGAGTTTCAAATTCGTCCATGGTATTTAAATCAAAAATGCCAGGCTTAATCATATTCACCAAACTGAATAAAGCTTCGCCAGTGCCATCATCATTTTTATGGCGATGGAAGATTTCCATATCGCCATAGCGCATATTTTGCGCAGTCAGAACATCCAGTAAATCATTGCCATTAAAATAATAACCCTCACGCGCCATAACATTAATCACAATCACTTCTTCTGGCTCGACCATAACAGGCGCTTTTTTAGCCTCTTGAACTCGAGGCTCTTGCGCTACAGGCTCTGCGCTATAAGCGCTGTACGAAAGCTCATCAACTGGCTGCAGTGTGTGCTCTTGCAACGCCGCTTCTGCCGCAGGTGCTCTGGTATTTATAGGCATATTTACAGCCGTATTTTCAAAAGCAACATCGTCATCTAAATGGTCAAAATTCCCCAAAGAAGGCTCATCCTCTAATCGCAAAGGCGCGGCCACTAATGGGCTTTCTTTGCGATCCGATACGCCGAGGGTTTTCTTTTTGGCGGCTAATGAGGTTTTTAAATTTTCGTGTATCGAAACCACATCGTCGGGGTGACGATAAGAGGCTATACGAGCGCCACCACGAGGAAATTCGCTTGAGACCACAACCTCCTCCAATGGCGCCAAATCCTCATTGGGCATTTTTTTGCTCATTTGAATATTGTTGCGCTTTGAGGTGCGTACACGGCGAATGCCGTCCAAAATAATGCCAATTATTAAAAGTACGATGATGACTGTTAACCATTCACGCATGGATACTGCTCCTATAGAGCGGCCATTTCGGCCGCCTCTTCTATGTTTACTGTGACCATGCGCGAACAGCCAGGCTCGTGCATGGTGACACCCATCAACTGATCAGCCATTTCCATAGCGATTTTATTGTGGGTAATATAAATAAATTGCACCTGCGATGACATCTCTTCAACCATGCGCGCATAGCGCCCAACGTTAGCGTCATCAAGGGGTGCGTCAACTTCATCCAACATACAAAACGGCGCAGGATTTAAACGAAATATTGAAAATACCAAAGCAATTGCTGTTAGCGCTTTTTCGCCACCGGATAAAAGATGGATTGTACTATTTCGTTTACCTGGCGGCCTCGCCATAATGGTAATACCTGTATCGAGCAAGTCCTCGCCGGTTAGTTCTAAATAGGCATGCCCACCACCAAACACCTTAGGGAATAGTTCCTGTAAGCCGCTATTAACCTGATCAAATGTGTCTTTAAATCGGGTGCGTGTTTCTTTATCAATTTTACGAATGGCATTTTCCAGTGTTTCCAATGCCTCGACCAAGTCTGCATTTTGCGCATCGAGGTAGGTTTTTCGCTCTAGCTCGATTTTGTATTCATCAATCGCGGCAAGGTTAATCGCGCCTAAGCGACTAATGCGTGTAATAACTTTTTCGATCTCTTGCTCAAGCTCAAACTCGTTTTGCTCGGGCAACTCGCTAATTAGGGTCTCAATAACATGGCCATCAGCTTCTAATTGCTCACGCACACTTTGCGCCTGCACATCGTAACTTTGATTTTCGAGCCGCTCTTTTTCGAGTGCGCTACGCAGCTTTTGTACTTCTTGATCAACAAGCTGACGATTTTTTTGGAGTAATCGAATGTCTTCATCCAAGCTTTCGAGGTTTTTTTTAGCCTCAAGCAACTGCTCTTCAACGCTCAAGCGCTTTTGCAAATGCGCGTCTAACTCTTCTTTAAGCAACTCTACGGGTTCGGTGCTTTGGGCAAGGCTATCGAGCAATATTTGGCGGCGTTCTTGTAGGCGACTACTGTGCTCGCCTAAACGTACCAAGCCCTGAGCGACCGATTGCAATTGGGTTTTAACCGATTGAATACGCATCGCCAATAAATGCGCAGCATCTTTATCTTGTCTGGCTTTTTGGCGCTGCGTGTCCAGTAAATCTTTATGCTTATCACGAGCGGCCATCAAAATTTCGCGCGCCTCGGAATCGGCTTCCATGGCTTCGATCGCATCCTGTAGCTGCAGGCGGGCCTCGCACAAACCTTCAGCCTCAAGTGCTAACTGCTGTTTGGCGTCGTCAATTTCGGCGGCAATCCGCTGTTTGCGCTCTAAGACTTGCTCGACCTTAACGGTGTGCGCGGTAAGCTGGCGCTGCTGACTAGACACTTGCTGCTGCTGTTGATCGATAGCGCTGCGCTTGTGATCGCGTGATTGCTCGCAGTCACGCAATGCTTGCGTTATTTGCTCAAGCAGTAGGCTAAGCTCGGCAATGCGCTCTTCTTGCAGTTGCAGCGTTTGCTGTAAATGTTCGATGTCTTTTTGACGAGCCAAAACCCCCGCGCCTGCATCGTCCGACTTCACAATGCGCAACCAATGTTTGCCAAACCAAAGACCGTCGGCGGTAATAATTGACTGCCCTTCAGTAAGACCTGAGCGCATCGCCATCGCTTCGACGGCGGTATTGGCAACCAATACCGAGGCCAAAAAATCACTTAGATCAACTGGGCCAACCACCTTGCTCGCCAGCGTGCTTGGCTTGGCTTGCACGCTAGCGCAAGGGTTAAACAATACACATTCACCCGAAGGAAGATCATCAGCGGCATCAGCAAGTCGCGCCATATCATCATCACCAAAACGCGCTTGTAAATTGGCGCCCAAAACGACCTCTACAGCGCGCTCCCATCCGGCACTAACCGTGATGACTTCGGCTAATCGGGGTAAGGTATCTAAGTTTTGCTGTTGCAGCCAAGCCTTAAGCTTGCCGCCACCATTTAAGGCCGATTGCTGTAAAGTCTCGAGCGAGGCAAATCGACCTTTGGCTTTTTGGTTTTCGCCATGCAATTGAGTGAGCTCTTTTTTTGCAGCCGCTTCTTGTTCACGCAGTACATTTAATTGTTCGCCTTCGTTTTCGAGTTGCGAACGCTGCAATCCTAATTCCTCCTCCGCGATAGCGATGCTTTCACGCAGCTCAACAATTTCATCCTCGGCATCCCCAATAATTAAAGCATTTTGCTCGTCGTTTAGCTTGTCGATACGGGTAATTAAGCGCTGCTGTACGGTTTCGAGATGAACAATACGCGACTGCTGCACCTCAGCCTGCTGGCGTGGGCGCTGGGACATCTGATTAAACACATCCCATTCTTGCTGCCAGTTTTGCATGGCATCTTCGGCATCTAATAACATCGCTGCCGAAAGTTCAGCCGCTTCATTGAGTAGTTCAATGTCCGGCTCCATCACCAATAATTCGGTTTTCCAGCCTTCGGCTTTATCAACGTCTTGCTGATGGTGTGCGCTGGCATCACGGCAATCTTTTTCGGTTTGCGCCAAATCGGTTTTTAACTGATGCTCGCGCTCTTGAGTGTGGGTGATGGTTTGCTCGACCCGCGCAATATCAGCACCCACCGCATAAAAGCGCTCTTGAATTTTCTGGTATTTATCACTGGTATCGATTAATTGCAGGCGCTGTGTTTCCAGACTGGTTTCGATATTGACTTGCTGAGTGACGCCCGCCTCGACACCCAGCTCAAGCTCGGTAATCGTATGCTGCTTACCTTGGGTTTTATCGCGCAATTTAACAAAACGGCTCGCCTGCAAAAACGCTTTTAAACGGCGCTCTTCTTTTTTGTATTCGGTGTATTTTTCGGCGGCTTGCGCTTGACGCTCTAAACGCGCGATTTGGCGCTCGAGCTCTTCGCGAATATCGGTTAAACGTTCGAGGTTTTCGTGGGTGCGGCGCATGCGGCCTTCAGTATCACGGCGACGCTCTTTGTACTTAGAAATGCCGGCGGCTTCTTCGATAAATATACGCAACTCTTCGGGCTTAGCTTCAATCAGCTTAGAAATCATGCCTTGTTCAATAATGGCGTAACTGCGTGGACCTAAACCTGTCCCTAAAAAGATGTCGGTAATATCGCGGCGGCGGCATTTTGCGCCATTGAGGTAATAGATATTTTGAGCATCGCGCGTCACTTTGCGCCGAATAGAAATTTCGCTGTAAGCGGCGTATTCGCCTACGAGCGTTTTGTCGGTATTATCGAAAATTAATTCGATCGTGGCTTGTCCAACCGGCTTTCGGGTATTAGATCCGTTAAAAATAACATCAGTCATGGCCTCGCCACGCAGGTTTTTAGCCGAAGATTCACCCATCACCCAACGCACCGCATCGATGATATTGGATTTTCCACAGCCATTTGGCCCAACAACAGCGCACAGGTTGCTCGGGAAATTAACCGTCGTAGGATCGACAAAAGATTTAAAACCGGCCAACTTGATGCTTTTTAACCGCATAAAAACTGCTTAACTCTAAAAACTTTGTGACTCTAAATAAGTACTTTGAAAACCAGTACCGCGCGCGGATTATGCCTTGAAGCAGCCAAACGCCGAATTCTACACGGTTAAATTCAAGAAAGCCGCAGACGGGCAGATTATTTGACAAGGAAATAGCGTGTTTTTAGAACTTTATGATAGGTATTTAAAAAAACAAAACCCATCATAAAGCGTGACATGCGACCACCCGCTCATTCAATCACCGAAGTAACAACCGAAGCTATTAAGGCAGCTGAGTGGCGATTATCAAGGTTTTTGCGGTAATGCCAGACTCGCTCAATGTCACAGCCTCGGACAACGCCTGCCAATCACCGGATTGCGGTACTGGACTACCGGCTTTTGAAATACGCGCCACCAATTCTAACTGTTTAACCGATGCCATATTCATGCCCGGCGCCATTGCCATGGAATTATTCAGCCGAATAACCTTGGGTAAATCGGCTACTGTAAAACGCGCAATGGCCAGCGGCATTTTGCCACCAACCTCGCGAGCGTAAACAAAAACGGTGTCGCTTGCGGCCGCAGATACGCCCTCGGCCAAGCTCACATCAACATCAAAACCCTGATCTGACTCAGCGCTATCCGGTTGCGCAGGCTTAGCTTCAGCTGTAACGGTCACATCAACCCCAGCCTTCACGGCGGCGGCGGCCGCTTTATTAATCGCACCATCAAGCGCTTGCGCCGAACGGCTATTGGCATCTAATTGCTGCTTAGCACGCTGCCAAAACAAAATAGCATTGCGATAATCATTATTACTGAATGCCACCAAACCGCTCATTTCCAGTGCCGGATACATAAACGGAGCACCTTTAACGGCGATATCAGCATAGTGTGCGACTTCAGGTACAACTTTATTGCCGGCGCGCACAAAAAAAGTTTGCGCCAAGCGAATAGCAATCATGGGGGAATTAGGCTGTGCGTCCAATAGGGTTTTATAGGCGGCGATCGCCTCATCGTAATTTTTTATATCAAAAGAGCGCTCTGCGAAAAGGTAGCGCAACTCATGATTTTTAGGCTTTTGCTTAAGACGTGCCTGCACATCTAGCAACAATTGGCGGCTGGACTGCTCAAGCTCAGCCTGATTGGCCGGTGGATTGGCGCGTTCAGCCTGTAAATAGTTATAAATATCCCAATCTTGTTTTGCACCCCAGTGACTATAAAGAAGCACGGCAATCACTGGAGCTAACAACGCCACACCTAGGATTAAAAGCTTGCCACCGTGGCGCGTTTTCACTTCGCCTAAACCATCACTTTCTAACACCAAGGTTCTTTGTAGTTCGATTTTTAACGCTTGATATTGCTCGCCATCAATTTCTTTGCGCGCTAATGCGCGATCCATGTCTGCCAAATGCTCTTCGTACAACTCAACCTGAGTAACGTCGCGGCGAGTAAGATGTGTTTTAGCGATATGCTTAAACGGTAATTTAAAAACCGGCCACACAATAAATACAGTCGCTAATAACGCTAATACCAAAATACCTTGCCAAAAAACCATAGGAATCACTTCTTATTAAATTGATTAAGGTCGGCTTGCTTTATAAAAGTCTCAAAACGTTCCTGCTCGCCATCGGTCAAGCCACCGCTTACATTGGTATTTTTGCTTCGACGCCAGACAATTAAAAACAAAATAAATAGCCCAAATATAATCATAGCGACGGGGCCATACCAAAGCACATAGGTATTTTTTTGTACCGGAGGGTCATATAAAACAAAATCGCCGTAACGATCCACCATGAATTTTTCAATGTCGTGGTCACTTTGCTGCTCTTGGATCAAGCGGTAAAGTTCGCGCTTAAGGTCTACTGCAATCGGCGCACCGGAACCCGCCAAGTTTTGATTTTTACATTTAGGGCAGCGCAGCACCTCAACAAAATGATTGTAGCGGTCATGCTCTTGGGGGGTTTTAAACTCATAAGTATCAATGCCTGCATGCGCATAATTAATGCACCCTGCTAGGGCAAACAATGCTAAAAACTGCTTAATCACTGTGCATTCCTCATTATTATTATGGCGGCGAAGTATACATTGTGACCCGAGCTGAAGCCACATAGTCGCTATTTGGATTAATGCTCCATGACCCAGCCGGAACATTGAAAGACAGCAACCAAGGCAAAAGATTACAGTCACTCCACAAAATTATTGACACCATTTCAAATATCCTTAGAATGCGCGGCTCTCAACGGGTGGTTAGCTCAGTTGGTAGAGCAACGCCCTTACAAGGCGTGGGTCACAGGTTCGACTCCTGTACCACCCACCAAGATTTTAAGTTCTGCGGACTGGTAGTTCAGTTGGTTAGAATACCGGCCTGTCACGCCGGGGGTCGCGGGTTCGAGCCCCGTCCAGTCCGCCACTTAAGCTTGTAGAGACTCTCCATTTAAGAGCGTTAATTCTAGAATGCCAAGCTAATAGCTTCTGGTATTTTTTTAGTTCCGATTGCCCACCCTTCAGCTAGAACCTCATCTACGTAAATTTTTTGTCCGCCAACCAGCGAGACGTCAACCCTTGGTAAGCATCAATGCGGCGATCACGCAAATAGGGCCACATACGGCGCACAGCTTCGGTTCTGGCGGGAATAATGGATGCTGTAAAAACACCCTCAGCGTCCGCGTTTGCATGCACCAAAAACTCACCCTGCGGCCCCACAATAAAACTATTACCCCAAAACTGAATGCCATCAGCACCCACAGGATCAGCTTCAAATCCAGTGCGGTTGGCTACCAAGGTGGGAATGCCATTAGCAATCGCATGCGCACGCTGCACTGTAATCCACGCCTCCAGTTGTCGGGTGTTTTCGTCCACTTCTTCAGCGGGATGCCAGCCGATGGCCGTGGGGTAAACAAGAAAATCCGCACCCGCCAGCGCCATCAAACGCGCCGCTTCTGGATACCACTGATCCCAGCAAATTAAAACGCCCAGCCTCCCAAGGCGGGTCTCTATGGGAGCAAACCCATTAAAGTCGGTGTTGTTTTCACCTGGGGTGAAATAAAATTTCTCGTAAAAGCCTGGATCATCAGGAATGTGCATTTTTCGAAAAATACCAGCACGCCCTTTAACGCCATCAATTACCTGTGCGGTATTGTGGTAAAGCCCTGCTGCCCTGCGCTCAAATTGAGAGATAACCAACACCACATCCAACTCGGCTGCCAATGCTGCATAAGCCTGAAACGAAGGGCCATCTAAAGGCTCGGCCAAATCAAAAACATCAGGGTTTTCCTGCTGGCAAAAATACTGTGTGGCGTGCAACTCCTGCATCACAATCAGCTCAACACCTTGCGCCGCAGCTTGACGAATAAAATCGGCTGCCTTTTCAAAATTAGCCAACTTATCGTTCGACTCAATGGCCTGCTGAATAACAGCAGCTTTAAAGGGCTTTGACGTCATTATCAATACACCTATTTAAAAGGGGATCTGCATAGTTGAGCAATGCAAACTACCGTACTGCTCAACTAAAGCGCTGCAATTGATAGCGATAACCTTGCGCCCAGCAAAGGCTTTCTCGATTATGGCTATAGCCGCAGCATCCTCAGGGCAACCGTATATCGGCAACAAAACGGCATTATTGCAAATTAAAAAATTAGCGTAGGTTGCTGGCAATGCATGGCCATCAATGTTGCTGTGGACTATTGGCGTGGGCAGTTCGTGACTTGCCCAACCCCAACGCAGGCATAGCGCCTGTATTTGACTATGCAGTAAATCTAACACAGCCGCGTTGTGATGCGAGGCATTACGTCCAGTGTAAATAAGAGCGCTATCAGGTGAAAATCTCGCCATAGTATCAATGTGGCCATCGGTATCATCACCACTCAAACAAACACCACTCAGCCACGCAAACTCTTTTACACCAAGGTGTTCGCGTAGTTTGTCTTGTATCGCTGCCTTATCTTTGCCTAAATTGCGATTGTCGTCGATCAAGCATTCTTCGTTGGCCAATAACACCTGATCATCATTAATTTCCAAGCCTCCACCTTCGGCAATCATGGCGATGGATTTAGGTTTTTGTCCGAGCCAATCGGTCAGCGCTAGCGCGACAGCATCATCATTATCAAAGTCATATTTAGCGCCCCAGCCATTAAAGTTAAACGCAATGGGGCCATCGTTACGCATTAAAGGGCCGTAATCTCGAATCCACGTACTATCAAAAATAATGTCACTACGCGAAATAACTGGAAACGCAAAATCCAACTGATCAACACGAGACTTAAAATGGGAAGAGTCCATAGATGGGTGCAATAGAACCCATGCTTGAGCATGGGCAGCAATCGCGGTTAGCATTTGCCAATAAGAGGCCTCAACATCCTCAAAATTATCATCCCAATCACCCCCTCGATAGGGCCATGCCAGTAATACCGCGCGACAAGGTGTCCATTCAGATAATAAAAAGTGTGCCGCCATAACAATCAGCCTTACTTAGTGCCTAACATATGGGGATGGAATGTCGAGCTTTGTGAGACGATCACTCGGTGATGACTCACCACCGTCATCTCGACCTAAAAACAATTCCAAGCCACCCTGCGCGATAATATTGCGAGAGGGAATCTGCAAGATTACTGGCAACGCATCGTCAGGAGAAAAATTAAGCGCGTATGCGCGCCTAGGTAAAGCAGCTGCCCCACCCGAAAGATCCTGCAGATAAGGCATGTAACCACCCTCAAGTGCATAACGAATCTTACCGCTATATGACGTGCGCTCTGCACTGCAGGTATCATCAAGATAAATACGGCTTGCAAACTGAAAGTGCGTATAACTAATAACCAAATCATCTTCGCGGTATACGCGTGTATTACCATCAACACTAGGGTAACAATGACGCTGCCAGCCACCTTGTATCTGCTGTAAAAACTGGAGGTCATCTCGTGGATCCGCACTTAGCGGCATCATTGCCACTAACATAAGCCAAATAAACATCAAGGCTGACGGCACCACTACTCACCAAACATCAGAGGGGCAATATCCTTAGCCCAAATAGCCGGCGTAATTACACCAACGATCTTAAAGCGAATAATCCCTTTTGCATCAACAACAAAGGTTTCTGGCGCACCATAAACGCCAAGATCCAAACCCAAGCGTCCTTCTTTATCAACAATATTGTCGATATAAGGATTACCCATAGCGAGCAACAGTTTTTTGGCCTCATCTTGTTCATCTTTATAATTCAAGCCGACAATGGGAATACCCATTTTAGACAGCTCGATCAAATAAGGGTGCTCATCTTTACAGCTGGGGCACCAAGTTGCCCAAACATTTAATAAATAGGGTCTCCCTAAATAGGTTGTTTCGGTGATTAATAGGCTTTCGTCATTTAAAGATGGCAGCGCAAACGCTGGCACGCTTTTATCAATCAATGCAGAAGGAAGCTCGTCTGCATTTTTTTTAAGACCAACGTACAACAACGCCGACAAAGCTATAAACAACATCAATGGAATAAACAGTTTTAAGCGAGCCATCACCATATATCCCTCAACGAGTCAAAGTAGAATTGGGCGACGAAGGCAATACTTGTCGGGCGCGATAACGCTTATCCAAGACAGCAATCACGCCACCCAAGGCCATAAACACTGCACCCAACCAAATCCAGCGTACAAACGGCTTGTAATGCACACGAATCGACCAAGCGCGAGTATCCAGTTCATCACCTAAAGCGACATACAAATCGCGCGTAAAGCCTGCGTCAATCGCGGCTTCGGTCATGGTATTACCCCCCGACAAATACTGGCGCTTTTCTGGTTTAAGTACGGACTCCAGCTTGCCATTGGCGAACACATGTATCTCGCCCACCTCGGCGGTGTAGTTCGGGCCATTAACATTAGCCACTTCAATCAACTCAAACTCATGCCCCCCTACGGTTGCGCGCTGCTGAAACTCCAAGCGCAAATCTCGATGATCGCTATAAATCGTATTTAAGGTGGCGCCCAATAGGATTACCGCAAAGCCAAAATGCGCGACTTGCATGCCGTAATAACTTAAAGGAAAAGAAAGGAGTGCTTTGAGTTTGTTTTTGCTAAAGCGAGTTTTGCGAATAACATCACTCACAATCATCAGGCAAACCCAGCTTCCCATAGTTACAGCGGCGGCGGCCGACCAATGAAACTTATCACCCAACAAAGGAAACATTAGACCCAATGCAACGGCACCGCACAGAGGCGCGAACAACCATATTTTAAGCGCCGCTACATTGGTTTTTTTCCAATTCAGCAGCATTCCAACGCCTAACAAAACAGCTACGCCGGTCATTAAGGGCACAAAAAACAAATCAAAAAACGGCGGCCCAACGGATAGTTTTTCATCCCAAATAAATTCCACCAATACGGGGTATAAAGTACCGAATAACACCATGGCGGCAGCTAATACAAATAATATGTTATTGAATAATAAAAAGGTTTCACGCGACAGCCAAGTAAAACCGGGCACGCTACGAATGACTGGCACACGCAACGCGTAAAGCGTTAATGATCCGCCAATAACAACACCCAAAAAGCAGAGAATATATAAACCACGAGTAGGATCAGTGGCAAAAGCATGCACCGATGTAAGCACCCCAGAACGGACTATGAAGGTACCCATTAAGCTTAAAGAAAACGCAAAAATGGCTAGCAGAATAGTCCAGCTTTTAAAGACGCCGCGTTTTTCGGTCACCGCTAGCGAGTGGATTAATGCGGTACCCACCAACCACGGCATAAAGGAAGCATTTTCAACGGGATCCCAAAACCACCAGCCACCCCAGCCTAGCTCGTAATAAGCCCACCAACTGCCCAAGGCAATACCAATAGTCAAAAAAGCCCACGCCATATTGGTCCAAGGACGAGACCAGCGCGCCCAAGCACTATCAAGCCTGCCACCCAATAAAGCCGCGATAGCAAAAGCAAACGCTACAGAAAAACCAACATAGCCCATGTAGAGCATCGGTGGGTGAATAATCAAACCGAAGTCTTGCAGCAAAGGATTAAGATCCCCCCCCTCAGACGGCACGCCGGGAAAATTGCGATCAAAAGGATTAGAGGTTGCAATCATAAATAGGAAAAAACCCACCGCGATCATGCCGAGCACAGACAGCACTCGCGACAGCATTTCTGACGGTAAGTCTTTAGAAAATAACGATACCGCCAAAGTCCAAGTACATAGCGTTAATACCCACAAGAGTAAAGAGCCTTCGTGCCCCCCCCAAACGGCACTAATTTTGTATCTATCGGGCAACAAAGTATTAGAGTTATTCGCCACATACTTGACCGAGAAATCATCCTGTAAAAAGGAATAAGCCAGAATCACAAAAGCAATGGCGGTAAAAACAAACATGCCGGCAACCAAGGAGCGCGCAGAATCCATCCACAACTGCCGCCCCGTAAAACTGCCCACCATGGGCACAACCGACAAAAAAACAGCCATCACTAGGGCTATTATGATGGCAAAATTACCGTATTCAGGAATCATATTTCATGGTCTCGCAAGATTTAACATGCTCACTCGTGTTTTGAATCGTATCTTCAACTTCTTTAGGTGTGTAGGTTTCATCGTGCTTGGCGAGCACTTTGGTCGCCACCATTAAACCATCATCATTCAGCTTGCCAGTAATCACCGCCGCTTCACCTTCGCCAAATAAATCAGGCAATATGCCGTCGTAAGTCACTGGCAAGCGAGAGACGCCGTCGGTAACCACAAAACGCGTTTCGAGCTTATCTGTAGCTTTAACGATACTGCCAGGCACTACGCAGCCGCCGGCACGTATCGATCTATGTATTGGCGCTTCGCCATTAATAATACGAGTCACGGAATAAAAATAATCTCCCATCGAGCCCATGGCGTAAACCACCAAACCTGCAATGGCCGAAGAGGCCACCATAATAATTAAAACCACTATCAAGCGTTGTTTTCTAACGGGATGCATCCTCTAAACCTCTGATTGCAATGACTGCCTTGAAAGCAAGGCGCGCTGCTGCTTAACAAACATAGCTTTACGGCGTATAGGTGCGGCCGCTAAGGCTATAAAAACTACCAAAGTAACGGCATAGCTTGCCCAAACATAGGGACCGTGTCCGTCCATCCACCAAAAATCGTGAAGGCTACTAAAGTAAAACGTCATGGCTATTTCTCCCCCAAAACAATATCTTTAACCCATTGAGTTTTAGCTTCGCGATGCAAAACCTCTACACGTGTACGGGCCAATAGCAACCACGCGAAAAACACATAGACCGCCAAAATCATAAAAATTAACGGGTAAGCCATTTCCGGCGCGATGCTAGATTTTTCCATAAGCTTTAAGGTCGCTGGTTGATGCAAGGTAAACCACCAATCCACCGATTTGTAAATAATCGGAACATTAACCATGCCGACCAAAGCCAAAATGGCGCAGATTTTATCGGCAGAATCTTGGTTTTGATAAGCTTCTTGCAAGGCAATAACACCTAGGTACAAAAACAATAAAATCAACATAGAAGTAATGCGCGCATCCCACACCCAATAAGCGCCCCACGTAGGCTTGCCCCAAACAGCACCGGTAAACAAGGCTACAAACGTGAGGGCTGCACCAATCGGGGCAGCCATTTTCATGACCATAAATGACAACTTCATCCGCCAAATAAGCCCTATGGCGCCGCTTAAGGCCATTACGTAATAGCCCGCCATCGCCACTGCAGCGGCTGGCACATGAATATAAATGATACGGTAGCTGTTGCCTTGCTTAAGCTCTGCGGGAGTAAAGCCAAGCCCCCAAACTACGCCAACGCTTAACATAACCAACGCCAAGCCACCCAAAACCTTTGCCCAGCTTGCTGTTTTTTCATAAAACCATTTAGGCGACCCTAAACGGTGAAACCATTGCCACGCCACGTATATACCCACCTTATTTATTGGTTTTATAAATTCTAAAGCCGTGATTAGACAGCCATTTGAAGCCTTAATTGCACACAAATATTGGTAATGTGATCAAAACAGCAAATGAAGAAAAGCCATCTTGACCAACCCAAAGCAATTGAAGTCGGTTATGAATTGACACTAATTTTTAGAGCACCCGCCACAGCAAAAGGCGCCAAAACTAAAGAAACGAGCAACATCGCACTTAAAATCGCCAACTGAGCGCCAATCGGAAAACCTTCAACAGCGCTATTGACGGCGCCAGCGCCAAAAATCAACACGGGTACATAAAGCGGCATCACAACTAACGACAAAATAAGTCCGCCTTTGCGTAAGCCTACCGTCAATGCGGCGCCAATAGAGCCTATAAGACTCAAGCTGCCAGTACCAATCACCAGCGAAATCATCATTGGTATATAACCATCTGGGGGCAAATAGAGCATCACGCCCAACAACGGTGTCAACAAAGTTAAGGGGATACCCGTAATCAGCCAATGCGCAGCCATTTTAGTGAGTACCAGCCAAGCTAAAGGTTGCGGACTTAGGATCATTTGCTCAAGCGAACCATCTTCAAAATCGCTGCGAAACAAACCATCAAGCGACAATAAGGTAGCCAACAGTGCAATCACCCAAATCAAACCCGGCGCCAATTGCGATAACACGGCTTTTTCTGGACTCACACCCAAGGGCAAAAATACCACCACCATCAAGAAAAAAATTAATGGGTTAGCCAGCTCGCCTTTATGGCGAATGGCCACCACTAGCTCACGCTTAAAGCATACCCATAACGCACGCGTTAAGCTTGATGATTCAATCATGCCCTGCCCCATTCAAACGATCCAGCTCAACCACTCGAAAGCGCGCAACGGATAAAGGATGATGCGTAGTTAAAATCACCGCTCCGCCCGCCTGAGCATGCGCTTCAATCTTTTGCTCTAAGCGAACAACGCCCTGCTTATCTATCGCCGTAAAAGGCTCATCCAATACCCACAGCGGCGAGGTGGCGAGATACAAACGCGCCAAGCCTACTCGCCGATGCTGCCCTGCCGACATTTGATGGCATGGAATATCGGCATAACCGACTAAACCCACCTCGGCTAATACGGCTTCAATCGGTAAACTGGATGCATGACCTTTAACGCCATCAAACCACGTCAGGTTTTCGCGAGCTGTCAGGGATTTTTTGACTCCGGATTGGTGGCCCAAATAAAGCAATTGACTTAAAAACTCGAAACGTACTTGGGATACTGGTTGCTCGCGCCACAAAATATCGCCATCAAAACTATCGTATAAGCCGCAGAGTGTACGCAGAAGGGTCGTTTTGCCCGCGCCATTGGCGCCAGCAATCTGAACAATCTCACCGCTTGCAATCGCTAAAGTCAGCGGTTTAAACAAGGGTAGATCATCGCGTAGACAGGTAAATTGATTTAGCTGCAGCAAAAGCGGCAACTCCTTTCAAGCAGTTATTGTTATCACTCGCGCGTTTTACAGAGTGCCGCGCCAAGCCTAGTGTTATTACAGCAAGATCCAGAGGGCGCACAGTGTAGACGTTTAGCCTAACGATGGCGAGCGCAGCGGGCCGCAACAGCGTCTAGACTGGCAAGAGACATTAGCGGACTTAAACATGAATATCTCAGGTATTTCGCCTACTTTACCCACCCAAAACATTACCCCAAGTGCTGCCTCAGCACCCGCTAGCAGTACCGTCTTGCTTGCTAATCTTGCGGCACAACTGAACATTCAAGCACCGACACCGTTTGAGGCCAAAGTGCTTGCGGCAGGTACTTTAAACCCAGCAAACCTCACTGCAACACTGGCGCAAACACTCAACCAATCATCCATCAGCACAGGCAGCGCAAGCCCTGTATTTAACGCAACCAACCCCTTGCCGCTATCAACCAATCCACTTCAGTGGGCAAGATTACAGATTGCGAACAGCCCCGCTATTTTAGTCGTTAGCCAAAGTTTGCCAAAGCTTCTGCAGATAGGGCAAGTGCTTGCCGTCGTCTTAGACTCTAGCGGCAAGCTCTCCGTCGTCACGCCCGCGAATAACAACCTTAACAACAGCAAATCTAACCTTAATTACAGCAACTCTAACCTTAATTACAGCAACGCAAGCAATCTAGGCGCGGTAATATCAACGAACACCAATACCGCCAAATTGCCGAATATAGCGATAGTACAACCGTCATCTATTCAACTTTCGCCTGCGCCGCCAACAACACCTCATGCGTCAGCGAGCGCAATAATTGTAAAAACAATCTCATCGACAATCTCATCGACAATCTCATCGACAATCTCATCGATAACCACTGGGCTGCCACAGCCAAAAACGTCCGAAACCAATATAAATCCAGTGCTCGATTTGCCTGCCGCTCGGCCCGCCACCCTGAATGCCATAAGGCAACTCACTCAAAGCCTGACGCAACAAACGACGCCCCCAACCTTACCCTCGAGCATCATCAACAAAGAGATTTCACCCAATACGCCTCAAACGCTTCCTAGCACAGCGGGTTTAACGACTGTGGCGCAGCTCAATAACGCATTCAAGCTATTACCGGCTAGCCTGCAACAGCAATTATTACCCCCTAAAATACAAGCCTTAATAGCGCAACTCCCACTACAGCCTGGCTCCTCGACATTAGCCGCCGAGCTGAGCGAAACCCTTAAGCCTGCAACTATCGACACCAGCATGGTGAACCTACAACGTACTGTTGGCTTACTCAAACGTATCGCCGGTGGCGAAAAAATAGCCACGACTAATGCCAGCACATTTTTAAATCTAATCGCCGGATTGCCTTCGCTCGGCGCAAAACATGAGCAGATCCAACAAAGCCGTATCGCCATCGCCAAGTGGCTAGCAGGAGAATTTACCAGTGCAATAACTCAACGCAGCCTTAACCACAGCGCCAGTCTTGGCCAGCAAGCCGAAGCCCGCGATACCGCCTTTATTCAACAAGACGTACCACTAAAATGGGGCGATGCAATCGCCAATTTGCACATAACAGTCGAAGAACACCGCGAGCAAGCCGAAGCCAAAAATCACAAAAAAGCTCAAAACCGAGCAAAGTCCAATCAATGGTCGGTCAATATGACGCTCGAACTGCCAGACAACAAAACCCTCGGCGTCGAAATTAAATTAGCGGCGATAGAAATAGATATTGGTCTATGGAGTAGCGATGAAGCGCTGCTAAAAAGCATCAATCGCAACATTGAATACCTAAGATCCAACTTGCAGAGCGCTGGCCTAAGCATCAATTCACTGGAATGCCGACAAGGTCTGCGCCCCAGCCAACAACAAGGCCTCAGTCAAACCTTGATCGACCTAGTCACATGAGCTCGCCAACGGCAAGTTCAAACCCAACACCCAAAGAGCTCAGTCGCGCCGTTGCACTTGGCTACGATGGCAAAAACGCACCCACGGTCATTGCCAAAGGCGATAACGAAACCGCCGAACAAATTCTGGCAATTGCTATGGAACACAATATTCCGATCTGTGAAAATCCAGCGCTCGCACAACTACTGAATTTATTGGAAGTAGGCGACAATATTCCCCGCGAACTCTATGTCGCTGTGGCTCACATTATTGCCTTCGCCTATAGCATGGACAGACCAATACCCACAGATGATCTCATCTAACAAAAAAGATCTTGAAGATTGTCAGGCTGTGGTTAAGCACTAGAAGGCAAAACCGTGAGCGCGATCTTCACTTCTGAATAATCAAATTATTAAAAAATACATCCTCGACACCTTCAAGATCTGCCTCAGCTTTAATAATCGCGCGAATTTCCTTAAGTGCGTCCTGCCTTAAAGCCTCTTTACCTTCCTGCGAATCCAAGGTTTCATCGGTTTGGCTGGCAAATAAACGGACTAAATTATTGCGAATATAAGGTAGATGATGCAGCGCCGCCGCCGCCGTTTCAGCGTTAGCTAAACGCGCCGTTAAATCTATTTTGAGATAACGCAAACGGCCCACGCCACCATAATTCACCACAAAGGCAGGCTTTAGCGGCAAATAAATCGCCTTAGGCGGCGCAGTTGCATCAACCGGCTCATCCGCCGCATAGGCCGAAATACCGCACATTGCCGCCAGCACGCACGTCGCCGCGGCAAGCCACTTAATTAACCCTAATACACTTTTTTGGCCCAACATTTGTGTCACCTCTTTCTCAAGCAATGATTAGAAGTGTAGTCCAGCCTTGTTTTTAAACTGAACTTTAACTAGGGTAGCGCGTCTTTTTGACCACTCACATTTAGAGGCCATATATGCCAATCACCCAACGTTTACCCTCTTCGCGCCAAACCTTTGCACTGATTGCCGCTGGCTGCTTAGGCCTGATGTTAACCGGCCTCTATATGCAGCATTTTATGAAGCTAATCCCCTGTGCATTGTGCATAACACAACGCATATTTATTATCGCGGTAGGCATTACAGCGCTGATTGGTTTTATTCACGCCCCCAAAGACTGGGGCCAAAAAGTTTACGCGGGCCTTGGCGCCATATTCGCCGTAGTGGGCAGTAGCTTTTCTTATCGGCAACTAGAAATACAAAATTTACCCGCCGATCAAGTGCCCGCGTGTGGGCCTGACATAAGTTATATGTTTGAAAATTTTCCATTGCGCGATGCGCTCGAAATCCTGCTGCGCGGCGACGGTAATTGCGCCGAAGTAAGCTGGACCTTTTTAAGTATCAGCATTCCTGGCTGGACATTGGTGGCATTTGCCGGATTACTGGCTTTTAATCTATGGCAATTTTTTCGCCGCCCATAGTTCTTTGCATTAACAATAAAAATTCACCTAAAAAAACATTCACGACAAAAACAAAAAAGCCGTAACGTCATTCCAGCGTTACGGCTTTTTTATGTTCATGTTTTTATAAAACGTAACTATTCAGCACCAAGCCTAAATGCAGTTGGGTGGTTATTTTCTGGGCCGCTCAGGCCATCCATGGGCGCTATACAAGCGCTCCCGGCGCTTAAATGCCCTGAAAATAACCACCCAACTGCATTTTTACGTGTGATTCGCCTGATTTAATTCGATAACTGAATAGTTACTATAAAACTAGACCAAGCAGTCATTAATCAAAATACATATCGCGCGGCACTGTAATATTTTTTGGGCGATCTGGGCGCTGGCCTCGGCCATAATGAAATTCGCGCAATTGAAAAACATAAGCCAGCACTTTTGCGACAGCCACATATAAACCACTGGGAATTTCGCTACCCACCTCGGTGGTGTGATAAACCGCACGCGCTAAAACTGGCGCTTGCACCAACTCAATTTTATGTGCACGTGCAATTTCTCGGATTTTCAGCGCTACATGGTCAGCGCCCTTAGCCACACAAATGGGTGTCGACATACCGCTCGGGTCGTATTTTAAAGCCACCGAATAGTGCGTAGGGTTGGTAATAATCACGTCGGCGGTAGGCACGTCGGCCATCATGCGTTTTTGTGACATTTCGCGCTGCAATTGACGAATACGCCCTTTTACCTCGGGCTTGCCTTCGCTGTCTTTCATTTCGTCTTTAATGTCTTGCATCGACATTTTTAATTTTTTTGTATATTCATACATTTGGTAGGGCACATCAATCGCCGCTATAAGCACAGTTGATGCACTAATAATTAATATCGCAATAGCCGACAAATGCGCCGAGTGCGTTATTGCGTTCATTATTGGCTCGTTCACCAAATTTAAAATCTCGGTAGACATAAATTTAAACGTAAAAAAAGCCGTCAGCATCACCACACCGACTTTCGCAATCGACTTCACTAGCTCAACCACCGACTTCATCGAAAACATACGCGTTAAACCCGCAATGGGATCCATGCGATTGAGCTTGGGCATTAAAGATTTAGAGCTCCACAAAAATCCACCTAAGGCTGTAGGCCCAACAAGGCAAGCGATAGTAACCGCTGCAAAAAAAGGAATTAAAACAAATAAGGCATCAAACATAGACGATGCCATCAGACCAATAATCTTATCGGTATCGGTAATCAAATCGCGCGATGCCGTAAAACAACTGCGCATAATGCCCATAAAAGTTTGCGCCACTGACGAACCCGTAATATAAAGCACGACGCCGCCCAAAAGCAGTAAGGCGGTGGTGGTTAATTCTTTGGACCTGGGAACATCGCCATCTTCACGCGCCTTCTCGAGGCGCTTACTCGTGGGGTCTTCCGTTTTTTCTTGTGCGCTATCGCTTTCAGACACGGCAACCTCCGCTACGCAATCGTACTTTTAATGAGCATTAAACATTCACTCACAATACGATCAAAAAATTCCAACATACCGTTAAGACCCATATAAATAAGAATCATGCCGAGCGTTAAGGTAAAAGGGAAACCCACCGAAAAAATATTTAATTGAGGCGCGGCGCGACTCATCACGCCAAAGGCAATGTTCACCAACAGCAAGGCCGTCATAATTGAAATAGTCATTAATAACGACGTACTAAACAACCAACTACCCAGATTAGCCAAGGCATAAAAATCAACATGGCCAAACTCACCTAAAGGGATAGTGATAAAACTATCAATCACCATTTGAATCAAAACTAAATGACCATCAAACACAATAAATAACAAGGTGGCGGCCACCAAATAAAATTGCGATACCACTGTAGTTTGCACTCCATTAATGGGGTCATTCATTGATGCAAAACCTAAACCTATAGTGACCGCAATAATTTGCCCGCTCACCACAAAACATTGAAACGCCACCTGAAAAACAAAACCCATAGTGCCGCCAATTAATAGTTCGGCGGCGATATCCCCAAAGGTCGCGAGCGATAACATCTCATGTGTGGCAACAGGCGGAATAAGCGGAGCAACAACAACCGTGATAGCAAAAGCTAAAATAATGCGGGTTCTAGCGGGTACAACCCGAGTGCCTATCACCGGCATAGTCAAAAACAAGGCGCCTATGCGAAAAAACGGCAATAGGTACATTAAAAAAATATGGTCGATATCCGATAGTAAATAGGTCATATCAACCAATTAAATAAGGTATGTCGTAAATCAGGCGATTAAATAAATCAGTTAATCGACTTAACAACCAAGGACCTGTCATCATGATGGTAGCAAGCGTCATAATCAGGCGAGGCAAAAAACTTAAGGTTTGTTCGTTAATTTGTGTTGCCGCTTGAAAGACACTCACAAGCAAACCCACCATTAAGCTTGGCCCTACAATGACCAAAACAATAATCACAATCAAAAAAAAGGCGTCGCCTAATAAATCCAATACCACTTGTGGTGTCATTGCCCTTCCCCGTCCATGTATCACTGAAACATTAAATAATCAAAAATCAAACACCAAAACTTGCCGCCAGCATGCCAATAATTAAGGCCCAACCATCCACTAAAACAAATAACATTATTTTAAATGGCAGTGAAATAATCAGTGGTGACAGCATCATCATACCCATAGCCATTAAAATACTGGCTACAACAATATCGATGACTAAAAAAGGGATGAATATAATAAAGCCAATCTGAAAAGCCGTTTTTAATTCGGACGTTAAGAACGCAGGCATTAATAAAGTAAAGGGGATTTTATCCGCATCGGTAACAGGGGGGATTTCGGCAATTCTAAAAAATAACGCCAAATCCGACTCCCGTGTTTGGGCAACCATAAAATCGCGCATTGGTTTTTGAGCTTTATCAATGGCTTCTTTTGCCGAAATTTTCTGCGTGGCATAAGGCGTATAGGCATCGTTGTACACTTTATTAATAACGGGCGTCATAATAAAAAAAGTTAAAAACAGCGAAAGCCCAATAAGAATTTGATTCGATGGTGATTGCTGCAAACCTAAGGCTTGGCGCAAAATAGAAAAAACAATAATAATTCGAGTAAAGGATGTCATGGTCATTAACAGCGCTGGAATAAACGACAGCGCCGTCATTAAGATTAAAACTTGCAGTGTGACGCTGTAATCTTGCTGACCATTAATATCGTCAGTAACCGTTAATACGGGTAACGCCGGTACTGGGGCAAATCCCAGCGGCGTGGTTTTCTCTAAAACCTCCGCCATTTTTTGATTTGTGGCTTCCACTTGTGCGGCACCGGTAGGTGCAGGCGTTTCCGCGGCTTCAACTTTTTCAGCGCCCCAATACAAAATCACCACTAATACCGAGCCCATCAGCACGCGACTAAAATGCGCCAACCAATAGGCTAAATATTGGCAGCTGTGCGCAAAAAAATGACTGGTCATTGTTGCCCCTTCAATAAAAAGGCATTTAATTTTTGCTGAAAATCAATCGCTGTTTTAGCGCCCAGCGAATTTTCTTTCTTAGCTAAATCCTGCCCCCCCACACTGCTTTGCGGGACTGATTTAATCAGTGAAATACTGCCTGCCGTTACGCCCAGCAATAAACTTTGTCCAGCAAAATCGATTAACACTAGGCGCTCTTTGCTGCCGACAACCACATTTTCACGCACCTGAATACGCTTGCGCAAACTCACATTGGTGAGACCCACACGTTTTGCCAAAGCCGATGCGGCAAAAATTGTAAGTATCACAATGGCTAAACCACCCAAGGCTTTAAGTAGGGTGGCGGTAGTTGAAGGCATGGGGGAACTGTAGGCAATCGCGGATGATTTATGGGCCGTTGATGAAACAAGACTATTGGATGAAACAAGGCTATTGGATGACGCCGGTTTATTCTCGGCAGAAGGATCAACAACCACAGCAGGCACTAGCGTTGATGTCTGCTGAGTGTCGCTCTTTACCGTTATTATTTTTTCTTCGGCTATAGCGGCATTCATACCAATTACAAAAGATAAAATTAAAAAAACACAGCGCATCAATTTCATTCCATCACCTTAATTTTTTAATGCGTTCGGCAGGGCTAATCACATCGGTCATGCGAATGCCAAACTTTTCATTGACGACAACCACTTCGCCATGCGCGATTAAAGTTCCATTCACTAACACATCTAAAGGCTCGCCCGCCAAACGATCCAGCTCAATAACCGAACCTTGGTTTAACTGCAGTAAATTACGAATAGTAATAGGCGTTCGCCCTACTTCCATCGAAATATTTACGGGAATATCTAAAATAACATCAAGATCGGGGCGGCCTTCTACATCACTATTTTTAGAGTTTGTCGCCGACTCAAACTCCTCTAAATCCACCCTACCCTTTTTTTTATCCGCTTCTTCTTCGGTCACTTGCTCTTCCATTGCGGCCGCCCATTCATCGGCCATACTGTCTTGATCTAGGTCATCATCACTCATGAGAATTATCCTCTACCGGTGTTGTTTTAATTATTTTTCGATTAATAGGGGCAACAACTTTTAATGCTAAATGCTCATCTCGCTGGCCCAACATGGTTTTAAACATGGGCACACCATTGGCGGTTAATATGTGGTACGCGGGCATAACAATAGGAATAACATCGCCCGGCCTTAATTCCACAATATCGCGCAAGGTCACTTCGCGATGTGCAATATGGCATTCCAGCTCCACTTCGGCGTCCATAACATCTTCACGCAATGAATTAATCCAACGATCATCGCGCTCATCGGTATCAGTTTGTAAACCTGCATCCAAAATTTCGCGAATGGGCTCAACCATGGAATATGGCATAGTGATATGTAGCTCGCCGCCACCACCATCCAATTCAACATGAAAAGTACTGACGACCACGACTTCGCTGGGGCTCACAATATTGGCCATTGAAGGGTTAACTTCAGAATTAATATATTCAAAATCAATAATTTTAATAGCGCGCCAAGCTTCTCTTAAATCAATAAATGCTTGCTCTAATACCATTTGCACAACGCGTAATTCGGTGGGTGTAAATTCTCGGCCTTCAATTTTTGCATGGCGCCCATCACCGCCAAAAAAATTATCCACCAATTTAAAAACCAGCTTGGCATCTAAAATAATTAATGCGGTGCCGCGCAAAGGTCGAAACTTAATCATATTTAAACTGGTGGGCACGTACAGGGTATGCACATACTCACCAAACTTTTGTATTTGAATACCACCCACAGAAACATCCGCTGTGCGGCGCAATAAATTAAACATGCTAATGCGGGTATAGCGCGCAAAACGCTCATTAATCATCTCTAGCGTGGGCATACGCCCACGCACAATACGGTCTTGGCTGGTTAAATCGTAATTACTAACAGCTAAGGGGTCGCGTACATCATCGGTATCAATATCGCCATCATCAACCCCATGAAGCAGCGCATCAATTTCGTCCTGCGATAATAAATCCTGCATAATTCAACCTTACTGCATGACAAAATTAGTGAATAAAACTTGCTCGACTCCAGGCTTGCCAATTTCTTTTTCTAAAATTTGTTGGATGCTTTGCAAACATTGCTGGCGCAGTAATTCTTTACCTTCTGCCGTTTGCACTTCTTCATAGGTTTGACCGCCAATTATCATAATTAAGGCATTGGTAATCATGGGTGCATGCAATTCCACGGCAACTACAACATCTTGCTCACGGATCAGTAACGTCACCTCAATCTGCGCATAACGCTGACGCCCTTTATCGCCATAATTGACCACAATTTCGGGTTTAATCGGGTAGTAAATGGCTGGTTTTTTAGTCGTCAAGATGGGATCCACGACGGCTTCAGGATTTTCTACTGGAGACGGCGGGGATAAAAATTTTAAAGCGGCAACCGTCCCACCCACCGACAATGCAATCAAAAATAATCCAACCACAATTAATACGATGAGTTTTTTTTTGCCCCCGCCTTCGGTAGCTTCGCCTTCTTCAGCCATGTCAAAATCCCGTCATTTATAAGCGTTTTTATTCATTAATGGGATAAGAGCAATACAAATGCCAACACCTTTTTATTGATGGCATTTGTATTGTTCACGCAATAAAAAAGCGCCCGTAGGCGCTTTGGCGATAAACATTAAAAATATTTTTTAAACACTGTCGAAAAAAATTAAACAAAATGATCAATGCCCTCCTGCGACACCACCATCGTCTTAATCTCGACATCCGAAGATTCAGGCTCTAAAGACGAATTATGGCTATCGCGCTCACTTTGTTCCTGTTGGCTATCAGCAAATTGCTGCTGATCGCGAACATCCGATTGAATAAGATCAACGCCATCATTGGCCAAAGATTCCCGTAAACGCTGCACACTTTGGTCTAAAAGCTCCCGCACTTGCGCGTTCTGTGCAACAAAAGTAATGGCCGCTTGATCATTGGATACCGTCAGCTTTACATGAATGGGGCCCATATCCTGCGGATTTAAGATGATTTCGGCCTGTTTAATATTTTGCGATACGAGGCTTGCAGTGCGCTCGGCAATTTGATCGGCCCAGCCCGGCATTCCTACACGTAGATGAGTGGTAACTACCATAGGCTTATTGATTGCCACGGTCGGTGCATTTTTTACGGCGGATTCAAGTGTGCTGGCGGCGATATCGGCATCCAGCTCTGCGGTCGCGGCATCAACAATATCACCCGTTAATGCCGCGGCGCTATTGTCACCACCCAGCATTAAATTTTGCGCGAATTGCGCCATAGGCTGTGCCAAGGTTGTGGAAGAAAATGTAGCTGGCGAAACTAACCCGATATTCAACAAACTATTTTTGTCGGCGGCTTTAGTATTTTCGCTCGCCATTAAAATATCGTCGTCAAACGTCAATAAATTGTCGGTGCTCGATAAAGAAAACTCACCCTCATTAGCCATCGTCGATAAATCAAGGGGGCTGGACGTAACGGGAGTTTTGATCATTTTCAATAAAGAAAAGGGCATTTCGTAACGCAACGGCGCGTCATCTGGCGATACTTCGTCTATAAATGGACCAACCTTAATAGCCGCATCATTTTTTACGCTAAGCGCCAAAGGTTCCAACTCAGTCTTTAATGTTGCATTAATGTCCAGCGCATCATTAACCGACACTAAAGCATTGTCCGACGTTAAAACATTTTCGGATGTTGAAAAATTGCCCTCAGACTTATTGGAATTGTCCAAAGTAGCCATTGGATATTGAGCCTCAAAATCCAATGGCATCAGGGATGCATCTACAACCTCAGTGACGACACCATCACCTAAAGTCAATATTTCATCATCAACCGGTAGTTGATTAATTTCGGGGTTTATAGCAATAGCGGCATTTTCAGCAACGGGTAAATCATTATTTTTTACCTTATCCGCTGACTCTGATTTTTGTGTTGATGCTGGCGCTTCGGATTTTTTAGGCGATGAATTGTCAGGTGTTTTAGTCGCTTTATTAAGCTCTTTTTTGAAGCGGTCCGGCTCAGTCGAGGAGGGTTTGACGGCATTGCGCTGGACTGTATTGTCACTGCGTTCAAAGGACGGATTTTTAATTTTTTTCGGCGACTCAGGGTTCGATAACTGTAATAAGGGATTATTGATCACAATAAATAGACTCGATTAAAGGCGTTCCTTAAAGAAAGCAGTAATCACGCCAAAGCATCCAGCCATTAAATAATGTATTTTTTTGATTAAAACAGAAGGCAATACACAGAAAAAGCAGTTAAAAATTCAGCTAACAAAGTACGTAAAATTAAAACCATCACGCCGGTGCAATATGTGCTGTAAGGGCGGTGCTTACAGCGGCAAACTCTGTCTGGCCAGCGGCAAAAATTGTCGCAGCAGCGGCAAGATTTTTAGTGTGCGCAAGCGTTTCTAATTGATCAAAAAAATCGCCAAGTTTAAAGGCGCCTATATTGCGACTACTGCCTTTTAATCCGTGTGCCTCGGCATAAACCACCTTGGCATCTTGCATAGCCAATGCCTCAGCAATTTTTTCAAGACGGACTTCCCCATCGTCGATAAAACGTGCAATCAGCATTGGAAAACTGTCTTCCAAAAGCTCTTTTAATTCCCCAATTACAATCCAGTCGAGAGAATCCGCCATCATTAATCCACCATGCTCCAGCGAAATTTCACTTCAATACAATTACCTGGCGCACTAACATGAAGTGACTCACATAACGAACGGATTAATTGCAAACCACGGCCAAAATAATTAGGGTGTAAACTGCCTTCGGCCGTTAATTCTTCCGAGTCTGGTTTGATAAAACCGGCTCCACTATCCATAAATCGAATCGTCAACAAACCACCATTAGTTTCTAATTTATGCTCAAAATCGATGGTCACCCAACCATGACTTAAATTGACTAAGCCTTCTTTACGCAATCGATAATATTCTGAAAAACCGTTCGGGCTCAACTTAAGCTGTGACGACAAACCCAGTACGCCATGCTCTACGGCATTATTAAAAAGCTCCGACAATACCGTATACAACACCGAAGTGCTTTGCCTAAGGTGAGGCACTTCAGAAATTATATTTAATAATAGGGGGAGCGGGTCAAAGGTTTTTAACGACGAACTATCCAAGCGCAATGTCATCGCCCAATCGGCCAGGCTACCTTGCGACTTTGGCGCCGACTTTAAAATAATCTGAGCATTTTCATCTGTTGGCATTTCTATAGCGACTATAGAAACATCATCATCACCAGCGCTATTGCCCATATGGCGCTGGACCTCGACTAAAATACGATCAAAAACTTCGCCAGCCGGGAACTTTGCATTCAACAGGGAATTTAATTTTTCTTCGCCAAACATTTGTCCCGTAGGGTTTCGGGCTTCAAGGACGCCATCGGACCACAAAAAAATTCTATCGCCTTCCTGTATGTTGTAACGCACAGGGGCGTGATTAAAGGTTTGATTAGATAGCACACCTAAGGGTAAATTTTTTGATGTTATAACCTCAAACTCTCGACTTTGTGCACGATAAATACCGCCTTCAGGTAAACCGCCAGACCAGACCAATACTCTTTTTTTAATTAAATTAATATCAACCGCTGTGGCACAACAAAACAAACCTACGGGCAATGTGTGATAAAGCTTGACATTAATTTCCCGCACAATATCGCCAATACTAAAACCCTTGCGGGTCATGCCATGGAAAATAGAGGCTAGCGGCATAGAACCTAAAGCCGCTGGCAATCCGTGCCCCGTAAAATCGCCCAGCAATAAAATTAAACTACCCGTTGGATTTAAATCGGCCAATAAAATATCGCCATTAAATACCGCTAATGCCGATAAATAATGTTTGATCATAGGGATATCGAGCGAGCCTGCATTGGTAATCTTATCGAAGACCTGTTTGGCAATAGCCTGTTCCTGCAAGAGTTTTTTATTGTTTATCTCAATTAAATCCCGCTGCCGCGCCATGGTTATATTCATTTCGCGCATACGGTAAAAGGCTTTTATTTTGGCCTGAATAATGACGGTGTTATAAGGTTTAGTCAGAAAGTCATCGCCTCCAGCTTCAAGGCAGGCGGCAAGCGAGGTAGCATCGGTCAGCGAGGTTAAAAATACAATCGGGGTAAATATATCACCCGAAATTTTGCGTATTTTTGCGGCGGCTTCCATGCCATTCAGATTTGGCATCAATACATCCAAAAACACAAAATCAGGCAATTCTTTTTCAAACTGCTTAACCGCTTCAATGCCATCCTCAGCAAGCACCACCACGAAGCCGCACTTTTTAAGCAGCGATTCTAAAATCATTCGATCAACAGCAGAATCTTCAGCGACTAAAATCTTTACCGATTGCATCGTTTTTTCACCGCTATTTTCCTTGCCAATGAAATGAATACTGGCTAAAACTTTTACACCCAGGTTTTAAGGTGCAAAAACGTCTTGAAAATTACTGGATACTGAATAACCGTTCAAAACTTGAAATCGAAAATATTTTTTTCACTTCGGGTGAACAATTGGAAATAGTAATTGATGCGCGATCACCGCCGGCATAATCTCGCAACACCAACAACATACCTAACGCCGAGCTATCCAAATATTCGGCCTTTCTCAGATTAACTTCATAACCGTTCAAACCGCCCTTGGCATTTTCATAACAACTGCGAAATTCATCCAGCAAACTAGCGTCAAAACGACCATCAATTTCAATGGTTAATACATTGCCATCACCAGAAATAAAAGAATTAATTGTCATGTTTGTTCACCTATAAGTCGACATTACACTACTTAACAATAAAGATACGCTATAGCTCGATGCCGTTTAAAAGCATCAAGACCGCATCAAACCTTCATCAAAGAATAGTAGAAAAATCTCAATGTGCGAGCCTAAAGCGAGAGCGAGCACAATTTGAGCGGCGCAAGGTTATTTTGTTATGCTCTCGGCCTTACGCTACCTACTGGCCCTAAAAATGCCAAACTTCCTGTTTTTTTAACAATGGATTTAATCATGCTTGCTGTTGATATCGATAACGAACTCCAAAAACAAAGTCCACGCCAAATTCTTAAATATGCGCTCGAAAACCATGAAAATATTGGTATTTCGTTTAGCGGTGCCGAGGATGTTGTTCTGATTGATATGGCCACCAAAATCAGGCCGGATGTCCAAATTTTTACCTTAGATACCGGCCGTTTACACGCCGAAACCTATGCTTTTATTGGCCGTGTGAGCGAGCATTATAAAATCGACATACAAATTATGTTCCCGCAAGCCAGCGCAGTTGAAGAGCTTGTATCGAATAAGGGTTTATTCAGCTTTTACCAAGATGACCACAAAGAGTGTTGTGGCATTCGTAAAATTGAGCCTCTCAAGCGTAAACTCGCCACGCTTGATGCCTGGGTTACAGGCCAACGTAAAGATCAAAGCCCCGGTACACGCTTAGGCATTCCGGTGATTCAGGAAGATAAAAACTTTGCGGGCCCAGGTCGCACGCTCACTAAATATAACCCGCTAGCCAACTGGTCAAGCGAAGAGGTTTGGATGCATATTCGCGCCTTAGAGGTGCCCTACAATGCACTGCACGATCAGGGTTTTATTTCGATTGGTTGCCAACCCTGCACCAAAGCCGTGGGGCCAAATCAACACGAGCGTGAAGGCCGTTGGTGGTGGGAAGATGCCACTAAAAAGGAATGCGGCCTGCACAATGAAAACATCAAGGAATAAAAACCCGCTATTGCAGAACCGAGGTTGTGACACCGAGGCTAGGTGACCGAGAGACTATAAATAGCACGGACATAAAAAAAGCCTCCACTGAGGCTTTTTTTATTTTTTTAAAATACCCAGCTCTTAAACCTCGGGAATAACAATGCCAGATAAAAGCTCATCCAACTCAATTTTGGAGCCGCAATTAAATGCCGCGTCCACCAGTTGACGGGTAAGGTGCGGGGCAAATAACTCAATAAAATCGTACATAAAACCGCGCAAAAACGTGCCGCGCCGAAACGCTAAACGTGTAGTACTGGATTTAAAAAGATGGCTGGCATCAATCGCAACCAGATCAGAATCGATCTCGGGGTTGTAGGCTTGTTTGGCGACAATGCCAACACCAATACCCAAGCGCACATAGGTTTTAATGACATCGGCATCGGCGGCGGTAAAAACTACGCGAGGAGCCAAACCATGCTCCATAAAGGCTTCGTCAAGTTTGGAGCGTCCGGTAAAACCAAAAATATAGGTCACTAAGGGGTGACGTGCGACGTCTTGAATGGTGAGCTGTGATAACTGACACAACGGGTGATTTTTGGGCACTAAAATGCAACGGTTCCAGTTGTAGCAAGGCAACATAATCAGGTCACTGAATAAATCCATCGCCTCTGTCGCTATCGCAAAATCTACCGAGCCATCAGCCGCCATTTCCGAAATTTGCATCGGCGTGCCTTGGTTCAACTGCAGCGAAACCTCGGGATACTCTTTGATAAATTTACTTATTACATCTGGCAACACATAACGCGCCTGCGTATGGGTTGTGGCGATCGAAAGATTTCCTTTACGCACGTTGCTAAACTCTTGGGCGACCTGCTTGATACTTTCGACTTTGCGCAGAATTTCCCCCGCAGTACGCAATATCGCCTCGCCGGCGGGTGTTATGCGGGTGAGATGTTTACCACTGCGCGAAAATACTTCGACGCCGAGCTCATCTTCGAGTAAACGAATTTGTTTACTGATACCCGGCTGGGAGGTATACAAACTTTGTGCTGTTGCGGAAACATTGAGGTCGTGATGAGCAACCTCCCATATATAGCGTAATTGCTGGAGTTTCATTATGCCCTCCGGTAGGCGGCAATAAAGGTTAACAAATGAAGGACTAGGTATCGGTAAAGCAAACCAGCACAACAATTTGCTTATAAAAAGATCAAAAAATATCCAACTGAAGAATAGGTGCAAACACTTTAATTTGCCAACCCTTTTATAACTCAATATAGCTATTTAAAGGTTTTATTATTCTTGTAATGATCTCTTGTTCCTAATCTAGCACTCAAAAAGCAACCTGCTGGTTACTTGTCGGAAATATCGGCTTGATAAATTAAGGCTTATTTTATTTCTCGACCAAAACAGGCTCGAGCCATAAACCACAAAAATCTAAGTTAGGCGCCAAAGCGACAAACTCTGGATTTAAAAAAGATGCGCGCGGCCAATAATCGAGTGGTAAGCCATCACCTAAACACACTAAACGACCGCCCGCACACTCCAATATTACCTGCGCGGCGGCAGTATCCCATTGCGACGTTGGCCCACGCCGAATATAAATATCGGCCTGCCCCTCGGCAATGCGGCACATTTTTAAAGAGCTACCCACCGCTGTACGCGAGGCCACGTTCACAAGGTTTAATAACGGGTCATTAGCCTGATCATGAAATCGACTGGTGAGCACGCGCGCACCAAGGTGGGATAAAACGGCAGATGCCGTTAAAGGCTTGATCAAACCATTAACCACTTTAAAGGCGCGATATTGTTGTAGCGTCGCTGGCCGCGCGATGGTTTGATCATCCGCTATTGCCCAATAAAGTTCATCGGTCACCGGCGAATAGACAACGCCAAAGACGACCTGCCCCGCCACAATTAAAGCAATATTCACCGTAAATTCACCGGTTTTAGCGATAAATTCACGGGTGCCATCCAAAGGATCAATTAACCAGTAACAATTCCAACGGGCACGCTGTTCAAATTCCGGCGCCTCGCCCTCTTCGCTTAGGATAGGCCAATCCGATAACTTTTTAAGTGCCGCACAAATGTAATCGTGAGAGGCCAAATCAGCTTGCGTTACCGGGCTGCAATCACTTTTATGTAGGGTTTCTATGGCACCCGCATAAAAATCTAACGTGAGCTTACCTGCCGACACAGCAATATCTAACAAGGCCGCTAACCACGGCGCCTCATGCTCTAAAGTTTTTACGGGCCAAGCCACTGTCATCTTTAACATCTCAAAGGTTGTTAAACCGTGTACACAAGTACTGTAACAGCTGAGGCATCTGCTATGTTTGCTGTAAGCCAACTCTAAATAACACCCTAGGATAGCTAACGCAGTGATCACCTCAAAATTGTTATTCCGTATTGCTGCACTCACCGGCACGTTTTTAGCCTTGTTAATCGCTCACAATAGTGATGCACAAACGCCCCCTGTCACCACAAATACTGATGCGCCGAAGGATGCAAAAGCGATAGCAGACAAAACCCAAAACGACACTCAAAAGAATGCGGCCGTAACAGAACCGAAAAATAAAGACGCACCAAAAGACTCAGCAAAAACGAGCGAAGATAACCCCGAAAATATAGACAAACCTGTTGCTGTGCCGCTCGGCGCAGGTCAAAGCTATTACCAAACACCCGCAAGAGAACAAAAATTACTGCAGGACTTCACTCAAGGCCCTTTAGGTTCTGGTGAAGCGATTGAATTAAATACAGAAAACGAAACATTCATCGCGCTATGGCGCAGCGATACCAGTGGCAACCCCAAAGGCGCGGCGCTAATACTTCCAGACGAACAAATCAGCATGCTGGAAAATAACAGCATTCGGAATATCCAAACCTATTTAAGCCAACGTGGATGGTCGACCTTAACCATTGCGCTACCCAAGACCTATAAAGCACCACCGCCAGCGGTTGCACCAATTGTTGAAGTCAAAAAAATCGTACCACCAGAATCCACAAAAGAAGAAGCCGCCGAAGCGCCAAGTAAAAAGGAGGCGGATATCGTATTTGATGAGGATAAAAAAGCTGTCGATGCGGATACGCAACAAGCCGAAGACACAAAAACGGCCGAGAGCAAAGACGCTAATGCCAGTGAACAACAAGCTATAGCGCCACCCGAACCACCGCCCCCGGTCGAACCGATTGCGCAAGCACGGCTAAAGTCTGCGCTCGATTTTCTACAACAAAAAGGGCAGAAAAATATTGTGGTGATTGCGGAAGGTGCAGGCGGCGCAAGGATATTATGGTATTTAAAGGAGGCGATGGCAGGCGCTGAAGCCGAGCCAAAAGCACCGATAAATGGGCTGATAATGCTGGATGCCAATCTGGCTATCGCCGAGCTTGCCGGTTGGAATGCGTATGACGTCATCACCAAACTCACAATTCCTACACTCGATATTACCCATGCGCCTTACTCGCAATCGCCCGAGGCCGCCGCCATTATTACCACACAAAAACGACGCAATGCCGCGCAAGTGGGTCATGTGCCCATATACCAGCAACGCACGCTTGCGCCCGCCACACTGGCTAGCTCAGAAATGCGCATTACCCGTGTAATTAGAGGATTCTTAAAAAAATACCTAGAGTCCGAACCTTGAGCATAAAAACACCAAGGCTACAGACCTCAATCAATGTATCGAAGACTCCGCTTAAAGCGTGAAGCAAAACACTAATGCCGACACAGCAAGGGGTTTTTCGCGACCAAGTCACTTGGCAGCCATGTTAATATTTCGCGCTTTAAAACCACCACTTAAGCCACGAGAAATGATCATGCTGAGCCATCCACGCCAAACAACCATTAAGCTATTTAAAACAACCATTACATATGCGACGGGCATTTTGATCGCTGTACTTTGTTCTTCCGGCGCGTTTGCAACCACGGTGCAATTTCAAACCAATATGGGCGATTTTGAAGTCGCTCTTTTTGATGAAACGGCGCCTGCATCGGTTAAAAACTTTTTGGATTACGTTAATAGTAATGCCTATAAAAACAATATTTTTCATCGTTCTATACAAGATTTCGTCGTGCAAGCGGGTGGCTACAAAATTGGACCGCCAACAGGTGAGGATAAAATATTCTCTATTTACCCAGTCACGACTAAGCCAGCCGTTAAAAATGAGCCGAAAATATCTAACCTACTCGGCACGCTCGCCTACGCTAAGCTCGGCAACAACGCCAACAGCGCGACAAGCCAATGGTTTTTTAATCTAGATAACAACAGTGCTAATTTGGATTATCAAAACGGTGGTTTTACTGTTTTTGGTCAAGTGATTAACAACGGCATGACAATTGTTAACTCTATCGCCGCATTGAAAACGGAGACACTTAACGATAATTTTACAGATATCCCTTTAATTGACTTTATGGCTAATACTAAATTAGAAGAAGACAATTTCGTCACTATTTACAACATTATTGTTATAGATCCAGATCCAAAAAGTGCTGCAAACCTTAAACCCGCGATGATCGACCTCAAGCTTGCGCCTCAAGACACATCATCGTCGGGCGGTGGCTATTTGGGTTTAGCGTTTTTAATGTTATTAACAATGGCAACCATAATCCGAGCATCAACCACAAGAGCTGTAAAAACTAAACTTTAAGTATTTATCGGCTGCGAGCTAGCATGGCTAGCTCGCCTATAAAAAGCCGTATCGATTCACACAACAATGACACTCATCTACACCCTTCTACACTCATCCATAGCACCGCGCAGTTCGTCATTGTTCCCAGTAACATCTCTGTAAAAGCCGACGCTTAAAATGCCCTTAAAATAACCGCCCAACGGCATCTCCCGTGTGTAATTATCAAGTGGCTAAATAGTTAAGTGGCTAAATAGTTAAGTGACTAAATAGTTACGTTGTTTATTCGCACAACAAATCCGTTACATCCACTTGATCTTCCGCAAACCCCACCACCCCCAAACACGGTGCGGGGATTAGGGTTTTTAGGGTTTCGATATTGGCCTGTAGGTTGGGCATATCCGGTTCCATACAATTGGCGACCCAGCCTGCCAACGGCAAGCCGTCGCGGATAATGGCTTCGGCAGTTAAGAGCGCGTGATTTAAACAGCCCAAACGCACAGCCACTACCAAGATCACCGGCGTTTGTAGCGCGGCAGGTAGTTGGCTGAGGGATTCGCGATCGTTAAGTGGCACTCGCCAGCCGCCAGCGCCCTCAATCAAACAAATGTCGGCCTTAGTCATCAAAGTGCCACGACACATGCCCGCCACCCTATCCAACGTTAAACGACGGCCTTCTAACGCGGCGGCAATATGGGGCGCGGTGGCGGCTTTGAGGGCGAAGGGGTTGATGAGTGCGTAGTCGAGTTTGACAGTGGCGGCTTGCTGAAGGGCGAGTGCGTCGTCGTTACATAGGCCTTGTTCGCTCTCTTCGCAGCCTGCCGCTATGGGTTTAAGCGCCATGGTGGTTTTACCGGCTTTGGCAAAGGCTTTAAGTAAGGCGCAAGCAATGTAGGTTTTGCCCACACCGGTATCGGTGCCGGTGATGAAGTAGGTTTTTTTGGCCATAGGGGCTCCAAGAATGGATGGGTCGCTATTCAAGCGTTCTGGACTTTGTGCTCCTGCAAAGTCTACCCCCCAGGCATCCATGCTGAGGCCGACGCTTCAATGCCTATAAAATCATCACCCAACCGCTTCTACACAGATCGAGCGGGAATGCTTAGGTTTTTACTTTGGTTTTTTAAACGATAAATACAAACAATCATAACTAGCAACAAATTCACCCTCACCCGTACGAGGATAATGCTCTGCCAGAGTTTTGAATTTTGCGGGTGTCATCAAGCCTGTGGGCGCGCAGGGATGGCTGTTGTGGGCGCCTATGCCTTTTAACCCTTTAAGCAGTGGCGCAAGGCTTGAGTAGTGGCACAACTCGCGCGTATTGACGATGGCAACATTCTCGCAGCCAGCTTCATTCATCGCATGCTGCACCTGCACTTGGCTAGCAAAACCATTCACATGCACACAATCATCCACCGCCTGCCACGCGCTTTTTAACTCATGCAGGGTCGCGGGGCCGAGGGTGGCGATGCATGCCCAACCGCCCGGCTTTAATACGCGCATTAGCTCGCTAAACAATAACCGCAATTGACTGCACCACTGAATCGCCAAGCTCGAAACTACGCCATCCACGCTGCTATCGGCCAAGGGTAAATATTCGGCATCGGCGGCGATAAAACTTATCGCCCCACTTTCCACTTGCACACTGCAGCTTGTCCACGGGGGCACTCCATCCCTCCACAACGTTTTTTAGCTTCCGCCAACATGCCTTGTGCGATATCCAAAGCCATCACCTCGGCGCCTTGGGCAAGCAATGTTTTAGCAAGCGCGCCAGTGCCTGTCCCCACATCCAAAATGCGTTGATTCGCGACCGAAGGAAGGCGTTTGAGCACTGCGCTTGCCACGGTTTTTTGTACGTCGGCAATGGCTTCATAAGCGCCTGCGGCATGGCTAAAGGCTTTGGAGACTTTGTTTTTATTGGGGCCGGTGGAGTTATGGGTTTTGATAAAGACATCAATCGCACGAGCGAGCTGGGCGGGAGCCTCCAGCGGTAATAAATGGCTGTAACCTGCCAAAATTTGCACTTCGCCAAAGGCTTGCAGCGGTAAATTCGCGGGCACTAGTGCATCCTTAGCGGCCAATAGATGCAGTTGCGGTTTGGCAAAGGCTTGCAGTGCGGGGCGCTGATCCAGCGCTAACCAAGCCAAGGCTTGTGACCATACGGTCTGCTGCTCGGGTGTTGGTGCGGTGAGTTGTTTGTCCATCAAATTACGCAAGGTTTTTAGCTCGCGACTGCCTTTGCTTTGCAGCGCACAAAAGCGTTTAAAGGTCGCGCTAGCATCGTGATTAAAGTGCTCAACAAAGGAGGCAAATTCATCGGCGGGCATGGCGGTTGGCCAGTCATCTACCTGCACAAAACAAGGGTTGCTGGCGACGGTGATTAAACCGCGCAAATGGGGAAGCTGCTGCGTAAGCGCCGCCGCGATTTGGCCGCCCAGCGACCAACCCAACACATAGATTGAACGGCCAGCACCGAGGCTATTAATAGCATTAGCCAGCTCGCGAATTAGCTCTTCAAAAGCCAAAACACGCGCTGGCGACGCGCCAAAACCGGGCAGGTCAACCGTAGCTGTAGCGTAATGCGGCAATGCACCAATCACGGCTCGCCAGATTGCGCCGGTCGCGCCCCAACCATGAATACACACCAGCACTGGCGCATCGGCGAGTTGTCGCTGCCAGTGCAACATCATTCGAGAACAATGCCCAAGGCGTGCACCAAAGCGTCTATTTGTGCAGGCGAATGCGCCGCGCTAAGCGTAATGCGCAAACGCGCGGTACCCGCTGGCACTGTAGGCGGGCGAATGGCGCCGACCCAAAAGCCTTGGTTTTTGAGCGCGGCGGCAAGCTGCATCACACGGGACTGGTCACCTAACACCAAGGGCTGAATAGCCGTCACGCTAGGTAATAATTGCGCGCTAGGGTTGTTCTCCAGCACAGGCTGCAGGGCGTGTTTGAAGTGGGCAATATTGGTGTGCAGTTGTTGGCGCAAGTTGGGCTGTTGCTCGATAATCTGCAGCGCTGCTAAATTGGCCGCCGCCACGCTCGGCGGTAAAGCGGTGGTGTAAATGTAGGGACGCGCGAATTGAATCAGGGTTTCAATGAGCGCCTCGCTGCCTGCCACAAAAGCGCCAAAACCGCCCACGGCTTTGCCCAAAGTGCCCATATAAACTGGCACTTGCTCGGCACTTAAACCCAAAGCTTGCAGACAACCGCCGCCATTTTCGCCTAATACACCAAAACCGTGGGCATCGTCGACCGCTAAAACAGCGTTGTATTGATGCGTTAGGGCAGCTAATTCGCGCAACGGTGCCAAGTCGCCATCCATGCTAAAAATGCCATCGGTGATCACCAGTGAATGCGGCGGCGCTTTTTTAAGCAAGGCTTCACAATGATCCAAATCGTTATGGCGATAACGTAAAAACGATTTGCGGCCATTTTTGGCGGCGGCCAATTGGCAGGCATCCACAATCGAGGCATGGTTGAGCTTATCGCCGAGTACTTGCTCGCCTTTACCTACCAACGCGGTAATAAAACCGAGATTGGCCATATAGCCTGTCGAAAATAACAGTGCACGCGGGCGGCCTGTTATGCGGGCCAACGCGAGTTCGAGTTGATGATGGTATTCACTGTGACCGCTCACCAAGTGAGCGGCGCCACTGCCCACACCCGCAACGCGCGTGGCTTCTTGCATGGCTTTTATCACTTGCGGGTGCTGGCTTAGACCTAAATAGTCGTTACTGCAAAAGTTGAGCAGCGCTTGGCCGTTGACGGTTTGCATGCCCGCACTATTAATAGCGACGGTAGCGCGCGCACGGTAAAGGCATGCCGCCTTGCGCTCGCTAAGGCGGGCATTGAGGCGCTCATCAAGACAAGTAAGGAGGCGATCATCGAGGCTCACAAAAAAACTCTTAAGAAGCAGACACTTCAAAAAAAGCGCTGTTTGAACGCGCAGGGACAGGCTCGAAGGTTTGCACCACAGGCGCAACGGCGGGTGCTTTTTCTTCGCTGGCTTTCTCATCGGCAACAAAAGCTTCAGGCTCGATACCTAAGCGCTTAAACAATTGCTGATCGGAGCTGGCTTCGGGGTTGGCGGTGGTAAGCAATTTTTCGCCGTAGAAAATCGAATTTGCGCCCGCCATAAAGGCCAATGCTTGCATTTGATCATTCATAGTTTCGCGGCCCGCCGACAAACGCACATAAGACGCCGGCATGATGATACGAGCCACGGCGATGGTGCGAATAAACTCAAAGGGGTCGAGATCGGCTTCGTTTTCGAGCGGTGTTCCCGCCACTTTCACCAGCATGTTGATGGGCACCGACTCGGGATGCTCGGCCATATTGGCCAGCTCTAACAACAAACCGGCGCGGTCTTTTTGCTCTTCGCCCATGCCCACAATGCCGCCGCAACAGACTTTCATGCCAGCCTCGCGCACATTAGCCAAGGTATTCAAACGGTCTTGATAACTGCGCGTAGTAATAATGCAGCCGTAGTACTCGGGCGAGGTATCGAGGTTGTGGTTGTAGTAGTCCAAGCCAGCATCGGCTAAGGATTTGGCTTGATGCTTATCGAGCATACCCAGCGTCATGCAAGTTTCTAAACCCAGCGATTTCACCTCTTTAACCATATCGGTGACGATTTCCATATCGCGCTCGTGCGGGGAACGCCACGCTGCGCCCATGCAAAAACGAGTGGCGCCGCTGGCTTTGGCTTGCTTGGCTTCTTCAACCACTTTTTGCACGGCCATTAACTTCTCGCGCTCAAGCCCCGTGTTGTAACGCGACGCCTGTGGACAGTAGGCGCAATCCTCAGGACAGGCGCCCGTCTTGATCGAGCACAGCGTACTAACCTGAACCTTATTGGGATCAAAAAAACGGCGATGGAGGGTTTGCGCTTGGAACAACAAATCGTTGAAGGGCAGATTAAACAAGGCGGTGACTTCATCACGCGTCCAGTTATGGCGAAGCAATTGCGATACGTCGGGCATAGTCAGTCTTCATTCGGAATGATTAAAGTCGAGCATATTAATAGCCGTCGTAAACTTTTAAAAGCAACCTTGGTTTACACGCATGCATTTTTTTAACGCAGGCACATTCATCAAACCTTATTTTAAGCAAGGTTTAACACTCGGTTTACGCTATGGATTTAAACCACTTTGCGCGCTGTGCGAGTGTGCGTGTGAAAAAACGCTAGCCTTGTGCGAGGCCTGCTTGGCCGACTTAGCGCGCATCCGTCACGCCTGTTTTTGTTGCGGACTCCCCTTCGAGCAAACCACTGCGCGCACAACCTACGATCTCTGCGGCGATTGTCTGCAAAACCCGAAACCCTTCCAAAGCACGCGCTGTGCACTTTTATATCAAAATCCTACCAGCCATTTAATTCACCAATTTAAACAGCAGTCACATTGGCAGCTGGGGCATTTATTGTGTGATATTTGGCTGCAGCAGCATCAACCACAACTGCAAAATACGCTGACTAAAGACTGTATTTTAGTCCCCATTCCTAGCCATCCTCGCCGCACCGCAGAACGCGGTTATTGCCCAAGCCATTTTATTGCCGAGCACCTGAGCCAGCCGTTAAACTTGGCGGTTAAACATCTATTGATCAACCAACGATTAACGCCGCCTCAAAAAAGCCTTAACCGCGCCCAGCGCTTGCGTAATCTCGATGATGTATTTACTTGCCCAAGTAATAGCCTTTGCCCTACCGTTACGCGCATTATTTTGGTCGATGATGTGGTGACGACCTGCGCAACGGTGATGGCCGCTAGCCATGCACTTAATACGGCAGGATTTTATGACATTCAGGTGTGGGCCTTAGCACGCACATCATTTAACAGCTAAGTGTGAACCACCTATCCAAAAGACTCACAAAAAGGGGTTAACTATTAGCCTTGAAGTGGTAGCCTTGCCGCCTTCAAAAAAGACAGATAACCTTGTCATCAAAACAAATACCTTGGCACCAAAAGCGTTTTTACAAGAGCGTTTTTACAAGCATTTTTTTGCGGGCAACAGCCGCTGGTAACGCATTATCAATATGCCGACTACTCATACAGATTCACTCTCATGAAGCCCACTAATACAAAACATGGTGCATTTATGAATGCGAGGATTCACGCACTACTGGTGATGGGTTTTGGCATTTTGAATCTTATCGGCATTGCTTTTGGGCAACAAAGTCTGCTTACACCCTTCCCTTTTAGCCCGCCCATGAGCCTCACCGCCGCGTGCTCGTTGTCTTTATTGGGTGGCGCCTTAGTGCTTAATACCTACAGACTATTTCGTCCAGCTAAGCTGTTGTGCTGGTTACAACTGGCGAGTTTGCCCTCGTTTTGGATTGTCCACGTCACCCTTGAAACCGCTGGCGACTGGCATGTTTTGCCCGAGTCCGCTCTGCTCTCACTGGCTACTTTCGCCCTGTTTGGCGTTCTGCTACTCAACCTTCGTACGTTACCGCAAACCCACATCGCCCTCTTTGATTGGCTACTGACGTGCTTTAGCTGCGTGCCATTACTGAGCATTTTTGCGTATATTTTTGACCCTGCCGAAATGTACAAAAGTTATTTTTATTGGGTTTTACCTGTACCCACAGCGGTCGCATTGATTGTGTCGTTTTTTGCCCTCGTTAGCCAAACTGACAGCAAAGGGGCCGCCGGAATCTTAACCCGCGACAGCCACTATGCCCGCAACTTTCAACGGCTGTTTTTGTTGGTATTAGTTGTGCCGCTCAGCGTGGGCTCGGGCTTGGCCTTAGCCGTGGACATGGGGTATTTGCGTGCCGGCTTTGCAGCCGCCATTTTTTGCTTGTTCGCGACATTATTGATCGCTTCGGTACTGGTCAATAACGCCATAGTGCAAGAAAGCTGGCTGCGTAGATTTATTCGCGAGCAACACAAAAACAGCGACTTACAAAACCATATCAGCGAAGTACTGGAAATATCCCCCGATGCTATTTTGCTGCTTAATGACCAACTGGATGTTTTACACGCTAACCGAGGCGCCGCCACACTGTTTGGCTGGAATCAGGAAAATTTGCAAAACATTAACTTTGGCACGCTGATTCCACCGCAACATTTCAAACGCTTTGAGCGCTTGGTCAAACGCTTTTTTAAATCACGCAGGCTTACACTAACCGCAAGCCGCCCGATTAACGCCATGGTGCAAAACCGCCTAGGCGAACTTATTCCAATCTCACTTAACCTCAGCAAGCGCCGCGCTGAAAACGCCCGGCATATTGTTGCACTTATGCGCAACAATACCGACGTTGCCAATAAAATTTACGATTTAGAACAACAGCTCCGTATTGACACGCTCACAGGCGCAGGTAGCCGCGCCGAGTTTGAAAACTACTGCCAAAAGCTCAGTCGCCACCAACGCAAAGGCGACACGTTGGTGGCCATCTTTATTTTGGATCTCGACAATTTCAAACACATTAATGACACCTACGGCCACCCTGCGGGCGACCGTGTGTTACAAACCTTCAGCCACACCACCCAAAACTGCCTGCGCAATGGCGATCAATTATTCCGTATTGGTGGCGAAGAGTTTGCCATTGTCGCCAACCAAATCGAAGCCACCGATGCCAACTTGCTGGCCGACCGCATTCGCACCATCATTAAAAGCAAGCCCATGGTCGCAGGCCCCAACAATCTGTACGTTACCTGCAGCATTGGGGTTTGCATTACCGCACCCGCCAATATCGAAGAAGCCATCAGCGAGGCAGATAAAGCGCTTTACATTGCCAAACGCAATGGCAAAGATCAGGTTGTGGTGGTAGGGGAAAATCCTTAAAGCAATAGTTAAGAGGAGGGTTGTAGGGCAGTAGAGGGTTACTGTAGGGTAAGCGACTAGGTCGCTCGCGGAGCGGTCACTTTTTACTTAGGTTTGCGCCATGTCGAGTTCTACCCTTACTGCCAGCGAAACGCCCTTTTCCAGCCTTACGCCCGATCTCATTTTAAATGCCGTTGAGGCCCAAGGTTTTTTTTGCGATGGTCGCAGCTACCCGCTCAACAGCTACGAAAATCGGGTTTATCAAATCGGCATAGAAGATAGCAGCCCTATCATCGCTAAGTTTTACCGCCAAGGGCGCTGGCAAAAAATACAAATCCTAGAAGAACACGCCTTTTGCAACGAATTATTTGAAGCCGATATCGCCGTCGCCACGCCCATTGCAAACCCCGAAACTCGAGCCACGTTATTTGAAAGCGGCGGTTTTAATTACGCATTATTCCCGCGTTTTCGCGGTGATGCGCCCGACAACGAAGACCTCGATCAACTCTACACACTCGGTCAAAAATTGGGGCAACTGCACAATGTTGGCGCACGCACACAGTTCAAACACCGCGAAACCCTCACCCCAACCCTGCTCGGCGAACACAGCGCGCGCACCCAATTAAGCCAAGGTTATGTGCCTACGCGCATGCAGGCTAGTTACAGCGAAGTCACGCAAGCACTGCTCAAACGCATCCAAAATCAATGGCTTAAATACCCTGCCAGCGCTATTCGTTTACATGGCGATTGCCACCGCAGCAATATTTTATGGAGCGACAACGAGCCCTTATTTGTCGATTTTGACGACGCGCTTAATGGCCCAGCAATACAAGACTTATGGATGCTGTTATCGGGCGATAGGCAACAACAAAACCTGCAGATAGCGACTTTGCTTGAGGGCTACGAGGAATATCGCGACTTTAATCGCAGTGAATTACAACTGATTGAATCCCTACGCAGTTTACGCATGGTGCATTACGGCTGCTGGCTAGCGAAACGCCAAAACGATCCCGCTTTTAAAATCGCCTTTCCGGGATTTGGCAGCGACAATTACTGGCAACAACACATTAACGACCTTAAACATCAGTTGATCGCGCTGGAAAATCCCGCCTTACTGGATGGCAATTTTTAAGTCATGCCCAACAATTCACCCGAATCGCTACAGCACTGGCATGTCTATATGCTGCGCTGTAGCGATAACAGCTTATATACCGGCGTCACGCTCAACGTGGGCAAACGACTTATTGAGCACAATACTTGCAATAAAAAAGGCGCTAAATACACCCGTTGTCGCAGACCCGTGGTGTTAGCCTATATCGATAGCCACTTGAGTAAATCCCAAGCCTATCAGCGTGAATACCAATTAAAACAGCTCGCCAAAAGCCACAAAGAGGCGTTAGTGATGCAAAATTCAGTTACGCAGGGTCTACACCTTGCGCAGGCTTTAGCCACACAAAAACACACTACATTCACAAGCAATTTAGAAGGAGAAGAATAAATGGGCGCTATACATTTTGTTGGGGGCGAAAAAGGTGGAGTCGGGAAATCACTGACCGCGCGTTTACTGGCGCAATACAGCATCGACCAAAAACAACAATTAATCGCCTTTGATAGCGATCAATCGCACGGAACCTTTTCGCGTTTTTACAAGGATTTTACTCAACCTGTGGCAATCAATAATTTTGACAGCCTCGACCAAATCATTGCCGCCGCCGAGAAAAATCCAGACGCCACGATTATTGTTGACCTCGCCGCACAAACGGGCAGGCATTTAAGCGACTGGATTTTACAAACCGATATTTTCTCGATTTTAGAATGCCTCGATTTCAAACCCTACTTCTGGCATGTGATGGACGATGGCGCCGATTCGACCCATTTACTCAACAAAATGCTCGATAACATTACCCATACCAACGTCAACATTGTGGTGGTTAAAAACTTTGGTCGCGGCCAATGTTTCGAGAACTTTGAACACTCGATGATCCACACAAAAGCCGAGAAAATGGGGGCCCGTATTATTGAGCTGCCCGCACTACAAGCGCGCCTAGCGCAAAAAGTCGATTTTAATAACACCAGCTTTTGGGCGGCTGCTCATAACTCCGAGATAATGACACTCACCGAGCGCCATCGTGTGACTCAGTGGATAAAACAATGCTATAGCGAGTTTGAGATTGCCTTAGGTCAGAAGGATTCAAACAAGGAACTCCCCAGCGACATTCACCCCGCTCCATTTGAGCAGCATTACATGATCGATGCATAACTGACTTATGCGCCGCTCGCAAGTGACTAAACGTCATCAACGGCGCCTTCTTCATCCTCTTCTCGACTCGCGAGCGTTAAGCTCAAGCCTATTTGGTAAAGCGCATTTTTTTTGGCGCCGGTAATTTTAGCCGCCAGCGCCGCCGCTTTTTTAAGCGGCAATTCTTCGCACAATAACGCCAAAATGCGCAAAACGTCGGCGCTCATAGCGTCGGTTTCGGGCTTATCAAAACCCCGCACCATCAATACCATTTCACCGCGTTTTTGGTTGGCGTCAGCCCGCAAACACGCCAATATTTCTTGCGTTGTACCCGCAATAAAGGTCTCGAAGGTTTTGGTTAACTCGCGCGCCAATACCATTTCGCGCTCGGGGCCAAAAGCGGCCACAAAATCCTCAAGACTCGCTTCAATACGGTGTGGTGATTCGTAAAAAATCAGCGTGCGCTCGTCGTCAACCAAGGCTTGTAATACCTGCAGGCGGTTGCCGTGTTTAGCGGGTAAAAAACCTTCAAAACTAAAGCGATCACTCGGCAAACCGCTCGCACACAAAGCCGCAATTAAGGCGCAGGCGCCGGGAATGGGCTCGATTTTAATGCCGAGGCTGCGGGCCTCATGCACCAGCCTATAGCCCGGATCAGAAATCAGCGGCGTACCCGCATCGCTAATTAAAGCCATCGTTTCTCCGGCTTGTAAGCGCGCTAATAAATCCTGCGTGCGGCTATCGTCGCTGTGGTCGTGGTAGGCAATGGTGCGCGTTGCAATGCCAAAATGCTGCAACAATTTAGCGCTGTGGCGGGTATCTTCAGCAGCAATCACATTCACTCGGTGGAGAATATCAATAGCACGGGGTACCATATCGCCCAAATTGCCAATGGGGGTGGCCACAATATACAAAATGCCACCTGCGGCGTGATCTGACACAAATACCTCCTAAGGTTTACCTTAATGAAAAAACATGCCGTCTTGGCTTTATTTTTAGCCAGCTCTCTAGGCTTTTTAACGAGCTGCCAAAGCAGCAACGTCAAACCTACTTATATTCACGTCAAACCTGACTACACACCGGCGGGCGCCGAATCGCTACTGAATAATGCCGCAGCGCTAACAGGTAACGCCAAAAGTGCACAACTGTTGGCGGCGGCAGAAATGTTTGCAGGCTTGGGGCAAGCTCAGCGCGCCTTGGATATAGGCGCACAAGTTGACCCTGCCCGGCTGGACGACGCACTCTACGCCAAACACATCCAGATTCAAAGCCAAAGCCTGCTGGCCTTAGGCAATCTCTACGGCGCCAAAGGGCGCCTAGAGCAAACTCGATTAGAGCAACTATTACCGCGCCTTAGCGCTAAAAAAGCACTTAAACTGCGCGAGCTACGCGCCGAGCTTTACACCAAACTCGGCAACCCCACGCAAGCCATTAACGAGCGCATCGCACTCAACCGCGCCGCTTTGGATAAAACCGAAAAACTAGTTAACCGTGAGCTCATTTGGATGGGTTTAATGGAGTTGGATATTGATATTTTGAGCCAAGCACTCATCAATTCGCCCGATCCTTTAGAGCAAGGCTGGTACGAATTAGCCGTGTTAAGCAAAAACAACCAAAGCAATATCAATCAACAATACAACGCGCTCAACCAATGGCGCCACGAATGGCCAAGCCACCCTGCCAATAAACCCTTGCCTGCCGACCTCGCGTTAATCGATAACATCGTCAACAACCAACCACAGCACATCGCCTTATTACTCCCTTTTAGTGGCCAACTGGCACCCGTAGCCGAGGCCATTCGCGATGGTTTTATGGCCGCCTATTACACCAACGTGCAAAATGGCGGCGCGGCGCCCACCATTCGCCTTTACGATGTCAGCCCCAGCAATATCAACGCACAATACGATAATGCGGTGAGCGCAGGCGCCGAAGTGATTATTGGCCCGCTCAGCAAAGAAGCTACCACTGTTTTAGCCCAACGCTCATCACTCGCGGTACCTACCTTGGCACTCAACCAAATCGACGCCACCGCCTCGCACCCCAAAGCGCTTTACCAACTGGGCTTAGCCATTGAAGACGAAGCCCAAGACGCCGCCGTACGCGCGATGGCAGACAACAAAGAATTAGCGATGATCATCGCACCGCAAGACAGCCAAGGCGACCGCGCCATAGAGGTTTTTAGCGCCCGCTATCGAGAGCTTGGCGGCCAAGTGGTCGAAAGTCTGCGCTACAGTAACGAGCGCGCATTGTCCGATCTGATTAAAAATGCGATGCACATAAATGCCAGCCAGCAACGCGCCAATGATCTTCGCGATGTCGTAGGCAAAGTCGAAGCCGAACCTCGCCGCCGCCAAGATATCGACTGTATATTTCTAGTGGCGCAACCCCGTGAGGCGCGTCAAATTAAACCCTTACTGGCTTACCATTACGCGGGCGATATTCCTATTTACAGCACCAGCAGCATTCACGAAGACACCGCCAAACTGGAACCCGACCTCAATGGCATTCGTTTTAGCAACTTACCGTGGTTTTTCCAATCATCACCCGAAAAAACCGCCATCAACAAAGGTAATGTGCTCAATACTCGCACCCAGAGGCTTTATGCATTGGGTGTTGATGCGTTTTATCTTTACCCACGCTTGGAACAGCTTAACAACCTGAACAACGCTAACTTTTGGGGTCAGACGGGCATTTTATCGCTCAATAACCAACAACAATTTCGGCGCCAACAACAATGGGCGCGATTTAGCCGTGGCAAAGTGGTACCCGAAACCACCGCAGCACCCGAAACCCCTGTCGACAGCGTCTTCGAACAATGATCAATAGCGCCACTAGCACCGGCGCCATTGCCGAGGCCATGGCGCGAGAGTTTCTGCTGCAGCAAGGTTTATGTTTTGTTGCACAGAACTATCGCTGCAAGATGGGTGAACTCGACCTTGTTTTTAAAGACCAAAAACAGCTTGTCATAGTCGAAGTTAAAAACCGCAAAAATACCCTTTTTGGCACCCCCGCCGAATGGGTCACAGCCAGCAAACAACACAAAATCATTTTGGCCACGCAGCACTATTTGACCACGCAGCACTATTTGACCACGCAGCACTATTTGGCTAGCCAAAAACAACCCGCCAGCCTGTCGGTTCGGTTTGATGTTATTGGCATCCTCAACCTGAATAAGCACTCGATTGAGTGGATAAAAAACGCTTTTTTTGCGGAATAATTTATGAACCAAACCATCAACGCTCAACGTGTTTACGCGATGTTCCAAGCCAGTATCGAGGCCAAAATGAACGTCGGCGAAACCCTCATCCCCCGCATTGACGAAGCCGCCAATACTTTGGTGCAAACACTGCTGCATGAAGGCAAAATTTTAGTCTGTGGTAATGGGCCGTCGTCTGCCTTGGCACAGATCTTCAGCGCGATATTAACCGATCGTTTTGAAAAAGAGCGCCCTAGCCTGCCCGCGATTTGGTTGGGCAGTAATATGGCCAGCTATACCGCCATGGTCACACCCGCGCACCATAGCGAGGTCTACGCCAAACCTATTCGCGCACTTGGGCAAGAGGGCGACTCGCTGGTGGTTATCTCATCGAGCGGCAACGCCTCCAATTTAATTCAAGCGGTTTCTACCGCCCACGAGCGCGGGCTGAATGTGATTGCACTCACTGGGCGCGGCGGCGGCGATATCGCCAGTCTGCTCGATACCCACGACATCGAACTGCGCGCCGATATAGACTCCCGCGTCCGCATCCACGAAATTCACTTATTAACCCTCTATTGTCTTTGTGATCTTATTGATCTCAATCTTTTTGGTATGGAATAGGAGTATCGCTGTGCTTTTTAAACAATTTTCTAAACTATCATTTAAACCCCTCGGGCTTTCTTTATTACTCATTGCCCCTAGCGTTTCATTTACGGGTTGCGCCAGCTTTTTATCAGCCACTAATCAGCAGCCTATTGCACTCGACCCAGGCCAACGCACACGCGGCGAAGTGATCGATGATAGACAAATCGAAACCCTATTAGAGGTCAACATTTATAAGTTGGACCCACGCGTAAAAAACGCCAATATCGACATTAATAGTTTTAACGGAGTGGTTTTATTAACGGGCCAAATGCCCTCTGCGCAACTGCGCGAAATGGCCGGAGACACGGCGTCAGCCGTAAAAACCGTGCGCCAAGTCCATAATCAGATCAGTGTTGCCAGTAAACCCACCGTTTATTCGCGCATCAACGACGATTGGATTGCTACCAAAATCACCTCCAAAATCGCCAACAGCCGCAAAGTGGAGGTCAATCGCGTCAAAATTATCGTGGCCAATCGCGAAGTTTTTATTATGGGCTTGCTCACCGAAACCGAAACTCAACAAGTCACCGAAATGGCGCGAACAACCAGCGGTGTTGAAAAGGTCGTACGCGCCGTTGAGATTGTGCCCGAGCACCAGCGCGCGCCGCTCTAACCTTGCACGTTTAGAGATGACTAAAACGCAAAAACGGAGCCGAGGCTCCGTTTTTGTTGGCGGTGATGTTAGCCACCACTGATGGGTGAAAATTTACTTAATACTTTTATCTCTTAACCGCTGAGTAGCGCTACTCAGAAGTTCGATCACGCGCTCTTTATCGTAATTGCGGATTTTTTCCAAATCCATGTGCATCGCAAAACCCACCATATTCTCTTCAAACCAGGTTTGACCACCATCAAGATCTTTACGGAAATCAACCACTTGGTATATGCGCACAGGGTTAGTTAAGCCCTTTACGTTAATTTCACCTTGGTCGCGACACATCACCACATCTTTTACCAGCGACCACGTTTCGTGGGAGATTAAAATCTCGCCCGGCTCCTGCCGCCGACTCTAAACGCGAAGCAATATTGGCGTGGGTGCCTAACACTGTGTAATCCATGTAATGGCTAGTACCAAACGAACCCACAGTGCAGTAGCCCGTATTAATACCGATGCGAATAAGCATGGGTTTTTTGATACCTTGGTTGTACCAGCGCGTTTGCAGCTCTAGCATTTTTTTGCGCATCTCAATTGCCATAGAGACACAACGCAAGCAGTCCATTTTCATGCCTTCGCTTTGGGCATCACCAAAAATAACCATAATGCCATCGCCCATAAACTTGTCGATGGTGCCTTTGTGTTTGGCGGCAATACGCGACATTTCGGTCAGGTAGGTGTTTAAAAGTTCGGTAAGGGTTTCGGCTTCAAGCTCTTCAGCCAGGGTACTAAAACCTTGAATATCCGAGAAAAATACCGTTACGCGTTTACGTGCAGTGGTTAGCGTATCTTCGCGACCTTCACTAATCGCCTTCCATACGGTGGGCGGCAAGTAACGCGCTAGTTTGTAGGTTTTTAATTTATAGAGTGTGTGCTCGCTTGATAAACGCTGCACTTGCTCGCTCAAGCGCCGCATACGGTTATAGGCATAAAGCGCATAAGCACAAAAATAGAAAAAAATGCCTACCAAGCTCACACTGCTGATTTCTAAACGGCTGGTATAGCTCCACTCGGGAATGCGTACTACCAAGCTGATCGCGGCTCCTGCCAACAACGCTAGCGAATCCAGCCCCCATTTACGCAAGCCACCATTGATCAAGCTATTAAACTGGATCATGGTTAAAAACATAATGCTGGGCAAAATACTGAAGTTACAAAAGCTCAGCATCAACCCCACAATCGCCGCATCGGCCATCATGAAATATTCAAATGCTTTTTGCTGATTGGCAGCGCGGCGTTTGATGATGAAATAGCTCACCACCGTATAGACGACAATAAAAAGACCTAAGCACAATAACAACCCGTCAATAATCGGCCATTTAACGTGCGTAAGTGCAGTACCCGCCGCCGCAAAACAAATGAGGGCACGGATATCATGTTGTCTAACAGCGACCTCAGCATTAGAGATCACCCGTGAATCTTTAGCGGAGTCGCTCATATGCGCTCTCAGTGTTATTATTTACCTTGTTTCCCCACCTCTAAAAAGAGGCAAGTTTATTGGGCCAAATGAACCCATACCCTAAAAGTCTTTAGACCACCTTGCGTGCGCTTACATCTAAAATCGAGACACATTGGCTTTTTTATAATGCCGAGCATTAAACGCCTTTTGCCCTTTATTGTCCACTTAACCATTAAACCTAAGCACCTTAAGCACTAGCAAGACAATTCGCTTACGCCTTGTTTTCACTGGTATTTTCGTTCGACTATTGGTCGGCACCATCTTGCTTTGGTACGGCTTTGCGCTGCTGTAAGCGCGCCAGCTCTTTAGTTAACATTTGAATTTTTAGATTGGCTTCGGCAATGCGCTCTTCTTTTTCGCGGTCTGCCGAGGATGGTTGCGACGAGCTTTCTTTTAAGTGACCAATCATTAACACTTTCACCGCAAGCTCCTCCTTTAGCTCTTCAACCTGAGCGCGCAATGCAGCCACTCCTTTTATTTGCTCTTTCAGTGACTGAATTTCTTTAAATGCACCGTTCAACTCACTCTCAATCAACTGAATACAGGTTTCCGATTCCTGCGTCATGCGCTGCTGCTGAGCCAACTGTTTTTCCAACCCTCTAATGACTGACACTTTGGCATTACTATCGGGTGACTCAATAACCAGTGTTTTAAGCCGCTCGATCATTCGACACTGATCAGCCGCCATTCGCCTTAAAGTATCAATCTCTTTAGTGGCAGCCTCAAGCGTTACCGGTAAGGGTTGCCCAGATTCAAACATCTCGGCCAGGGGTGTATAACTGCCATGATAGCCTTCTAATAACTGAGCCAACTCACCCTCTTGCTCTGTACCCACACACTCGTTGACTTGATCAAATAAACTATTTGCTTGAGCTTTGCTCTCATGCCACTTTTTTTCTAAATCAAAATAGAGGGATTTGTATTTTTCGAGCTCGAAAACCTTAGTGTGTGATGACTGTAAAGCCTGCTTGAGCTCAGCCATTTGAGATTCGAGTGGCGGATTGGGGGAGTCTTCAAAAAAACGCATCAACTGACGATAGCGTGTCACCAACTCCAACCAATTGGTTGGCGTGGTGTGAGTCGCTTCGCGCTCGGCCACCAACATAATGTGCCGCATACTGGCCATACGTCGCTCGATAGGCACTAATGGATCCAAATCTAGCGCAATATCCTGCCCACCTTTTAACGATTTATGGTATCGGCGCAACTCACGAATATGCTGATCAAGGTAATCGGTGTAAGTCGCCACAGCACCAACTGGAACATCAGCCGATGGATCTTCAACCACAAGATCCTTGTCAGCTAATGACGCTTTGGCATTTGGCTTTTGTGCTTTTGCCAATTGTGCTTTGGCTAATAGTGATTTCAGTTTACGCACGTACCATAACGCCGCCCCCAAACCAAACAGCGATAACATCAAGGCCTCGCCTAAACCAACAATGATATAGGTACTCACATCCATACTTGCCACACTTCAACCGATCAATTAATGAGCTAAGTATGGCGGGTAATCACACGACTCGCCGAATTCCTTGTTTAATTGTTTGCCTTTAGTGGATCACTTCGGTAAAGTTGCGCGCCTTATTCGAGAGCCACTAGGCCACGCGAATAACAATTGGTGAGGTGTCCGAGTGGCCGAAGGAGCACGCCTGGAAAGTGTGTAAGGCGCAAGTCTTCGAGGGTTCAAATCCCTCCCTCACCGCCATATTCTAGTGAGTCGCTACCTGCTAGCGACTTTTACTTGGCAGGCATGATTTAAAATAAGCTTACGCAAGCCAATACTCTAAGTCTTCGTAGTGCCACTTGGCCAGAAGTGCAAAACCATCCTCTGCAACACTCAGATAAACATCAATGATTTCTGTCGCCAATTTAAACAGCTGATGTGAGCTGCTGGAGATTGTCGCGCCCGAAAGCACATCCATTTCGACGGTATTCAACAAAAACATCAATTTCAATTCGTAGGTTTTGATGTAACTTAACGACGGCAAGCCGCCCTCTAAGACCACCTGCATACGATCGGCCTGCATGCGCAGTTTTTCGTGCTGGGCGCGAACCCCCTGCAAAGCAAAACGTAACTTGCGATCCAAATGATATTGGCACTCACCTTTAGCGGCTGCATAGGTAGCCAAGCCACGCATACGAGCCAGTTGCTCCACCATTTCGGGTGTTTGGCGGGCAATAAAATGCAGCAACTCAATTTGTTTAAAGGTTTTGGGGTAGGCCTCATGAGATTCGAGGAAATCTGCACTATAGTCTTCCGCTATTTGCGCCGAGGTAGGGCGCTCAATTTTTGTTGCTAACGCAGAAATCATGCCGTGCAATTGTTCAATAAAGTGGGAGTGCAGCTCAAAATTATCAATTACGTCGTCATCTTGCCAATCGGCACTGATGGTATTCCACGCATTGTGTAAATTTTGCTGATCGCGGGCACTGAGCAAATCACCACCCATAGCCGCAAACACTTCCAGCGTCGCCAAACGACGCTCTAGTTGCCGCTGCAAAGTCATAAAATCGCCTTCAAACATAGTATTGCCACCGAGCAACGCCATCGTCATACCACGGTGGCGCTGCACGGCTTTGGCCATGTGATGCAGCTGCCGAAGCAACACTATGGCATCGCCACGAATACGAAATTGCTCACTATAGAGCTGAAAAGAATCTATCTCTTTGCTCTGCTTTATTGCAGTTTTCATTTTTTATCTCATTTATGGTGCAAAACAATCATTTATATGACTCGCCATCAGACGCCAACAGCACAATTAAGGTGCTAAATGGTGTGCCATAGGTTTGCAGTCGAGCGAGAGCAGATTCAACGTGCATGAGTCGCCTATGTAATCGTGGAATATCGCCAACGCCCAACCCAAGCATTCCAGCAACCACTATGCCAGCCCACCCAGCCATTTTATTTAGCACCCAATAAGCCCTATAATCGCCGCCTTATTTTAGGCAACCGGCCTATCACTTACTGGGTTAGAGATCGAGTCAACGATGAACGAGAATTACACGCCGTCCGAAATCGAAGCAAATGCGCAAAAATATTGGCAAGAACACAACAGCTTTTCCGTGACAGAGAACCCCAATAAAGAAAAATTCTACTGCCTTGCAATGTTCCCCTACCCCAGTGGCCGTCTGCACATGGGCCATGTGCGCAACTACACCATTACCGATGTGATCTCGCGCTACCAGCGCATGCAGGGTAAAAACGTCTTGCATCCCATGGGCTGGGATGCCTTTGGTTTACCGGCCGAAAACGCCGCCATCAAAAACAATACCGCGCCCGCCAAGTGGACATACAGCAACACCGATTACATGCGCAATCAGCTTAAAGCTTTAGGTTTTGGTTTCGATTGGAGCCGCGAAGTCACCACCTGCAAGCCCGATTACTACAAATGGGAGCAGTGGTTCTTTACCCGCTTGTACGAAAAAGGCTTGGCCTATAAAAAGGTTTCCACCGTTAATTGGTGCCCCGAAGACGAAACCGTACTCGCCAACGAGCAAGTAGAAGACGGCTGCTGCTGGCGCTGTGGCACCAGCGTGCAAAAAAAGGAAATCCCCCAGTGGTTTATCCGCATCACCGATTACGCCGAAGAACTGATTAACGACCTCGACAAGCTGCCCAACTGGCCCGAGCAAGTCAAAACCATGCAACGCAACTGGATTGGCAAAAGCCGTGGTGTTGAAATGCGCTTTGATCTTGAAACCGAGATTGCAGGCCACACGGGTTTTGAGGTCTACACCACCCGCCCCGACACTCTCATGGGCGTCACCTATGTAAGTTTGGCGAGCCAACATCCCATCGCCCTAGAGATTGCCAAAAACAATGCCGAGCTTGCCGCCTTTATTGACGAGTGCAAAACTCAATCGGTGGCCGAAGCCGATATGGCCACCATGGAGAAAAAAGGTTTCGACACCGGTATTAAAGCCAAACACCCCATCACCGGCGAACCGGTCAGTGTATGGGTCGCCAACTATGTATTGATGGATTACGGCTCGGGCGCGGTGATGGCCGTGCCCGCGCACGATGCCCGCGACTTTGAGTTTGCCAATAAATACGGCATCGCGATTACCCAAGTGATTGCGCCCAGCGACGGCAGCAGCATCGACCTCGCCACCGCCGCCTTTACCGACAAGGGCACGCTAGTTAACTCCGGCGAATTTGACGGCCTCGACTTTGACGCCGCTTTTAACGCCATAGTTAAAAAACTCGAAGCCACCGATAAAGGCCGCGCCACCACCAACTACCGCCTGCGCGATTGGGGCGTGTCACGCCAGCGTTATTGGGGCGCACCCATCCCGATTTTTAACCTGACTAACGGCGGCGAAATCCCCGTGCCACTGCACCGATTGCCCGTATTACTGCCCGAAGACGTGATAATGGACGGCGTGCAGTCGCCGATTAAAGCCGATGCCAAATGGCGTAAAGGCAACATTGATGGCCAAGACGGCGAGCACGAAACCGACACCTTCGATACCTTTATGGAGTCGTCTTGGTATTACGCGCGCTACACCTGCCCCAATGCCGAAACCATGCTCGACCCCGCCAAAGCTAACTATTGGCTGCCAGTTGACCAATATGTGGGCGGCATTGAACACGCCATTTTGCACCTTTTATATGCGCGCTTTTTCCACAAGTTAATGCGCGACGAAGGCTTAGTCGACTGCGACGAACCCTTTGAGCGCCTACTGTGCCAAGGCATGGTAAATGCCGAATCTTTCTTTATTAAAGAAGGCGGCCGCACCGAGTGGATTGCACCCAACAATGTCCGTGTAGAGCGCGACGAAAAGGGTAAAGCTATTCAAGCTTTCCACGCCGAAACCGGCCAACCCGTTGAGTTTGGCGGCGTAATTAAAATGTCGAAGTCTAAAAACAACGGCGTCGACCCCGAATATGTTGTGCGCGAATACGGCGCCGATACGATTCGCTTGTTCAGCATGTTCGCGGCACCACCCGAACAAAGCCTTGAATGGACAGACTCCGGCGTTGAGGGCGCCAGCCGCTTTTTGAAAAAACTCTGGCGCGCGGTTTACCAACATTTAGCCGCCGGTACACCCGGTGAGCTCAGCACTACTGAGTTGGCCGATCTGCACAAAGACCTGCGCCGCAAAACCCACGAAACCATCAATAAAGTTCGCGATGACTTTGGCCGTCGCCAAACCTTTAACACCGCGATTGCCGCCGTGATGGAATTGCTCAACGAAATCAACCGCACCGCCGACCGCGCCACCCCGCTCGGTTTAGCCATTGAGCGCGAAGCCCTTAATGCTGCCGTGGTGATGCTTGCGCCGATTGTGCCGCACATTTGCCACAGCCTTTGGCAGGCGCTCGGCCACACCAGCAACTTACTGGACGCACCTTGGCCCAAAGTTGATGAAAGCGCCCTAACCCGCGACACCATCACCATCGTCGCGCAAGTGAACGGCAAAGTGCGCAGCAAACTGGAACTTTCCAGCAGCGCCACCAAAGAAGAGGCCGAGCAAGCAGCGCTGAATGATGACAACGTCAAGCGCTTTATTGGCGATGCCACTATTCGCAAAGTGATTGTGGTGCCCGGCAAGTTGGTTAACATTGTTGCCAACTAGCCAGTCATAACGGAAGCCTTCGGGCTTCCGTTATTAGCTTAGACAAATCGTTTTTTCTACCGACCAACTCGGAAACGCCATGCGCTTTTTTTTATACAACGTCTTTATTGCCAGCTTTTTAGCACTTGTATTAAGTAGCTGTGGCTGGCAACTGCGCGGGCTCGATAACAGCGCACCGCCCAAAAACTTCGCCCTTAATACCCACGACACTTACGCACCTTTCGCTCGGCAATTGCAACAAACGCTTATGCGCCGTGGTGTAACGCTGTCGGCTAGCGCGCCCGTGCAACTTTATTTAGGTGAAGAAATTCGCGATAAACGTACCGTCGCCGTTACCACGCTTGGCGCGGCCGCCCAGTACGAGTTACACATGCGCATCGACTACGTTTTTAACCAATCCGGTAGCGAACCCAAACTCCCTATCACCATTAGCAGCCAACGGGTTTACGACTTCATCCCGGGCAGCAACCTTGCCAAACTGCAAGAAGAACAAACCTTAATCACCGAGATGCGCCAAGAGCTGATCAACCGCATCCTCAAAAGCATCCCGCGCGACATCCCCAGCAATGCCGCACCTTAACGCCGACCAGTTCACCAGACACTGCCAAGCGCCACTGCTACCGATTTACATCATTAGCGGTGACGAAGCTTTATTAGTCCAAGAAGCCTGCGATACGCTGCGCCACGCCGCCAAACAACAAGGTTTTAGCGAGCGCGAGCTTTACCACGGCGATGCCAGCATGAACTGGCAACATCTTTTGCAAAGCGCCAATAGCATGAGCTTATTTGCCGAGCGCAAAGTGATCGAGGTACGCAACTCCAGCGCCAAACCGAGCGATGCCGCCAAACAAGCGCTACTGGAATACGCGGCCAATCCCAGTCCCGATACGTTGTTAATTCTGGTTTTCCCCAAACTCGATCGCAATACCCAAAAAGCCAAGTGGTATACAGCGCTGGAAACCGTCGGTGGCGGCCTCACTATTTGGCCCATCGGCCTTGGCCAATTTAATCGCTGGGTCGAGCAAAGACTCAAAAGCGCGGGCCTTAGCGCCAATAGCGATGCCGTCGCGGTACTTGCGAGCCGTGTAGAGGGCAATTTATTAGCCTGTGTACAAGAGATCGAAAAGCTCAAACTCTTAATGGGTAACGAACCTATCGATGGCGCCACCATGGCCAATGCCGTAGTCGATAGCGCGCGCTTTGACGTCTTTAGCCTGATCGACCGCGCCACTAGCGGCGATGCCCGTGGCGCCGTGCGCACCCTGCAAGGCCTGCGCGAAGAAGGTACCGACGCCACCGTGGTGCTATGGGCCTTAGCGCGCGAAATTCGCGCCCTCAACGCACTCAGCTTTGCCAAAAGCAGCGGCGCTAACTTTGATGCTGTTGCCCGCCAGCAGGGCATTTTTGATAAACGAGTTAGTCTTGTTCGCCAGGCTTTAAGCCGTTTAAAACCGGGCCAGCTACGCTTGTTATTGCGCCAATGCGCACTCGCCGACCGCGCCATCAAAGGCGCCAGCAAACAAAATCCATGGTCTTTACTGAATGACATCACCCTCACATTAGCGGGTGTGCGCGCACTCTCGACACGCTCCTTGCAGTTACAAATCAATCTTTAACAGCGTTTTGATCTATTAAATACCCTTCAATAAAAGATAATTATCTGTACGTATTTCACCAAAAATATAGCGCCGCCCAAGCCCCAAACGGCTTGAGTTTGACCTATTTATCCACAGGCATACTCACAACATACACACACATTTACCCACATTTTTGTTGGTTGCAACTTTCCATAAACCGCATTATCTTGTAGCCCCATCGCTATACAACCCCAACATATAGTGTTTTTTGCATTTTTTGGGCATAACCTAAATCGCCGTGCTGTGGGTAAATATTTACGCAAAATTTACGCAAAATAGTCGCTTGACGTAAGAGTCTACAGGTTGTCAGAAAAAGAACAAAAAACCTCAAAAAGAGAACCGCAAACAGACTAAGAATCACCCGACTTCACATCGACACACGCTGAGCAGTCCGTTTTTTACCAGCCAACACAATTTTCACCAGCCTACATAGCCAGCCAACACAAGAAGTTACAAAAAATACGCACAAAAACGATTGAACCACCATCAAGGCAAACCCTTTTTATATTTACATGCACACAACTTTTTTCGCAGACACGCAAACAGTATTTATTCGATAAACCCAACAGGGCTTCGATGAACAGGAGAGCACCATGCACACCGAGACCAATCAGTCTTCAACCGCCAACCCCCAAGCAGCAACTCCCAGCGCCAGCACACAAAGCGCGCTTGAGGCCAATGCGCCCGGTCAACTGCGTGTGATTAAACGCAACGGCACAGTGGTGCCCTACCACGTCGATAAAATCAGCGTGGCCATGACCAAAGCTTTTTTGGCGGTTGAAGGTGGCAATGCCGCTGCATCTAGCCGTGTGCACGAAACTGTCGAAAAGCTCACCAACCAAATTACCGCGACCTTCCGCCGCCGTATGCCGTCGGGTGGCACTATCCATATCGAAGAAATCCAAGACCAAGTTGAGCTTATTTTAATGCGCTCTGGCGACCACAAAGTGGCGCGCGACTACGTCATTTACCGCACCGAGCGCGCCAAATTGCGCGAAGCAAAACGCAACTTAAGCCGCGCCGAAGTTAACTACCCCAGCATCAAGGTTAAACAACTCGACGGCAGCGTTGCGCCACTTGATATCGAGCGTTTAAACACCTTAGTGGCCGAAGCCTGTAGCGGCTTAACCCACACCGAACCCAGCGCCATTCTTAAAGAAGCCATGCGCAACTTGTACGATGGCGTGACCGAAGACGACGTCAACACCGCGCTGGTGATTTCGGCGCGTACCTTGGTCGAGCGCGAGCCCGAATACACTTACGCCACCTCGCGCTTATTGCTCGACAAACTGCGCTGCGAAGCACTGCGCTTTTTAGGTGTAGCGCAAAAAGCCACCCAAACTGAAATGGGTAAGTACTACGCGCAAGCACTGCCCGCCTACATCCAAAAAGGGGTTGAGCTGGAATTGGTGGCGCCCGAGTTACTCACCTTCGATCTCGATTTACTGGGCAAAGCCTTAATCGCCGAGCGCGATTTGCAGTTCACCTATTTAGGCCTGCAAACCCTGTACGACCGCTACTTTATTCACAGCAACGGCGTACGCATCGAATTGCCACAAATTTTCTTTATGCGTGTCGCCATGGGCCTTGCCGAGCGTGAAGAACACAAAAACGAGCGCGCTATCGAGTTCTATCGCTTGTTAAGTTCGTTCGATTACATGTGTTCAACGCCCACCTTATTTAACGCCGGCACCTTGCGCCCACAGTTGTCGTCTTGCTATCTCACCACCATCCCCGACGACCTGCACGGCATTTACGGCGCCATTCAAGATAACGCCATGCTCAGCAAATTTGCGGGCGGTTTAGGCAACGACTGGACACCCGTGCGCTCGCTTGGCGCTTACATCAAAGGCACCAACGGCAAATCGCAAGGTGTTGTGCCCTTCTTAAAAGTGGCCAATGATACGGCTGTTGCGGTTAACCAAGGTGGCAAGCGCAAAGGCGCCGTCTGTGCCTACCTCGAAACCTGGCACTTGGATATCGAGGAATTTCTCGAGCTGCGCAAAAACACCGGTGACGAACGCCGCCGCACCCACGACATGAATACCGCCAACTGGGTGCCCGATTTATTCATGAAGCGTATGGTCGACGATAAGGGCTGGACATTGTTCTCCCCTAACGACGTGCCCGATCTGCACGATTTATTCGGCAAAGCCTTTGAAGAGCGCTACGAAGAATACGAAGCGCTCGCCGCCGAAGGCAAAATTCGCGTATTCAAAACCGTTCGCGCCCTCGACTTGTGGCGCAAGATGCTCGGCATGTTGTTTGAAACCGGCCACCCATGGATCACCTTTAAAGACCCGTGCAACCTGCGCAGCCCGCAGCAACACGTGGGCGTGGTGCACTCGTCCAACCTGTGTACCGAAATCACCCTGAACACCAAAGCCAACGAAGAAATCGCCGTGTGTAACTTGGGCTCGATCAACCTTGCCCAACACATTGACGATGGCAAGCTCAACAAAGCTAAGCTCGAAGAAACCATTAATACCGCTGTACGCATGCTCGATAACGTGATCGACATTAACTACTACAGCGTGCCCGCTGCACGCACCAGTAATATGCGTCACCGCCCCGTGGGCATGGGCATCATGGGTTTCCAGGATGCGCTGTATAAACTCAAACTGGCCTACAGCAGTAACGAAGCGGTTAAATTTGCCGACGAATCTATGGAGCTGATCAGCTATCACGCCATTGCAGCCTCTAGCCAATTAGCGGTTGAACGCGGCAGTTACGGCACCTTTGATGGTTCGCTGTGGAGCAAAGGCATTCTGCCCATCGACTCCATCCAATTGCTGGTTGAGAACCGTGGCGCGAAGTACATAGAGATGGATACCAGCAGTACGCTCGACTGGGAAACCCTGCGCGCCACCGTCAAAAAACAAGGTATGCGCAACTCCAACGTGATGGCAATTGCGCCCACCGCGACCATCGCCAACATTACTGGCGTTAGCCAATCAATCGAACCGACCTACCAAAACTTGTATGTGAAATCGAATTTGTCGGGCGAATTTACGGTAGTTAACCCCTATTTAGTGCGCGAACTTAAAGATCGCGATTTGTGGGATAACGTGATGATTAACGACCTTAAGTACTACGAAGGTTCGCTACAAAAAATCGACCGCATTCCAGACGATTTAAAAGTGATGTATGCAACGGCGTTTGAAGTCGAGCCGCGCTGGTTGGTCGATGCGGCGAGCCGTCGTCAAAAGTGGATCGACCAAGCCCAAAGTCTCAACCTCTACATAGCGGGCGCCAGTGGTAAAAAGTTGGATGTCACTTACCGTATGGCGTGGTTCCGTGGCCTTAAAACCACTTATTACCTCCGCGCTTTGGCGGCATCGAGCACCGAGAAGTCTACGGTTGATCGCGGCAGCCACAACGCCGTAAGCAACAGCACCGCCACCCTCGGCGCCGCGCCTGCCGAAGAAATCGTAGCGATGGATATTCCTAAAGCATGCTCGCTGGACGATCCAGAATGTGAAGCCTGCCAATAAGCAGGTTTCTTTAAAAAGGCCTGCTCGGGAAACTGGGTGGGCCTTTTTTTGAACGGTTAAACCTAAAGCGCCAAAAAGATGTGTAAACCCTTGATATGAGTAGTGAATGTTAAAAATACCGGGCAGCCTTATGGGTTGTTCAAGATTGGCTGCTCACGTTTTTAACCTTTGCTAGGCGCGTCAAGGAGTAGCGCAGACTTTGGTAATTCAACTGAAGTTTTTAAGTTAAGTGCAAGGTACCTATGAGCCTCATCCTACTCCCCGTCGTCGGCGTCTTAGTCTGCATTTTTTTTATGGCCTATTTCACATTAAGAATCATGCTGGTTTCGGTGGCGATTAATGCCGTGCTTGCAGGATTTTTCGCCCTACTCTGGCGAACGCCCGAGCAAGCTCAAAAAAAACGCAAAAAAGAGTTTCTTATTTTTGGCAGCCTCACTCTTCAAATCGTCGTATTGTGTTTTGCACTAGTGCAGGTTAAAAATTCGCTTTTCCCCGATAAAAGCGAATACCGCGAAAAAAAAACCAGTATTCACAGCATCATAAATAATGCCGGTATCGACAATAAATTCGAGCGTGTTTATGCCATTGCAGCATCAGCGAAAAAATCCGAGGATCAGCAAGAACTAGAGAGAAGTATTATTGATGAATTTCGTTATTCATCGACCGATACCTATTTTAGTGAGGTGGATTTAGTGGCGGCACAAGCGATTTACGAAAAAGAACAAATTACGCTTGGCAATACGGCACTGGCCCCCTGCAAAAGTGAAACAAAAGGTATTTACACCCGCATAGTCGCCCACCGAGATGGCCCTGCGAGCCTAATGACTTTTTTAGAAGAACATCCTCCGCAATCTCCCAATACCTGCCCCGAGCTAAAGGCATTGCTGTTTTTTATTAGCGAGCGTTGTGAGCATGCATGGTCGTGGCGCTGCGCACAGGAGCTCGACCGCCAAAAATTACAGTATTTTAGCCAAGCACCCACGCCAGACGATATCGCCAAAGATATCCAAGCGTTAATCCGCACCCTTTGGCCCCAGTAAATCAAGCGTTTTGTGGGTTCCCAAGATTAATTCTAGAAACCGCAGTTTGAATTACCAAAGTCTGCGCAATCCCTTGACGCGCCTAGCACCAGGCTCTCCACCTAATAGTGATAGCGACATTGCACAATAATTACCGCGTCATCCATTACTTTGTAAACAATGCGGTGCTCTCGATCTATACGCCTTGACCAATAGCCTGACCAGTTGTGTTTTAACGGCTCTGGATCGCCAATGCCCTCAAAGGGCTGCCGTTTTATTTCTTTAATTAGGGTGTTGATACGCTTTAAGGTTTTTTTATCGGTGTGCTGCCAGTAAAGGTAGTCTTCCCATGCCGCTTCAGCCCAGGACACTATCATTCTTCGATAAGCGCCTTGTTAACGACTTTACCGGCTTCGACTTCAGCTATGGCTTGATTTAATCGCGAGGCATTTTTAGGGCTGGCCATGAGGTAGGCGGTCTCTTCGTAAGCGTGAAAATCTTCAAGGCTTATGAGTACAGCCGGTTTGCCATTTTGGCGAGTTATAAGTATGGGTTTGTGGTCGTCATTAACCTTATCGAGCATGCCAGCAAGCTGTGTGCGAAAGGCGGAGTAGCTTATGGTATCCATTGTGAATCTCTCAAAAAAACATTGTACTTGTTGTTGTACTTAATATTTTCAGTATAGGGAGGATTTTCGCTGTGGGCAACAAGCTTTCAACAGGAACAAAAATGGTTGGCTTGATGATGGGACTGCGTATTTGTAAGGCAATTTACCGCATGCATCCTGTATTCATACAAAAGTATTGGCATCACATTTTCGGCAATGGCGTTACGCTTTAAACCCCAGCGAATAATCCATCGAATTTTACTGATGTAGGCAAAAAAAAATGGCTTGGGGTATTTTCATGATTTGGCCTTTATAGCGTGACTATTCAACTTTAAAGATAGTTGTTCACATCTAGAATTTTTTCTGGGCGGAGCATGAAAACAAGAGGGGCGCTTCGCTTTTTCTCAGTGGCGCACACTGTTTATCAATCGCACTAGCATCCCTGCACCAGAATGTAGAGGCCCGAGCGTATCCTAAAGGTTTAATCGCATCTAACTCACGCAACAAACAAAGGCTGCTCCCTCCGCGAAGCGCTCCCGCAGCCAACCGTCACCCATAATATTCGCGATACCAATCCACAAATCGCCCCACACCCTCTTTAATGCTAATACTGGGCTTATAACCAGTTGCGGCTTCTAGCCCTTGAGTATCGGCATAGGTGGTGTAAACGTCGCCGGGCTGCATGGGCATAAAATTCTTTTTCGCCTCCACACCCAAGGCTTTTTCCAGCGCGCCGATAAAATCCATTAACTGCACAGGGTTGCCATTGCCAATGTTATACACCGCATAAGGTGCGCTGCTATCAGCAGGGCTGCCGGACTCCACTGTCCACTCTTTTTTACCGGTGGGAATAACATCCTGAATGCGAATAATGCCCTCAACAATATCGTCAACAAAGGTAAAATCGCGGCTTAAATTGCCGTTGTTATACACATCAATTGCTTTGCCTTCCAATATTGCTTTAGCAAATTTAATCGGCGCCATATCGGGCCTGCCCCACGGGCCATACACCGTAAAAAAGCGCAAGCCGGTAGTGGGTATGCCATACAAGTGCGAGTAAGTATGGCTCATCAATTCATTCGCTTTTTTAGTCGCCGCATAAAGTGATATGGGGTGATCCACGCTATCGCTTGTCGCAAATGGCGTTTTACTGTTTAACCCATACACCGAGCTACTGGATGCATACACCAAATGCTGAACATTATTATTGCGGCAACCCTCTAAAATGGTTAAGTGGCCAATTAAATTGCTATCGGCATAAGCCAAAGGATTATCCAACGAATACCGCACACCCGCCTGCGCCGCCAAATGAATAACACGGTCGAATTTATAGGTAGCGAATAAATTAGCCATGCCATTACGATCGGCTAAATCTATTTGGATAAAATTAAAATTTGTAAGCGGTTTTAATTCGGCAAGGCGTGCGTGTTTTAAATTGACGTCGTAGTAATCATTTAGGTTATCGATGCCGATAACCGTGTGGCCCAAGGCGCAAAGTCGCTGGACGACGTAAAAACCGATGAAGCCGGCGGAGCCGGTGATTAGGTAATTCATGCTTCACCCATTTCGACTCAATAGTTCTTTATGATTTTATTTCGATAGTATCATTTAAAAAACTGCGGGATTTTACTCAGATTTTTTCCAAGAAATGTCGATAGCACGGGCAACCCACAGACTGCATAACACGGATATCTTCACGAGATTTTTGAATGATATTTTTTAGAGAACGATTACTTGCTCCACCTACACGCATTTTAACTGTCACTTCTGGCAAGTATTCTGGCTTTACGCCTTTCACCCAGAGATAACGCATCAAAGAATCATAATCAGCAGCAATTTTGTAGGTTAAATCGAAACACCCAAACTCTTGATACAGATCACGCCGCATATAAAATGTTGGGTGTGGTGGCATCCAGCCCATTTTTAATTTTGATTTTTGATAATCACCACTTTGCCAGCGCCGGATAACCTTAGCAGTATCATTCTTATCGACATACTCAAGATCAGCATAAATAGCATCAGAGCTTTTTTCGCTGAGTAATTTATGCATATTACTCAAGGTGAGAGAGCTTGCAAAAAAATCATCTGAATGCAAAAAACCAACGTAATCGCCCGTCGCCAAAGCGATACCTTTATTAAGCGCATCATAAATCCCTTTATCTTTTTCACTAACTAAGTGATCCACACGAGCACCAGACTCCTTAATAACGTCTAATGTGTTATCGCTAGACCCACCATCGATTACAATATATTCATAGTCTTGATGCGTTTGTATTGCAAGGCTCGCCAATGTTGCATTAATTGTTTTTGCACTATTCCATGTCGCAGTAATAATTGATATTTTCATTAGTCACTCAATAATATGTGTGCGCTTAGCTTTACGCCCTAAAATCACTTTGATGATCTAAAAACCATTGATAGGCCAACGTTAAACCCTGCCTCAAATCAACGGAATAAGCCCAACCCATAGATTTTAAACGATTTACGCACATCAATTTACGCGGAGCGCCATCAGGTTTTGTCGCGTCGAATACAATACGCCCAGCATAACCAACAACATCGGCGACCGACTCCACAAGCTCTCGGATAGTGCAATCAACACCTGTTCCCACATTAATGTGACTTAGCATGGGCTCGGTATTTTTATCATAAATTGTTTTATCTAAACCCATCACAAAAATACTAGCTGCCGCCATATCGTCAACATACAGAAACTCACGCATGGGCGTACCACTGCCCCATGCAACAACCTCATCTAAGCCCTTCATCTTCGCCTCGTGGAAACGACGAATTAACGCGGGCACCACATGGCTATTATCGGGATGAAAATTATCTTGCGGGCCATACAAATTTGTCGGCATTACTGCGCGGTAGTCACGGCCATACTGGCGGTTATAACTTTCGCACATTTTAATGCCTGCAATTTTAGCAATGGCATAAGGCTCGTTGGTTGGCTCTAGTGTGCCTGTGAGCAAAGCACTTTCAGCCATGGGCTGTTCGGCTAATTTAGGGTAAATACAAGAAGAGCCTAAAAACAATAAGTGCTGCACACCAGCAAGGTGCGCAGAATGAATAACATTATTTTGAATAGCTAAATTTTGATAGATAAAATCGGCAGGGTAAGTGTTATTAGCAACAATCCCACCCACTTTAGCTGCAGCCAAATAAATCTCATCAATTGGATGCTGCTGAAAAAACTCCAACACGGCCTGCTGATTCGTTAAATCAAGCTCGGTACGTGAGCGTGTTACAAGCTCCACATCGCCATTCATACTTAATTGCCTAATTATGGCAGAGCCGACCATCCCATTATGGCCAGCCACAAAGACACGCTTAGTCATATCAATTCTCGCGCGCAACCGATACATCAAAACCGTGCGATGCTAGTAATGCATGACGCTTAGTTTTTTCCAGATCAGATGCCACCATTTCGGCGCACATTTCCTCTACAGTTATTTCGGGCACCCAACCTAATTTTGTTTTTGCTTTAGTAGGGTCACCCAATAAGGTTTCTACTTCGGCGGGACGGAAGTAACGAGCATCCACTTTTACAATCACATCGCCCACCATAACCTTAGGCGCCAACGATTGATCCACAGTAGTTACTGTTGCAATTTCATCAACGCCTTCGCCGCTAAAGGCCAAACTTATACCCGCCTCTTTCGCGCTCATGCGTACAAATTCACGCACGCTAATTCTTGTTTTCCTGTGGCGATGACAAAATCTTCCGGTTGATCCTGCTGCAACATCATCCACTGCATGCGCACATAATCTTTGGCATGGCCCCAGTCACGCAAGTGCGTCCATATTGCCAAGATATAGGCATTTCTCTAGCTCCATAAGCAATATTGGCAATAGCACGGGTAATTTTACGAGTCATAAACGCCCCCACCGCGACGTGGCGATTCATGATTAAATAAAATCCCGTTACAAGCATAAATGCCGTAACTTTCGCGGTAGTTAACGGTAATCCAATAGGCGTACATTTTGGCGACAGCGTAAGGCGAGCGAGGATAAAAAGGCGTGGTCTCCTTTTTGCGGTATTTCTTGCACCAAACCATAAAGTTCTGACGTAGATGCCTGATAAAAACGCGTTTTTTTCTCAAACCCTAAAAAACGAATTG
>JAXHOG010000105.1:0-2879 GCA_034519605.1 Marinagarivorans sp.
CTCGATATCCGATGAATAACCATATGGAACCGCAGAGATAGTGGTTCCGTTGCGTTAAACAGCAAAAAATTGTGTGTGTGCTTTGCCCTGCGTTAGCAGGGCTTTTTTTTGCGTCCGCCTATCCTTTTGCGGCGCCGACTCAATTCTTTTAAGTGGTCCCTTTTAAATCGTAACTATTCAGCTATTGGCTCATTGCCCATAAAAAAATGCCGTTGGGTGGTTTTTTACAGGGTATTTAAGCGTCGGCCCCAGCATGAAAGCGTGGGGGTTAGCCTTTGCAGGGGTACAACGGCGCGCCGAATAGTGACCCTAGAAACCTCAGTTGAATCACCAAAGTCTGCGCAATCCCTTGACGCGCCTAGCAAACGTTAAAAATTTGAACAACCAATAAGGTTACCCGGCATTTTTAACATTCACTATTCACATCAAGGGCTTACACATCTTTTTGGCACTCAACTGAGGTTTCTAGGGTGACAGAAAATTTACACAATAACATGCGGTAAAAAGCGGGATAAATCTTGAGTGATTAACGCTTTGTCTTCGCGGATGGCCATGCCGGCGGCTTTGTCATCCACCAACCAACTGCCAATTAAAGTGATGTTGTCGTCAAAGGCGGGTAGTGGTGAATAGGCTTGATAAATAAAGCCTTCTTCGCCATAGGGGCCGTCGCTATCAACCAGCGTTTGGCCATCTTTAATAATGCTGATGTTGGCGCCTTCGCGTGAGAAAAAAGGTTTTTTTACGTAATCTTTTAATTCAGATTTTTTAGGGTCGTTATCAAAAAAAGCGGGTAATAAATTGGGGTGATCGGGGAACATTGTCCATAGCAAAGGCATTAAGGCTTTGTTAGATAAAATGGTTTTCCAGGGCGGTTCTATCCAGCTGACATTGGCCTTAGTGAGATGTTGGCCATACTCCTCCGTTAACATAAATTCCCACGGGTACAATTTAAAGGCGGTTTCAATAACCTGCTCGTTAAGGTCCGTAAAGTGGCCGTGTTCGCCTAAACCTATATCTTCAATAAATACAAATTGCGATGTGATTCCTGCCGCTTTGGCGCAATCTTCTAAATACTGCACGGTGCCGCGATCTTCGTCGGTATCTTTACAGCACGCAAAATGCATATCGCGAATGCCGGTTTTTTCTTGGTAAGCGCTAAACCAGTTAACCAATTTATCTTGCAGTGAATTAAATTGATCGGCATTGGTGGGTAGCTCGCCGCTGGCAATTTTATCTTCTAACCAAAGCCACTGCCAAAAACCCGTTTCGTACAAACTTGTGGGAGTGTCGGCGTTATTTTCCAATAATTTTGCAGGGCCGTTGCCGGTGTAAGCTAAATCAAAACGCGAATATAACGACGGCTCGCGTTGTTGCCACGAGCGCGCAATAAAATCCCATTGCGATGCGGGAATTTTAAATTGCGACATCCAAAAATCATCGCGCACAACTTTATCAACGGCGGCTAAGCACATTTGATGCAGTACCTCGGTGGGCGCTTCGATGTCGTCTTCGATTTGTTTTAGGGTAAAAGTGTAATAAGCGTTTTCGTCCCAGTAGGGTTCGCCGTACATGGTGTGAAATTTAAAGCCGAACTCGTCGGCTTGTTGTTGCCAGTTTGGACGTTCTTTACACGTAATTCGCCGCATTAACCGCCCCAGCCGCCAGAGGTTTTACCACCCCAGTTGGATTTTGCCGCCGCCGTAGAACCAAAACCCGAGCGCGATTTAGTGCTCTCGACTTTTTTAATCACGGCTTTTCGATCCTGCGAAAAATTTTGGTTGCGACCATCGCCAGTACTGTAGCTGTTGCGATTAAATCCACCACCTACGGAGGGGTATAGCGGCTGCGAATATACTTGGCGATTATTATTCAGTGCTTGGCCTATTAAAAACCCCGCCATGGCGGGCATAAACCAACTGTGACCATTACTGTCACGTTGCTGCACACAGTTCTCACCATAATTAATGGTGCACGCTTCTTGATTGGTAAAGCGGGGGGCGCTTTGTTGTGCTTCGGCCATGGCTTTATCGTAAGCTTTTTGGCACTCACTCAGCGTTCCACTATTTGAGACAACACATTCTTCCACATTTTTAAAGGCGCTTTCGGCCACTTCTTGGGGTTGCTGGCTGCAGGCCATTAGCGTTGCTGTTGCAATAGCGAGGGCTAAGGGTTTGGATTTTGGTATTACTTTTGGTATTACTTTTGGAATAAGTGCGGCCACGGCGCTTTTACGCATGGAGGTCAAACAAATAGATTGCGAGCGTTTCATGGTTGGCTCCTTAATAAGTGATGCAGGCAGCATTAAGAATACCGACCGCAATCGAAACTCCACCCAACACAATGCCAGCGGCAATTTCGTTATTGTTAATGCGTTCTATTAAGCTCGGCATTAAAACAAAACGTACAAAACCAAATGTAATAGTTTGTGCAATTAAGGCAATGACAGCCCAAATAATAAAATCGATAATCGATACTGAATTTCTTGCCGTGCTAGCTAAAGCTAAAGCAAAACCCATTATCGCTCCCACTAAGCCAATGGCGGCGGCAATGTTTTTATCTTCGCGCACCAGTTTCCATTCGTCGTATGGGGTAATAAAGGTATAAATTAATTTAAATAAGACTAATAGCACTAACGAAAGCGAAAAATAAATTGCAAAATTAATAATCCCGCCGAGCGATGTAAAAACATGTTCCATAATAATCTCCTAATTTTTTTCTAATGATTAAGGTTGTGCCTTTAGGGGTGTGTTGACGCTGTGTGATTTAGGTCAGTGCCGAAAAATCGGATCGATTCAAATCGATCCCTGTACTAATAACAAAACAGCGCTCGAGTTTGTTGTCGACAAGTTTTTCTTCGCCGCTATACATCACATACTCAA
>JAXHOG010000085.1:0-19487 GCA_034519605.1 Marinagarivorans sp.
AAGTTATCGTGGTTTAGAAGCGATTGAAATTGATGGCAGTTGCGATGAATTTTTATTATTAGAATATGCCAACGACGCCAAACTATATGTACCCGTTGCCAATTTACATGTTATTAGCCGCTACAGTGGTGGCGAAGAACATGCGCCACTGCATCGTTTAGGCACCGATCAATGGCGTAATGCCAAACGCAAAGCTGCCGAGCAAGTACGCGATGTTGCCGCCGAATTATTAGTGATTTACGCCAAGCGCCAAGCACGCCAAGGCTATAAATTCGAAAATCCCAAAGAGGCGCTACGTCAATTTGCCGCAAGCTTCCCCTTTGAAGAAACACCCGATCAAGAACAAGCCATTAATGCTGTGCGAACCGATATGTTAAGCAGCCAGCCGATGGACAGATTAGTGTGTGGCGATGTCGGTTTTGGTAAAACCGAAGTTGCCATGCGTGCGGCCTTTATTGCCGTACAAAACAGTAAACAAGTAGTGATATTGGTGCCCACCACACTACTAGCGCAGCAACATTACGAAAACTTTAAAGACCGATTTGCTGACTGGCCCGTAAATGTCGAGGTGTTATCGCGTTTTAAAACGGGTAAACAGATTACCGACATTCAAAAAAAAATCAGCGAAGGAAAAGTCGATATTATTATCGGCACCCATAAAGTGTTAAGCAGTGATATGCAATTTCCGGCGCTGGGTTTATTGATTATTGATGAAGAACACCGCTTTGGTGTACGCCAAAAAGAAGCCATTAAAGCACTGCGCGCCGAAGTCGATATTCTCACCATGACGGCAACGCCCATCCCGCGAACCTTAAATATGGCCATGAATGGCATTCGCGATTTATCCATTATTGCTACCCCGCCCGCGCGACGTTTATCGGTAAAAACCTTTGTTCGCCAAACCGATAAAAATACGATTAAAGAATCTATCTTGCGTGAAATTCTGCGTGGCGGGCAGGTCTATTATTTACATAACGAAGTGAGCAGTATTGAAAAAACCGCGCGCGAACTGGCCGAGTTGGTGCCGGAAGCCAAAGTGGATATTGGCCACGGCCAAATGCGCGAGCGCGAATTAGAAAGCGTCATGAGCGATTTTTATCACAAGCGTTTTAATGTGTTGGTCTGCACCACCATTATTGAAACTGGTATTGACGTGCCTAACGCCAACACCATTATTATTGACCGCGCCGATAAATTTGGACTTGCGCAATTACACCAATTGCGCGGCCGTGTCGGGCGCTCGCACCATCAAGCCTATGCTTATTTGTTAACACCATCCGCCAACACTTTAACGGCCGATGCGCAAAAACGCTTAATGGCAATTGAAGAGGCGCAAGATTTAGGCGCAGGATTTACGCTGGCGTCGCACGATTTAGAAATTCGCGGTGCTGGTGAATTATTAGGCGATGATCAAAGTGGTCAAATTCAAGCTGTGGGTTTTTCGCTTTACATGGACATGTTAGAGCGCGCGGTAAAAGCGATTCAAAATGGCGAAGACATAGACCTAGAAAAAGCTGAGCAGCCGGGCTGCGAAATTAACTTGCGCATTCCCGCATTAATTCCCGACGATTATTTGCCCGACGTAAATACTCGATTAATTTTATACAAGCGCATCGCCAGTATTGGCGACCAAAATGATGCCGACGATTTACAGGTTGAAATGATTGACCGCTTTGGATTATTGCCACAATCGGTAAAAAATCTATTTGCGATCAGCGCATTAAAACTACTCGCCAACTCGCTGGGTATTGTAAAAATAGAAGCCTCAGGCGTGGGCGGAAAAATAGAATTCAACGAAAAACCCAACGTCGATCCTATGGCCGTGATTCAGTTGGTGCAAAGACAGCCACAAAAATACCAACTCGACGGCGCCAGCAAATTAAAATTCAGCCTAGATATGCCAACGCCAACAGAGAGGCTTGATAGGGTTGAGCAATTGCTCACTTTATTAGCATATAAAAAGTAATCCTTAGATTTTAACCACTTAGATTTTAACCACTTAGATTTTAACCACTTAGATTTTAACGAAAGCACAAGGCTTTATTTAAAACAGCTATCAAAATTAACGACAGGTTTATTATGCGACTCGACTCCACCTCTTTAGCGCGCTCAACTTTGCGATTGTTGATCACAAAAAAAATTACCTTAGTATTGTTTTTGTTGACCGCAGCCGCGTCTTTTATAAGCACTTATGCCGCCGCGCAAAGCTATCAAGTCGAAACAATAATTTTTGAGCGCATAGGCAGTGCTTATAACGCGGATGAAATTTGGCGAAAAAAAATATCGCTGTCTTATCCGCTGAATTATCGCAGCTTAATCAGCCCAAATAGCATTAGCGCTAATACTGATATGCGCACATTTGTAATAGAAATCCCCGAGGCTGATTATGCTTTAAAAGCGGAGGCCTACGCGCTACGCAAAAAATCGGGATATCGTATTTTATTCCACAAGGCGTGGCAGCAAACGTTAACTTCACTCGATAAATCACCTGCCGTCGTCATTACTGGGGGCGATAAGTTCGATGATTATTATGAGCTCAGCGGGAGTTTGCGTATTGGCGTGAGTAAATTTTTGCATGTTTCAACCGATTTATGGTTAACGCAATTTACCCCAAATTTGGGCAATACTATGGATATACCTTATTTGCCTTTATCACCCGATTTAGCGCTTAACAACCCCAATAGCACACTCACCGATAGCGACTACAACACAAAAAATAATGATTTCTCGATAAATAGCTATTCAAACAATGATAACTATCTGGCGAAAGGCACTGTTTTAAACACTGAACAGCGTAATTATCTGCCGCTACGTGTTATCACTACCACGCAATCGGCGCGTATGCGCAGCATGGAGTTAAACTATATCGACCACCCACGTATTGGTGTGTTGATTAAAATTACCCCCCTGAGCAATAGCGAAATCGTCAGTAAAGAAAGTTTGCTTGAGAGCGTTAATGATGACGCCGATATGCCCACTACTGATGAGTAAAAAAACGAGCAACCATTCAGCCTTCTAGCCTACAAGCCGTCCAGAAAATAACCGCGCGACTGCATTTTGGCTCGGTGCTGAATAGTGACCAAAAACCCTTTAAGGGTGGTAGCAAACAAGTTATACCATCAAACAGGCTACATCATCAGCTTGCAAACCCTTGTCACCTTCGAGTAATTGGAATTCAACTTCCTGCCCTTCGGCGAGTGAGCGATAACCTTCGCCTCGAATATTACGGTAATGGACAAAAATATCATCCGTAGACTCACCACGGGTAATAAAACCATAGCCTCGGGCATTATTGAACCATTTTACAGTGCCAAGTTCGCGTGCTGACATAATAGAAACCTCTTTATCTTATTATTAAATCCTACATCTTCATTCTTGGGAAATGAACACCTCGCATCTTGAGTGATTTTGACTGCACTCAGGAATACCTCGAAAATAGGGGATATAACGCTGAGTGTCTAGCCTGTAGCAAGGTCGTTTGTAAGCTTAAATGCCAAAATGTGAAGATTAATCAGGTTTTTATTTTAATTGTTTTTTTAAACTTAAAAATTATCTGCAATTAGATTGTTTTTACAGCAAACAAACGTTTGATTTTTATAGCATTTAATCGACAGCCATCATGCCAAACCGCTCACACTTAATGATCAAAAAAACACGCAGAAACTTTAGCTAATTATATTTAACAGGAGAAGCAATTGATTTTAAAAAAAACACACGACTGCATTTAGGCTTGGCGCTGAATAGTTACCATTTGACACTCACATTAAACGCCCTAAGATGCCTTCTGCCCCAGCCTACTCGAGGGTAAAATACCACCAACCACCCTTTTTACAGGATCAATAAAGTGCTTGTTCGCAGCATCGTTAAGCTTGCGCTACTACTTACCGGCCTCCTTGGCTTGTCAGCTGGAGCCTACGCCAGCCCTTGGATTGATGTGGGTGACGCGCACACCCGTCATCACCTGCAATATCTTGTGGATGCAGGCACACTAAAGTTACCCACCAGTACATGGCCACTACCGTGGGCCAGTGTTAAACACGCTTTAGACGAGATTAATACCAATACGCTGACAGCCGATCAGTTGTGGTCGGTTAACTACCTCAATCACGCCCTTACTATCGCCATGGATACCGCAGTTGTTGCATCGCGCTCCCGCATCAGCAAAAATCCCGAGATTTTTAACCACTTTGGCAGCGATAGTCGCGAAGCCGAAGAAGCGAGCATTGGCATTAATTTGATGACGAATGCCTTTGCCTTGCGCTTAGCAGGCACTTATGTCGATGAGCCCAGTGATAAAAACAATCTGCGCGCCGATGGCAGTTATTTGGCTGTAGCCACGGGTAATTGGGCAATTGGCGTGGGTGCTGTCGACCAGTGGTGGGGCCCGGGCCACCAAAGCAGCATGATTCTGTCTAACAATGCTCGCCCTGCACCCGGTATTTTTATTAAACGCGCCAAGTCCGATGCCTTTGACACGCCGGTTTTAAGTTGGCTAGGGCAGTGGCAATTTATGGCGTTTATGAATCGCCTTAATAATGGCGAGGATATCGACAGTCTTGGCATTCAAACACCGCTACTGTGGGGAACACGCTTAAACTTTGTGCCACTGCGAGGGTTTGAGGTGGGTTTGTCGCGCACAGCGCTATGGGGCGGCAAGGACCAAGATCAAGATTTCGGTCATTTTAAAGACGTTGTATTGAACGACAACAGCAAAGATATATCACAGCAACTCGCCAGCCTGGATGTGCGTTATGGCCGCAGCATCAACCGCGCCACTCTGGCTATCTATGGACAATGGGCAAGTAAAGAAGGTTTTACCGATGTAGTCGATCACAGCGTGGCGTTAGCTGGCATTGAAGTGGCGGGAATGCTGGGCAGCACTCATAACCGCATCATGCTGGAAAGCAGTAACAGCATCGAGGGTTTAACGGCGGTTGATGGCAACGACCACAAAGATTTCAACGACAACACATACGAACACAGGCGTTACAGCCAAGGCTACCGCTATCACCAGCGCCACATCGCGATCAGCAGTGATAGCCACAGTAAAACCCTCACGTTTGCAGGCCAACATTATTTTGATAACGGCCACCGTTTAACATGGCGCTGGATTCGTGCAGATATCAACAGCTACCCACAAACACCCATAAATATGGATGCCTTTAGCACTGTGCGCAGCCAAGTGAATAATACCCAGTTACAATACCGGCTTCCGATTTTCGAGCGAGTCATGATGGCGGTCGGCGTTAGCCTATTTGACCACCCCATCGTTATTCATCAAAACACGATAGATTCCAGCTTTGAGCTGTCTTTTTTTCATTTTTGGTAAAAAGCGATAACAAGACACAAAGCACGCAGCCCCGAAACCCCTCACAATCAACCGTAAAATACGACACCTAATCCTATGACTCTTTCCCCTGCCAGCCTCCCAGTTACGGCTCTTCGAAATAAACACAGGGCATCCTGCCTTCTGATGGCCTCACGACTTTTACTATCAACTCTAGCCTTATCTAGCGCCAGCTTCTGTTTTGCTCAAATGCCATCGGCAGGCCAAATTGCACAATTAAAATCCATGTCGCCCAGCGAGCAAAAAGCCTTAGCGCAGTCTGTGGGCATTGATATTGGCAATATGGGTGGGCAAACCACTAATCAACCCAATCTGAGTGAGCCCACTGGCGATAAGTCGACAGATAGCACGCAAGAAAACGACGATATTGTGGATGGCAGCAAGCAGCATAATGCCAATAAAAAAGCGAGAGGTGCCAGACTACCCATTTTTGGATTAGATCTCTTTAGGGGTGATCCCGATAGCTTTAACCCTGCCACCAATATTCCTGTGCCCAGCGAATACCAACTGGGTGCTGGCGACAGCTTGATTGTGCAGCTTTATGGCAAAGAAAACGCCACCTATAACTTCACCATCAACCGCGAAGGCCAAGTGCAATTTCCGCAGATTGGCCCCATTTCATTTGCAGGTCTGACATTTAATCAAGCGCAAGAGTTAATCAACACCACCGTTAACGAGCGCATGGTCGGCGTTAAGGCCTCGGTCACCATGGGCGCATTGCGCACCATTCGCATTTTTGTATTGGGTGAAGTTAAGCGACCCGGCTCATTTACCGTCGGCTCATTAGCAACCATGACCAACGCCCTATTTGCCAGTGGAGGTATTACCGATGTTGGCTCATTACGCGCCATACAGCTTAAGCGCAACGGTAAAGTCATCGCCACCATGGACATGTACGACCTCCTTTTAGCGGGCAATACCAGCAATGACTCCCGCTTACTGCCCGGCGATGTCATTTTTGTGCCCCCCGTCAAAACGACTGTCGAAATCAGCGGCAGCGTCAACCGCCCCGCACGCTACGAGATCAAAGACAGTCATACACTCTCCTCGTTAGTGACCATGGCAGGCGGCTTAACCAATACCTCACACGCAGCTACGGTAGCGATTACACGCATTAACCGCATTGGCGAGCGCAGTTTATTTAACGTCGACCTCAACCAAGAGGCAGGCAAAAACTTTCAACTCGAAAGCGGCGACCAAGTCTCTATTGGCGGTGCGCTGAACTACATCAACAACCAAATCACCTTGCACGGCAGCGCTAAGCGCCCTGGCATTTACTCTTGGAAACCAAATCTACGCTTTACCGACATTATTGCCACGCCCTTTGACGTGATGCCGGGAACCGACATCAATATTGCACTTCTCATGAGCATGTCACCTGAAACCGGTCGCATTGAGACGCGCGTTTTCTCCCCTAGCGCAGCATGGGATCAACCCAGCAGCCCCTTTAACCCAAAACTGCAAGGCTATGACGAGGTTTTTCTCTTTGACATTACAGCAAACCGCCCAGCCCAACTCGCCAGCGCTATGCAATTCATTAAACAACAGGCTCGCTTTAAAGAGCATGAGCAAATCGTACACGCCTCGGGCAGCGTGAAATTCCCCGGCACTTATCCACTCACCGTCAATATGACCACCGAAGAGCTGATTCAGCTTGCTGGCGGATTGACCGAAAGCGCGTTTGGATCGACCGGCGAAATCACGCGCTACAGAATTTCTGATGCGCTTGAGCGCGTTGTTATGCATTTGAATATCGACTTTAATGCCGATGCTGTTGCGCTATCACCAGGAGATACCCTGAATATCAAGCAGGTCCCGCTCTGGAAAAAACGCGAAACCGTGGCACTAAAAGGTGAAGTCATGTTCCCTGGCACCTACGCCATCTTGCCAGGTGAAACACTTATGGATGTGCTCACGCGTGCCGGTGGTCTATCCCCCTATGCGCATCCCAATGGCGCTGTTTTTTCACGCGAAGACTTGCGCGCGCTCGAACAAGAACGCTTAAACGAATTGCGCAAAAAACTAGAAGCCGATATTGCTATTTCTAACAGCGAAGCTAGCACCGGTCAAAAAACAATGACCACTGAAGAAACCCAAGCACTGCTCGGAAAACTGAGAGAGGCCCGCCCAATCGGCCGCATGGTGATTGACTTACCTCGGGTTATTGAGGATCCCGACCATCAAGACTTTCCGCTGGAAGATGGCGACGAACTTACCATTCCGCGCTACAAGCCTTCGGTAACTGTTATTGGCGAAGTACAGTACCCAACCTCGCATTTTTACGACAACAAACTCAACGCCGACGAATACATCAAACGCTCGGGCGGCACCAAAAAACATGCGGACAAAAAACGCATTTATATTGTTAAAGCCAACGGACGCGTCGTTGAACCCTCGAACTCAAAATGGTTTAAAGCAAAGTCAGGCAGTATTGAGCCTGGCGATACCATCGTCATCCCCGTAGATACCGACCGTGCTGATGGGCTGGAAGTCTGGGCAAAATCGACCCAAATCCTTTACCAAATTGCCCTAGGTGCCGCAGCAATCAGTAGCCTATAAATCGCCATACAAACATTACCAAAAACCGAGACTTGCTCTCGGTTTTTTTATGCCTCGATGACACCCTTTGCTCTTGCGCCGCCACAAGCTTGCCATTAGAATGCGCGTCCGTTGTATAGGACCGTAGCTCAGCTGGTTAGAGCACCACCTTGACATGGTGGGGGTCAGCGGTTCGAGTCCGCTCGGTCCTACCACTTTTTGTACTGGCATTAACAAGTTTACCTTGCTAATCAATTAGTTATAAAAAGTGTTGACAGCAAAAAAGGTCGCCGCTATGATGCGCGCCTCTTCGGCTAACACCGAAAACCATTCCGCTTTAGCTCAGTTGGTAGAGCACATGACTGTTAATCATTAGGTCGCTGGTTCGAGCCCAGCAAGCGGAGCCAAATACTAAAAAGCCCTCTAGAAATAGAGGGCTTTTTTATGGCTTGCGTTTTATACCCCCCCAAAAAAAACAGATGCAATGGCCCTTTAACCTAGAAGCCTCAGTTGAGCGCCAAAAAGATGTGTAAGCCCTTGATGTGAATAGTGAATGTTAAAAATGCCGGGCAACCTTATTGGTTGTTCAAATTTTTAACGTTTGCTAGGCGCGTCAAGGGATTGCGCAGACTTTGGTGATTCAACTGCAGTTTTTAGGTTTAAAGGCCTATTCACCCCTTAAGGCCCATTCAATAGATTGCTATGCGCCCGCCAAGCCGCATGCGCAGCTTTCAGTCGCGCTTTTTGCTCTGGCGTAGCGGGATAACCGTCAGTGAGGGTGTTTAAAAAGGCGATGAGGGCGAGCTTTTCGTTGTCGTCAATGGTTAGCTTCACCGTCAACAGGGTGCTTTTGATGCCGTCGACCTCTGGAGGCGCAAACTTATTAACATCGCGATAAAACTCAATCACCTCATCCAGGGTAGCAAATACGCCGTTATGCATATAGGGCGCCGTGAGCGCCACATTGCGCAAAGTGGGCGTTTTAAAGGCACCTTTTAATCTCATTCGATCCGCCAGCGCAATACGCTCATTCAAGCCAGCACCTAAATCAAGGTAACGAGCACCATCAGGATTTACATCAGGGGCCTGCGTATAAAACGGCAATGCAGGATTTTTGGGCACGAGGATGTTATGCATTTTAAATCCGGTGTAAACCTGAAAGCTGTCCTCAGCAATACCGGAATGACAATCAAAGCACGAACCTGTACCGCTATAAATTTGCTCGCCCAACGTCTCTTGCTCTGTCAGCTGAAGAATACCCGCACTGGCGTAATCCCATTTGGCACTGAACGGCGCAAACACATCCGTGCGCTGGAAGGCCTGCAAGGCATTACCAGCCGCCTCAGCAATAGCCTGATCATCTTTTAGTCCCACTTCGCCATAAATAGCGATGAATTGCGGCCAATAAACGCTGGCACGCAATGTTTTGGCGAGCCCCTCAAGAGTGTTGTTCATTTCTACAGGGTTAAGCAGTGGCCCCAAGGCTTGTTCTTGCAAGCTCTGAGCACGGCCATCCCAAAACTGCCCACCCACCCAATCGTCTCCATAGTCTTCCTTGCCCAACGCTGGGCTGAATCTGGCATAGGTAAGACTAGGTGTGTTGCGGGGGCCAAACTTGCCTTTGATCACCCCTTCGCTTACCACTCGCCCCGCGTCCGAAAAAGCCGCGCTGGCTTTATGGCAGGTCGCGCAAGATTGCCCTGCTGGATTGGAGAGCGAGGGATCGTTAAATAAAATCGCGCCCAAGGCTTCCTTTTTCGCCTGCAGAGCAAGATCAATAACGGGCGTAGCTTCATCTACAGCAGGTGTAACCTCATTTATAACAGGCACAATATCATCTTTCACAGGCGTTGATTGCGCCCAACTAAAAGAGGCTATCAACACCGCCGAAAACACACCACCCACAAAATACCGCATCATCATAAAGATCAACCTAATGTGTTTATTCATTATTAAAAGCATCAATAGCATCTCCCTAAGGCAAATGAACCAACACCAATAAACCACCCTCGGGGTGATTACTTAAACGTAGCGCACCGCCATGTTTGGCAATCGCGCGGGCGGCGATACTCAGGCCCAAACCAAAACCCTCGGTATGCATTTGCTGGCCCGAGCGGTAAAAAGGCTGCAACAGCGCTTCGGCCTCGGTCGCCACAATGCCCTCACCATAGTCCCTAATCGCAATTTGCCAGCGCATGCCCGCCTCAACATCGGCCCCAACTGCAGCGCTTACGGCAACCTCAATCAAAACCGATTCCGGCGTGTGCTTGCAGGCATTGCGCAGGATATTCTCAATGGCGCGCACCAATAACTCGGCATCGCCTTGCACCACGGCAGAGCCCTCAACAGGCTGCCAAACAATGTGGCGTGCGGGAAATTCAAAACGCACATCCTCAACCACCCGCAAAAGCAATGCGTTTAAATCCACAGGGTTCGACGATACGCCCACGTCATCAATACGCGCATAATCCAAAATTTGTTGAATTAACGCATTAATGCGCGCGCACTGATGGTGAATTTTGTGAAGGTGCGCATCATTCGGCAAGCGGCGCTCGACCAGTGACGCTGCCACCTGCAAGCGTGCGAGCGGCGCGCGGAGCTCGTGCGAGACATCGTGCAGCAAGTTTTGCTGCGCCTTAAACGTGGACTCGGTTTGCTGGAACATCGTCTCTAGCGCCCGCGCCAAATCCCCCAACTCGTCACCGCGTTGCACTAAAGGCGAATCCACCAAAGGATTAGTCGCCTGCGCGCCCACGCGGTACTGTCGCCCAATACGCGCCAGCGCTTTAATGGGCCGCACTAGTTGCCAACTTAATACGCCACTCACCATCGTTGCCGCCAATAACAACAATAACGATTGCAACGAGGCAATTTCCCGAAACGCGCCCACAATAAAACGCGGCAAAGGTTTATCGCTGTAGGTCACCGCGTATTCGCGCCCGCTATCGGCCAAGAGCACCAACACGGCCGTTTCTTTGGGCCTTTTTTTACCGCCCGCCAAACGAAAGATTTTTTGTCCATCGTCAGTGCTGATCTCCATAAAAAAGCGTGGTGGTAACTCGAGGCGTTGCTGCAATTTGGGCCAGCGCTCCCAATTGGCTTTGGGCATGGGCTTATTGGCCTCGTGGCGTTGAATAATAATTTGCGCGAGCGTTTGTACCTGCCGCTGGTGCTGGGAGGCTAAACGGTTCGAGGCCTGATGGTGCAGCAAGACATAACTCATAAACACAATAATGCCGCTATTGGCGAGCCACATAAGCCCAAAAATCTTCCAAAAAATACGGTTAACACGCAGCTTGATCATGGCGACTAGGCACTCACATCCACTAAAAATTGATAACCCACGCCACGCACCGAGCGAATCCAATCGCTATCGCCGCCCGCCGCTGTAAGTTTTTGGCGAATACGGCTGATATGCACATCAATCGAGCGATCGTAGTCGGTGTATTCGCGGTTGAGCGCTTCGCGCGTCAGCAGCTCCTTGCTGATCACGTGCCCCGCCGCCTGCATCAACTGTTTAAGTACAGCGATTTCGGCCGAGGTTAAAAGCAACACTTGCCCGCGGAAACTCACCTCCAGCTTGGCCGCATTCAGCACAAGCCCCTGCAGCTCCAGCAACGGCGCAGGGTCATTATCATTAAGCGCAGCAACCGCTTGCGTGCGGCGCATAACCGCACGCAAGCGCGCCGCCAATTCACGCGGATTGCACGGTTTGCCCAAATAATCATCGGCACCCATTTCCAAGCCCACAATGCGATCAATATCATCACCGCGCCCAGTCAACATAATCACCGGCGTGGCGTAGAGTTTGCGCAGCTTGGGCAACAACTCCAAGCCGCTCATTTGCGGCATCATAATGTCCAGCACTATGGCGTCGTATCGGTGATCAAGCAGATGCTCCAAGGCCTGAATACCGCTGTTCACACTGGCGCACTCAAAACCCTCCCCCTGCAAATAATCGGCAAGCAACTCACACAACTCTTTATCGTCATCCACTAGCAATAGGGTTTTCGTCATCAGCAATACCTCACAATTTCTCTATAGCGCCATCATAACGGCGTGTGTTTTTAGCCGCGCTAGAGCTTTACAAAACTTTACTCGGGCTTAACCCTAGTTTGCGATTGCGCTTGGCATACTGACCCCGCGCTGCTGAGCAAGCACTTGAAAAGGCATCAGCAACCCCAAACTCACAATTCTGTTGACCACACCATTAATGCCACACCGAGGTTTACTTATGAAAAATATCCTACTGCCCTTTTTAACCGCCGCTGCCATGAGTTTTGGCGTTCCTGCTTTTGCTGGCGACAACTGCGATGGTGATAAAAAAGCCAAGCACTTTGAGCACAGCGGCAAACACTTCGACCGCGACCACAAAAACCCGCTCAAACACATGAGCAAAACATTAGAGCTAACCGAACAACAAGAAACCCAAATCAAAGCACTGTTTGATGAGGCGCACGCCGAGCGCAAAGCCAACAAACCCGAAAAAACCGCCAACCTTGCACAGCTCGACCCTAACGCCGCCGATTACAGCACCCAAGTTGCCGCACTGGCCGAACAACGCGCCGAGCAAGCCAAACAAGGTGTTTTGGCCCGCGCCGAGCTGCAGCAAAAAATCAACGCAATTTTAACGCCCGAGCAGCAACATAAAATGCTGGAGATGAAAGCCAAACGCAAAGACCGCCGCGCCGAACTCGATAGCTAGCTCACAACAGTCAAAGTCAAAACGAAAAAGCCGCTGAATGATCAGCGGCTTTTTTTATTGTATTGCTTGTAACTATCCATCTATTTGCTAATGACACACGGGAGATACCGTTGGGCGGTTGTTTTCAGGGCATTGAAGCGTCGGGAACGCTTGAATAGCGCCCATGGATGGCTTGAGCGACCCTGAAAACAACCGCCCAACGGTTTTTCGCAGCCCAAACCAAACAACTACCATTTTTTTACTTTACCGATATTCATGCTCACGCTCCTTACCGATATTCATGCTCACGCTCCTTATCGATATTCGTGCTCACGCTCCTTATCGATATTCGTGTTCACGAATCACATCCAAAAACTCCTGCCCGTATTTTTGTGCCTTAGCATCGCCCACACCATTAACCATCAAAAGCTGCTGCGTATTTTTGGGACGCACTTCCACCAAACTTTTAAGCGTGGCATCGTGGAAAATCACATAGGGCGGCACACCATATTCCTCGGCCATACGGCGGCGGCATTGGCGCAGTGCGTGCCACAGTGGCAGATCGTCGTGGTCGATCTCAATGGCTTGGCGCTTGTTTTTGGCGGTGGTGATTTTTTCGTCTTTGCGTAAAAGCAGCGTTTGCTCGCCGCGCAAAATCGGGCGGCAACGCTCGGTGAGCATTAAGCTACCAAATTCACGTTCAACATCTAAATAACCCAAGGCCGTTAATTGGCGAAACAAGCCTTTCCACTCCAACACTGTTTGCGCAATACCGAGACCAAAGGTCGATAACTTGTCGTGCCCCAGCTGTATTACGCGCTCGTTTTTATCGCCACGCAAAACATCCACCACATGCTGCACGCCGTAGCGCTGACCGGTGCGATGCACGCAACTTAACGCCTGCTGCGCCGCCAGTGTCGCGTCCCAAGTTTTGGGCGGGCTTAAACAGGTATCGCAATTGCCGCAGGGCTTGGGCAAATCATCATCAAAATAACGCAGTAACGTTTGGCGGCGGCAACTGGCCAACTCACATAAGGCGAGCATGGCATTCAAACGCTCTTGCTCGGCGCGCCTAAAAGCTTCGTTGCCCTCGCTGTTAGACGCCATTTGCCTAAGCTTCACCACGTCCTCAAAACCATACAGCAACAAGGCCGTGGCAGGTGCGCCATCGCGGCCCGCACGGCCGGTTTCTTGGTAATAGGCCTCGATACTTTTGGGCATATCCAAATGCGCCACAAAACGCACATCGGGTTTATCAATGCCCATACCAAAAGCGATGGTGGCGACCATGATGACGCTGTCTTCATGCAAAAAACGGCGCTGGTGTTTAGCGCGAATTTCGGTGGGTAAGCCGGCGTGATACGGCAGCGCATCAAAACCTTCTTCGCGCAACCACAACGCCGTTTTTTCGACCTTATCGCGGGACAGGCAATACACAATGCCCGCGTCGCCATCGTGCTCTTGGCGCAAAAACTTAATCAACTGCGCCTTGGGTTTGTCTTTGGGCTGAATGCGGTACTGAATATTGGGCCGATCAAAACCGCTGATAAATTGCTCGGCGTTTTGCAGCGCCAAACGCTCGATAATCTCGGCGCGGGTACGGGTATCGGCGGTCGCCGTTAAGGCAATGCGCGGCACCTCGGGAAACTCCCGATGCAGCACATCCAAGCGCAAATAATCGGCGCGAAAATCGTGCCCCCACTGCGCCACACAGTGCGCCTCGTCTATCGCAAATAACGCGATGCGGCTGTGCTGTAACAAGTTAATGGTGCGCGCCTGAATCAAGCGCTCCGGCGCGATATAAATCACATCAAACTCGCCCGCGTGCAGGGCTTGCTCGTTGGCATAAAGCTCTTGCGGGGTGAGCGTGCTATTTAAAAATCCGGCTTTAACACCGAGCGCGCGCAGGGCTTCGACTTGATCTTGCATCAACGCAATTAAGGGCGAAACCACCACGCCCACACCGGGGCGCACCAACGCGGGAATTTGATAACACAGCGACTTACCGCCACCGGTCGGCATGATGACCAAGGCATCATTACCGCCAACAACAGCATTAACAATCGCCTCCTGCTGATCACGGAATTCGTGGTAGCCAAAGACATGTTCTAAAACGTGAAGGGGTGTTTGGGTCATGGGGTTTTGGGGCTTATAAAAACAGAGTTAGGAATATCGCCAGCGTGCGCGCCAACATTCATGAATAGCTAGCCTAAGCAAAAATGATGCGTTAAATGGAAAAGCCTAGCGCTTATTTAAATACGACGTCACAGGACAGCTGTTGATTAAATTCCTTATTAACTAGGCGCGAAAACCGGGAAAAAATATTGCAGGCGTTTTTTTATCCTTGATCAGCGCAGCCATTACCTTCGAGAACTCAATTGGATTTTTCTCCAATAAAGCGAGGCGATCAACGTACTCGGCCACCATATTTTCAACAAGAAAATAAACCATATTGGCGCCATTAAGTTTGAAGCGAAGAACGTTCCAAATACGAGGATTTGCTTGCTGCAAACGCCTGCTTGCCTCCGCCGCTCGATGCAAATGTCCTTGCGTGCCAAGCAAAGTTAACATAGCTCCACCCAATCCCCCCTTCAGAGATTTAACCGATTTACGAATTTTGACAAGATCTCTCTTAAGACTCGGCACTTCCGCGCTTTGTGACAGTATTTTTTTCGTAATTTGCGCAGCGATAGCATAACTCAAAGCCACAGCTAGTTTTTTACCTAACTGCTTACCGACAAAACGCTGAATTGGATTATTTAACAGCGCTACTGCATCCTTGATATTTTCCTGTGTGGTGTGTTCGACAATCCCCAAAGTCATTGCCCTGAACAACCAAAGAGCATCAATTTTTTCTGGGAACTTTAATGCGCCTTGCATCAAAGCGTCTTCAACAACCCATTCAGGCAAAGCTGTAGTGTATTCGCATACCACCAGCATAATTATTTGTGCAATAGGATTATCGAGAACATTAATTTCAAACTTAAATAGATTTTCTATAGCCGTTGTAGCAAATGCATACACTGCATAATTCTCATCAGCTACATTTTGAAAACTATCTATTCCTACTGCATGCAAACCTTCGGCAGTGCGCTTTACCCCTCCAGCTAAACGGTCTATTTGACCAACACTTTGATGACGCAATCCATCTACAACACCCGCCAATAAAGGGGATATGTTATCTATAGGTTGCAACAACTCGCCTCGGGTTGATAGCCGCTTTAGGCTGCGGTATGTAGGCCCATGGCAACCAAAATTGCATTCTTTCCACGCTTTATTCGCAGCGTCGCCACGAATAAAAAATTAACATTAGAGGACGCCTGAGCTTGCACGCCTTTAAGGTAGCGATTTACGCCTAATTCACTAATTAAAGATCCATCGTAGCCTGTATTGCTGTCAGTCATAATTAAATTCCTTGCGGGTCAAAAGTAATTCCCCGAATAAAAGATCCTATCTGGGAGCGTTGACTATTAATTTCGTCGTCAAATAAATGAAATTGCACATACACAGGAAAAGGCTCTCTGCGTATCTGTAAAATAATAACTTCATTACGTGTTTCGCTTAGCCCAACACTCAGCCAACTAAGCTTCAAGCCTTTAAAACCTTCAAAATCAACATTTTCTCGCTGGAATGTTTGTATGTTTTTGCCAGCCTCTAAATCGAGTTGCTGCACTAAGTTATCCGCTAAATCCGCCTCGGTTTTTGGTGATTTTTTATAGAAATAGAGCGTGACACGTGAAATACCGGGTGTTTCAAAAGCAACTGTGCGATCCGCAATAATGCCCGCCTCATCGTGCAGCAATACCCAAGCCGAGGGGTGGACAATTTTTAACGCATTTTTCTCGTAGGTCTTAACATCAATGCTGGCAGGCTCCACATTATTGACCCGTTCGCTACTACCGCCCCCAACCCAAAAAAACAATACCGATGCAACCAAGCACACCATCAATAAAATGAATATTTTAATCAATGTAATTTTCATTTCACTCATTCCATTATGTATTTCGCTTTATGTTTACAGAAGGTGAATTGGCTTTTTGCCAACCGCCACCACCTCAGCAGGGTTTATCGCCACGCCGTAATCCACGCCGCCCAAGGCTTCAAAATGAGCTTCGCCGCATTTAATTTTTAAGTTTTCTTCCAGCCGGCGTTTATCGCTGTCGTGGGTGGATTTATTTTCGCGGATTAAATAAATCTTGCTGTCGTTTTCTAACACCAGCGCCCAATCGGGATTGTAATCGCCCACAGGCGTAGGGATTTTAAACCAGCGCGGGAGTTTGCAAAAAAACTTTACATTATCGGCGCCGTCGAGCGCTTGCGCGGTTTGGCGTTCGATGTGCGAATCGTATTCGATATAGTCGTAAGGCGTTTGAACGCAGCCATTAGTTTCGGCGTGTTGTACTTGATAAGCACGGTCGAGGTAAACCTCAAACTCCGGCACATTAAATAATTCCATTTTGTAATGTTCGCCCGCGATTTTTTCGTAGCGAATACCGTCGACTAATAATTCCTCTAAGGATTTATGTAATTGTTTGGCGACCTCAAAAATAAAACCCTGCGGGTTGGCTTTAAATTCGCCCAAGCGGTTACAACGATTAATAATCGCAAACAAAGTTGTGCGCGTAAGTTCGGTTTGTTCTTGTAGCGCGCCCAGTAAATCGGGCAGCGTCTCGTGAGATGAAACAGCGTACGAGCGTGTGGTTTGAATTTGTCGATCGGCACCAAAACCGGCATCGGTTAATTTGGCTTGCGTATGGTCGATGGTTAAAGCGACTGGCATCACCACGGGCATAACTTCAACTTTATGGCAGGCTAACTCAATTAATTTTTCGGTCGAAAATACAATTTGGTAGCGGGTTTTTTGGCTGATTTTATCCCACAGGGTTTTAAAATCGGGGTTAAGTTCCACACGTTTGTTGTAGGTAACCGCTGTGCGTTTTCGAGCGTCTTGCACGCGGCCCTCAAACATAAAGCTGCGCAGTTTATCGATAATGCTATTTTCTAGCGGTTGATATTCTGGCGACAACTGCAATTTAAAGTACAAATCATCGGGTTTGAATTTAGCCGTAATATCGCCTTTGGCATCCAAATATTCTTCGGCTTTTAAATGCTGCCATAACTGCTTGGAGTTTTCTTGCCCTATTGCTATTTGGTCTGGGCCCGCTAGGGTGGCAAACGCAATGGCGGGTACGCGGCCAAATTTAAAACCACCACCAATATCTTTTTCCATTTCGCCTTGTAAATTTTTGGCGTATTGCTCAAAGGATTCACTGGCAATTACGGTTAAGCGGTTAATTTGCGGGTCGTATATGCGGTCGCCATTAGCATCGACCGCCAAACGTAAACCACGCCCCAAGGTTTGGCGGCGTTCGCTTTCGCTGCCAATATCGCGCAGTGTGCAAATTTGAAAAACATTGGGGTTATCCCAACCTTCTTTTAGGGCTGAATGACTAAAAATAAAACGTAAAGGCTCGGCCTCGTCCAGCAAGCGCTCTTTGTCGCGCATAATTAATTCGTATACATCGGCATCGGTTGCTGTGGTGCCGCTGGTATCTTTTAGCTCCACCACTTTGCCCTTCTTTTTTACCTCGGCAAAATAACCATTATGGACTTGGGCGGCGTCGCGCTTGGGTAGCTGATTAAATAATGGCGATGCAGCGTATTCGTTATAAGCCTCTTCAAACCACTCGGCTAATTTGCCTTTTTGGGCGTTGCCGTGCTCGTCGTAATATTTATAGTTGGCGACTTTATCGATAAAAAATAACGACAAAACCTTAACCTGCAAACCTTGCTTTAGTAGATTGCGCTCTTTTTTAAAGTGTTCCTCTACTGTTTGGCGGATTTGTTCTTTCATCACGTCTTGATGAACACCATCCTTTTCTTGCTGGGGCTCCAATACAACATTATTGGAAAAGCGCACATACTCGGCACCCGGCTCTGCATAAATTTCATCGACTACGTAGCCTTGGTAACCGTCACGATTGGTATGATCTGATAGATCCAAACCCTGCTTGAGCTTTACGATTTTTTCTTTAGTGCCCTTGGGCGTGTTTTCAAATATCACCACCGATGCCGAAGGTGTTTTGGCCTTTCCTTCAAAACCAATTTTCGTAAGCTTCAAATAGTTCTGGTTAATATTGGCTTGGGCTTGAATAGACGCGACGGATATTTGTTTAACCAGTTTCAGGTCGTAGGCCTTTACCGGTCCCAACTGATACAACACATGGTAGGGATTTTTGTGCGTGGCAGAATAGCGCAGCGCAAACAAAGGTTTTAAATGGTTGATGGCTCGCTGGGCTTTTGGGTGTGTTATCGACTGATTGCGGCTCATCAATAATTAATACTGGGCGCCACGTCTTGAATAAATTCAATCGGCTTAACGCCCGACATTTTGTCTTGCTCGCGGTGAATCACCGAGAGCTTTTTGATGTCTTCTGCGCTCAGGTCGTTGTAGTTTTCGATATCGCCCGCATCGCGTTGAAAAGCCTGGATATTAATAATCAGTATTTGCAGACGTATTGTGGCGGTGGCGAACTGACGCACCTTGGAGAGATCTTTAGAGTTATATACATAATTATCGAAGGCGTGTTGCCGTACAAACCCTTGAAGTGTTCCTTCATTAACCTGAGCGACGAGAGCACACCTTCGCGAATCGCCACCGAAGGCACCACAATAATAAATTTACGCAGGCCTTTTTGCTGGTGCAAATCAAAAATCGTGCGCAGGTAAACGTAGGTTTTACCAGTACCGGTTTCCATCTCAATTGAAAAATTCGAAAATGGGTAGGCATCACCCGGCGCGTAAAGGCTGGCCGATTTTTCTATCACGTTTTGCGCTTGAACAGCGTGAATATTAGCGAGTAGCTTTTCGGGGTTAAGCGTAAGCGTATTGGCAATACCCAAAATGGAGCAATACGCT
>JAXHOG010000078.1:0-16389 GCA_034519605.1 Marinagarivorans sp.
TGGCGCTTCGTTCAGTTGTACGTATTCTGGAACTGGCACATTAAAACCGTGATGTTGGCTTTTAAGCTCAGCAGTTTATCACCGGTTGAAAGCGCGCTACCGGGCTCATTGCAATCCTCCAGCAGCCAGGCTCAACGCTGACCGTGAAGGAAAAACGGCGATGGTTGTGCTCACCACCAACAATCACATCGTCACGTCAGATGTTGCGCCTATCGCGGTACAAAATGACGCATTGCGCGGCCACCTGTCGCAGTCGAGATGCGTTTAACAGGCGACATCTATTTGTTGCGCGAAGCGAACCCGTGGCCTCAGCGATGCTGCCCGCAGCTGGTCACCAATTATCTGGTTTATTAGTGATGCTGACAAAGGCGAACTATGGCCGAAAGCGGTACGCCTTCGTAAAAGCCGCACGCCGTCTGCCGCGAGCTTAGGTCGTCACAAGCATATACCCAGTCCAATCGAGACTATGGCCGTGCGTATTCAAGCCGGTGTCGAAAACTATCCAACCGCATTAGAAAAGCGTGATGCCGGATGTTCATAAAACCACCTGCCGCCGTGAACCCAACCGAGAAAAACTCACGAGCATAACGGTATTTTGCTTTTAAAGTCCGAAAACACAGATCTACCAGAGAAAAGAATTTTGCATCTCTGGGGTGGAGTTTTAGATGGCTGATTTCAACCAAAACAACCCGAAAACGATGATTTTCACCAGAGAAGAATTTTATAAGGTTGGTTATTTTTGTTATTTTCTGGTAAAAATTTTGCTCTGGTGAAAAGTAGTTTTGTAGTAGTGGTAATAATAAATATATATAAATAAACGCGCGCGTGCGTATTTCTGCGCGGTAGAGATGGAAGACCAAGCAGCCAAGAACAAACATCGCCAAGGTTTGAACATCAAAACACGGATTCAAACCACTCCGAAGCCGAGTTTGGTCAGTTCATCAACCATGGTGACACCAAAAAAAAATCACTGAAGCACAAAAGTCGCCGCAAAGCGAGAGCAGGCGAGTAGAATTGACGACGAAGATCGAGAGCATTTGCACCTATCACACAACGCCCCTTTCGTGAACAAAATGCAGCCCGCTGCCAATGGACATTCGAGCGGCGCCGGTGTCGTCACTCCCCAAATCACCCAAGCGCGGCATAAACCCCAATTACACCTCAATCACTGATATCGACCAAGACAGGTGGTTCGGGTTTTTTGAGCGTGTGAAAACAGCGTTCGAGCTGGTATTCCGCCATTGATCGTTATGTCTGCATTACGGTTTGGCTATAGACCAATTACCGTTTTGATTCTGTTATGTGCCTGTCAGTGATGAGCGCCGGATGTGATCGCATTACATGGCGCGACGTGCGATTGAGCATGGCTGGCACAGCAAGAACATTGCAAACCCAATCGGTTTTATAAAAACACTGATCGAGCGACTTAGAACAAGCCGTACTCGACAGCGTGGGCTCAGAATTTGTACTGGCGATGGAATACCATTGCGCGCGGTGATGATTGATACCCCTGAAATATAGAAACGCACTGGCAGCGCGCCGCTGGCCGCGACATTGCTGGGTCATGCTTAACCGTGAGACAGCAAAAACGATTGCCAGTGAATATCGGCAACTCAACAAACATCAATTTAGTGATGGCGTAGTCGTCATTTTTAATAGCGAGGTCGCAGGCTGGATGAATGAATTGCGCGACCCGCAACACTGGATTGCTGGCTGTGTTGCCGTGGTTGCCGTCACTTGGCTGGCGGAAGTGGTAATGAGCAGGATGGCGCTGGAGTGGGTGCTGGCTTAACCAGCGGTTGTATCACTGGTACGGCTTTTGGCAGCGGCGACGGCGAGGGCAAAGAATTGGTAATGGGCGGATGGCGCTGGGTAAGCGGTGCTTTATTTAACCAGCAGTTTATCCTCGACCGCTTTTGGCGCGAGCGGGGGCAAGAGAGGTGGTAATGAGCAGGATGGCGCGCTACCTGGGTGGGTGCTGCCAACAACGTTATCACCGTGCAACTTTGTGGCAACGAGCAGCGAGGGGCAAAAGAGGTGGTAATGGTAAGGATGGCGCTACGGAGTGGGTGCTGGCTTAACCAGCAGTGGCTGGCACAGCAGAGAAGCGAGGGCAAGAGGTGGTAATGAGCAGGATGGCGCTACGGAGTGGGTGCTGGCTTAACCAGCAGTTGTATCACTATTCGCTTTTTGTGAAGAAAGCGGCAGCGAGGCAAAGTGGTAAGCGGGCGGGATGGCGCCCAGGTGATTCTTCAACAGTTGTATCACTGATACAACTTTTGGCAACGAGCGAGGGCAAGAGGTGGTAATGAGCAGGATGGCCAAACGGTAAAACCGTAAACATTTAATCGTTGTGGCGAATGTGCATAGCCATCGTATTTCATCGTGGCAGTTCTTACGCTTTCCTGTACGCCTGTCTTCCGGTTTTAGTGTGTGAATTTGGCTCGAAGGTTTTAATGTACCGTTATTACATTTAAAATGACATAATATGCGGTCGTTTTGAATATGTATATTTTAAGTATAATATCCGTTTTGGATAATAAAAATAAATTGATCAAAAAGTGAGCTACGCGGGAGATCCTTTAAAGGGTATTTAAGGGATAAGTGATGCCTGACCTCGTGTTTTTGTTTACACGCAATATTTGAAGAGTGAGTAAGTTGATGGCAAGTGATATTGAGTGACAAAACAGTGAATGTGCCATAAGAGCTCCGCTGGCATAGTACCGGTACTCATCATTTGCCCTGAGGCTAAGATGAATAAATTTTTGGTAGTTTTGGGGAGTGGTTCGGCCGCGTTGCATTCGCAAGAGATGGCGGCGGAGAGAAATGGGGCGGCCGCTAATGTTAAGACAGCACCCATTTTTAAAAACCCAACCATCTTCAATATCACCGTCGATCCCGTAAGGTCAGTCCTGTCAGCAAAACCCATGCATGAATTGGGTGATCTCAAAAAACAGTTTCGGCATTTTATTACATTACATACAGAACAGGCTTCTGGTCAATTGTGGGCGGGACGTAAAGGTGATTTTCGCTGCAAAAGATTTATCCGATATGGGGTCTTAGTTCAGTTTGCAAGAATGAAATTTGTTAGGTATGGCGGGAGGCGTCACTGGAACTAATGCCGTAGCCGGTGTTTTTGGTGAAAGCGGAAACGGAGTATGAAAAAGTCAGTAAGGTGATTGAGGCCCGGCTTCAAGAGCTTGAGTCGATGATTGATGGCAATGACATCTTTGATGATATTACGCTTGCGGAGAATCGTCATCCGGTAACCCGTAGCTTGGTGTTTTTATGCCCGTGGGGTTATCGGGGCGCAACATTGCTCAAAAAGCTTGATGACATTGTTTGCAAGGCGCTTACCGCTAGGCATGTTGGTTTTATCAATCACGATAACTGGCACATTTACGTTAACGATAGCGCTAGGGCTTTGCGTAACTTCTTTCGCTGCTGCGAATCATTTGTTGATATACCGTTGGAGCGAAGCTGGTTTGTTGCAAATGACAATAGGCTATATGGCGCCAAATTAGCTTACAAGCATTATGGTAAAAAAATACCGTTTGTTCCCGGTGAGATAATGTCGGGGAAGAAAAGAGCCTCAACGAGCCCGATTATTCGGGACGAGGAATCTATAAAGCGATTGAGGGACATTGGATTTAAAAAAGCTAAGCCGCTGATGGCGGAGGTGTTTGCGGCACGCAATAAAGCACGCAGTGCGGAGAATGCGAAAAAAAAGATAAAAACAAAGGCAACTGAAAATAAATCTGCCGATGTAAAAAATAATAATAATCTGAAAACGGATAATTTATGAGCGAAGAAAATAATGTAGCGGGACTATTGCGAACTTTCTTGCTTGATGAAAACTCATCGATTGAAGATAGGGAAATTGGCAATTTTAAAGATGCTTATTCGAGCATTAAAGCGCAACTCATTGAGGGTATTACGCAGGGGCACGCTCAGATGCACACAGTTGCTGCAATGGCTCAAGAGCTGAATGAGCCTTTCATTTTTGAAGATAAAGTGTATTTGCGCCTTAATATCTTTAAGCGATGCACGACAGAAAACCCGTTCGTTCAGCATAAGTGGGTTACGCCCGTTTCACTGCTACGTGAAATTAATAATCGATTTGGATTGGGTCTACCAGATCGACGACCAATCATGGTAGATCCATTTTCTTGCCAGGGTAATTTATATACTGAGGTGAATGCAGTGATGGAGGATCAAGTCCCCGAGTTGATGAAGCATTATCGCGCACTGAATGCTGTCATCTCTGAGTTGTCAGGACGTGCAAAAGCGATAACAAATATATTGGTTGAACTGGATCGACAAGAGCATTCACAACATGCTCGTGGCCAAGATCCGCTCAGTAAAATCGAAAATAATTTAGCAAAAAAATATCTGGGTTTTGCGCTGACAACCAATCACGACTTTAATCTCTTGCGTAAAAAAAGATTAAACGTAACCTCATCAACGCCAAAGCCAAAAAATCAAACCATATCCAAAATGCGGATAAAAATGTAAACGCGCTTTTTGTACAGAGCCAATTCAATTTGAATCGGATTTAATTACGCTAAATACATACACTAATCCCGAGCATTTAATCCTCAGATTGATGTTCAGTGATGATCAAAATATCGAACGCTTAGGAGGTCATTTATGACCTCCTTTTTTTTAACTTTGAAAATGAGATCGGTGTATGTTTGAGTTAAATCTGGAGGGCTCTACAGCAAAGTTTCCGTTTAAAGAAATTAAATCTAAAAGCCGTAATGGCACTGGCACTAGATTTAGGCAGACTCAAAAAAACAGCGATGGCACAGGACTAGCTCTGGAGGTCAGCCATAGTGCGGGCGATTATTTGACACTCGACTTTCGGAGTATGTACAGAAAAAAGAGTGGCGGTATTGGCGAGAAGCGTCTTTTGCTGTGGTCAATGGATGCCAAAACCACTGTAGCGTTTGCAAGCATCTTGATGTGTCTAGCAGACGAAAAATTGCGTGATAGTGCCGAGTTGGCGTATTCGATTATCACAACAAAAGAGAAGGTCGAGTACGGCAACAATTGGATTAACGAAGAATACAACACCGCCATTGCGCGCACCGAAAAACGAAAAGCGCGCAGCCATCTTTATGGTCTTATGCGCCGGTGTATTGAGACCAGTGAGAACAATGATTTTATGCAGCACTTATTGATAAACTTAGCCGCATGGGCGGAACAATCGGGTGATGGTTACTCGATCCAAATGGCCGAAAAAGCCATTGCCCAAATGGGCCTCATTCCCAAAGCGTTGGTTAATTAAAGCGCGGTTAACTCGCACTCGCTCCTTGCCCGCTCTTCTTGTACAACCCACTTCCTATTTGATTGTGGTTGCATTTTTAATGCAGGCGCATGATTCGATCACCAAATTCTAATGTAAATTGTAAGGGGTGATGAGGATGTCTCGTGGCGTTAACAAAGTAATACTGGTAGGTCTGGTGGGTAATGACGTTGATCTTCGTTATTCCAAAGATGGGAAAGCCATTGTGCAATTTTCTTTGGCAACAGGTAAGCAATGGCGTGAACGTGATACCAATGCTCAAAAAGAATCAACCGAATGGCATAGATGCGTGGCGTTTGAGCCATTGTCGAATATTATTGCGGAGCATGTAAAAAAAGGGTACAAACTCTACTTGGAAGGTGAAAACCGAACCCGCAAATGGGTAGATCAACAAAACATTACACGCTATACAACGGAAGTCTTTGTGCACACCATGGAAATTATGTCCTCACCTCGCGCTCAGGATGCAGCTCACAGCCCTGAAAGCCCAGCGCCCCCTGATACAAACTTTGGTCACGATCCTGACTTGGCCATGGCCAATACTGGCGATTCATTTGATGACGATTTTCCCTACTGATAGGTTGAGGGAATAAAAAATGGCATCCATTTTGATCGTGGTTGAGTCACCCAATAAGGCGAAGAGTATTCGCAAATACTTTCCAGACTTTACGGTTGTTGCGACCGTGGGGCATTTTCGTGATTTGCCGGTTGATCGCATGGGTGCCGAACCACCGCACCACAAGCCAGAATACGTCACCATGGAAGGTAAAGCCGATGTTGAAAAGAAACTACGCGCCGCTGCAAAAACCGCTGACATTATTTATTTAGCGTCCGATCCCGATCGTGAAGGTGAAGCTATATCGGCACATGTGGCCAATTGCATTGGTCAAAAATTCAATAGCAAGATGCACCGCATCACTTACAAAGAAGTGAATAAAAAAGCCATTGAACAAGCGATTATAAAAAAGCGCTCAATTGATTGGGCATTGGTAAGAGCACAAGAAGCACGCCGCGTTATTGATCGTTACGTGGGTTATATGGTGTCACCGGCGCTGACCGATGTTTTAAAATCGGTGAACAAAGGCATTCCGTACTTGAGCGCCGGTCGAGTGCAATCAGTGGCATTAAAGCTCGTGGTCGAACGTGACCGCGCCATTAAAGCGTTTAAGTCAGTCAATCATTACGGCGTATCAATGACCTGTGAACATGCGGGCATTGAATTTAAAGCCGAGTGGCTACCCTCTACAAGTGCGAGCGTTGCCATTGATGCTGTCGGTGTTAATCCCGATGACGATACGGGCGATGTTGAGTACAGCAATCTCATTACTGATCGAGCAATACCAGAAGCGGTTATTGCTAGAACGACGAACGTTACTGTCGCCTCAGTAACTACCAAGCGCGTATCCATTGCGCCACCCTTGCCATTGATCACCAGTAGCTTTGTAAAGCTTATGGCGGGCCGATTTAGGCTTTCCACAAAGGCCAGCATGGATGCCGCTCAAAAACTGTTTGAGAACGGTTTAATCACCTATCACCGCACCGACAGCCCCATCATGGGCGAGGAGTTTGCGGATGAAGTGCGATTCTTTGCTGAATCACAAGGTTTACTCGTGCCGCGTATCAAGCGCGTTGTGAGCGCTAAGGCGGGCTCTCAGGAGGGTCATGAATGTTTGCGTGTCACCGATATTCGCCAAAGCCGTGTGGATCTATCGGACGCAGTGCTCGAGGAGGTTTATCACCTGGTGTGGCTGGTCACGCTGCAGTCGCAGTTAGCGAATGCGGAGGAGGATCGCACGCAAATTATTTTAACCAATGAGGCTGGTGATAAATATCTCGCCAAAGGGCGAGTCGAAGTTGTTGAAGGTTGGAAATGTAGCTGGAGAATGACGATAAACAGTGAAAATGAAAATAAGGATATTGAAGAAAAAAGCGGCGCTGAAAAAAAATTACCGGCCATTGCAGAAGGCAATGAACCTGTCATAAAAAACATAAAACTGGATGAAAAGAAAACACAGGCGCCTGCGCCTTACTCCGAAAAAACATTAGTCGCCAAGCTGGATAAATTAAAAATTGGTAGGCCCTCCACTTACGCGCAAACGATTGAGCGTATCGTCCAACAACAATATGTCTCTCGTGATAAAAAACTCACACTTCAAAGTCTGGCCCTAGGCGACATTATTGTATCGGTGTTGGATGGTCGTTACGAATTCATGAACTACGAATACACAGCTGAGCTTGAAGAGCTGATTGATGATATATCGAATGAAAAAATGGATTACAAGGATTTAGTCGATGCGGTGTATATCAGTCTTCTCGATAATAACGAGTTCGTAAAAACAAAACCCTTATCTGAAGCCCTTACCGGTGAAATCAAAAAATTATCATTCGCCACGGCCACCGAAAAACCTAAGACGCAAAGGAAAAAACAATGACAAAAACAAATGAAAACATTAAGCCAGCGCCAGCTGTAGTGCGAAAAAAAATACTGCCTATTCGCGTCACAATTGATGCGGGTGAAACCTGCAAAAAGTGCAATGTTGGAACGGTTATTATTAGAAATTTCACATCCGGTCGATATATCAATAAAAAATATTTGGGTTGTAACCACTTCCCAAACTGCCATTTTTTTCAGTGGCTTCATTAATTAATAGAGAGAAATTTAAAGTGAAAAACAAATTCGCCATAAAAATTGCAACTTTAGCATTAGCACTTTCTCCGTCTTTTGCATCAGCAGAAGTTCTCGAAAAAGACGGCAAGCAGTATGTAAGAACCGATAATTACACACTGATTAATATCGAAACAAAAAACGAACAGCTCAACCCACTATTGAGCATTACTACCATTAACTTCAGCCAAAATATTTTCACCGTTGGCCAAGCCATTAATGAATTGCTGCGCGGGTCAGGTTATACATGGCTATCAGCCCAAAATGACAACGATGCGTTATCAGAGCTTGAGTTGCCGTCGGTTGTGCGCGAGCTTGGCCCCATTCGCTTACGTGACGCGCTAATTACAGTGGCAGGTGTAGCTTGGGAGCTGGAAGCTAATGAAGTCAACAGAACATTGTGGTTTACGCCCACGTTTAATGTCTATGCAAATGACGACACTTTAAACCCCGTCGAATAAAAGGAATTCAGTATGTGCGTAATCACCGTGGCCATTACTAACGAAATTGCACGACTTGAAAAACGTCGTGAAAAAATTAATGGCGTGCTTGAAGCATCGCCAGAAGTAAGGCTAATGGAGATTCGCCATACCATTTTTAGAATATTGCAAGGCGACAATACGGGCCCCGATGATGTCGAAAAGAAAATAAAGACCCTTGGAGAGGAAGGGCGCCAGCTAAGTGAATTACAAAGATTCAAATATCGCAATGCGAAAAAATATATCCGCGAGCTGAACGAAATTGATCGTGATTTAAGTGAACTAAAATGCTCGAGCTTTTACAGTAAGTACTTGTTATCACATGCCAGCAATTAAAGCGCTATTAGCAATTGCAATCATGGCCTTAATTGCAATTACAGCCTGGTTTATTTTTGGCAAAAATAGGCTGCAAAGTAAAAATGACGCACTCAAAATTGTAATCCTACAATCTGCAGCCATTAACCCGATTAACGTGGATCGCGTAGTACAGCAATCAGCCGTCAATGCCAGCCAAGAGTTATTAGCAATAAGGCTGTTTATCGTCAATCCCTCCGAGAATTACCCAGCGGGTACGACTGAACATTACTTAATCATTGACACCATTGAACCCGAAAAACATTTAAAACTATTTAAGATCCCGATTGATTTTGACACCAATAATTCTAATCAGGCATACACAAACAGTCGAGAGTTGTATCAAATATTGACAGCCAAAAAAATCAGCACTACAAAGACACCCCTAATACTACACACACGTTAAACAATCAAACTCAAGGAATTTTGTATGAGAAAAACAAACATGGTATTACCGCTTTCATCCGTTATTTTGGCTCTTTCTCTTGTGGGTTGTGGCTCTGGCGGAGGCGGAACGAGCGCTAAGCCGACGGCGCCAGGCTCACCCAATGAGCAACCCGAGCCTACATTCGATAAATTAAAAGTTAAAGTGTCGGCCTGGTTTGCCGTGTCACCACCACTGGCAACACATATTGGAGGTGGCCCATCAATGTTTGCTAAAGAGGCATATCGTGGCCCAGACGGAATGAAAACTGAAAGACCAAGCGATTTGATAGAACGCTATGAAAAACGAACAGTATATTTAGATACTGCGAACGATAGAGAGTGTACAACATCTGGAAATATGACCGAGACAGGGAAACCAGTACTGTCTAATTTGAATGAATTTAGAAAAACCGATTATAACGATTGCTTTACCGATTTTACATTTTTCGGAAAAGGCGAAATGCTATTTTTAACTGGCTCAACATTTAATGAAATGACGGAAAATAAAAACATTGATCAACACTTCGCATGGAACCTTGAGCCCGGTGTTGCTGGCAAATACACAACCATATTGACGCTAGAAAGTAATTTACGCATAGAAGACAAGGATGCATCTACAGCAATAAATAAAAATAGAGTTATGCGCGAATACACCTATATCGACGGCACAATTATTGAATCACGCATAGTTAACGATGATAGTGCTGAGTCAACCACAGAAGCTAAAAATTACACGTTATTATTTAGCACAACAGAGATGGCAGCAGGGTCTCCGATAGAAAAGCAGAATAGCTCTGCATCAACACTAAAAACAGACTCTTTTATAAAGAAAATAGTGCAGACGCTAGATCAAACACTCTATTCAGTCGATGGCGAATTTACGCTTAACGATAAACTCTATACTGTTAAAACAATTACCCCGATAGGTAATTCCGGGGAAAATGTACAAGGTGAAGTTGATATAACCATCGGCAAAGAAAAAATTAATGTTTTGATGCTATCACCATCTTTTGCAAAATACAGTGTGGATAGTGATGGCAATGGCACTACCGACTTCTCATTCGATGATGCTTTTGCTTATTAATTAATCCCAACAGTGTCCGGCCAACCAAGGTTAAGCCCTGAAAGAAAACGTCACCAAAAGCCCCTACAGCCTCACACAATCGCGCTGCTATCGAATTACGAAAGAAAAACGTTTTTTTAAAAAAAAGATGATAAATGCGAAATTAAAAAATATCGATTTTCTTAAAAATAAAGCTTGACATCGTCAGCAAAAAATTCGGAAAAATGCATCTTATTTAACCATGGAAATACTCACGATGCATCGCTCAGACACTGTTTATAAAAAACTTATGGATCAAACGGTACTTGCCGAATTTTTTAATCCCGTACTGCAATCCTTTGAAAAAGTACGCTACAGCGATAATCGTTTTTTATCACTCCCCATGAAAGCGTTTTGTTTATTTGGATGCTTGCGCCACTTAAATGGTGTGGCGGCGATGCGCGAACAGGTACAACAATTTTTTCATATGGCTGAGTGTACGGATATGCCGGTTCCACGCTCTACCTATTCAGACGCGTTAAGCTCAGCGTCGCGCTGTATTATTTCGCAGGATCTACTGAAACCACTGATTGACATAGCGCGCAAACAATTACCTGATCGTTTTGAAAAAATATCAGAACTGGGTGATCGCCCTATTTTTGCTGTTGACGGAAGCTATCAAAAGAGAGCACGCATTATCAACGATTAACGCCAAAAGAGGGCGGCGACGATAATCACAAAGGCCATATGATGCTAACGTTATTTGATGTGCGTATGGGCGTGCCGATTGATGTTGCCATTGAAACAAAAAATACCCATGAAACGCTCGTGCTGAAAAATAATTTTAATTCACCCGAGGGTTGTTTGCGCAAGCGCAATGCTATTTTTGTGGTCGATAGAGCCTTTGTTAATATGCCATTCTGGGATGCCCAAAAAAAGACCTATGCGCAAACCAGTATTACGCGATGGAAAGATAATCTTATCGTAAAATCGAGCGTTGCTCGCACAGTAAATCTGTGTGCGATGAACGAAGGTGTTGTGTCTGACGACAGTGTTTCGCTGAACGCAAGCGCTGAGGAGTGGCGTTGTATTCGCTACAAAACACCGGAAGGAAAAGAGCTCGTTTTTTTATCGAATGAGTTAACGATTGAGCCAGGACTTATTGCTTTTTTATATTTGCGTCGCTGGGATGAAGAGAAATGTTTCGATACGTGGAAAAATGATTTCTCTTGCAAAAAGGCGTGGAGTAAAAGTAATAATGGTATTTTTCAGCAAGCATTATTGGCGGTGATGACGTCGTTGCTGGTGCAATTATTTTCGAATCATCATAAAAATGCGTTGGGTATTGAGGATGAGGCAAGTTTAAAAAAGCAAGATGATTTACAGAATAAAAATGCACGTGAAAAAGGCCACCGCATTCCGTGGTATCGTGATTTCTTCCGCTCTGCCTCCAAAGTGACGCGTCAAATACTTCGCTTTTTGAGGAGCTGTTTGATGAAAACGCCCTCAAAATCGCTGTATGAGCGCCAGCTGCGGCCATTGTATCTTAAGTATATTTGAGGTTGGCCGGACACTGTTGAATTAATCCATTAACATAAAAACCTCAAGCATCCATTTAGTCTCTTTATTTTGTGCTAACATTTCACTCACATTGGCATCGCCACTTGTAAGTCGTCACAGCACATCAAACGACAAGTAAATGTAATTTTTTACTGTGCTTATTTCTAACCCCGTTGGGATTCATCCCAACGGGGCTGAATTCTAAACTTTTATTTACTTAATTTTTGGAGTTCAGCCATGGTCACGCAACAAATACAAAAAATACAAGTTTTAAAATCGGCTGCCGGTTTTTATCTTGGCACTTTAACTGCCGAAGGCTATCCAAATTCACGCGAAAGCTCTGAATATTGGAAAACGGAAAAAGAGGCTGAAAACGCTCTTTTATCTGATTCTTGGTGCAGGCGTAATGATTATTGATCTTGAAATTAATTGATCCACACAAATGAAAAAGGCCCATCAGTGTAAAACTGAATGGGCCTTTTTTTATTGATGATGAAGCCTATCCCTTTGCTTACGTCGAATACTCTCCTCGCGTTAGTCAACTATTCGATTATCCTGCATTGCGCACAGTCAATTCTGCACAACGATCCTGTGTATTTATCCGGCGCGCCCAGTCGCGCCTAGCGTAAATAAGCCTAGTGGCCTGTGTTAATACCGCTTATAAAAATGGCATTAACACAGACCGCTGAACTCATTAAAAGTAAACCGGTATGGATTGGGAAAAGGTGAGCAAATCAGTAGATTTGCTCGGTTTAAGAAACGTATTTTATGCCAGCTATAGCAAATACGAAGTCGTTGATCAGGCCATATTTTTATTGGCCAAACGTCGAATCCGTTAGCTCTGAGAAGCCAAGGATTAAGTAGTGAGAGCGCAAAGTTGCTTAACGCTTTGCGCTTTGGTTATTTACTCACACGTAACCTACAGTACGCGAAAGTCGCGTGGCTGTAATATTTTGCAGCGCAATATCTGCGCTGCATCAACCTAATAAAGCCCCAATGACACCTAACGCCAACCCAAAAGCATCACCCTTCAGGCTTGCGCATTTGGACGTGCGTATCCACTTTTAGCTTGATTGCTGGTAGGGAAGTTACAGACATAGAATTCACCGTTGAAGGTGTACCCATTACGCTGCAAATCATCCTCACTCGCATTGCCAGCCGCTACCGCCTTTAGCATCCAAGCCGAATTGCCTGTATGCCAGCGGTAGCCATCATCCAATAAACGTTGCTTGGTGATGTCAAAGTTTGGATCACTCTTACTAAGCTTTACCATTAAAGGTAATGCCTCACTAGAGGGTGCCGCCGATGCTTTAGCGACAGTTGCCGCTGGTTGTGTATTTTTCTTGGGTAGAGCTTGAGCCGGTCTATTTTCAGTCTGCTTCACAATAAAATCCCCCACTTTTAGGTAGAGAGTCTTAATGAGCTTGCCTGAATAATTGACACCTAACTCACCGGCCTTTTGAGAACTGCTAGGGTACATAAAAGGCGTAGCGCGTAGGTTGGCCAAACGCAATCCAGCAAACACGGTGGTCTTGTTATTAATGCTTTCGGCATATTGCTCTAACAGTGCTTTTGATGACTCGCAAGCAACCGTTAGTGAAACAAAGACATTCTCTGGATTATCAGGAGTGCCTTCAAGCATGCAGAAAGTAACAATGGTAAATGAACCGTTTTTGCCATTTCGCTCTTCCAACTTGCTCAAGTAGCCAAGAGCTTCTGTGTGCACGTTAAAAAAAGCGGTTTTTTTGTTGGTGTTTGACATGGTGTATTCCTCAAATTATAAAATTTGGGATACACCAATCCCAATGGGATTAAGTATCCCATTGGGTTAAGTGAAGTAAGCGCCGCAAAAATCGCGTGGCTACAAATGCGCTTTGATAGCCAGTAAAAGACAGCAATGCTGTTCTTGAACTTTTAGTATAGCAAAATCACGCTTGCACAATAGCGCTAAGCGCCTCATACCGTTTAAATCCTACAGAAAATGTAAATATCATCAACAGCGAAACTATTAAATTAAAAGTATAATATATACTTTTTGATGTTTTTCACTTTAGCATTATCTGCATTTCTGGAGAATAACCATGCACGCACTAAGCGATGAATCCGTCCGAGTAGAAAACTTAAAGCTCAGGGCCACCCTCGCCCGCGCTGTACGCGATACGGTGGTAAATAATCACCTAACGCAAATGGAGGCTGCTGAGCGATTGGGGATTTCACAGCCCCGGGTAAGTGCACTCATCAAAGGAAAATCCGAAGGGTTTCGTGTTGATGCGCTGATCAATATGGCCCTGCGTATGGGGCTAAGTGTTTCACTGGAGGTTGATACATTCAGAAAGGTCGACGCCATAACACCGGAAGGCGTACTTGAAAGAATGTGCGATTCAGTTATACGCAAAGATACCGTTGCATTCATGGATGATGTACAGCTTTTCTGGCGCAAAGAGTGGAACTTATCTACCGTCTTCGATCCCCATGAAAAAGACGCATTAAAATACGCCTTGAAAGCCTGCTTTATTGAGCGCATGGCTGAAGTATGGGGGCAGCCCCCCAAGTCACACTCAATGGCGATACCCACATGGTGCTCACATGTGCCGCCCGTCCTGAAAAATTTTTCTGTAATACCCGACGAATACCGTGAGTTTTACGAAGGCGACTTAGTATCGCCGGTTTTCAGTAAGCGCAATATTTTCGCTCCGCGCGACTTTATGTTTTTTGTATAAGGATTTTTATGTATCAGTATTCCAGTACCGGCAAACAAATCAGCATTCAGACACTCACTAAGGCATTAACACGCCTAGGTGATCTTCTTCAGAACGAAAAAAAGAGGCTTGAATTGGTCTGCTGCGGAGGAATTATCAGTTTGATGTATTTTCGATCTCGCATGATGACGCAAGATGTTGATGCCATATTTCCAGCCAATCCAGCCAACAAGCAACTACTTGTTAAATTGATCAAGCAGGTTGGCGAAGAAATGGGCTTAGCGACAGAGGAAAAATCACTGTGGTTTAACGATAGTGTAAGTTTTTTTGGATTAGAGACTAAGTCCAATGTCATTATTTTCCAGCATCCATTTTTGATATTAAAAGCCGCCGCGTGGGAAGAGTTATTAGCTCACAAGGTTCACGCCTCGTCATGATAAGGATATTCAAGATGCGGTGCGCATCCTGAAGGAAATCAAAGACAAAGATAAAGAGCATCTATACGAAGACGTTAAAAAATATTCGCCCTTTGTTCCGCATGTGCCAGAACCGCTATTAAGAAAGCGCTTCGATGGTGTATGGAAAAATCGCATTCGAATAAGTTTAAGAGTCACAACAGCTGATGACTGACTGGCTCTTTTAACGAACGCATGCTACCTTACATAAAGTAAGGCAACTAAAATACCGTAAGGCGATAACATGACAACAGCTACAGTAACAAGCAAAGGGCAAATTACCATCCCTGCACCCATTCGATTAGATCTTCACGTTGGCCCCGGCGACAGAGTTGAGTTTATCAAGGTGGATACAGGACGATATGAAATGCTGGCGGCAACGGTAGATGTCAGCAGCATCAAAGGTATTGTTATTACTGACAAAAAAATATCAGTCGAAGAGATGAATGACGCCATCAAAATGAGGGTCAGTCGATGATTGGGCTAGATACCAACGTCGTGATCCGGTATTTAACACAAGATGATAAAAAACAATCCGCTATCGCCAATCAACTCATTGAGAGTGAGTTGAGCGAAAGCAATTTAGGGTATATCACACTCATTACATTGGTGGAGATCACCTGGGTGCTTGAGTCATGTTACGACCAAAAAAAATCGGCTTTGGTCAGCATTATCGAGTCGCTTTTATCAATAAAACAAATCATGGTTGAGCGCACAGATATTGCCTACCTTGCGTTAAAGCAGTACCGAGACGGTAACGCAGATTTTAGTGATGCGCTCATTTCAATGACGTGCATTGATGCTGGGTGCAATAAAATCGTTACGTTTGATAAAAAAGCCGCCACTGTAGGTATGCAAAAAATATAATCCAGAAAAAACACATTGTGCGGTTTCACTGTGCTGCCGACGTCGCTCAACCGATGTGCGATGTGCTTGATTGTGGCGATAGCCGCGCAATCCCGTGTTGCGTGATAGCTCTCGTGACACGCTTGATTGATTAACACCGATTAATGCAGCAATCGCCTGCTGACTAATACCGCTTTTCTTTAACGCTTCAATCTGGCATCGTTGTTCGTAGGTCAGTTGCTTGTAGGTTTTCATCTCATATCTCTTGCCGGAGAAAAAGTGACGAGCTTACAGGCAGCTGATCTCTTTTCCTATGCGGGTGTAGCGTGGTCAACAAAAACCGGACAATTTTATAGGCGGATAATTATCTTAGGCCGCGTTATGTTGTTGGTTGATGATAGCTTGCCGTTTTTCAGCGGGCTATAGGTGGCAAGCCTTGGTTGTGTTTTGTGGGGGCAGCACGGCGTTGTAATAATAATCAATATAGTGGTTCACATCCGCCTCGGCATCCTCAAACGTTTCATAGCCTAAAGCACACAACGGAACGAAGCATAC
>JAXHOG010000029.1:0-52666 GCA_034519605.1 Marinagarivorans sp.
CAGTTACGCATTGCTCCCATAACATTCCGGCACCCATCACGGTCATCGTCATATTGTGCGGCGGCATAGGCGTAGTGGGAAAACCTTGGCGATTGCCAATCATTAGCGCCAAAACCAATGCCGCAACACCCGCCGTAATGTGCACCACTGTGCCGCCCGCAAAATCGAGCACGCCCATTTTAGCCAACCAACCGCCACCCCAAACCCAATGGCATATGGGGACATAAACTACTAACAACCATAAAATGCTAAATAATAAAATTGACGAGAATTTCATGCGCTCGGCTACCGCGCCCACAATTAACGCGGGCGTAATAACGGCAAATGTCATTTGAAATAACGCAAATAAAGGCTCGGGGATATCGCCCCAAAGACTATCGACACCCATGCCCGAAAACATCACGCGACTTAAATCACCGATAAAAGCATTGCCCTCGGTAAAGGCCAAACTGTAACCCACCAACAACCAAATTAATGACGATACGCAGGCAATAGCAAAACATTGCATGAGTATCGAAAGCACATTTTTAGAGCGAACAAGCCCCCCGTAAAAAAGTGCTAAACCGGGTAAGGTCATAAAAAGTACAAGTGCCGTAGCGGTTAATATCCACGAGGAATTACCGCTATTTAAAGTGTTTTCTGCCAATACGGGCGCGCTAAATGTTAGCAGCGCCAACAACTGAAGGGATGTTTTCATAGGAATTTCCAGTAGCTGATAGCCGATTATTATGTGTTTTTAGGCTTATTTTTGCGGGCACTCGCTGTCAATAAGTGCCGCCTGCCTAACTGCGGATCGCCCTCTTAATAGATCGTCCTCTTAATAGAGCTAATCCTGAGTTCGGCATTTTACATAAAGCGATTAGTGATGCACGGCATGGATGCACGCCGCCCTAAAATTGTTAATTCTAACGGCAAAAACGCACCGCGCAGGTGCAAAAAATATTTGGCATCGACAACAATTTGTGAGATTACTGCTGTTCTTTGAGTTGATGAATCAGATCACGCAAAGACGCCGCTTTTTCAAACTCAAGATTTTTAGCCGCCTCAAACATGGTTTTTTCGAGCGCAGCGACTTGCGCCCAAACATCTTTATGCGCATGTTCACGCAAGGCCTCTTGCGCCGCAGAATTGGATTGCTGAGATTTTTTACGAACCAACTTAGCGCCGGGAATTCGTGCGCCCTCAAGAATATCACCCACTTTCTTTTTAATACCCACAGGCGTGATGCCGTGCGCTAAATTGTGGTCGATTTGTTTTTGGCGGCGGCGATCAGTTTCATCAATGGCTTTGCGCATAGAATTGGTAATTCTATCAGCGTATAAAATACAGCGACCATTAACATGGCGCGCGGCGCGGCCAATGGTTTGAATCAGCGAAGTTTCGGAACGTAAAAAACCTTCTTTATCGGCATCAAATATTGCCACCAAAGAAACCTCTGGCATATCCAAACCTTCGCGCAATAAATTAATGCCCACTAATACATCAAAAACACCGGCACGTAGATCTTGAATAATTTCGATGCGTTCAACCGTATCAATGTCCGAGTGTAAATAGCGCACGCGAATGCCTTGCTCGGTTAAATAATCGGTTAAATCTTCGGCCATGCGCTTGGTTAATACGGTGATTAATATGCGCTGGTCTAATGCAGCAGTTTTATGGATTTCACTTAAACAATCGTCGACCTGTGTTAAGGCTGGGCGCAATTCAATCATCGGGTCAACTAAACCGGTGGGGCGCACGAGTTGCTCAACAATAGCGCCTTGATGTTCTTTTTCGTATTTGCTGGGTGTCGCCGAAACAAAAATCATTTGTGGCGCAATACGCTCCCACTCATCAAAACGCATGGGGCGATTATCGAGCGCCGAAGGTAAACGAAAGCCATATTCAACCAGGGTTTCTTTACGCGAGCGGTCGCCTTTATACATAGCGCCAATTTGCGGAACGGTAACGTGGGATTCATCAATCACTAACAGCGAATCGGCGGGCAAATAATCAAACAATGTGGGCGGCGGGAAACCCGGCGCGCGGCCCGATAAATAACGCGAATAGTTTTCGATGCCGTTGCAATAACCTAACTCGTGCATCATTTCTACATCGTAACGCACACGTTGCTCTAAGCGCTGCGCCTCAACTAATTTATCGTTTTCGCGCAGCTGTTGTAAACGCACATCCAGCTCCGCTTTAATAGGGTCAATCGCACCGACTACTGTATCGCGCGGAGTTACGTAATGGCTTTTGGGATAAAGCGTGTAGCGTGGTAGTTTTTGCTGCACTTGCCCGGTTAAAGGATCAAACAGTGCAATGGCGTCTATTTCGTCATCAAATAAATCCACACGAATCGCCAAGTCCTCACTATCGGCAGGAAAAATATCAATCACATCGCCGCGCACGCGGTAATTAGCACGAAAAAAATCAACATCATTACGCGTATATTGCAGCTCGGCTAAACGTTGTATTAAAGCGCGCTGATTCATTTTATCGCCACGCACTAAATGAATAACCATTTTCAAATAAGATTCAGGATCACCTAAACCATAAATGGCCGATACCGTCGCCACCACAATCGCATCTTTACGCTCCAATAATGCTTTGGTCGCGCTTAAACGCATTTGCTCGATGTGTTCATTAATTGATGCATCTTTTTCAATAAAGGTATCAGAGCTAGGAACATAGGCTTCCGGCTGATAATAATCGTAATAAGATACAAAATACTCGACGGCATTATTAGGGAAAAAAGTTTTAAATTCCCCATACAGTTGTGCGGCTAAGGTTTTGTTGTGCGCCATTATCATAGTGGGGCGCTGTATTTGCTGGATGACATTGGCAATGGTAAAGGTTTTACCGGAACCCGTGACACCCAGTAATGTTTGATGCGCCAACCCTGATTCAATACCCTCAACCAAGCCTTTAATCGCGAGGGGCTGATCCCCTGCAGGACTAAACGCACTATTGAGCTCAAATTTTTTCATGGAATACTCAAGCTATTTAATTAAAGGTTATAGCGATCAACTAAGAGGTGCGGCGAATAATTAAGATTGATGTTTGATCGCAAAACACTGATGTATTTTTGCATGACGCTCAAAATCTTTATCGATAGTGCTGGCACTAATATCTTTCACTAAAAAGTTCGATAACTCATCAGCCTCTAGTTTAAAGGAGCGTAAATTATTGGAAAAATACAATACGCCGCCCGGCAACAAAAGCTCCATACAACGCTTAATTAACGCCACATGGTCACGCTGAACATCCAACACGCCGTCCATTTTTTTAGAATTCGAAAAACTCGGTGGATCTAACATGATCACATCAAAATTATCACGGCAATCGGCTAAATATTTTAAGCAATCGGCGTGAATTAATTGATGCGCCGTACCGCGAATAGCATTTAAATCAAAATTGCGCTGTGCCCACGCCAAATAGGTTTTACTCATGTCCACACTAAGGGTTTTTTTAGCGCCGCCCAACGCTGCATGTACGCTGGCGGTTCCGGTATAACAAAATAAATTCAAAAAACTTTTACCGGCTGCTTCTTTGGCAATTTTTAAACGCAACGGGCGATGATCCAAAAACAAACCGGTATCTAAATATTTATGTAAGTTAACCAAAAATTTGGCGCTGCCTTCGCGTACTTGAATATCAGGGTTAGTGATTTCTTCGAATTTTTCGTATTGTTTATCGCCTTTATTGCGCTCGCGCGTTTTAATCACAACGTCGTCGGGATCCAACTCAAAAACGTGACACACGGCTGCATGAATTTCTTTAAAGCGCGCGCGCGCCGATTTTTCATCAATCGATTTTGGCGCGGCATATTCCTGCAAATGAATTTCGTCACCATATACATCGATAGCCGCCGAATATTCCGGCATATCAGCATCGTAAATTCGATAACAATCACTTTGGCAGGTTTTAATCCAAGGCTTTAACGCTTTAAGATTTTTGCGCAAACGATTGGCCAGCATTTCGGCGCCGGGTGTCATTTTTAAATTAAGGGGGCGATCGGTTGTGGCTTCGCCTTTACGCAATGTGGCTTGCTCGGCATCTAACACTTTAAATTGTTGTAATTCGCAAGGAATGGCGCCGTTAAAAAATTTATTCTTTTTACTCGCCCGCATACGCATATGCTGCGCAAGCTCTGGATTTCCCGTAAAAACGCCTAATGTCCAACCCGAAAAATATTCTTTTGCCACTTGGGCTAATTGCAAATAGGTGCCTTTTAAAGATTCAACTTCACCTAAACGCTCACCATAAGGCGGGTTTGTCACAATAATTCCTACGGGCCAATCGGGCTGGCAGCGCAATTGGCTTAATGCATTATGGCCAACAATAACTTTTTCTTTTAATTGCGCGCGCTCGATATTGTGATTAGCCGAACGCAAAACAGGGCCGTGCATATCAAAGCCCAAAATAGGCGGTAATGTTTTTGCTAAGCCGTTGGCTTGCTGCTCTTTGGCTTGCGATAACAACCTATTCCATAATTGCGAGTCGTGACCCAACCAATTCTCAAAGGACCATTGTGTTCTAAAAACACCCACGGGAATATCGGCTGCCATTAATGCCGCTTCGGTTAAAAAGGTGCCCGAGCCACACATAGGGTCAATTAAACTGCCGCCTTTGGCTGCCACTTCTGGCCAATTCATGCGCATTAAAATTGCAGCGGCTAAGTTTTCTTTTAGAGGTGCAGCACCCTGCTCTTGTCGATAACCGCGCTGATGCAAACTACCGCCCACAAAATCCAGCGCTATGGTAATTTCGCCTCGATGAAAACGCGCATTAATACGAATATCCGGCGTTTGACGATCCACATTCGGACGCTCAAAACCTTTATCGCGCCAGTAATCAACCACCGCATCTTTAATGCGCAAAGCGCCAAACTGCGTATTGGTAATCACAGGATTAGTGCCCGTAAAATCAACTGCAAAAGACGAGGCATGCGTAGTGACTTTATCCCAGGCTATCGACTTGGCAACGTCATAAAGTGCATCAGCCGAGTCAATCGCCGCATGACCTAAATTAATTAAAATACGGTTAGCTAAACGCGAATGCAGTGCCGTTTTATAGGCAAATTCCAGCTCGCCTTCACAATTGACACCGGCCACTGTTTGCGTACATTTTTCGGCACCAAAGCCTTGTAGCTCGGCAAATAATAAATCTTCTAAGCCCTTTGGGCAGGTCACAAACAAGTGCATGGTGAAATCTCTGACTCAATAAAATGAATTACAGCAGCGCAATATCTGCGCCGTCTTTTAGAACCACTAAAGCTTAAAAAGAATAGTTTTAGAAGTATTTAATCGTTCACAGTCATAAAAAATTTTGGTTAACTGAATCTCCGCTGATCAAGCGGCACGATTGTCAACTTACTGTAACCTTTATGTGTTAGGCCACAAAAGTATACCCAAGCGAGCAATCGGATCTTCAACCTTGATGTGAATATAGGGTATCCAAACTGTAGGTCGGCGATAAAAAAGGCATTCTACCTAGACTGCCCAAAACACACCGACAGCTGATAATTAAGGTCTAACAGCCAATAATTAAGGCATGGCAACAATGTATTAAGGCCAACAAAAATTTAAGCCGATCATTGTAACGACATTACAGACATTTGGGTTATAGCAATAAACACTAGCGAGGTATCGCCACTTTATGAAAACTCAAAAACGCAGCCAAACCGATCGCGCATTTGCCAAAGGCTATCAAGCTGGCGCCACCGGAAAATCATGGAGTAATTGCCCCTTCGAATTAGGTAGCACACGAGAAAATTGGATGGCAGGCTGGCGCAATGGCCGCGAAGATAACTGGAATGGTTTTGGACCAGCAGCTCAGGCACAACGCCTAAGTAATATGTAAACCGCATAACCTTGCTTTTTAACTAAACCAAAACAGGATTTAACTAAACCAAAACAGGATTTAATTAAACACAAAACAAGATTTAATTAAACAAGAGTTATATTAAACAAATTAATGCTAGATATACCCAATAACAGGCACTGCGCTTTAAGCGTAGCGCCAAACTTAACAACTACCACGCCAAAATATGCTATGGCACTTCGTAAAAATTAATTTTATTAACATTCACTAAGAATTTTATTAACGTTTACTAGAAGAGGTATTAAAAACAGGCGGTAAGCTTAAGCTATCGCTGAACCAAGCAAGAATTTTCATCAATCTTTTTTATTCACAAAATGAGGAGGATGCAGTACCGACGAACAAGAGAAAATATCTGATTTAAGATATTTAAAATTAACTTTTTTGTTTTCAAGTATTTAACTTTTATTCTTTTGAGCAACTCTTTTACACAGTTAGGTTAAACAGCTTTAGCTAAACGGTTTCAGCCTACGACAGAGTTTAAGAAATGTAAGGTACTTTTTATTTCATTAAACAGCTATTGGATTTCTCGATCCAATAGCTCACTAAAAAATACAGATTAGGCGACTGCAGACATGTTTCGCCAATTTAGTCTGTAATCGCAAAGTCTCTAAAATTGATACGCATTAGGCGCAAGCCTTAAAACAGCTACTATAAAGAGTGGCAGCCCCTGCGGTTTATATGGCCCAGGGGCTTTTTATTGGCTGTTAGATTTATGCAGATTGAGCAATAAAGCTCGACAGATAAAACGAATCTTACTCAACGACAAAACTAACCATATTCAGAGACAAAACTAAAAAGCTTGATTGATAAGACTAACCAGCCATCAATCGCTCAATATCCTCAACAGTTTTCGGTACTCCATCGGTTAATACGCGATAACCTTCCGCAGTGACAATTACATCATCTTCGATACGAATACCAATACCTCGCCACTTTTCGTCAACGCTCATATCGTCGGGCGAAATATACAAACCTGGCTCAACGGTCATCGCCATTCCTGCCATTAGCGGGCGCCATTGGCCATCAATTTTATAAGCGCCCACATCATGTACATCCATGCCCAGCCAGTGACCAACACGATGCATATAAAAAGCTTTATAAGCACCCGAGCTAACGAGCTCATCAACATCGCCGGATAATAAACCGAGTTCAACCAAACCTTCGGTAAGCACTCGCACCGAAACATCGTGCGGCTCATTCCACAAAGTGCCCGGTTTAATCACGGCAAAAGCGGCTTCTTGTGCTTTTAATACCAATTCATACAGTGCTTTTTGAGGCGCGGAGAAACGACCATTAACAGGAAAAGTACGCGTAATATCAGCCGCGTAATAATCCAACTCACAACCAGCGTCAATGAGCACCAAATCACCCTCTTTTAGCGGCTGATCGTTATTGATGTAGTGCAAGATGCAAGCGTTTTTACCGCCACCCACAATCGTATTGTAGGCCGCCGACATAGCGCCAGACATCGCAAAACCATGCAGGATTTCAGCTTCTAACTGGTATTCATAGCGACCCGCTTGGCAATATTGCATAGCGCGAACATGCGCCTGTGCTGCTAATTCACATGATGCCGCCATGGCCAATTGCTCTTCTTCGCCTTTAATTAAACGCAACTCATGGAGCTCGGCGTTGATATCGGCAATTACTTCTGGCGCGCAAGCACCCGAGCGCGCCTTGGCCCGCACTGCGCGCAACCAAGTCATTACCTGCTTATCCCAATCGTCACATTGCCCAAGTTGGGTATAAATTTTGGCGCGACCATCCATTAATTCGGGAATGTGTTGATCGGCTTGATGAATACTGAAAGCAGCATCGGCGCCAAACTGCGCTAACACCCCCTCGGGGCCCGCCATAATGCCTTCCCAAATTTCTTTTTGTTTGTCGCGCGGGCGGCAAAAAACAATAAACTCGCCCTTAGGATTACCTGGAGCCAAAATCAGCAATGCGTCCGGCTCTTCAAACCCACTCAAATAATAAAAATCGCTATCGGGGCGATAGCGATAATTGGTATCACGGCTACGGGGCTTAGCTCCAGCAGCCGGAATTATGGCAATGCTCCCTGGGGACATTTTTGCCATTAACTGAGCGCGATGTTTCGCAAAGGTTTGAGCCGATAAGCGCATAAAATGCCTCTAGTGTACGGATTGATTGTCGTCATCAAGATCGATAGGTACTTGATTATCGCTTTGCTGTGTTAGGTGTTGATTAAATTGATACAAGTACATAGCCGCCACACGCATAAATTCACATAACTCGGCGTACAAACCTTCATGCTCTTCGGCTTCATCAAGTTCGGTGTCAATTTGCGCGATGTGAGCAAGATTCTCTAGCATTTCGGTGCCGTCTTCGTCGAGTTGCTCAGCATCTACGCAAGTCATACCAAAACCCACTAAAAAGCTTTCACTCCACGCGCCCAAAGCTTCGGCACGATTGGCAATTGGAAGGGCATCGTCAGGCAACAATAAACGGTAACCGTAATCTTTATCGGCTAAAGCACGCTCGGCCAATAAAAAATACGCCTCGAGCGCCGATTTAGCTTCGTACTCGGCTACAGCCTCGGGCAGATCCATAAATTCTTCGGCCAACTTAAGCCATTTATCCGCATCGAGTGCACCACCGCCAGCCAATAAACCGGCCGTGAATCCTTGAAATTCAGCGGGGGTATTGATTGCGCCTAAGCGAAATAAAAAGTCACTCCAATGCTCCCAAGAGTTAATCGCCATTACATCTGTCATAAAATACCTGCATTCACAATAAAAAGAGGGCATGCTACCACGCAGGCGCGCAATTGACGCCTTTAACAAGCCCACGTTAGCATCCACCAAGCTCTTATTCTGCAGGCTCCAACCAACATTATCGACTAATCCCATACTATTATGAGGTCCGCGAGTGTCTCAACATAACGCCAAAATACAAGCAAAGCCGCCAACCACAGGGGATAACGCGCAAACATGGCAAGTGTTTGAGCAAAAACTCGACGCCCTACTCGCCTACACCCAGCAACTCGAAAACACTAACGTCCAACTTACTCAGCAACTCGCCCAAAACGAAGCAAAAAGAGACAAGCTCGCGCAGGAGTACTCTCAACTGCGCCAGCAACTCGATCAAATAAGTACTCAAATGCAGACTTTAGAAGAAAAAAGCCAGAAGAGAAAACACTAGAAAGGAAATTTCGCCATGTCTAAAAATGTCAGCGAAAAAATGACTGTCACGCTTTTAAACCGTGACTTTACTGTAGCCTGTAAAACTGAAGAAAAAGCGGCGCTACTGAAATCCGTCTCGATTTTAAATAAGCGTCTGCGCGACTTACGCAATCTAGGCGCTGGCAACAATGTTAATTTTGAGCGATTACTGGTAGTGGTTGCATTAAACCTTTGCAATGAAATCACGCCAAACGAACACCAAACACAATTGTCATTGCTTAAAGATTCGGATACTAACGACCCTTCTAATGCTACCGGTCAGTTAAATACCTCAAATATCGACACCACGACACTAAGCCGTTTTATCCAAAAGATAGACACAGTGCTACATAGCACCGAAAAATAACCACAAATCATAAAAACCCGCTAAAAGCGCGAGGAATTAGCTCAATAAAATAACGCGGCCTACACTCTACTCAGTGATCAAAAAATGAGCAGACCTATGACCCTCTGGCAATCTCAATTTGAGCATAACCTCAAAGAGTTAGCGGCTATTGAATCCCCTGAATACGACGCGTCGACTCAGTCAGTGGCGTCATTTAAACAAGTAAGTTTTCAGTCTTACTTGCAGAAGTTTATCAATGCTACGCCGGGGCTCGCTGCGATATATCCACCCGAACTTGAACACAGCATCCTAGCGGCGTGCAATACACTGTATCGCCATCCCTCTTTGGTCGAACACCTTACGTTAATGTCCAAGCTATTGCCTAGTCTCTACAGTAGCAGCGTATTTTCGGCGCTGGCCTCCTTTATGATTGCCAAATCATTAAACTACGAAGCCGAGCGTATGGAATTAGCGTTTTTGGCGGGACTCTTACACGACATAGGTTTTTTGTATTACCCCGTTTCGCATGACTACAACCATATTAATGAATCGTCTATTGCCGATGCCGCGATAAGAGCCCACGGCCCTGTGGCCGCAGGCGTTATACGCCGATTGAATAATGCCCCACTACATTTGGCCGATATTATTCGCGACCACCATGAGTACTGTAACGGCACCGGTTACCCCAGTCGTAAATCCGCCGACACACTGCACTCGGTGGTATTTATTATCAACATCACCGACCTGATTAGCCGCGCGGCCAAAGAGTACGCTATATATCCAAAGCACTCCCACCAACTCATACGTTTGGTGCTTTTACTCAATCAAGGGCAAATACCGAATGAAATCTACCGTACTGCAATTCGGCTTATTCTGCAAAAACCCGATTGCATAGAACCACCCATGGTCATGCCCGATATAGCCGAGCTGCTACAGCAACGTTTAACTATCTGCAATGCCATGGCAACCATGGCGAGCGCACTGAAATTGCTACAAAAACACCAAGCCATCGATAACTGCCGCGCCGCAACACGTATCCACCGCCAATTACAGGCCGCTTTTCAGCAAATTGGCATTGATCAAGAGGAATACCATAAGTGGCTTAAACAGCACAAAGGGCAGTTATCATTGGAAGTGATTAACAGTTTCGTGATTCAAAATGAGATTTGCCATCAACTTGCGCGGCTATTTACCGCGCTAACCGAAGCTAATAAAAGCTTAAGCCCGATGGAGGCATGCTTAAAAACACAAGTTACAGATCTTCTAACGACAACAGCATTGCCCCCATTGGTTATGCCAGCAATCAACACTGCAGAAGATGTTTTCGACACACCGAAGATGCACAATTCAGTACAAAACCAATAAAGGTTGTTTGGGAATCAATACCAAAGACATAGACAATCGAGTATTAACAAACCTGCGTCAGCTGCCTATAACGACCATCCCAATAACATAAAGGATTGGCTGATTTACCATTAATGGCAACATCAAGCACCCGCCCAATCACAACATAATGAGTGCCATACTCAATCAATTGATCCACCACACACTCAAATACAGCCGCAGCATCGTTTAAGCGCGGCGTACCCGAAATATTCCATTCGCCTTGACTAAAACGCTGCTCATAAGAATCGGGCGTGGCACAAAGATTAGAGAGGGTTTCGTGCTCGGCAGACAGTAAGTTGGCACAAAAATGGGTTTGACCCAAGTGCAATGAATTAGCCATACGTGCGCTTTTATTAATGCACACCAAGATGGATGCCGGCGAATCAGATACCGATGTAAAAGAAGATGCCGTCATAGCCTGAGGACGGCCATTTTCATCTAGGGTAGTAATAATCGCGACGCCACTGACCCACTGGCGCATACCTTGCCTCATTAGATCAGATAAGTTTTTTGGCATGTTTCCCCTCGTGTTAATGCAAAATTAAAGCGGGGCATCATACCTGCCTATGGCTGCTTTAACACGCATCAATCTATTACCAGTAATGCCAGCGTTATAGCTTTACCGATAACGCTGACCACTACAAATGCAACTGCTAAAACACTAAGGCATAAAAAGCCTCTTAGCCTTATATGTACAAGGCCAAGAGGCTTTTACATATAAGGCTAAGAGGCTTGGCGGGATAGGTTAAGCGTCGAAGTCAAACTCTTTCATTTCTCGTTGCAAACGCAACTCTTCGATTTTTTCCTCTAAGCGACGGCGCGCATCGATATTCATCGCCTTCGTTGTTTTTTCGTCAAACATTTCATCAGCGTCAACACTAAATCCACCAGCCGCCGAATCTTGTTCTATCGCTTCTAAACCCATAGCAAAGACTCCTCATGTAAGACAACACATAAAAAACTTAACTAGAGCAGGTAGCCCGCTAGGAGCCAACCTCAAGAATGCCACCAGTGGGTGGCAAATAACCCCAAACTCAGTATTTTTTATGGGTTATATCTGCCGTTTAACCAGAGGTCATTTTTGCGGATTATGGCGATTTTTATTAACGCCGAAAAGATAAAAAAAGCATATTTATCATTTTTATTAGATCGTTTAATACTAACTTTCAGCCAACAACAGCTATTTAGTGATAAATCGGCTATCAGTACACCCAACAATCAATATCAAAGCCCTCTTCGCGCAACTTTGCCATTTTGTAACGTAGGGTTCTTGGGCTTATTCCTAAGCACTTGGCCGTCTCTTTTTTGGAGCCATTAACACGCTTTAGGGTTTGAATAATGATTTCTAATTCTCGACGACGCAGATCCTGCCCTAAAACAGCACCGTGACCATAATCGTCAGTCAATAAGGCAAAAGTCTCATCAAAGGCACCGCCATTGCGACCCGACAATACGCTTAAACTCGCCGGAATTTCTTCGACGCGCGTGGGACGAAAAGGCATTTGCATCACATCCACTAACGAGGGTTTTTGACTGTAGGTATCTGCAGCTTGCAATCCTAAATCTTCCGGCTCGATCACTGAACCTGACTGCAAAATTAGCGCGCGCTGCATAACGTTATCTAGTTCGCGTACATTGCCCGGCCATGGGTAATCTAATAAGGCATTTTCTGAGGTGCGACTCATGCGCACACCCACACGATGTTGTTTAACCGCATGACGCTGCAAAAGACTTAATGCCAACGGCAAAATATCTTCTTTGCGATCGCGCAATGGCGCCCACTGCAACGGCAAAACACTCAAGCGAAAGTACAAATCTTCGCGAAACTTACCATCCACCACTTCTTGACGCATATCGCGGTTGGTAGTCGCAATCACTCGTACATCCAACTGAATAGATTTGCGCCCCCCCAAACGTTCAACTTCGCGCTCTTGTAAGACACGCAATAATTTAGCCTGTAAGGGTAGTGCCATTTCCGAAATCTCATCCAGCAAAATGGTACCGCCATTGGCCTGTTCAAACTTGCCAGGTGCGCCATTGTAAGCACCGGTATAGGCACCTTTTTCGTAGCCAAACAACATTGCTTCCAGCATATTTTCGGGAATAGCGGCGCAGTTAATGGCAATAAAGGGCTGATTTTTTCGGGGTGAATGCTCGTGAATATAGCGCGCCAACACCTCCTTACCGGTTCCCGATTCCCCCACTAACAAAGCGGTAGAATCCGATTGCGCCACGCGCCGTGCGAGCTGTAAAAGTTTTTGGCTTGAGGGCGCAAAGGCGACAGGCTCATCGTTATTACCACTGGCCTGCCCGACAAATTTACGCGCGGCGGCAATCAGTAAATCGGCCTCAAAAGGTTTGACCAAATAATCCACTGCCCCTTCGCGCATGGCCAACACCGACTCACTAATACTGGCATAAGCTGTAATCAGCAAGACCGGGACGTGAGCGAATTCTTTTTTGATGATGCGCAGTAAATCGTGGCCACTGAGCTTGCCCATATTCACATCGGATACCACCAAGGCTAAATCGGGGTGTTGAGGTATTAATTCCAATGCTTGCTCGGCGCAACTAGCCTGCACCACCTCAAAATTGGCTAGAGTTAAGGTATCGCACAGCGCTTCTCGCAAATCGAGATCATCCTCAACCACCATAATTTTGTGGCTAAGTGTGGCCTGAGTATTCATCAGCTGTTGATTTACGGACTGCTGATTCGCTGAATGCTGATTATTTGACGACTGACTCATCGGTGCAGTGGTTCTGGCCATTGCTGCATTACTCATTGCTGTTCTCCTGCTGTTCGCGCCGCTAGCTCGCACGATTATCCAATGGAATATACATGCGGGCTTTGGTGCCCTGCCCTTCGCTTGATTGCAAACTCATATAACCACCATGTGCGCGCGCCACCGATTGCACCACAGCCAAACCTAAACCTGTGCCTTGCGGTTTGGTGGTGTAAAACAACTCTTTGGCCGCGTGCAAACGCTCTTCCGACATTCCAGGGCCATCATCAATCACTGATATACGCATGTGCGGCACGCCGTTAAGTAATAAACCATCAAACCGTAACGCGATATTGACGCCACTGGTTTTAGCCTGTACCGCATTATTCACAAGATTGCCAATCGCACTAATCAGCGCCTCGCGGTTACAACGTAAAGGTTTAGACGGTTCTGGATTGATATAAATGCAATAACTGCGGCTGGTCGCCAAGGTCACTTCTACCGCGGCACGAATGCCTGATTCTAAATCGGCCAAAGTCACCACATCGTTCAAGGGCAGCTCGTTACGCACAAACAGCAACATGTCGCGCACCTGTTTTTCCATATGGTGCAAACGGCCCTGAATTTTGCCCGCAAACTTTTTTTGATTTTCGGGGGTTAAGGCATCGCCAACAAGATGATCGGCATACAACATGGCGGCCGATAAAGGTGTACGAATTTGATGCGCCAAAGCCGAGACCATTTTGCCCATCGCTGACAGTTTTTCGTAATGGCTAAGTTTTTGTTGCAATTTGCGGGTTTCAGTTTGGTCGGTGAGCAAAATGATCTGCCCCTCGTGATCCAGCGAGCTAGTCGCCATACTTAACCGACGCCCTTCACGGGTAGATATTTCTAAACCATCATCGCCGCGAGGTGCGAAACACTCGCTCACTAAATTGCGCCAGAGCGAGCCTTCGAGACGATGATTCAGCATTTTTTGCGCGGCGGGATTGCTTTGCATAATCAAACCTTTGGCATCCATCACAATGATGCCACCGGGCAGTAAATCGAGGAGTTTTTGCAGGCGCTCGGCTAACTGCGCTTTAACGGCATTGGCCTCTTGTTTTTCGGCCGAGACCTCGTCGAGTTCTTGCGTTAACTGCGCAACGCGGTGCTCCAAGATTTGATAAGAGCGACTAAGCTGCGCTGAAGTCTCGTTAAAAAATTGATACGCCTGCTTAAAATCCGGCGAGGCAACTTGCTGATGAAGCAAATCAGAATCTTGGTCGTGAACCAAATCCAAATTTTGCTCTAAAGCATCGAGGGCATCAGCGTGCATCGCCGCCACTAAGGGCGTTGAGATAATACGGATATGTTCGGCTGGCTGCATCTAAACTCCCGACAGGTTACTGTCATATCATTCAATCTAAGGGAGTTTTAGCAAGCCTAATGCCACAAATTATTACTTAATAAAATACTCAATAAAAACAAAAGGTTAAAACACTAACATCAAAAAAACCATCAAAGAACAGTCAAACAATTGGCTAAAAAACCAGCGCATTCGCCGGAACTTCATCTTGGTTAGAATCTGACAAACTCATTGACGTAACCGGCAGCGCCTGAACGCCTGCCGCATCAAGACGCGCGAGATCGGCAACGATGTTGGCCGATAACTCATTAATCAAAAGATTCAACGCTTCAACATAATGACCATAATCATTGCCCGCTGCCGTTTTAGTTAAATGCTCTCGCTTTTGTAAAAGCACGGTTTCGCCATTGTTTTCGGTCAGCGCCCACTTAGCTTTAAGCACCACTGCGCCGCCAATAGCGCCAGAAAATTGCTCAAATACAATGCGTATTTGGCGCGTAGGACGGCTACGATTATCCCAAGGGAATGGCCACACGGCATCAACTTGCCCTAGCTCAGCAATGTTAGCGGCAAGTACTCGTGTGACAGCATCTTGTAAATTACCCGCCCACACGCTGTACAAAGAAACATCGAGTTGTTGCCCACCCACATGCGAGACCACGCCCGGTTGCAATAAAGGCTCGGGTAAAAAAACAGGGCCGACGCCATAGGCTTTGCTCGCATCTAATTGCGCTTTAGCCACCACGGTTTGACCGTTAAAGCCTTGCAGCGAATAAAAATAGGTTTTAGGCGACATAGTGCAACCGGCTAAAACCGAAACAGCCAACCACACCAGCAAGCCAAGATAGAGGCCGTGAGGTCTAGCTATACCCAAAAAGTTCGAGTTATTCATCTTTGCCAAGTCCAAAAACGAGTGAATTAGGGTAGCGGTAAAGCTCTTCGACAAAACGGTCAAACGATTCCGACGCTTCACCGACCGTTTTTAAAGTCTGTAAAAATTCGGCGTGTAATTGTGAGTCGGGCGCAATGGTGTGATCCACGCTTTTTAAGGTTTGAGTTAATTGATTGAGCGTGAGCCTTGCGTCGTCAATCGCCACATCAAGATGCGCGGTGGCCTTTTCGGCATTGGCCAAGGTGCCATGCAAAGCTTCGGCAGTTTTTTTGTCGTTGAACACTTTTAAAATACTATTGAGCGACTTAAAAGTTTCATCAACACTTTTACCAATGCTCTCGGTGGGTAGCTGACTTAACGCACGAGTAAAGCGTTCGACTTGGTCAAAGGGCTCATCGATGGTAGGAAGTTGCGCAACGGCGCCATTCATGACCAAACTATCGGCTGTTGCGTCTTCTTTAAAATAGAGTTCGATGGTTTTCGAACCTAACAATAAATTGCCGGTTTTTATTTCAGCGCGCAAACCTTCGCTCACTAACTTGCTCAGCATGGCATCAAGCTCCTCACGCGAAGGCACTAAATTGTCATCAAAACGCTGCGGCTCTAAGCGAATATACACTTCCAAACTTTGTTTGGCCTTACTCATATCGGCCAAACGCACCTCTTCTACTTGACCCACCTTAATACCCCGAAACTCAACTGGGGCACCAACTACAAGGCCTTTCACCGAATAACTAAACTTCAATAGATAGCTGTAGCCCAGCGTATAACGTCCTTCGCTGGCCGCTTGTTTGTTATCGTACAACGCAAAGGTAAAGTTAGCCTTTGCCATACTATTGCTCTCGCTAATCACGGGGCTTTCGAACGCAACGCCGCCTAACAGCAGCGAAGAAATAGAAGCCATTTCGGCCTTAACGCCGTCAATACCCACCGAAACATCAAAACCACTGACATTCCAAAAACGGCTACGACGACTCACCAAGGCATCGTAAGGCGCGAAAACAAAAATACGTGCATCGACATGGCTGCCATCTTTGCTTAATTGATAGTTCACGACTTCGCCCACACGCAGCTGGCGGTAATACACCGGGGATCCCACATCGAGCGAACCTAGATTTTCGGCGCGCAAAATAAATTGCGTGCCTTTTTCATCTGATTGCACCGCAGGTGGCTCGCTCAGGCCTATAAAACTGTCTTTATAGCCGAGCTTTTGACCGGGATCCATGACGATGTAAACCCCCGAGACCAAGGTACCTAGGTTAGAAATACCCGACGAACTAATGCGCGGAGTTACCAGCCAAAAACGGGTTTTTTCGCTTAAATGCCGAGACATAGTCCGATCGAGCGTAACCGTGGCATGCACATGCTTTAAGTCTTCACTTAAATTCAGCTTTGTGACCTTACCCACAGGGACATCCTTTAAACGAATTTCAGTTTTACCAACCTGAATACCGCCCGCCGACTCAAAAATAATTTCGATTTCTTCGCCTTTTTTTTGCCACGCTTGAACACCCAATACTATGGCGATAATCAGCGCTATCAAAGGCACAATCCACACCGGTGAAATGCGATTTTTAATCGTTGTTGCTGCGGGTAAGTCGTTATTTAACGGCTCGGCCATTGAAGAGTTCTCGTTGTTTTGTAGAGGGTTATCACTATTCATCATTAACTACTTTGAAGAGGCTTTTTAATGTCGCTGTCAGGGTCGTTTTCAATAGCGTTTTTCAATATCGTTGTGCGTCACTTTGGACAGATTTCACTTTCGAGACAAACATGGCGGCGGTGAACTCTTGCTCTTGCGCATCCTTGGCATCCCAAATTAAACGAGGATCAAAAGCATGCGCGCCCAGCATCGTCAAAACCACAACGCTCGCAAAAGGCAGTAGCGCTGCACCGGGCTTAATTTCGCCCAAAAAACCAAAGTGTACTAAGCCGGTTAACAAGGTAACCACAAAAACATCCACCATCGACCAACGCCCAACCCACTCGGTCACACGGAACATCCACATGCGCTCACGCATGGCACGAATATCAGCGCGCCATACCGACCAAACGAGGTACAGCATAATAAACAGTTTAGCCATCGGCACTACTAAACTTGCTATAAATACCACCGCCGCAATTCCCCACAGACCATGAGCGGCCAAACTCACAATGCCCGAATAAATCGTATCTTCACGATTGCCAGTAATAGAAGTCATCGCCATGATCGGCAATAAATTAGCAGGGATATAGAGCAACGCGGCAGCCAGGGTATAAGCGAAGGTTTTTTGCAGACTATTGGGTTTACGCAAGTAAATGCGGTTATCACAACGAGGGCAATAGCCCTGCTGCACAACAATTTTTTCTCCCACTAAGGCGTGGCAAATTTCACAGTCGTATAAGCGCTCACCCACCGAGTGCACATAACAGTTGTTGGGTTGTAACCAAGCCCACAAGTCGTCTTTATCAATAAACCAATAACTAGCGCCCAACACGGCCACCAAAACAAAAAAAGACACCATCGAGATACCAAGAATAATGGATGCCATATCGCCAAGTTTCACCGATGTGACCAGCACACCCAGCAAAAAAATTTCCAGCATGCTCCAAGGCGACGCCTTGGTAAACCATCGAAAGATCGTAATCTGCCCAGGCAAACGAATATTCAAGTAACACGGCAGCACCAAGTAACACAACGCCAACAATTCAAACAACGGGAACAAAAAAATCGTAACTAACACCAGCGTCGCCAATGCCAGCTGATCGTTAGCAAATAGGGCCCATACGCCACTGAGCAAGGTGGACTCCTGATAAAAAGCACCCACCTCTAAACCCAAAAACACAAAACAATTACTCACCACAAATAACACCAACCCCGTTACCGCTAGCGCGGCTGAAGTTTCGCGCCAAGGCCCTTGGCCAAAACTAAGCGTGTGATTACAGCGGCTACAGACTAATGCTTTATCGCGGCCACAGACCGCCGAGCGCTGAATTTGTCCGCACTGATGGCAGGCAATCCAGTCGTGCTGGCAAGCCGAATACGAGCGTTGATGCAACTTACCAAGCATTGGCGGGCGCGGTGCTGAGATTGCACTAGAACGGTACAAAAACGAGGGTATTTTACGCAAGGGTGTCGCCAAGGTGACAATGAAAGATTGGACTATACTGCAAGAAAACCTGTGCGTCATGGAACTTGTTGTCCCTTATGAAACCACTGAACTCGGCCTCTCGACAGGCATTAACCGCAGCGTTAACCCCTAGGTTAACAGCAACGATCTTCAATGTTTTACATATCATCGAGCAACCTCGCACGGCCTTTGTTTTCTTTAAAAGTCTACATGGACAATCGGATACGCACTTTAATTTAACCTCGGTTAACAACCCACAAGAAGCCAAGTGCTACTTAGCCAATCAACATTACGATGCCCTGTTTCTACATTTTAATGCCGATAATGCGGCCAATGTCGCCGAGATAAAAAGCCTAACTCAAACCACGCAGCCCATAACGCTAATCGCGATAGTACACAATCTCAGCGATGATCAAATCAGCCAGCTGCTAGATGCTGGCATCGATGATTACATCAAGGCAACCGACGTGGCCACGCCACTGCTGCCGCGCATGATTCACTACGCCGTAGAGCGCAAAAAAAATCATGTGCAATTGCAAGCCATTAGCCAGCTCGACCCACTGACAGGATTAGTCAATTACCATGCGTTTTTGCATAAACTGCAACAGCAGATCAACAGTGTTCAACAAACCATCTACGCACAAACGATCAATACACCAATGAGCAACACGCAAGCGGCGCAATGTTTAACGGCCGTGTTATTGATTAATCTTGATCAATTTAAAACAATCAACGAAACCAAAAGTCATGGCCTTGGCGATAAATACCTACAAGAAATCGCTGAACGCCTACAACAAGCCATGCGCCAAAGCGATGAGATTGCCCGCCTCGGCGGTGATGAATTTTTAATTTTGCTGAAAGATATGCCCAACAACGACAGCATTACCCGCGTTGCCAATCATGTATTAAGCACACTGGCACAAAGCGTCATTATTGAAGGCTACACATTATTTACTACCGCTAGCATCGGTATTGCGGTGCAATCGGCCACAACCAAAGAGGCCGAAGCACTGATTAAAGAAGCCGATATTGCCATGGATTTCGCCAAGCAACAGGGCGGTAATCGCGCGCAATTTTTTACTCGCGACCAAGCGGTGGCGACATCACTGCGTAAATCGCTCGAAAACGAACTGATCAAAGCCATAGAAAACGAAGATTTTTTTCTGACCTTTCAACCGCAAATGTGCACCACAACCAACAGCCTTTACGGCGCCGAAGTCTTACTGCGCTGGCAGCACCCTATCCACGGCGAACTCAGCCCCAATATTTTTATACCTACGCTCGAAAGCACAGGGCTAATCGCCAAAGTCACCCAATGGGTCATTAAACAAGCACTAGAGCAATGGCAACAGTGGCTGGCCTCGGGCATGCTCCGCCTCGATGCACACCTCTCCATTAATTTATCGCCTAAGTTTTTAAATCACCCCAGTTTTAAGCGTGTATTTAAAGAACTCAGTGCGCTCTCCCCCGCGATTAAAAGCCAAGTATTTTTTGAGATAACCGAGAATCTCTTTGTTGATCCCGAAAGCAACATCGATAATTTACGTTTCATCAAAAGCTGTGGTTTTAATCTGGCTATGGATGACTTTGGCACCGGCTATTCCAGCCTAAGTTACTTAAAACACTTCCCTCTCGATTGCATCAAGCTCGACTGCGCCTTCACTAAAGACATCACCACTAACCCGATTGATTGCGCTATTACCCAAGCGGTCATAAATTTAAGTGCCGATCTCAACATTGTCCTCATAGCCGAAGGCGTAGAAGATGCCGAAACCTTAAAATTACTGACGGCGATGGGCTGCGATCATATTCAGGGTTATTACTACGCAAGACCCTTAAAAGTGGCACGATTTGAGGCTTATTGTCGCGACCTACAAACACCACCGGCCAATAAAAAAGCAGTGTAACTATTCAGCACCGAGCCAAAATGCAGTCGCACGGTTATTTTCTGGGCCGCCAATACTGATAGCTAGCGAACGCTAGCATCGGCGTTCGCCCAGAAGGCGCTAGCTGTTATGCTAGCGGCCAGCAATTTATCGGTGGCAACATGCTTATTATTAATGCACAACTCAGTATTCCTCTTCGCCACATCAACATCAGCGCCATTCGCGCACAAGGGGCTGGTGGGCAAAACGTCAATAAAGTCTCTAGCGCTGTGTGCTTGCAAATCGATTTAAGCACTACGCCACTGCCGCATTACGTGCGCGAAAAACTGTTTGCGTTAAGCGACTCCCGAATCAGCAGCAACAAAGTACTCACCATCAAAGCTCAGAGCTTTCGCACCCAACTGCAAAACAAAGAAGACGCGCTCGCTCGCCTTGCCGCCATTCTTGATAGCGCCTGCCACCGACCCAAAAAACGCCTACCCACCAAACCCTCAAAAGGCAGTGTTGAACGCCGCATCACCCAAAAAAACCAACGCAGCGGCGTCAAAGAAATGCGCAAAAACGTCAAGTTTGATTAAACGTAACCATTCAGCATTCCGTCAATTTCACACAGAAATGCAGTTGGGTGGTTGTTTTCGGGGCATTTAAGCGCCGGGAGCGCTTGTATAGCGCCCATGGATGGCTTGAGCGGCCCAGAAAATAACCGCGCGACTGCATTTAGGCTCGGTGCTGAATAGTTACGATTAAACAATGCAACCTCCACAATCACCCAGCGACGTAAGAATCACTCAACGAGTTGTTTGATCGCCGTTTTTTGTAGCGCTGAATGGTTACTCAGTCCATTGATAAACCCAATACTTACGCCTTTTCACCCTGAAGACTATCGCTATGAACGACCTTGCAACCATCACCCAATACCTCCGCCACTTCGCTAAAGAGCGCGATTGGGAGCAGTTCCACAGTCCAAAAAATCTCAGCATGGCGCTGAGTGTGGAATGTGCCGAGTTAATGGAACACTTCCAATGGCTAACCGAGCCACAAAGCCAGCATTTAACCGCCGAACAAACCCACGCCGCAGGAGAAGAAGTGGTTGATGTCTTACTTTATTGCCTGCGTTTGGCCGATGTTATGGGGCTCGATCTGCCCTCGACCATTCGTGCCAAAACCCTCAAAAACGAAGCTAAATACCCCGTTGAAAAAGTTAAAGGCAGCGCCAAAAAATACGATCAATATGAATAACCAAAATAGCGCCCAAAACAACAACACATAACAAATACGAATAAAAACAACCCTCGCTCATTACAACACCTAACTATACTTTTTTAAGCCACTGGGTTTACCCGTAAACCTAAGGATTAAAAAAAGAGAGGTCACGCATGAGCACTCCCATCGACCAATACCTTAATATTCTTGCCAAAAATGATGGCTCCGATTTGTACCTAAGCACTGGCGCGCCGCCCTGCGCCAAGTTTCAAGGTGTGCTTAAACCGCTCTCCCAAACCCCTTTTACCGGCGGCCAAATCCGCGATATCGCCTACAATATTATGGATAGTAAACAGCAAAAAGATTTTGAAGAAGATCTTGAAATGAACCTCGCGATTTCGATTCATAACGTCGGCCGTTTTCGCATTAACATTTTTAAACAGCGCAACGAAGTCTCGATTGTGGCGCGTAACATCAATACCCAAATCCCCAATTTTGACGAGCTGGGCCTGCCCGAAGTGTTAAAAGAAGTGATTATGGTTAAGCGCGGCTTGGTCTTATTTGTGGGTGGTACGGGCTCGGGTAAATCGACTTCATTAGCCGCCTTAATTGATCATCGCAACAGCTCCACCGGCGGCCATATCATCACGATTGAAGACCCTGTCGAGTTTGTGCACAAGCATAAAAAAAGCGTGATTAATCAGCGCGAAGTGGGCGTCGATACTCGATCGTTTAAAGCGGCACTTAAAAACACGCTGCGGCAAGCGCCCGATGTGATTTTAATTGGCGAAATTCGCGATCGAGAAACCATGGAGCATGCCTTAGAGTTCGCCGAAACGGGTCATCTTGCCATCTCAACACTGCACGCCAACAACGCCAACCAAGCCTTAGAACGGATTATCAACCTCTTTCCCGAGGAGCGTCGGCCACAATTAATGCTGGGCTTGGCGCAAAATCTCAAAGCGTTTGTCTCGCAACGTTTAGTGCCCACAGTTGATGGTAAACGCTGCGCCGCGATTGAGGTTTTACTCGGCACAAAAACAATTTCTGAGCTGATTCTCAAAGGTCGTTTGAATGAAATTAAAGAGATTATGGAAAAGTCCGAAAACCTCGGTATGCAGACGTTTGATGCCGCGCTTTTTAAATTATATCAAAGCGGAAAAATCGCCTTTGATGACGCTATGGCTCACGCCGATTCACCGAATAACCTACGCTTGCGCATTAAGCTTGCCGCCGAAGACAGCACTAACGCCGTGCCTGCTTCTGGCCTTGGCGAGCTCACTTTAGAAAATATTGCACAAGAAGTACCCGACGATACGGCGCATCACCCCCTCGCCGCACGAGTCTTTAAACGTTAATTAACATGCTGATCAAAAAAACCAAAAAAAGCAGGCTTATCTCTGAGCCTGCTTTTTACGCGTTTAAGCGTCTGGTAAAAAAATCGTAACCATTTGTATAGCGCCCATGGATGGCTTGAGCGGCCCAGAAAATAACCGCGCGACTGCATTTTGGCTCGGTGCTGAATAGTTACAAAAAAACAATCGCGAGCGCCCTTAGGTATTAAGGCGTCACTGGGCGGATTAGCCCCTCTTGAGTGCTCGACGCAATCAAAGTGCCATCCATATCATAAATTCTGCCAGTGCTTAGCCCACGCGCATTGCCCGCCCAAGGGCTGGTCATTTCGTACAACAACCAATTATTAACGTTAAAACTATAGTTATGAAACCACAACGCGTGATCAATACTTGCGCCTATAACACCGCCTTTAAATAAGCTGGCATTGTGCTCGCAGAGGCTGGTGGCCAAGAGTCCAAAATCTGAGGCATAGGCTAAAGCACAAGCTTGTAACAAAGGCGAGGTCGGTAAAAGCTCTTGGCTACGCATCCAAAACTCAGCGCCTGCGGCGGCGGCCACGTCGCTGATCATGTTGGTACTTAACAGCGAAAACTCAAAAGCCTCAGCATGCAAATTCGCGTGTTTAGAGGCCATTTCAAAGGGGCCTTCAACAGCGTTCGGATCCGGCATTGGGTAGTCTTTTTTCCATCGCATTGAATGCTCATAGCCATTTTCTGGATGATGAAAAGAAGCCATGAGTGAAAAAATAAGCTTGCCGTTTTGCAGCGCATTGACCGTGCGATGGGAAAAGCTACGGCCATCGCGATTGACACTAACTTCATAATCAATCGGAAACTGACTGCTGCCTGCACGTAAAAAATACGCATGCAGCGAATGCGGTAATAGCTCGGTGACGGTGCTACCAGCGGCCATTAAAGCTTGCGCTAAAACTTGACCACCAAACAAGGAATTTTGAAAATTCTCTTTATGGTGAATGGCGCGGTAACGGTGTTGCTCTAATTTTTCCAAGCTCAAGACTTGGCAAAGTGAAGACGTCATAACTTCCCTTAGCTCCATGCAGAATTTAAACATAACCTCGCATACGGCTTTAAAGAACGAAACCAACAAGGCAACAAAACCTCAAGATTAGCACTAAACGACACAAGACCAGTGGACTGAATAACCTCATCAACAACAGCCGTAACTAGTCGGCGCTTTGTCCAACACGCACGACAATAGCCTCTCTTTCATCTAAAACATCTACAGGCTTGCTTTTATGGTTGAGCTTATGATCAAGACGCGCTCCAGCTTTGATCAAAGGTTTAACGTTCTAAACATCTAAAATAGCCATTAATAATCGACACCACGACGCGCCTTAATACCGTTGGCGTAGGCGTGTTTGATGTCTTTTACTTCTGAGACAGTATCCATAATCTCTTGTAATGCCCTACCGCCACCACGACCTGTGACCACGACACTTTGCTCGACGGGGCGATTCCTTAACGCGTCGAGCACGGTGTTTTCGTCGAGGTATTTGTAGGCCAGCATGTAGGTCAACTCGTCGAGCACAACCAAATCAAACGCACCGTCTTGCAAGTATTTAATGGCTTCGAGCCAAGTTTTTTCGGCAGCAGCAATATCCGAGGTGCGATCTTGAGTATTCCACGTAAAGCCCGTACCCATTTGGTAAAAGGCCACCTGAGGGCAATGGTCTTTAAGGTAAATTTCTTCGCCTGACAGCTGCACACCTTTAATAAATTGGATCACCGCCACCTTTTGGCCGTACCCCAAAGCACGCAGCACCATGCCAAAGGCCGAACTACTTTTGCCCTTACCATTACCGGTTAATAAAATGGCTACACCGCGCTCGGTATTGGCGGCGGCAATATTGGCATCAACCTTGGCTTTTTGCTTTTGCATTGCGGCTTTATGTTTGGCGTTTTTCTGTTCGTCGTTCATAAAAATCCTCAGCGCGTATGTTTAAAGTATTCTCAAAAAAAGAAGGAGTCCGCAGACTCCTTTGAATGATTTACAGGTTAAATTTCATGCCCGCCAACACATTGCGGGCATCTTGGCGGTAACGGGTGTTTACGCTGTATTCTTTATCAAAAATGTTATTGAGTTTTAAGCTAATGCTCACCACCTCTGTCACCTGCCATGACCCACTCAAACTGACTAAACCGTAACCTGGCAAATAGCTAGGTGCAGTTGCACTGCCATAACTGCGTTTGGATTGTAACCGCGACTGTACACCCAGATTAAAATCACCCACATTTTTGTCCCACATAAACCGCAGGTTTGCACGTGGCTTACCGATCAAGTTTGTTTCAGTGTCTGCATTGGTGGTATTAAGCGCATCTAAATAATCCACCACTAGGGTGAACACACCTAAAGCATCGCCCTTATAGGAGAAAGTATTTTCAACACCCTCAATTCGCGCGCTGCCAATATTGGCAGGTAAATATGTTTTTGGGTCTGATGAAATAAGGTTGGTGTAGTCGTTACGATAAAAAGCCAGATCCCACGAGTAGTTACCTAGGTTCAAATTGGAACCTATCTCGTAGTTCTCCGATGACTCTGGCTCAAGTGCGCTATTGCCATAATCTGGGTACCACAATTCGTTAAATGTTGGCGCCCTAAAACCTTCGGTATAACGAATATAGGGGCGCACTACCGATGCAACATCAAAAGCCAAAGAGGCATTCAATGTCACCTGCGAGCCATATTCATCGTCATCATCACTGCGCACACCCAGCTGATAACTTAGCGCGTTAACATCGCCCGATAACTGCGCGAAGGCCGACTCAACATTAAGCTGCTCTTGCACCACACCTTGCTCGTTAGCGTATTGCGTAGAGGAATCAACCGAGGCTTGGTCTTTGGATAAACCCAAAACAAGATTTTGAGCGCTAAAATTTAAGGTATTCAACCACGAAACATTGGTGCGAGTGGTTTGGAAATAACTCGGATAAGGAACGTCGCGAGACGCGTTTTGGTCCTGACTGTGAGAGGCATTAATTTCGGTGGAGTAAATATCATTCAAGCTGAAGCGGCCTACCAACTGCGTCATCCTGATTTTATCGTGCGATTCAGGGAAATAATTCGGATTGGCCGCATAGGGGTCGTCGTATTCAGGATCGCTGGTATTTTCGATATGTAAAAGGTTAATGCTGAGCGCGTCGATAGGCTGGAAAAGTACCGAAGCTAGGCCGCCCGTGCGGGAATAACCATCGTCATCGGCATTGGTGCCAGCTTCAGAGATCGTATTGTCGATACCGCTCGACGACTCGCGATTAAGCCCGCCTGAAAAGGTAAATACACCAACGGTTTTATTGCCAGAAACAGCCGAGCTGTTGTAATTGTGTGAGCCATTATCGATCGAAAAATTAAGGGCATCATCAACCCGCTTTTGACCAAAGGTACGAACATTCACCACCCCCGCCACCGCATCACTACCAAACAGTGAGGAGCCGCCACCGCGCACCACTTCCATTTGCGCGACTAAGTCCGTAGGCACCAACGAAAGTGAGCTCAAGCCCAAAGTGGCACTGCCAAAGCGCTGGCCGTTGATAAGCACCAGCGATTGTTTAGAGCTAGCCCCGCGAATCGAAATACTGGTATTGGAGCCCAAGCCTCCACTACGGGTAATATCCACGCTCGGTGTTAGCTCTAACATATCGTTGAGATCGTAGGGTTTAAAGGCACTAATCTGTGCAGCAGTAACGACATCCGCCGAACCAATCACGCTATCGAGACTTTGCTCGATCCGCGAGGCGGTGACAAAAGTTTCTTCAACCACTTTGGTTTTGCTGTTATCACCAGCAAAGGCTGCAGAACTGGAAACAGCGATAATCAATATCGCCAGGGAGTTTTTACATAAAAAAGGAATCATAGAGTTCACCTAAAAAGGGGTTAAACCTATGATGCTACAGGCAGGAAAAGCCGAGCGAGATTGGGAAAGCCGTAGAAGCGCCCCCTAAAAACGAACTGCTGATGTCGCCCACCGCAACATCTTAAGTACATCAAGCTTTTAGGCCGGTATCCGGGCTTATGGTTACATCAACAACTTCGCCTTCCCATGCATTGCACAGTGGCCTTTGAAATTGCACTACCAATTACCGTTGCGGGGGCAGCGTAGGATTTACACCTACTTCCCGTTTAACATCAAACGAGGCACCTAAAAACAGGCGCGCAGCATAGGGCAAGCCTCCTAGCGAAGCAAATTTTTTGCCCATGCAAGCTCACCCCAAAAAAACCTAGACGAAAAAAAACCCGCTACCAATGGCTCAGTAGCGGGTTTTTATTAGAAGCAAAACTTACTTTTCTTGGTTTTCGATTTGCGCTTTGATCAAATCACCAATAGTGGTTGCACCCGTCGGTATATCGCTTTGCTTGTTGTGCTCTTTAACGGATTGCTTTTCATCAGCAACGTCTTTGGCTTTAACAGACAATACGATTGAGCGGTTTTTGCGGTCAACGTTAGTAATTTTGGCTTCAACAGAGTCGCCAACATTCAACACGCGGGTTGCATCTTCGATTTTTTCACGGCTGATATCAGCTGCTTTTAAGGTGCCTTCTACTTCGCCCGCTAAAGTGATAATGGCGCCTTTGGCGTCAACTTCTTTAACAGTACCCGTAACAATGGCGCCTTTATCGTTTTCAGTAACATACGCGGTGAAGGGGTCTTCATCCAACTGTTTGATACCTAAAGAAATACGCTCGCGCTCTGGGTCGATAGCAAGAACAACCGTTTCAAGCTCGTCACCTTTCTTGAACTTGCGAACAGCTTCTTCGCCAGTCTCGTTCCAAGAAATATCAGATAAGTGAACCAACCCGTCAATACCGCCATCCAGACCAATGAAAATACCAAAGTCAGTGATAGATTTGATTTTACCGCTGATTTTGTCGCCTTTAGCGAATTGGTTAGAGAATGCATCCCAGGGGTTTACTTGGCATTGTTTGATGCCCAATGAAATACGACGACGCTCTTCGTCAATATCAAGAATCATCACTTCAACTTCGTCGCCTAACTGCACAACCTTGGAGGGGTGAATGTTCTTGTTGGTCCAATCCATTTCAGAAACGTGAACCAAACCCTCAACGCCAGTTTCGATCTCGGCAAAACAACCGTAATCGGTAAGATTAGTAATCTTAGCCTTAACTTTGGCGCCTTCTGGGTAACGGGCAGTGATGTCCGCCCATGGATCTTCGCCCAATTGCTTAAGGCCCAGAGAAACACGGTTACGCTCGCGGTCAAACTTAAGAACGCGCACATCAATTTCGTCACCAACATTAACGATTTCGCTTGGGTGCTTAATGCGCTTCCAGGCCATATCGGTAATGTGCAACAAGCCATCTACGCCGCCCAAATCAACGAAGGCACCGTAGTCGGTAAGGTTTTTAACGATACCTTTAACCGCTTGGCCTTCTTGAAGAGTTGCCAACAATTGCTCACGTTCGTGAGAGTTGGCTTGCTCCATAACAGCGCGACGAGAAACAACCACGTTGTTGCGTTTTTGATCAAGCTTGATAACTTTAAATTCAAGCTCTTTGCCTTCGAGATGAGTTGTTTCGCGAATTGGGCGAACATCAACCAACGAGCCCGGCAAGAACGCGCGGATGCCCGCAACGTCAACTGTAAAGCCACCTTTGACCTTACCGTTAATAATACCTTTAACCACTTGTTCAGCGGTGTGTGCAGTTTCAAGCACTTTCCAGCTTTCGGCACGTTTAGCTTTTTCACGAGAAAGACGAGTCTCACCAAAGCCATCTTCTACGGTCTCAAGGGCAACCTGCACTTCATCGCCAATTTGCAGGTTTAATTTGCCGTTGTCGTCGTAAAATTGCTCTACAGGGATAACACCCTCAGACTTCAAGCCCGCGTGAACAGTCACCCAGTCTTGATCAATATCAATAACAACGCCGGTCACGATTGAACCGGGGACCATATCTACTGTTTGTAAACTTTCTTCAAAGAGTTGTGCAAAGCTCTCGCTCATTGCGATACCTGTTAAGTTTTTCGTGGGTGAACAAAATTGCTCACTACCACTCGCCGTACTACCAGCCATACGGGTCTATTAAATAAAATTACAACAACAGCCAGCGCTGGTGGACTGTTGCCACAATTGATGGTTAACCAATTGATTAAATATCGATCTCGCCGTTCAGTAAAATCAATAACCTTACTCCATAGCACTTACCATGAAACAAGGCGCGCGGAATCTATCAGAAAAAAAATAATAAAGCAATAACTTAGCCATTCAGTTTTCTATGAACGAAAAAAAACCCCGCCCAAAGCGAGGCTTTTAATCGTAGTAATTAACGCACTACAGAGACTTAATAGTGCCTTTTGGCAATACGGCATGCACAGCAGATTTTTGGAAGCGTAACTTAACGCCCTCACCCGTATCAATGGTCATGTAAGCGTCATCAACCTCAACAATCTTACCAAGCATTCCACTCGCCAAAACCACTTCATCACCCTTCGATAGTGCACCAATCAAAGAATCGTGTTCTTTTTGGCGCTTGCGCTGCGGGCGAATCATCATGAAATACATCAAAACAACCAAGCCCACCAACATAGCAATAGAAAACATATCGCCGCCTGCCTTGGGGGCAGCTTGAGCTTGAGCAAGAGCTTCAGGAATGAATAACGACATTATAAATAAACCTCTAGAGTCAAAAAATCGCAACTCTACAGAACTTATAAACAGCGGGCAACAAAAAGCCCGCACAAAGCGGGCCTTCAAAAGAATCAATCAAAATTTGGCGATTAGGCGTAATCGCGAAACAATTTACGGAAGGTACTTGGCGACAAGCCAGTCCAGCGCTTAAAGGCATTAGTAAAACTGGTACGATCAGAAAAATCTAACGAAGCGGAAATAGTGTCAATACTCATATGCTGCTTAACTAAATAATCAACCGAATAATGGAAGCGTACTTGGTCACGCAAATCGGCAAAACTAATATCTTGCTGCTGCAAACGACGCTGCAATGTGCGCTTGGAAAGATTTAAGTCATCAGCGACATCACCAATCCCTAAAGGTAATTGACCAATTCGACGACGCAACACCTCAACAACACGCGACGGAATCCCGTAAACCTCAGGTAACCGCGCCTGCTCCATGTATTCCTCAAGGGTTTTTACCGACCCCATCGCAAACATGGCTTGATCGGTCATTTTTCGCTGCGATTGAGTTTTACTCATGTCATTCATGCAGGCCACTCCCTCTGCCAATAATTCTAACGACTCAATATCGGCCGCCTGTAGATTTTTTGTCAAGTATGACGACGCGAAAAAGATCACCGCCAATGACTCCCCCCGCGAAGAGTGAACAGGCGCGCCAATGTAACTATTTACGATATGGCCATTGTAGGTGCAGGCTGGCACAGAGTTAGGCGTCGGGATGACGCGCGAGCTCACCACCAACTCCTCACGATCAAAAATTTCCGCCGCAAAGGTGCGCTCAATAGTGAGGTGCTGCCCAACATAAAACGCTTCACCAGCATCACCTACCGCAACCACCTCAGCAACTTGCGTCGATAGAGGGCGCAAAAGTAAGCCGTACTCCATGCCAAACATGGAACAACCCAGATTTAAATAGTGAGAAACACCAGTCGAATACTCATCACCAGCATTAGCTCGCACCAACACTTTAAACAACGCTTTAACTCGCGACGTAACGTCATCAAGTAAAAAAGGTGTCATTTCCGACTTAAAACCAGAAGAGACAATAGAAGAATGAGAATATGCATGTAATTTCAAATTGATCACCCATTAATTAAGGCGCCCAACACCAAGGGCTATTCCCAAAACAAAAACTAAAGTATTAAAAAATCCAAGGTGAATTATGCGCCATATACAAATCACGCCCAAACCCCTTAATGCCAAAAAAGATCTTTAGGCGCCATAAAAACCCACCGCAAACGCCAAATATTTAGTTGTCCAGTTACATAAATCCAATTAAACCCATACATGACTGGTCTTTAAAGGACAAAAAAACAGAAGCCAAGACAAGAAAATCTTTCATATTCTGAGCGACAACATGTGAAATCTAATGAAAGGCAGCCAATAATACAAAGTATTTATTAATACAAATGTTTTAACTTTTCAAACCGATACATTATTACATAATGAATTTTACGCCAAAAAATAACAAAAATTGGCGTCAGTAAAATGAATAACCACACCAAAAAAATAAAAATACGATTATTTGACACTAAAAAATGAATGGGATTTCAGTAGCTTAAGATTAGAGTATGGATAAATACCCATACTTTAGGGGGCATTAAATATTAAAAATAATTAGGATTATCGATAAAAAAAGGGGCGGAAAACGAAAATAAAAGACGGTAAATCCGTAACTACGCCAGCCAAAATAATTGACCAGCGTCACAAATCAGCTTAATTTAGCTCGCTAAATCAAACCAAACTACATACCACTACAAACCCTGGATGCTACTCAACACATCTTCGTGGTGGCTCGCAGCCTTAACTTTTTCCATAACATGCAGCAACGTACCCTCTTCGCCCACAATAAAAGTAACGCGATTAACCCCCATAAACTCGCGACCCATAAATTTTTTCAACCCCCAAACGCCATAGCTTTCTGCCACCGCATGGTCCTCGTCACTCAATAACGTAAAATTGAGCCCATACTTATCTTCAAATTTTTTAAGGCGCTCAAATGGATCTGAGCTAATCGCCAACACAACCACATTTGCAGCATCATAAGCACTTGCGCTGTCTCGAATACCGCACGCTTGCGTGGTGCAGCCAGGCGTCATGGCCTTGGGGTAAAAATAAACGACTACTTTTTTGCCTTTAAAATCACTCAGATGAACCCATTCACCAAGTTGATTCTGCAACTTAAACTCTGGCGCCTTAGCCCCCACTAGCGGAAAACTCATACTATAAAACCTCGATATAAAAACTTTGATGAAAAAAAACCGCACGGTTAAAGGTGCGGTTTTTACGATAACGCTTAGGCTTTAGATGTGTTTATGCGGGCAATAATGACTTAACCGCATTGCGTTCTTCTTTTAATTCGTTTTCGGTCGCCGTCATACGCGCGCGCGCGAATTCGTTTATCTCTAAACCTTGAACAATTTCCCACTCGCCGTTTTTGCAAACACAGGGAAATGAGTAGATCAAACCTTCTTCAATGCCATAGCTGCCATCCGAATAAACACCCATGCTAACCCAATCACCTTTAGGTGTACCCAAAGCCCAATCGCGCATATGGAAGACGGCCGCGTTAGCCGCTGAAGCCGCGCTAGAAGCACCGCGCGCTTTGATAATAGCGGCGCCACGTTGCTGCACTACAGGGATAAAAGTGTCGGCATACCAAGCGGTATCTACTTTAGAAACAGCAGACTCACCATTAACCAGCGCCGCATGTAAATCGGGGTACTGTGTTGATGAGTGATTGCCCCAAATGGTCATTTGGGTGATGTTATTAATAGATACGCCCACTTTTTGGCCCAACTGACTCAACGCGCGATTGTGATCTAAACGCATCATGGCCGTGAATTGACGCGGGTCAATATCGGGCGCATTACGCTGTGCTATCAAAGCATTCGTGTTTGCAGGATTACCGACAACTAACACTTTAATGTGGCGTGAGGCATGGTCGTTAATTGCTTTACCTTGAACAGAGAAAATCGCCGCATTGGCTTCCAGCAGATCTTTACGCTCCATACCTGGGCCACGCGGACGCGCGCCCACTAACAGTGCGTAATCAGCATTTTTAAAGGCTACCGAGGGGTCATCCGTGGTCACAATGCCAGCCAACAACGGAAATGCACAATCATCCAATTCCATCGCCACGCCTTGTAGAGCGCCTAAAGCGGGGGTGATTTCCAACATTTGTAAAATGACTGGTTGATCCTTGCCGAGCATATCGCCAGCGGCAATGCGGAACAACAATGAGTAGCTGATTTGGCCAGCGGCACCAGTTACGGCAACACGAACAGGTTCTTTCACAATTAATCTCCGTTTAGGCTATAGAACGCGCCTTGAATTCAAGGCTTAGGATTTGCGGGCAACATTATAGAGTAACGCCTATAAAAGTCACCCGATGTCGGTCAATAAACCAAGCTCGTCATTAATCTTTGGGATAACGTGCCTCAAGCGCTGCATAGACATCAGATTGAAATGTCGAGCTGCTCACCTCAAGCAACGTTAACACCTCGACTAAATGCTCATTATCTTCACGACCATGCCAAATTTTATGGTAAGAACCTTCTTTATAACCGTGATCTTGACGAAAAAAGTTAAGTACGTTTTTGCCCATGTACTGAAGATAAAGATTTTCAAAACTGAGCGATGCAGACGCCATTAAGTGACAAAACGCCGGTAAATCAAATTGCTTATAGGTCAACACTTGCGTCACAAATACTTCGAGCTGATCCCTAAAAGGCGCAGGCGATGCAATAGGGCTAGCAAGTTCAAGCGCTAAAAGCTCAGCCAGATTTCCGTTGTGGTTTTCGCGCTGCAGCAAATCACTTAAACCAAAATGCCAAATATCCACCAACTCCAAAATCACCTGTGGCATATCAGGATGCTGTTTTTTCCACCATTTCCAACCGTAATGGTCGAGCATTTCGGCGCACTCCACCCAAATAGCACGGTACCAAGCATTACCTTGCGCACGCCACTCGCGATTAACTTTTGAGTTCATCGCGTCCTGCATTTCGAGCATTTTAAGTAGCTGCTTTTGCATTAACGCTTGCGGAGATGTTTTTTCGGCGCTCATAAAATTTCACTGCCTAGCGATCACATTAAGGGCGCGATAGTGCCGATATGAGCTTTACAAATCAAGCCTTACGCGGCCAAGCTTCTAATTATTAGCGTTCACAGGCACACAATGCCGACAACAAGCGAGATGCCGTCAAACAGACTTTGCTAGTCTTGCGCCTACCACACGCATTGACTAGAGTGGCGGCTTATTCATTATCCTAGAAACCTAAGTTGAATCACCCTATTTATTCGAATTCCTTAATGACTCTTACTCGAGAATTCCCCTATGTTTCCATATGTTGTAGCTGATATTGGCGGTACCAATGCGCGCTTTGCTTTAGTGTCTGACAAAAAAGACGGTCTCTACGTTTTAGAAAGGGTCCAGATACTCAAAGGCAAAGACTTCGCAACTTTTGAGGACGCCCTGCATGCCTACCTAAACACTCTCGACAACATCAAACCCACCGCTATGTGCGCCGCTATTGCTGGGCCAGTCATTGACGGTGTTGTGCAAATGACCAATTTAAGCTGGAAATTTTCGTGCAAAGCCGTGGCCGAAGAATTTGGTTTTAAAGCTTTTGAAGCCATTAATGACTTTGCCGCCGTGGCGGCGGGCGTTCCTATAATGGGCCGCGATCACCTCATCACCCTCAAAGAAGGCACTCCCGCCAAAGGCGGCAACAAGGCGGTATTTGGGCCAGGCACTGGCTTGGGTGTTGCCGGTGTTATTAACCATAACGGTTTATGGCTGCCCAACCCCTGCGAAGGCGGCCACGTCAATATCGCGCCTAGCTCAGCCTTTGAGGCCGACGTTATTAAAGCGGCAATGGTTCATTTGGGGCACGTTTCGGCCGAGTCATTTATCTCGGGGCCAGGTCTTGTAAACCTTTACAACGCCATTTGTGAAGTTGAAGGCCGCACGCCAAATAACTACGAACCGAGCGATGTAACTACCAAAGCCGTGGATGGCAGCGACGCCACCTGCCGCACCACACTAGAAACTTTTTGCAGTTTAATAGGTAGTTTTGCGGGCAATCTTGCGCTTACCTATGGCGCAACGGGCGGTATTTATTTAGCCGGTGGGATTTTGCCGCGCTTTAGCGACTTCATAAAAACCAGTGACTTTGCGACTAAGTTTGCCCATAAGGGCCCTATGAGCTCTTATGTAGAAAATATTCCCGCCTACCTTATTACTCATCCCGAATTAGCCTTTAACGGTGCTGCGGCATGGTTAGAGCAGCAGTTAAGGTAATAAATACACACTTAAAAAAAACAGAAACTAAAAAGGCGCCCTCAAGCGCCTTTTTAGTTTTTACACCCCAAGATCATTCCGCGTAAGCCTTTTTCACCTCATCGGCAATTATCGCAACAGCCGCAACCATCACTGCTTTATCTTGGCAAAGATTTAACCTTATACACTCGCGTCCATGCGACCAAGTGTCGTCCAATCCAAAAAAGAATGCCTCACCCGCCATCACCAAAACGCCGCGCGCTTTTAAGCGTTCATACAACGCCTGCGATGAAATAGGTAAATTCGGCAACCACAACCAGATAAAAAAAGCGCCGTCCGGCTGATGAATTTTGTAAGGTGTAGAGACCAAAGCCTCATCTAATAAAGCCAACATTTGCTCGCGTTTATGCGCATAAAATGCAGCAATAAGGCGTGTAATATTATCAATATCACCGCTCACCAATAACCGCTCCAACAACAAAGCCCCAGTATTGCCAGCCGCAAGATTCTCCACCGCGCCAGCGCGTGTTAGCAAATCAACAATAGCTTCATCGGCCACCACTACGGCCGTACGCAATCCCGGCAAACCCAATTTGGATGCACTTAAAATCGTCACCATGCCGGTGTGCCAAACCATCGCCTCATCGGCCGCCATAATATTGGGAAATGGTGCGCCGTAAGCGCTATCGAGAATTAACGGTACGCCCGCCGCTTGCGCCTGCTTATAAAGCCATTCCATATCGGCCAACGGCAACACCCGCGCCGAAGGATTGGTTGGTCGCGATAGGCACACCGCCGCGCTGGCCTCATTAAGTGCAAACGCCGTTTTATCTAATTGATAACAAAAACGCGTAGACGACAAAATCTCAACAATCGGGCGGCTCACTACAAACGCATCGCCACCCATAATCTGGCCGCGATAACCGACATACTCTGGCACCAACGGTAAATGGACAAAAGCGGTACCCGCGTCGTTTTTGCCAGCCAAAAGATTGAATAAACGATGACATGCGGTTTGCCCACCATTGACAACCACAAGATTTTTTTCGCTCACGGGCCAGCCTTGCGCCTGTAAATAAACCGCCATAGCCGCTAACAATGGCTCGCTACCCTGCGGAGATTGATAGACACCCAACCATTTTTCCAGCGTAACGTCATCGTCGCAAAGCGCGCGAATATGCTCACGAAAAATAGCCGATACTTCAGGAATGACAGCAGGATTACCGCCGCCCAAAAACAATAAATCGGGATTATTGTTCAGCGCATCACCCAAATCGTGCATAAGCTCGGCAATGGCCGAAGGCACTGCCATTTGCTGGCCGTACAAAGATAATTTCACTGTTTAAGCACCTAGATCCATCAAAATGGCCGCCATTCAACCTCACGCCACTTAACACCGCAAGCCATTCGCCGCTCAATAAGATCAAATAAAGAGACAAAAAAAAGCCCTGCGTATTGGCAGGGCTTTTTCACAAATTGAACATCAAAAGCTTAGGCTTCGTTAGGCACTGCAGCATCGATCACAGCTTGCAACTCACCTTTTTCGTGCATTTCGGTAACGATGTCACAGCCACCCACTAATTCGCCGCCGACCCACAATTGCGGGAAGGTTGGCCAATTAGCGTAAGCCGGTAAGTTGGCGCGAATATCGGGGTTAGACAGTACATCGACAAACGCAAAACGCTTACCGCACGCCATAACGGCTTGCGATGTACGCATAGAAAAACCACATTGCGGCGCGTCAGGCGAGCCTTTCATGTAGAGAATAACGGGGTTGTCGGCGATTTGTTTTTTGATCGTTTCGATAATTTCCATGGAGAACCTCACTGATAACTGAGTAATTTGGTCGGGTATTGCGCGCATTCTAGGGGATAGGCGCAAGCCTTACAAGCGAGGGAATACCGCGTTTTACAGCAAAACTCACCGTTATTTGGCTCCGTTAAAGGATTAGACTTCTATATCGATATGCACCGAATCTCGGCGATCACGCCCCGTTCGTTGCTCAAATCCGCCACGGTGACGAAAAGGTGCATGACGTCTTTCACGACGGCGTCGGCGCTCGCTTTCGGTTTCATCGTCGATGTGAACATCAACTTCGGCTGGCTGTACGCGGGTAATTTTAAATGGCTTGATCGGCGTTACCGGCCGAAAGGGGTCTATAGGAATCATTAAGCCTGCTCCACAAACATGTCTCCAGAACAGCTTATCGGCGACTAATGGTAAAACTTGAATAGAAAAAGGACAGCGACTTAATGCAAAAACATTAAGTCTGCTTATACCATCCTAGCTTGGAGTGCAGAGAAACGACCGAGCCAATAATCAATAAGGTCGGTGCGTGGATTTCGGTGTTTTTTACCAACTTGGGTAGCGACGTAATATCACCTATATGCACTTTATGATCCGGCGTTGTTCCGCGCTCAATCAGTGCCGCTGGTGTATTTGGCGCCTTGCCGCAAGCAATCAACTGCTTGCAGATTTCTGGCAGCGATACCAAGCCCATGTAAAACACCAGGGTTTGGTTGCTGCTGGTCATTTCTTGGAAGGGTAAATTGCAACTACCCTCTTTTAAATGGCCGGTAACAAAACGTACCGATTGCGCGTGATCGCGGTGCGTTAGCGGAATACCTGAATAAGCCGCGCAACCGCTCGCTGCAGTAATGCCGGGCACTACTTGGAAATTAATACCATTTTCGGCCAGCAGCTCGATCTCTTCGCCACCGCGACCAAAAATAAAAGGATCGCCGCCTTTTAAGCGCAGGACTCGTTTACCTTGTTTGGCTAAATCCACTAACAACTGATTAATATCTTGCTGCGGCAAGGCGTGATCGGCGCGTTTTTTACCCACAAAAATACGGTCGGCATCACGGCGCACCATCTCCAAAATTGGCTCGCTCACCAAACGATCATAAAGCACCACTTCGGCTTGCTGCATGAGTCGCAGCGCTTTAAAGGTGAGCAAATCAGGATCGCCAGGGCCTGCACCCACCAAATAGACTTCACCTTGCGTATTGTCTCGAGCGCTCACTAGGGCTTGCTCAAAAAGCTGTTCGGCCAATTGCACATTACCCGCAAACACCTGCTCGGCAACCGGACCCTGCAAAGTCGATTCCCAAAAGCGGCGACGTTGATCACCGTCATCAAAACGCGCTTTAACGGCATTGCGAAAACGGCTTGCCAACTGCGCCAACGCACCGTAACTGGCGGGCAACATGGACTCCAACTTGGCCCGCACCATACGCGCCAGCACAGGCGCTTCGCCACCACTGGTCACAGCAATTAATAACGGGCTTCGGTCAATAATGGCGGGGGTAATAATGCTGCATAGCGCGGGGTTATCGACCACGTTTACCGGCAAGCGCAGCGCGTTGCAATCTTTGGCGACTTTCGCGTTAACACTGTCGATATCGGTGGCCGACACCACCAATACCGCCGCTTCTAAATGTGTGGCGCTGTAGCGTTCGAACAAACAATGGCCACCATGGGACTCGATCAGCGCTTGCAGTTCGGTGGCGATTTTGGGCGCAACTACGCGCAATTTTGCGCCCGCTTTCACCAGCAAACGCGCCTTGCGCAGCGCGATCGTGCCGCCGCCCACTAACAGGCAGGTTTTGCCTTTTAAATCATGAAAAAACGGAAAATATTCCACTAGCGTGCAATAACCTCAAGACCTGCCATGTAAGGGCGGAGCACTTCGGGTACGCGAATCGAACCATCGGCTTGCTGATAATTTTCCATCACCGCGAGCAAGGTACGGCCCACGGCCAAACCCGAGCCATTTAAGGTATGTAAAAGCGCAGGTTTGCCGGTTTCTTTGCTGCGGTAGCGTGCCATCATGCGGCGCGCTTGGAAATCTTTGAAGTTACTGCAAGAAGAGATCTCTCGGTATTTTTGTTGCGAGGGTAACCAGACTTCGAGATCGTAGGTTTTGGCCGCCGAAAAGCCCATATCACCCACACACAACGCCATCTTGCGGTAGGGCAAACCCAATTGTTGCAAAATCGCTTCGGCATGGCCGGTGAGTGTTTCGAGCGCTGCGTCCGAATCTTCGGGCTTAACAAACTGCACTAATTCCACTTTTTCAAACTGATGTTGGCGAATCATGCCGCGTGTATCACGACCATAACTACCCGCCTCCGAACGGAAACAGGGCGTGTGCGCGGTGTAACGCAACGGCAACTGGGACTCATCCACAATTTCATCACGCAATAAATTGGTGACAGGTACTTCGGCGGTGGGAATCAAGAAAAACTCACGATCGTCGGTCAACTTGAAGAGATCTTCTTCAAATTTAGGCAACTGCCCTGTGCCGTACAAGGATTCTCGGTTAACGATATAAGGTACGTAAACCTCTTCGTAGCCGTGTTGTTGGGTGTGGGTATTGAGCATAAATTGGGTCAAGGCGCGATGCATCATCGCTAACGGGCCTTTCATCACCGAAAAACGCGAGCCAGTAATTTTGCTCGCGGTATCAAAGTCGAGCATGCCCAAAGCTTCACCTAAATCAACGTGATCCTTGGCATCAAAACCCAATACTGGAATCTCGCCAACACGGATCACTTCAACATTGTCTTCTTCTTTTAAACCTGCTGGCACCGAGGCATCGGGCACATTAGGCACGCCCGCCAAGAGTGCATCTAAACGATTTTGCACGTCGGCCAAACCGGTTTCGGCTTCGCTTAATTGCGCCTTCATGGAATCAACAGCAGCCAGTAATGGCGCAATATCTTCGCCTTTGGCTTTGGCTTGGCCAATATTTTTTGCGCTGGCGTTACGCGCTTGCTGCAATGTTTCACAATTAACTTGGAGTTTTTTACGCTGTTCTTCGAGTTGATTAAACGTCGTTACGTCTAATTCAAAACCACGCGCTTTAAGGGCTTGGGCTAAGTGCTCAATATCGTTGCGAAATAACTTGGGATCTAACATAACAACCTTATTTTTTGTTGAAGCTTTTTCGAAAGCTTGTATTTGTTAAAGGGAATGAGGTTGGCTGGGCGCTAATACTCCGGTGATTGAATAGCCAATCGCTAGCGCCGCCACGCAAGCCAACACGCTCGTCACTAAATAGGCCGCCGCCAATAGGTGCGCATTGTGCGCAAGCATCAGCCAAGCCTCAAGCGCAAAACTCGAAAAGGTCGTCATTGCCCCCAAAAAACCTGCCATCAGCAAAGGTTTAAACGAGGGCGAAAGATGGGTGTGCGAGATCAAATAATAAAAACAACCCATGATGGCGCAGCCAGTAACATTCGCAATAAACGATGCCAAAGGCCACTGCCCGACCACAAAGGGAAAACACAGCGATAACGAGAAACGTACGCACGCGCCAAGTGCCCCACCCATTGCCACGCTTACAAACTGTATTAACATTGCATGCTCCTAGACTTGGGAGTGTGGATTTTTCTGGTGAATAGCTTCATCCAAAGCAGCCAATCGCTCTAACTTTTCTTTGATTTTGATTTCCAGTCCGCGCGCAACCGGCTGGTAATAGTGTCGTGCTTCAAGCTCATCGGGAAAGTAATGCTCACCCGCAGCATAGGCATCATCTTCGTTATGGGCATAACGGTAATCCTTGCCCATCTCTAGCTGCTTCATCAATTTGGTAGGTGCATTGCGTAAGTGATTAGGCACGGGGTAACTCGGCTCACTCTTCACATCGGCCATCGCTTGTTTATAAGCCTGATAAACCGCATTGCTTTTGGGTGCTGCGGCTAAATAAATTACCGCTTGTGCAATCGCCAGCTCGCCCTCGGGGCTACCCAAGCGGGCTTGCACATCCCACGCATTTAACGCCAACTGCAAACCGCGCGGGTCGGCATTGCCAATATCTTCGCTGGCCATACGCACCACACGGCGAGCAATATAAACGGGATCACAACCGCCATCCAACATTCGCGCCATCCAGTACAAGGCCGCATCGGGATTAGAGCCACGCACCGATTTATGCAGTGCTGATATTTGCTCGTAAAAAACATCGCCGCCCTTATCAAAGCGGCGCGCATCGTGGCTGGCAACCTGTTCAACCATCTCTGGCGTAATGCTGTCACCTTCGGAAAAATCAGCGGCTAACTCTAATAAATTCAATAATCGCCGCCCATCACCATCGGCGCATTGCACTAAAAAATCGCGCGCTTTGGGTAGGATGCTGAGATTTTTTGCACCCAAACCTCGCTCGTCGTCACTCAACGCCAAATCAATTAATTGACTCAAATCACTCGCCGTTAAAGACTGCAGCACATACACGCGGCAACGTGATAACAACGCATTATTGACTTCAAACGAAGGATTTTCGGTAGTTGCACCCACAAACACCACGGTGCCATCTTCGACATAGGGTAAAAAAGCATCTTGCTGAGATTTATTAAAACGATGGACCTCATCCACAAATAGCACGGTTTTTTTGCCGTAGATTTTTAGCCGTTGTTCGGCGTCAATTGCCGCCAAACGAATCTCTTTAACGCCCGCCAATACCGCCGACATGGCTTGAAAATGGCCATCAACAAGATCAGCAAAAAGCTTAGCCAGTGTGGTTTTACCTACGCCGGGCGGCCCCCAGAGAATCATCGAATGCAGTACACCGTGCCGTAGTGCATCACCTAAAGGTTTGCCGTTAGCCAACAAATCCTGCTGACCCACGTATTGGTTTAGATTTTGTGGCCGCATGCGCGCGGCCAAAGGTGCTGGTGTTGCGCGTGTTTTTTCGCTTGGGAGGCTCGCAAATAAATCAGTCATTCACCAGTACATCCGTGCCCTCGGGCGGCACAAAAGTAAATTGAGCATCGGCCATCGGCCGATTTTTAGTCACCGCCGAAAAACGAATGCGTGTCTGTTGGCCCAACTGATCAATCAGCAAGGCACCCACCAAACTTTCGCCCTTAAAGGATAAAGACAATTGACTAAACGCCGCTTGCTTGTCAGTTGTCGTTTGCGGCGCAAGGTTAAAAATCTCAGTATCGCCCGCGACTGTGTGGGCAATCTGATATTGACGACTTAATTGATCAATGCCGCCAGCAATTAAAGTGGCAGGGTTAAAGGGCATTTTACTTTGCGCGGTCTCGGTAACTTGCTCTAAATCAGGGTCGTAAACCCATAAAGTCTTGCCATTACCAACTACGGTTTGCGGGTACGGCTCTTCGCTTTGCCACAGATACAAACCCGGTTTTTTGAACCTAAAATCGCCCTGCGTAGTTTGCTGTACTTTGCCATCTTTACTGGCGAGCACCTGCTCAAACCGACCCTGTAAACTGTTATAGGCGGCTAATTTCGCCGACAGTAGATCACTGGCAGACGCACTGCCTGCGTTAGATTTTACGACCGCAGGCGCTGTTGCATCAGCGGCAAAAGCGCTAAAGGTAACAAGAGAGACCAATGCAGGTACAAGGCTGGCAACTAATAATTTATGCATGATTAAACCCCAGAAGCGGCGCCACCTTGGCGCCAAAGGCAACCAAGGTACAGACCAGAAGATGAATAAACGCTAAAAACTAATGGCGAGGTGGTGGCGCAGGTGCAATGACTTCACGGTTACCGTTATGGCCCATGCCACTGACGACCCCCGACTCTTCCATTTGCTCGATTAAGCGTGCCGCGCGGTTGTAGCCGATGCGCAACTTACGCTGTACCGACGAAATGCTGGCTTTGCGTGTTTCGGTCACAAAGGCCACAGCCTCGTCATATAAAGGATCGGCTTCGCTGCCTTCGCCGCTACCCTCCCCCACTTCGCTAAAGCCGGGCACAACGACCGCATCGGTAGCCTCACTAAAAATTTCATCTAAATAGTCGGGGGCTCCACGTTTTTTCCAATCGGCTACAACCGCGTGCACCTCATGATCATCGACAAAAGCACCATGCACTCGCACCGATAAACTGGTGCCAGGAGGGAGGTAAAGCATGTCACCATGCCCCAACAGTTGCTCAGCACCACCTTGATCAAGAATAGTGCGAGAGTCGATTTTAGACGATACCTGAAAGGCCATGCGCGTCGGCACGTTAGCTTTGATCAAACCGGTAATCACATCTACCGAGGGACGTTGGGTTGCCAATATCATGTGGATACCCGCCGCCCGCGCCTTTTGGGCGATGCGGGCAATGAGCTGCTCAACCTTTTTACCAACGATCATCATCATGTCGGCAAACTCGTCGATCACTACCACAATAAAGGGCAAGGTCTCCAATTCTGGCGCTTCGATTTCGCCAATGCCCGATTCATCGGGCCGCCAAAGTGGATCTTTGACTGGCTCGCCCGCTTTTATAGCATCGGTGATTTTTTTGTTGTAGCCCGCGAGGTTACGCACACCCAGCGCCGCCATCAATTTATAGCGTCGCTCCATCTCGCCGACACACCAACGCAGGCCAGTGGCGGCGTCTTTCATATCGGTAATCACGGGCGCCAGTAAATGCGGAATGCCTTCGTAGACCGAAAGCTCCAGCATTTTAGGATCAACCAACAGCAAACGAACATCTTTGGGCGTGGCCTTATAAAGGATGCTCACCAGCATAGAGTTAACACCCACCGACTTTCCCGAACCCGTTGTGCCTGCCACTAATAAATGCGGCATTTTGGCGAGATCGGCTACTACGGCCTGCCCCGAAATGTCGTGACCTAAGGCCAAGGTCAAGGGCGAGCGGGATTTATCGTAAGCACTTGAGCCTATGATTTCGGACAAACGCACAATTTCGCGCTCTTGATTGGGAATCTCAATACCAATTACCGACTTCCCCTGAATCACCTCAACAACACGCACACTGATTACCGCGAGCGAGCGTGCAATATCTTTGGCGAGGCCGGTAATTTTGCTGGCTTTAATGCCGGGCGCAGGCTGCAATTCAAAACGGGTAACAACGGGACCGGGTAAGACTTCGACCACTTCGGCAATAACGCCAAAGTCTTTAAGTTTGAGTTCCAGCAGGCGGCTCATAGCTTCTAGCGATTCTTCGGAATAGCCTTTTTTATCACTTTTACGAGTCGCCTCTAACAGGCTTACTGCGGGTAACTCACCCTCAACGGGGCTGTCATCGAACAGTTTTTGCTGTTTTTCTTTTTCAATGCGTGGGCTTATTTCTGGTTTTGGATTGGGAAGACTAATGGTTGGAGGCACGCGGTCACGTTGATCGCTAACCTGTTTTTGCACCGCAACTTGTCGCTTCATCACACCTTCTTTAACGATTTTTGTTTCCTTCATTCGGTGCTGACGACGACGTAACTCGTCACTCATTCGGGCACATATCTTTAAGACCGCAGCACCCAAAGCATCCATAACTTTAAACCACGAGATGTCGACAAAAATAGTGAGGCCAAATAAAAACAAACTCACCATCATCAGCGAACCGCCAACACTGCCAAACGCTGCATCCAGCGAATGTGATACCGAAACGCCTAGCACGCCACCGACTGAATAGGGCAGTGCCGCGCTAGATTGACCACCGTAGTGCACCGCCAACGCTGTGGCAGAGACCATCACCAAACAAAAACCCACAAAACGCAAACCTAGCAATACAGGATCGAAAAGATTGGGGGTTCTATCTCGCAAAACACGCCAACCTTGATATCCCAGCATGAGTGGAAAAAGGTAAGCCATATAACCCACCAATAAAAAACTCACATTCGCCAACCACGCACCTACAGGCCCGCCAGCGTTGGCCACGCTATTGTTAGAGCCCGTATTAGACCAGCCTGGATCAAAGCGATCAAAACTCATCAACGCCAAGGTGAAGAATCCGCACGCCGCAATAAGCACAATCAAGGCCCCGTCGCGAAGAATATTATTAATCAAACTTCGACCTCGACCGATACTGGCAAGAGAAGTAACTGTTGTACGAGTCATAGGTAAAAAATACTCTCGAGCCTTGAAGATTGTTTTTATACATACACGAGACAGGTGGTCTTATTATTCTACTGGAATAAAAATGCAATCCAACCAAAAGTCTTAACCGAGCAAACTTTAATCGTGAAGAGTGGACTAGCTCAAAAGCTCGCCCCCGTCACAATTGAACGCGTAGCAGTTTTGTCTGTTTTCACTTACTATGCGTGCCTGTTTTACTGCCCTACACAGCAAGCACTTCAATGAAGCGCATTGCATAATACCATTACTTTTCATAGACCTTAGGATGTAGCCATGACTGACTCTCAGCACCGTCGCCTAATCATTTTGGGTTCTGGCCCTGCTGGTTATACAGCGGCTATTTACGCCGCTCGCGCTAATCTCAATCCATGCTTAATCACTGGCATGCAGCAAGGCGGTCAACTTACCACAACCACCGAAGTTGAAAACTGGCCAGGTGGCGTACACGATCTACAAGGCCCAGACCTTATGGTTGAAATGCAAAAACACGCCGAGCGTTTTGATACCGAGATGATCTACGACCACATTAGCTCGGTCGACTTAAGCACACGCCCATTCAAACTCAAAGGCTCTAGCGAATACACTTGCGATGCCCTCATTATTTGTACTGGCGCATCAGCGCAATACTTAGGTTTGCCTTCGGAAGAAGCATTCCAAGGCAAAGGCGTTAGCGCGTGCGCTACCTGCGATGGATTCTTTTACCGCGATCAAAAAGTGATTGTGGTAGGCGGCGGCAATACCGCCGTGGAAGAAGCTCTTTACCTCTCCAACATTGCTAAAGAAGTAGTTCTTGTACATCGCCGCGACACGCTAAAGTCAGAAAAAATCCTGCAAGATCGCCTCTTCGAAAAAGCTAAAAACGGCAACGTCACGCTCATGTGGAATCACCAACTTGAAGAAGTCCTCGGTGATAATTCCGGCGTAACGGGTGCACGCCTTAAAAACACCAAAGACGGCAGCAGTGTTGATATTGACGTTAACGGTATTTTTATCGCGATTGGACACAAGCCCAATACCGATATTTTTGAAGGTCAACTCGACATGAATGGCGGTTATTTAGTCGTTAAAAGTGGCCTTGAAGGCAACGCTACGCAAACCAGTATCGAAGGCGTGTTTGCAGCAGGCGACGTGGCCGATCACATTTACCGTCAAGCAATTACCTCGTCAGGCTCAGGCTGTATGGCGGCACTCGATGCCGAACGCTACCTCGACAAATAAACCGAGTAAAGGCGCATGCCTCGGGCAATCAGCCTAAAGCATCCGGTATGGTTAGACGAAACTTCGCTAGCCTTTCCGCCCACGCGCCTCGCGATGATCGAACCCAACGGCCTATTGGCCGCTGGGGGCGACCTCTCTCCCGAACGATTACTTACGGCTTATTCCATGGGGATATTCCCCTGGTTCAATGAAGAAGACCCCATCTTATGGTGGTCGCCCTCTCCCCGAATGGTCTTTATTCCAGGCCAAGTACACCAAAGTAAAAGCCTTAAAAAACAACTGAAAAAAAAGCATTACCACGTCACTATCGACCAATCGTTTGATGATGTTATTGATCACTGCAGCAAGCTGCGTGTAGCCAAAGAAGGCACATGGATTAGCGACGACATTCAAACGGCCTACAAAAAAATTTATGCTCTGGGTTTTGCTCACTCCATCGAAACAAGAAACACAGAGGGAAAACTAATTGGCGGTTTATATGGCTTATCCTTAGGCGGCATTTTTTTTGGAGAAAGCATGTTCAGTCTTGAACCTAACGCGTCAAAAATTGCAATCTATGCGCTATCCGAATGGTTAGCCGCGCGTGATTTTAAGCTTATTGACTGCCAAGTGGAAAATCCCCACTTAGTTTCTTTGGGTGGGAAAAACCTAGAAAGGGAGCGATTCAACGCGCTAATCAAAGAGTATGGCGTCGCCAAAAACCTATCCTATCAGCCTATTTGGACGCAAAATAAGGGCGCCACCATCTATCGTTCAGCGCTCCAATGACAAACACAACTCAACTAAAACTTTTTGCCACCCAAGCGCACAGCTGTAGCTACCTCCCCAACCAAGAGGCCACCACAGTATTCATCGATCCCAATACCGAAATCGATATCAACACCTACACGGGATTATCCCATCTAGGCTTTCGCCGTAGCGGAAAACACGTTTATAAACCGCACTGCAATGACTGCCGCGCCTGTGTCTCTGTTCGCATCCCCGTCACCAACCACAACCCAACACGCCATCAAAAACGCTGCATAAAATACAATAACGATCTAGAAATTGGAGCGACTAACGCACCCAATATTGAAGAGCACTACGCCCTTTACGAACGCTATATCACACTAAAACATAGTGATGGCGACATGAACCCACCCTCGCGTAAGCAATACGAAGATTTTCTCAGCAACCCCTTGGGCTGCACACAATATTTTGAATTTAGAAAAAAGGGCCAACTGATCGCATGCTCCGTCAGCGACAAACTGACTCACGGATTATCGGCCATTTACACCTATTACTGCCCCAGCGAAAACAAACGCAGTCTTGGCAAGCTCGCCATACTTCATCAAATTCAAGCATCAAGAGAGCAAGGGCTAGAGTATTTGTATTTGGGCTACTGGATTAAAGACTGCCAAAAAATGAGCTACAAAACCGAGTATCGGCCACTTGAGATGTTAATTGACCAGCAATGGGTCACCGTAAAATAAGCTCTGGCAGCGCGCATTTCGACGCCAGCACTCGCCCAATAAAACTTATTCTGGCGAGAAAGAAAAAACCAAACGACTATTGCGCGCAGCCGCACTATTCCATTGTCCAGCACTAGTCGCACCGGTGAGAGGTGGATAACTAAACTTAGGTGAATCGTACAACATACTCGTCAACTCAACGGAAATACTGCCGTCAGCCAATACAGGAGCGCTATGAAGATAATTTAAAAAACCCACCGAAACTTGATCATTTAACGATATTTCGCCATTTTGATCGGCAAGAAAAATACAATCATCGGTATTGCTGGCCTCATCAGGCAGTATCCATTCACCCGAAGGTGACTTAACCACACAATAATTACCTGCGTGCAAATCAATAAAAACCGTGCCAGTAAAATTGGCCGCCTTTAAAAGCGCCAACAATTCACCCAACATATAAATGCGCTCGTCACCTAAAGCCTTTTGCGAAAAAGGCACCTGAGGATCAACATTAACAGCCCAACCCAAAGCATCCAGCATTACCCGTGCATCAGTTCCGCCTCTAATGATTTCTGGATCCGCTTTACCTTTAGCCAAAATAGCTTGCACGGACTCATTTTGCTGACGTTCTTTTTGAATCAAAGCCTCCAGCTGCGTCGCGCGCTGATTTAAAGCATCGCTACCCTGCAAAAGCTGATAAGCCATAAAAACCAGCATAATCAAAAGAACAGCTATTCCCATAATCGGCATTTTAGAGACGGGCGGAGCGGTAAATTCACTACTCACCGCAACGGTCACGCTCGACTCTTCAGGCTTACTTGCTCGCGCAACCGTAGTTACTTTGGCAGCGCCATGTTCTTGAATTTCCTTACTTAAACGGCGCACCAAAAATTTAGTGCTGTCTTCAATTTCTTGACGCACCTTGGCCATATGTATTTCAAATAATTTTCCTACTTGCGACTGCACCTTGATCAAATCCGTCGATACTGATGCCGCGAGCGCCCTGGATGGCGGCTTGTCGAATTCAGAGTCGGCAACATTTGCATCGCTCATGGCTCCGTCTGCATTCCCGCGCCCTGCTATACCAAGGCTCGACAATACTTTTTCTATATTGGAATGCTGCACAATCTCCTTTGAAATAATATCCAAAGCGCCCAATGCTCGCGCCTGCCCCACATAAACATCACCTTGCTCGGAGGTATACATCACCACAGGAATTAAGGCCGTTGCAGGATTCGACTTGATAATCTTTAAAGCTGATAAGCCACTCATACCCTCCATATGGTGATCTAAAAAAATTACCGAAGGTTGACGATAAGAAAGGTAACCTAAAGCCTCTTCTGCAGAATTAGAAATATCCACATCCACATCAAACTTTTCGAGCATTTTACGTAAACGTAACTGTGCCGTTTTAGAATCATCAACGATGAGCACTCGCTTAGTCATATGGTTAGCCCTTACTAATAACTACAGAAACAAGTGAAAAGTACAAGCTATGGAGGATATACCGCCACAACCCCTTTGTTAACGAATTTAACGTGTTTGCTAGTTAATTCACACTGACAACCAAAACAAATAGAGACCCTCGTCTTGCAAAACAAAGCATCGCAGTCAAAAGGTTTGAAAAGACAAAAAACACTCGCAAGCAAAAAAATGGGGCCTGCTTAAAAAAAATAATTGACTTAGACTCAGTTCCCTATATTCTTTAAGACAGCTAGAAAAAAGTTCCTTGGTCACATTCTCCTTTTCGTTGTTTTACTTGTAATACCTCGACCTGTAGTGCTTAGTACCAGCCTAGTTTCCGGCTACCAACGCCCAGTTTTACTTGGCAAATTTTAAATTTTTTTCGAGATATTATTATGTCTAACACTGTAAAAGGCACCGTTAAGTGGTTCAACGAATCTAAAGGCTTTGGTTTCATCGAGCAAGAATCTGGCCCAGATGTATTCGCACACTTCAGCGCCATTTCAGGTTCTGGCTTCAAAACCTTAGCCGAAGGCCAAAAAGTTGAGTTCACTGTAACTCAAGGCCAAAAAGGCCCACAAGCTGAGAACATTGTTGCTATCTAATTGAAGCTAACGCTTTTGATAGACAAAAAAATACCCGCTAAAGCGGGTATTTTTTTGTCTGAATTTAGCCACTTAAAGCCAGTCACAATGGCTCTGCTAGCGTCTCAATAACCTCTACAAACATATACTGCTCGCCTTGTAATACCTCCACTCGCCAGCGCACATTCCAATCGTGTAAACGAACACCATAAAGTTTATTGGAATCATTTTTTTGGTAGGCTGGCCTTGGGTCTTGCGCCAAAACCTGCACAATCAACGATTGCAATTGCAAAGCAATAGCCCGCGCACTCGCACACACAGCTTGCGCCGATATCGAAAACACAACCGCATATTGTTTCGGCTCCGTACCCGCAAAACCATTTACCGCATATGGCAGTGAGTCCGCGTAAGGAATGTAAGGTTTAATATCTAAAACTGGCGTGCCATCTAAAAGGTCATGCTCGGCAATATGCAATTGCACACTCATCCCGCGCATTTTTTTTTGCACGACTACATTTTGCAGCCTAACTACCGACAACCCTAGTGGATTAGGCCGGATTGGCGAACGTGTTGCAAATACCCCCATCGATGCATTCCCGCCCAAACGTGGCGGCCTTACTTTGGCCTTCCAGTCACGACCAGCATTTGCATGAAATAAAAAATGTACCCAAATATGGCTAGTTAATTCAAGTCCATCAACCGCGTCGACATTATTGTAGGGAGACAGCAACTCAATCACCGCCGAGGAGCTTTTTACCAAACCGGGTTGACGAGGGATACCAAACTTTTCTTTGAAGCAAGAACTCACAACGCCAATAATCGAAAAATTAACCGTAGGAAAATCCATTAAAACTCACCACCCAGCCATCACTGATTTTTTTGAGTTTCGCAAAGCGCCGCATAATGTCCCGAAAACGCTAACAATTGCTCGCGATTACCCTGCTCCACGTAACCGTCCAATAAACCACACCTACCGCCCCATCTAATCAAACCCTAATCTAGCCGTTTTCACTTGGAGCGTAAAAATGGCCAGATTAACTCAAACACAATGGCGCGAACTCATCGCCGAGCAAGCCCAATCATCACTGACCGCCACCGCATTTTGTGCAGCACGCGGAATTAATCCTAAATATTTCAGCTTGCGGAAAAATCAGCCCGACTACATCAGCATCATCGGCTTTTGTTCGTGTCCAAACACCGCCACCCGCCACACATATTGTTGAGATAAAAAAGAGTATAACGGGCGCCGCCACCATGCGTATTTCTTTGGGCGTACCTGCGCAGTGGTTGGCCGATATCATCAAGGCGATTCGTTAATGCGCTGCTTTGTTGATCCACCCGGAATTTATTTATACAAAGATGCGATTGATTTTCGTAAATCCATTAATGGCTTAGTGATGATTATTGAGAAGGGTTGAGCGTCTGGCCTTTGATCCCGCGTGTATATTTTTTGAATCGCGCCCGCGACAAATAAAAATATGTTTGGGATAACACCGGTTTGCGTGTGGTATAAACGTTGAGAAAGCAAATTTAAATGGCCAGAAAAATAGCAGCGCCTCATTAATCCTCGACGAACACCAATTGCATTGGCAGCAAAGTGGGTACGATATTATTAAAAAAGGACTTAAGCCCGTATTTTTTAATGTTTCACATTAATTAAAAAATAAGGCCGTGGCCAAATACGGCGATGACTATATCACCCCGAATTAATTGCCGAAATCGCGCTTTTATAAGAGCGTAATCTCCAGCTCGAACAAGAGCTTGCTTTTTACCGTGAGCCCTAATTTAAATTGGCGCAAGCTAAGCGCTTTGGCGCCTCGTCAGAAAAATCCCTGCAGCAACTCGACTACTAAAAAAACGGATTAATCAATACATTATGGTTTCTTTTTATTTTTGAAGAAATACCCTTTATTTTACGGGGTAAATATCATTTCAAACAACAGTGTCCGGCCAACCCCTAAATATACTTAAGATACAATGGCCGCAGCTGGCGCTCATACAGCGATTTTGAGGGCGTTTTCATCAAACAGCTCCTCAAAAAGCGAAGTATTTGACGCGTCACTTTGGAGGCGGAGCGGAAGAAATCACGATACCACGGAATGCGGTGGCCTTTTTCACGTGCATTTTTATTCTGTAAATCATCTTGCTTTTTTAAACTTGCCTCATCCTCAATACCCAACGCATTTTTATGATGATTCGAAAATAATTGCACCAGCAACGACGTCATCACCGCCAATAATGCTTGCTGAAAAATACCATTATTACTTTTACTCCCACGCCTTTTTGCAAGAGAAATCATTTTTCCACGTATCGAAACATTTCTCTTCATCCCAGCGACGCAAATATAAAAAAGCAATAAGTCCTGGCTCAATCGTTAACTCATTCGATAAAAAAACGAGGCCCTTTTTCCTTCCGGTGTTTTGTAGCGAATACAACGCCACTCCTCAGCGCTTGCGTTCAGCGAAACACTGTCGTCAGACACAACACCTTCGTTCATCGCACACAGATTTACTGTGCGAGCAACGCTCGATTTTACGATAAGATTATCTTTCCATCGCGTAATACTGGTTTGCGCATAGGTCTTTTTTTGGGCATCCCAGAATGGCATATTAACAAAGGCTCTATCGACCACAAAAATAGCATTGCGCTTGCGCAAACAACCCTCGGGTGAATTAAAATTATTTTTCAGCACGAGCGTTTCATGGGTATTTTTTGTTTCAATGGCAACATCAATCGGCACGCCCATACGCACATCAAATAACGTTAGCATCATATGGCCTTTGCGATTATGGTCGCCGCCCTCTTTTGGCGTTAATCGTTGATAATGCGTGCTCTCTTTTTGATAGCTAGCAATACGTAACT